>NZ_SMBZ01000001.1 GCF_004342685.1 Sphingobacterium alimentarium
GAAGGCCCGACCCTAGAAACACATGTTTGCTTTCTTGCAAAGCCCCATGCTTCGAGTGATAATGCTCCCCTACTTCTGCATTATAAATGGTTTTTGAACCATCGCCTGTCGTCACAATATCCATATTCTATATTTTTTGTGTCAAATCTAAAACAAAAAAACTATTTTAGCTTAAAGATAATCTCCACATGAATACTATACTAAAGAGTTATAGCAGTATCATTCTACTTCTAATGGGCATCACTATTGGGAGTCTTGTCGGTCTATTCGTGCCTGACTTGGTACTATATATCAAACCCATCGGAGATATCTTCTTGAATTTGTTGTTTGTCGCTGTAATTCCTTTATTATTTTTCGCTATCAGCACCGCTATCGCTAATATTGAGAGCAATAGTCAATTGGGCAAAATATTGGGTGTGATGAGCGCTGTATTCATCTCCACTATAGCCATAGCAGCGGTATTGACCATACTTGGATTATGGGCCTTTCCGGTTACCGCGATCACACAGTCCAATGCGGCATCTGAATTAATCAGTACCAATGCCGAAGATACATGGGGCGACAAAATCGTCCGTTTTTTGAGTGTAGGTGAATTTGTCCACTTACTCTCCCGCCAAAATATTCTAGCCTTCGTTATATTTTCATTTTTAATAGGCATCTCTGTGCGTAAAAGCGGAGAAGCGGCACGACCATTTCTTCAGTTTTTGATAGCCGGAAATGAGGTGATGAAAAATCTCCTGACGCTGATCATGCAGTTAGGACCTATAGGTTTGGGCGCTTATTTCGCCTATCAGGTGCAGACGCTAGGACCCGAACTTTTTGGTTTTTATGCTAAGCCTCTTGCATTTTATTACATTTTCGGAATAGTCTTTTTCTTTACCATATTTTCATTATATGCTTTCATAGCCAATGGACGCAAAGGCATTAAGGACTATTGGCGATTTAATATTACACCTTCCCTGACCGCTGTGAGTACATGCAGCAGCCTAGCCACATTGCCCGCTAATCTATTAGCCGCAAAAAAAATGGGAGTACCGAATTATATTGCTAGTGTGGTGATTCCGCTGGGCAATACATTGTACAAAAATGGCTCTTCTATATCCTCCATTCTCAAAATATATGTAGCATTTGCCATTTTGGATTGGAATTTTTTCGAGCCTACTACCCTTATTACTGCAGTGGGAATTACTATTCTCGTAAGTATGGTGGCTGGAGGAATACCAAACGGTGGATTCATAGGTGAAATGCTCATGATATCCGTATATGGCATACCCAATGAGGCTGTTCCGGCAATTATGATTATTGGTGCATTGGTGGATCCCTTGGCTACGATTCTGAATGCTACAGGAGATTCTCTTGCCGCCATGCTGGTCACTAAATTCAGCGGAGAGAAGTTTAGTTCAGCGGAGAACACCTCTGCCGAACCCATAGAAATGTAAAATTAACCCTCAGTTACCCCGTAAGATAATTAACAATTATTTTACATCAGGAGATAAATTTCAGATAGCTAAGAACTTACCTGGTTACTAATTCTATTTAGAACTGTTCTAAATAGACAGCACTTCTTGGTAAATTCATTCTTTCACATACCTTTTCGTAATTTTGTACTTGTTTTAGTCAAAATTATAGTATGAAAAAAAGTTCAATCATTCTCATCGTTATCATTGCTGTTGCTATTGCGATGATTTTAGTTATCTATACGGACTCTAGTACGTATTCAACATTCGCTCAAGCAAAAGAGAAAAACACAGAACTTTATGTAGTAGGTGTACTAAATAAAGAAAAAGAGTTAGTGTATGATCCGGTAAAAGATGCCAATCACTTCGCATTCTATATGTATGACAACGATAGTACGGAGTGTAAGGTTGTATTTAACGGTTCGAAACCCCAAGACATTGAACGTTCGGAGCAAATTGTATTAACAGGCAAGATGGAGGGCGATACCTTTCATGCCAGCAAAATTTTGATGAAATGTCCTTCAAAATACAATAAAGACGAGATGGAAATTAAAGAGGCCGTATCAACGAACGCTTCGCTATAATATATTTTTAATATAACTATTTAATGGATATTAATTACGTAGGTGAAAACCTTTTACCTGGTAAAATAGGACAGTTTTTTGTGATTCTATCATTTGGAGCTGCCTTATTTTCGCTTATAAGCTATTTCTTTGCCACAAAGAACCCTGATGAGAAATCATGGAAAACAATGGGCCGCATCGGTTTCATTCTTAATGCTATTTCAGTAGTGACAATAGGTTCATTGCTGTTTTACATGATCTACAACCACATGTTTGAGTACTATTATGTGTGGTCACACTCAGACACCAAGTTACCTACGCACTATATTATTTCCTCATTCTGGGAAGGCCAAGAAGGTAGTTTCTGGTTATGGATGTTCTGGCAGGTCGTTATTGGAACCGTATTATTATTCCGTACCAAATCGTGGGAATCACCCGTAATGACATTTGTCATGCTTTGTCAAACCTTCTTGGCAAGTATGCTGATAGGTGTTGAAATATTTGGCAACCGCATCGGTTCATCGCCATTTATATTGTTGCGTGATGCCATGAATGCGCCTATCTTTCAAGATCCGAATTACCTATCCATGATCGATGGAAAAGGATTAAATGCCTTATTGCAAAACTATTGGATGGTGATCCACCCACCCACATTGTTCTTAGGATTTGCGTCGATGATCGTGCCGTTTGCATATGCTGCAGCCGGACTTTGGACACGTCGATACAAAGAGTGGACCGTAAAGGGAATGCCTTGGGCTTTATTTGCGGTTATGATCTTAGGTGCGGGTATTATCATGGGTTCATTCTGGGCTTATGAAGCCTTGAATTTCGGCGGTTTCTGGGCTTGGGATCCGGTAGAGAATGTTTCTATCATTCCATGGTTTACCTTAATCGCTGCTGTACACGTTATTTTAGCATTTAGACATTCTGGTCACGGTTATTTCACTGCGACCTTATTATCTTTAATAAGTTTCGTATTAGTAATCTATGCTTCATACCTAACGCGATCAGGTGTATTGGGTGAAACTTCCGTACACTCCTTCACTACATTGGGCATGAATGGTCAGCTGATTGCATTCAACCTGGTCTTCTTCATCATCATGATTGGTTTACTAATCTGGAGAAGAAAAGAACTGCCAAGCACGAAAAAAGAAGAAGAAATATATTCCCGGGAGTTCTGGATGTTTATTGGTGCTTTGGTGCTGACAGTAGCTTGTGTACAAATGATTGCTACCACATCAATCCCGGTGTTTAACGCCTTATTTGGAACCAAAGTAGCCCCTCCTGTTGATCCTATTGCGCATTATAATAAATGGCAAGGTGCATTTGCAGTAGTTATCTTACTTTTGACCGCTTTTACTCAATTTTTGAAATACAAACGTACAGAAAGCAGAAGATTTTGGGCATCTACAATTGCTACATTAGTTGTATCCATATTATTGGCAGCAGCAGCGATATACTTCACCAAAACGTATACCAACGTAATGTATAAGCTCATTATGTTCACGGGTATATACTGTATCGTTGCCAATATCCGCATATTGAGCGATGCCATCAAAGGTAAATGGAAGTTAACAGGTTCGGCAGTATCTCACATTGGCTTTGGCTTATTAGTGATTGGTGCTTTGGTCGCTGCAGCCACCAATGAAGTAATTTCGGTTAATCAAAGTGGCTATATCGGTGTCAAAAATTTCGGTAAGGAAGGCGATAAATTCACCGATCCTGGAGAGAATTTATTCTTGACAGAAGGTGAACCCGTACAAATGGGCGACTACCGAATTACCTATACAGGCGACAGTGTCGCTGCGCCAAATGTGTATTACCATATTAAATACGAAAAAATTGATGAGGAGACAGGAAAGGTAAAAGAATCTTTCACGTTGAGTCCATTTGCACAAAACAATCCGGATATGGGTGGTTTGATAGGTACGCCTGATACGCGCCACTATATTACACACGATATCTACACTTTAATCACTGCAGCTGCAGCGGATTCGCATGCTCCATTGAATAAGATCACGCAAGAAGAGAAGACCGGTTTTGAGGATTACGAAGAACCCGCTACTTATCAGGTCAACATTGGGGATACACTTCGTTACCGTAATGGTGTTTTTGTGATTGAGGGAGTGAATAAAGAGGCGAAATTGGAGAATATCCCACTTAAATCGGATGACGTCATTGTAGGATTAAAAATAAAAGTTATCGATGCGGATCAAAAGGAATATAATGCAGAACCTATATTCTTATTAAAAGATGGTAATGCTTATGATTTCAATAAAGATGTATCCGAAGAAGGTCTGAAATTTAGATTCACCAACATTATCCCAGATAAGGATAAATTGGAAATCATGGTATACCAAAAACCATTGCCAGAGAAAAAATGGATTGTATTCAAAGCTATTAAATTCCCTTACATTAATTTCTTCTGGGCGGGTACCATTATCATGACGATAGGATTTATCATGGCGATAATCAGACGCAGCAAAGAAGGTAAAGTTATAGAACACAAGGAAGCTTAATATGAATTTAGTTATAATCGGTAGCGGTAATATAGCAACGCATTTAGCGAAAGCATGCTACGCTACAGGTCATAATATTCTACAAGTATACTCACCTACACTAGCCAATGCAAATGCATTGGCTAGTGTAGTTAATAGCCAGTCAATCGATGACCTGCAATTGATAAGCAAGCATGCTGATGTATATCTCATCGCTGTCAGCGATGCCGCTATACATCAGGTCACACAAGCGCTTGATCCTTCCATAGAAGGAATCGTAGTGCATACCTCTGGTGCCACCTCTATCGAAGTATTGCAAGCATTTCACCGCTATGGTGTCATCTATCCTCCCCAAAGCTTGAATAAAGAAATAGACACTGACCTGTCTGTTATTCCTTTTGGCATAGAAGCTGATTCCGAGCGTACATTTGATACATTGTTAAGGTTAATTGCTCCTGTCACCCCAAAAGCTTTTCCATGCGACTCCTCACAGCGATTGGCACTGCATCTATCCGCCGTATTGGTCAATAATTTTAGCAACGCCTTATTTCAAATGGCAGAAGAGATCTTGACACGCGAACACTTGAGTTTTGATTTGCTCAAACCGATCATCGCAGAAACTGCTCAAAAGGTGCAACAGCATTCCCCGAAAGACACGCAAACGGGGCCAGCGCGGAGAGGAGATTATCAGGTTATCAATAAGCATTTGCAATTCTTAACGCAATACCCTGAGGAAAGCAAAATATATCAACTTTTATCTGATTTTATTGTTAAAAGATACCCCAAATAATCTTTTAATTACAAAAAATATAAAAGTGAAGAGTTTAGTGTTAATGCTAAAATTACTTACTAATTTTGCTTTCGTAAAAATATAAAATATTAGTATATCCAATAACTTCAGATTAAATCATGGCAGTTAGAAAACTAATTCTCACAACTATAATAATCGTAAACCTAATCATCATTTCCTTTGGACTTATCTTTACTCCTCGTTGGTTTTGGTTATTAATTATTCCTATTCCGTTATTAGTAGTGGCAGTATATCATAGTGTACAGACACATCATGCTATTCTACGCAATTATCCATTAGTTGGTGCGTTCAGATACTTTTTCGAATCCTTTCGTCCTGAATTGAGACAATATTTTTGGGAGTCGGATACAGATGGTAGGCCATTCAACAGAAGACAGCGTTCTATTGTATATCAAAGAGCGAAAAACCAACGCGAGACTGTCGCCTTCGGTATGCAAACTGACCCACAGGCTGTGGGAAATGAATGGGTAGCGCATTCAATATTCCCTACGCATATCGAAAATCACGATTTGCGCACAATGGTTGGCAACAAATTCTGTAAACAACCATACAGCTTAAGTATTTTTAATATTTCGGCGATGAGTTATGGTGCGTTGAGTAAAACAGCTATTACAGCGTTGAATAAAGGTGCTGCACTACAAAAGTTTGCACATAATACCGGTGAAGGTGGTATCAGTAACTACCACATGAGCGGTGGTGATTTGATCTGGCAAATTGGTACAGGTTATTTCGGTTGTCGCGATGAGCATGGCTATTTTGACAGCGAATTATATGCTGAAAAATCCAATAGACCATACGTGAAAATGATTGAACTTAAAATCTCACAAGGTGCTAAGCCTGGTCATGGTGGTATCCTGCCTGCAGCAAAAAACACTCCTGAGGTAGCTGCTATTCGTCACGTCATCCCAGGTACAGACGTTATGTCGCCTCCTGCACACAGTGCATTCAGCAATGCAGAGGAGATGATGTATTTCATCCAAAAACTGCGTGAACTTTCTGGTTACAAACCAGTAGGTTTCAAAATTTGTGTGGGTGACAAACAAGAGTTCGTAGACATCTGTAATGCGATGCAAAACACACAAATTTTCCCTGATTTCATCTCTATTGATGGTTCAGAAGGAGGAACAGGTGCTGCACCGTTAGAATTTACAGACAATATCGGTATGCCATTATACGATGCGCTTACTTTTGTGACTACTACATTAATCAATTACGGATTAAAAAAACATATCAAAGTTATTGCTTCTAGCCGAATTGTAACAGGATTTGACTTGTTGAAAGCATTGGCTTTGGGAGCTGATGCATGTTATAGTGCACGCGGTATGATGTTTGCCCTTGGATGTATCCAAGCATTGAAATGTAACGAGGACGTATGTCCAGTAGGTGTGGCTACACAAAAACCACACTTATATAAAGGCTTGGATGTAGCGGACAAACATGTTCGTGTTGCTCAATTCCATCGTAATACGCTTCGTGCAACGGTAGAAATTATGGAAGCATGTGGATTCAAGACAATTGATGATATTCGTGCAGAAAAATTCTTCCGAAAAGTGGATGCTGTCACGACATTGAGCTTCCACGATATCTACTTTAAAAATACGGGTAAATTCAACAAAAAAGAAAACTCTTTCCAGAAAGAAGAATTTTTGGATGATTAAGAATAAAAAAAGGACGACAATTAAAAATGTCGTCCTTTTTCATTATTTAATATTGTGGAATACTTTATCTAATATTATTTGCGCTGCGCGCAGCTCTTCTATTTCCAATCCTGCTGTAGCTTCCTGTAGTGTAAGTAAGGATTGCTTCATTCCTTCCTCCCGCAATTTCCGTCCCTCTTTGGTCAAGTAAATGAGATTGGATCGACGATCTTGCTTATCGTTAACCCGGATTACGAGTGTCATTTTCTCCAGATTATTTATTAACCGAGTAATACTGGGTTTGTCACGAAAAGTAAGGTTAGCAAGCTCTTGTTGTGTAAGTCCTTCTTCCTGCCACAGATGGTATAAGATTGTCCATTGCTCAGCTGTAATATTAAGTTTCCCCGCTTTTAAATTACGCTGTAACCTCCTGGAAATGGCTGTTGACACCTTTCCTGTTAGGAAAGAGTAGAATTCATTGGATATTATTAACGAATCATTCATTATTTAGATATAATTAGGTTGCCTATGCAATTAAACAAGATTATTTGAATTTTGCAAATTTTTATGATTTTTCAAATTAAACATTTATTATTTAATATCTTTATAGTATGGAAAATATCTTTGGTGTACTGGTAGCCATTGCCTTTGTAATAATTAGTTTTGTTCAAAACTACAGGAAAGAAGCGGCTAAAGCTTCTCAACGGACTCCGCATAAACGTCCGTCGCCAGCACCCGTACAACTTCCTAATCCTCCGGCGGAAATACGACAAACCGTGGACCGAAAAGTAAAAATTCCAAAAATGGAATATAAACCAGAGTTACCAGCGGAAGTTATTGCGGCACAACAACGTCGAAAATCACTTCAAGAGTCCCAAGTGAAGATACCGACACGGCTTCCAGAGCCCGAAACTACAAAAGCATTTGAATTTGATCTCCGACAGGCTGTCATTCAATCAGCGATACTCGAAAGACCTTATAAATAAAAAAGTCTGTGCATGCACAGACTTTTTTATTTATAGCAATAGTATAATTTATAGCAAATTAAATTTATCTCCATCTTTAAGGAAAGGGAACTGTTCTCTTGATTTTTGCAAATCCTGAGGATTAAGCGTGAAAGTGTACAAATCTTCATCCTCCGGCTTATAGTACACGACATCTCCCATTGGTGAGATACACATCGACCCACCCGAATAATAGACTTCATTGCCGTCATGGCCTACACGGTTGACACCGATCACATACGCTTGATTTTCTATAGCACGTGCAGGTATCAATGCACGCCAATGCGCTGAACGCTTATCAGGCCAGCTAGCAGTATACACCAATAAGTCATAGCCGTTCTCAGCATTACGCGACCACACCGGGAACCTTAAATCATAACAAATCATCGGACATATTTTCCATCCTTTCAATTGTAACATGATGCGGGAGTTGCCTGGCGAAAAATGATCCGTCTCATTGGCCAAAGCAAATAAATGCCGCTTATCATAATGCACGTAACTGCCATCGGCAGACATCCACACAAAGCGATTATAATAATTACTCCCTTCTTTGATAATCAATGTACCCGCGACCACACACTCGAACTTTTTGGCGGTCTCATACAGCCAACGCATGGTCATTCCATCCATTTCTTCCGCACATTTCTCGACATTAGTCGTAAAACCCGTATTGAACATTTCGGGTAAAATGATTAAGTCTGTTTTCTCCCGTAAGGATGATAATCGCAAGCTTAAATTTTGAAGGTTCTTTTCTACATTCTCCCAAAAAAGATAAGCTTGAAATATGGTGATTTTTATAGGCTCCATTAATAAGGTACTCCGTCTGTGAATTAATATTGTCTAATATAATAAAATTGAAATTAAAATCTAAAAAGGTTCACACTATTTATTACGATTCAACAAGCTATTGGACAAAAGAAGTAAATCCTCCTTTTGGGTGTCATTCACATTTATATCTTGCAGACTCGTTAACGATTTAGTGGAATACTTTACCTTTAACGTATTTGCCTGTTCCAATATTTTATATTTATTGTACAATTCTATCATTCTTCGCACTTTTTCTTCGCCGGCACTTTCTTCGAGCTCGAGAATAGCATTGAATTCTGCTTCGTCTTCAGACAGCAATGCTCTTTTCAATAAAATATGCAGGATAGTCTTTTTGTTAACGATGATATCGCCGCCCACTTGCTTGCCAAATGTCTCGGGATCTCCAAAAGTATCGAGAATATCATCCTGCAGCTGAAAAGCAACACCAAGATTCACACCAAAATCGTATATCTTCAGTCGGTCGGCTGCATTTGCCCCTGCGATGATAGCACCCAACTCCAAAGCACCACCTAGGAGCACGGAAGTCTTGAGTCGAATCATATTGATGTATTCTTCTTCGGACACATCATTACGCTGCTCAAAGTCCATATCATGCTGCTGCCCTTCGCACACCTCTAAGGCTACCCGATTGAAAGTCTTTATTAATTCAGGAACAACAGTGATTGGGCATTTTGCGAGTTCATCATACGATTTGACCAATAATGCATCGCCCGACAAAATAGCCACATTGTCATTCCAACGCTGATGGACTGTCTGCTTACCGCGGCGCAATGGCGCTTTGTCCATAATGTCATCATGCATTAACGAAAAATTATGAAAGTATTCTATCGCTACCGAAGCCGGCAACACAGTATCTACGTCATCATAACCAAATAGTTGTGCGCCCATAAATACCAGTTGAGGACGTACCCTTTTTCCGGATAGAGACAAAATATAAAGTATGGGTTCGTATAGATTTTTAGGAGTTGTAGGTAATTCTATATTCTCTAAGGCATTACTGATTTTTTCAGCATAATACGGATTTCCAAACATATTTTTTAAGTGAATAGTCATACGAAGATACATATATATTTTTAGGCTTTTACATTTCCAGGTAATTTGGGTTTTGTAATAATAGTATATTTGTAAAAATAGGAATGCATGCGAATTTTAGTAGTCCATAACTTTTATCAACACAAAGGCGGAGAAGATGTAGTTTTTCAGCAAGAGGTCGATGCTTTGAGCAAGAAGCATAGCGTGGAGACTATGACATTTCGCAACGAAAAAGGTTTGAAGGGGCTTATTCAGTTTGCATTGTACCCTTGGAATATAAGTGCAGCACATAAAATCGCTCAAAAGGCATTGCTTTTCAAAGCGGATATTGTGCACATCCACAATACGCACTATGCAATTGGACCGTGGGTATTCAGAACCCTGCATCGTCGAAATATTAAGACCGTGCAGACCTTACATAATTACAGATTATTGGATCCTTCTGCAACTCTGTTTCATGAAGATCAGGTCTTTTTGGACACCCTAAATAAGAAATTTCCTTGGGCTTCCATTAATCGCAAAAGTCTAGATAATTCAGCGATTAAGACATTCTGGGTTGCCTTTGCTTATTATTTACATCAGCTCCTTGCAACTTGGAATAAAATCGACCGTTATTTGGTGTTTTCCAATTTTATGAAGCGCTTGCTCTTGCAATCATCTAAAGGAATTGAACCGCATCAAATCAGTATTAAGACCAATGCGATTGCAGCTCCTGTGCGGCCTGAAGTACCTAAGACCAATCATTTTGTGTATATTGGGAGATTAGCCGTCGAAAAAGGCATAAAAACATTGATTGCGGCTTTTGCACAGCTACCGGAGTATAGTGTGGAGATATATGGAGATGGTCCTATGCTGGATGCCGTGGAGTCCGCGGCCGCTAGCCATCCCAATATCCTATATAAAGGTTTTCAATCCAAAGAAATACTGAATACAGCATTAGCCAGTGGCCAAGCGCTCATTGTACCATCTATATGGTTTGAAGGGATGCCGATGACTATTTTGGAAGCCTATGCCATGGGCACTCCGGTCATCGGAAGCAAAATAGGCGCGCTGGAAGATATGATCGTGGCTGCATCTACAGGATATCATTTTGAAGCGGGTAATGCCATTGATCTGGCTGATAAAATCAAAAAATTTGCGTTATTAAATGAAGAAGGTAAACAAATATTGGCAGCAAATTGTCTAAAGGAATATGAAGCAAACTATCAACTAGCAAATAATATACAAACGCTAGAAGATATATATAAAGACGTATTAGAAAGGAAATAAGATATGAGTAATATAATAATAATCGATCATTTAGGAATTGCTCCGAAAATAAAAGAAGCGCTCGAAACGGTATATGATCCCGAGTTAAAACCAGCTAGCATTGTGGACTTAGGCCTGGTGTATGAGATCATCACCAAAGAAGGCGGTATTGCCAAGGTCATTATGACCCTTACAGCTCCTGGCTGCCCTGTAGCGGGAGATATTTTGGATGAAGTACAACGCAAAGTGGCTGCTGTGGAGGGCGTAAATGAGGCGCTAGTGGAGCTTACATTTGACCCACCGTGGAACAGAGATATGATGACTGAAGAAGCGAAATTGGAATTAGGCTTTCTCTAGACTTCTTCCCGAGCTGTAGCTTCCAATTCTGCTAAAGTCTTTTTAGGTTTGGAAGCTTTATCCTCTTTCCCAAATAACCCAGTCCAGATATTTCTAGATTCTTTGGTTAGTAAAGGAGAAACAATAGAAAGTATCAACACGTACACCACCACGAAAGATTGAATTATCGGCAACAACCCACCTGCTTTCCCAATATTGGCCATGATGATTGAGAATTCGCCGCGCGCTGATAGTGTAAATCCAATATCAAAAGAAGTGCGAGGCTTCATCTTAGAAAAATGTGCTGCAAAATACCCAGAGGCTACATTACATACAACCGTGATCAAAGCAGCCAAAACTGCCCATCCTACTGCACCGCCTAAAGAATAAATATCAATAGACAACCCAAAGCTGAAGAAGAACATCGCTCCGAAAAAATCTTTAAATGGCAGGACCATGCTTTCGATTTTTTTGAGGTACTTGGAGTCGGCAAATACCAGTCCGGCCATGAGTGCACCAATAGCTTCCGCCACATGTATTGTTTCGGAAAAGCCTGCAATCACAAATAGCAAACTGAATATAATCAGGATAAAAAGTTCGGAGGACTTGTCTTGTAGTATTCTATCAATAGATGGCACCAACTTACGACCGAAGATTAAGAAGGCCAATATAAATCCAAGAGCCATTAATGAAGTGGCCGTAACCGCCCAGAAAGAGGTTCCGCCCGCTAAAATCAATCCCGAAAGGAAAGAGATGTGCATGGCGATAAACAAATCATCAAACATAATCATCCCCATGATTACCTCGGTCTCAGGATTTGCTGTACGCTTTAAATCTGTAAGCACTTTAGCCACAATAGCGGTAGAAGAACTTGTCATCAAACCACATAGCACCATCAATTCTTTGAATGGCAAATCCATCAACCAGCCGATTAATAGCCCGGAAACGAAGTTCAATATGACATAAAGGGTTCCTCCCGTGACAATGGACTTGCCTGACTTAATGAGGCGACCCACCGAAAACTCTAATCCCAGATAAAATAGAAGGAACAAAACACCGAGCCTGCCCATGAATTCGATAAAGGGTTTGCTTTCGGTAAACGTAAAGAATGACCAAAGGGTATTGAATCCAGAAGTTATGCTCGGATTATTAATACTAGCGAGTGTATTGGCGATGACGTCAGGATATTCTCTATTACCCAACAACATACCTATAATAATAAAAAAAGGAATAACAGAGAAACGTAGTCTATTCGCTAGTAGACCTACTGAGGCCACTAAAAATACAGCAATTCCGATTTCTAAGATTATGATATGAGACATATACATGCAATTATACTAATAGTTCTTTAAGGAGTTTGATGTGTTTAGCTTTTCCTGCAATGACCAAAGTTGCGCCCGGTTCAATTACGTAATCCGGTCCGGGGTTAATTTTAGTTTCTGCATCTTTAATGGCGGCGATAATAGAAGCACCAGTTTTCTGACGGACGTCAAGCTCACCTATAGTCTTGTTCACGCCATCATTGGTCGGCTCTACCTTATACCACTCGATACGCAAGTCATCCAAGGCGACTTCAATCGTTTCAAGGGCTTTAGGTTTATAGGATAGTCCCCCAATTATACCTGCCACTTGACGTGATTCCTCATCGGATAAAGTCATCACACAACGTGTTTCATTATCCTCATCCTCATGACGATACAATTCACGACGACCATCATCATGAATCACTACGACCATATTGTCTCCGGCTTCAGTTTCGATCTGAAACTTCTTTCCAATACCAATAAGATCACTTTCTCTTACTACTGACATAGAAAATATGTTATTAGTTTATAACGACTGATTTATCAAATATAATAAAAACGAGTTATTTGTTAGGGTCAACCAACAAATAGGTCCCATCTTCTTTTTTCTTAGGTAGACCCATAGCCAATGATTTGCCATGGTAAAATAAATAAATCCAGCCTTCAGGAGCACCCTGTTGCCAGAACTCTTTGCGCTTGTCGCGTGAAGTGCGCCCGTCATAATCATACTTTGCGATGAAGTTTTTGAATAGCTCCTCCGGCTCGGGCACCACATCTCCCCCGAAAAAGAAATGCTCACCACCCGTCTCTATATGAAACACTTGGTGGTATTCGGTATGCCCACCACTTATCGCGTAGCTAATTTCATTATTGACACGACCATCTCCTTCCACAAGATGCAAATTTCCACTGCGCTGAATCACATCAAACACCTCTGTACGATATGAAGCAGATTCTTTTGCGTAGGCATTCTCCCATTCTCCGCGCTGTATCACATACTCCGCTTCAGGGAATGCAAGGCGCCCTACCCCACCTTTGAAATCTACTAATCCTCCTGTATGGTCTTTATGCAAGTGTGACATAAGAACATATTTCACATCTTCTGGTTCAAACCCCAATTTACGAATATTGTGGTGAATCAACAACTCATCTTCTTCAGCACGCATGCCCAAGCCTGCATCGCATAGCAAAAGGCCATGACTCGATTCGACCAAAAATGGATGAACATGTACAAACAAAGACGCTGGACGACTTTTTGGATCATCTTTCGATGGATCAAAAGGAACAAACTTTTTGGATGCGTCCACAGAGAAGGAACCTTCGAATAAAGAATATGCTTGAATCATTCTTTTATGTTATTGTAAATATGAGAGTTAAGAATCTGTAAATTAATTATAGACTGCAAGTACTAGGTTACTACACCTTTATAATGTATATTTACATACAAATATTGTGCAAAGATATGCAAAAAAGGTGGGTCCTAAAACCAAAAAACGATAGCAACAAAGTAAATAATTTAAAAACAGAACTAGGTGTCAATGACATCGTTGCAAACCTTTTGGTAAGTCGAGAAGTCCAAACCTTTGAACAAGCAAGATATTTCTTTAGACCATCTTTGGATCATTTGCATGATCCTTTTTTGATGAAGGATATGGATCAAGCCATTACCCGAATCGAAAGAGCTATCGGCAATAAGGAGAAGATTCTAATATACGGGGATTATGATGTAGATGGTACTACCGCCGTATCTGTAGTCTATAGTTTCTTCCGTACTTTTCATACAGGCATTGAATTTTATATTCCAGATCGCTATGCCGAAGGCTATGGAATCTCTACTCAAGGTATTGATTACGCTGCCGAACATGGTTTTACGCTTATCATCGCATTGGATTGTGGCATCAAAGCCATTGAAAAAGTGGATTACGCAAAGAGTAAAGGCATAGACTTCATCATTGGTGACCATCATCTTCCGGGAGAATCCATTCCGGATGCCGTAGCGGTATTGGATCCCAAACGTTCGGATTGTGCATACCCATACAAAGAGCTCTCGGGCTGTGGCATAGGATTTAAAATCATACAAGCTTTCATCCTTAAAAATAACATGGATATGGAAGCCGCGTACCAATATCTCGATCTGGTTGCTGTCAGCATCGCTTCAGATATTGTTCCGATTACCGGCGAAAATAGAATCTTAACATTTTTTGGTCTTAAAAAATTAAATACCAATCCTTCGGTAGGTTTCAAAGCGTTGATTAACCTTTCGACCAATCGAACAGGCGTTTTCTCCGTTAATGATATAGTTTTTCAAATTGGTCCTCGTATCAATGCTGCTGGTCGTATAGAACATGCAAAAGATGCTGTGCGCCTACTCATTTCCAAATCCGAAGAGGAAGCTAAAAACTTTTCGAACGCAGTCGATGATCAGAATAATGTCCGCAAGGATTTTGATCTTAACATCACCAAAGAAGCATTATCGCTCATTGAATCATCTACGGATAATTTACTTCGCAAATCTACTGTCCTGTACAAATCTGATTGGCACAAGGGCGTGATTGGAATCGTGGCGTCCCGTCTTACTGAAAAATATTACCGTCCTACCGTCATCCTTACACACACCAATGGACACATTGCAGGTTCCGCGCGTTCGGTTATTGGCTTTGATTTATACGAGGCGCTGAGTGAGTGTAGTGACCTTTTAGAACAATTTGGTGGGCACAAATATGCTGCTGGACTGACCATGCGAGAAGAAAATATCCGCTTATTTCAACAAAGGTTTGAGGATGTCGTCCAAAAAACGATCAAACCGGAGATGTTACAGCAAGAGGTTAGCATTGATTTAGAAATTAATCTTCAGCATATTGATAGCAAATTGTATCGCTTGCTAAAGCAATTTGAACCTTTCGGCCCGCAAAATGAAGCACCTGTATTCATGACGCGTCAGGTGCGTATCATCGGATCGGCAAATATTGTGGGCAACAATCACCTGAAATTCACTATTAGGCAAGGTGATTCACCAGGTTTTGATTGTATAGCATTTGGCTTGGCCGAACATTTCGATTATATTCAAAATCAGAATGCCTTCGATATTTGTTATACCATTGAGGAAAATAACTGGCGCGGCAAAAAGAATTTGCAATTAAACATCAAAGCAATACGATATTAAAATATATTTGCAATAGCAGAAATATTATTCATGATACTTAGAGCAGAAAATCTCATTAAGAAATACAAGCAACGTACAGTTGTCAATGATGTTTCATTTCATGTGGAACAAGGGGAAATCGTGGGACTTCTGGGCCCTAACGGTGCTGGTAAAACGACTTCTTTTTACATGATTGTAGGTCTTATCAAACCGAATGATGGCCACGTATACCTCAATGACGAGGAGATCACGAAAGATGCCATGTTCAAGAGAGCCCAGAAAGGAATAGGTTATCTTGCCCAAGAAGCTTCTGTATTCCGTAAGCTATCCGTAGAAAATAATATTCTTGCTGTATTGGAAATACATTACCCTAATAAACAAGAACGTCTAGCCAAATTAGAGGAACTCCTAAGTGAATTTAGTTTGCACCGTGTACGCAAAAACCGCGGCGACTTACTTTCAGGTGGCGAACGCCGTCGTACGGAGATCGCACGCGCGCTAGCAGCCAACCCGCATTTCATCCTTTTGGATGAACCCTTTGCCGGTGTTGACCCTATCGCTGTTGAAGAAATACAATCGATCGTATCGAAGCTCAAAGCCAAAAACATAGGGGTACTCATCACTGACCACAATGTGCAGGAGACTTTATCCATTACGGACCGCGCATATTTGTTGACCGAAGGAAAGATTATGTTAACAGGTAAGCCGGAGGAAATTGCCGACAACGAAATGGCCCGTAAATTCTATTTGGGACAAAATTTCGTACTACGCAGAAAGAAACTTTAACATCACGCTACTTCATTGAATCATGGCCATACTTAACTCAATATTCACGTGGATTATGCAAAAGAGAATTCATCAGATTGAGCTCTTTATTAAATATCCCCATGATGTGCAGGAAGAATGGTTTCAAAACTTGATTTCAGCAGCTGAAGCTACCGAATGGGGCAGAAAATACGATTTTAAGAGTATTTATACTGTTGAGGAATTCAAAAATCGTGTGCCCATTAGTGACTATGATGGTCTCAAAGTCTATATCGATCGCATGATCAAAGGTGAGCAGAATATCCTTTGGCCATCGGACATAAAATGGTTTGCCAAATCCTCAGGCACGACGGCAGACCGCAGTAAATTTATTCCTGTTAGCCTGGAAGCTTTAGAGGAATGTCATTACCAAGGCGGCAAGGATATGTTGACAATATTCTGCCACAACAAACCCAATAATAAGGTTTTCACAGGAAAAACCGTCGTAATTGGTGGATCCTCGCAGATCAATAATTTTAGTCCCGATTCCTATTACGGCGATCTATCTTCCATTTTAATCCGCAACCTCCCCTTTTGGGCCGAGTTCTTACGGACGCCAACTATGGAAGTCACGCTCAATCCTAATTTCGAAGAGAAAATAGAGCAAATCGCTCAGCTTACCATAAAAGAAAATGTGACGAGTCTCGCGGGTGTACCGACTTGGAATATCGTCATGGCAAAGCGCATACTAGAGATTACAGGCAAAGATAATCTCTTGGACATTTGGCCAAATTTAGAGTTTTACGGCCACGGCGGTGTCAGTTTCATGCCTTATAAAGAGCAGTTCAAGCGTTTAATTCCTACTGACAATATGTATTATCTGGAGAATTACAATGCTTCTGAGGGCTATTTTGGTATACAAGACCAGTCCGATTCAGACGATTTGTTACTTATGCTCGATTACGGCATTTTCTATGAATTTTTGCCCTTCGAAAATTTAGAAGACGAGCATCCCAAAACATTAGGTTTGCACGAAGTAGAAATAGGTAAAAACTATGCGCTGATTATTTCCACAAATGCTGGACTTTGGCGCTATAAAATAGGTGACACCATTAAGTTCACTTCCCTATCCCCTTATCGTTTCCAGATTTCGGGTCGCACAAAACAGTATATCAATACCTTCGGTGAAGAAGTGATCGTAGACAATGCCGATCAGGCGCTCCGAGCGGCTTGTGATGCTACGGCAGCTATAATTAAGGATTACACCGCTGGACCTGTCTATTTTAACAATAAGGACGCCGGTGCTCACGAATGGATTATTGAATTTGAAAAACAACCTGGAGATTTTAATCAATTCTGCGACATACTAGACAATACGCTTCGGGAGATCAACTCGGATTATGATGCCAAAAGATATAAAAATATGGCTTTGGCAAAACCTATTATCCATAATGCTCCGGATAAGACTTTTTACAACTGGATGAAATCGCGTGGCAAATTGGGTGGACAAAATAAAGTGCCTCGCTTAGCAAACAATCGCGATTATTTGGATCCTTTATTGAAAATCATTCACAATTAATGAACTTTGTTACGGAAGAATAACAGCAGAACCGCAAACTAATATACCTTTGTCCATAACAGTTAATGCATTTCTTAAATAATTATACATACACTCCGTGTATCATAAACATAATCCGCCGAATTAGACTCACGGGCGAATAAAATTTTTATAGAGATAAATAAAATATCCTTTAATAAATCCGAATAAGGTGATGTGTTGTTCTTCACGACGTTTTGTCGTTGATTTCTGCAATAAAGACTTCATAATAAGGTAGTTAATTGGTTTAACAGATAAATTCGACGGGATATCAAATTAATTTACGAACCGCATATATCCTAAATTACAAATTTTAATTCAATAAGGAGATTTTTATTTATGCCCCTAAATTGGCAAATTGAATACCCTATTTCGAAATTAAAGCAAAAGCTCTAAATCTTTTTTTTTAACTTGCATTCCAATAAAATATAAAAAGAGAATGAGCGCGACAGAACAAATTTCAATTCGCGTAGAGCCGACAAGTACATCAAGACTCTCGCAAGTAGACTTCAATAATCTTAAGTTTGGGCATATCATGTCAGACCACATGCTGGTCGCTGAGTATAACAATGGTAAATGGGAAGATGTGAGTATTGTGCCCTATGGCGAGCTTAGCATTAGTCCATCCATGTCTGCATTGCACTATGGTCAATCCATTTTTGAAGGTATCAAAGCATACAAATTTGACGATGGAACAGTAAGTATATTTAGACCAGAGAATAACTGGGAAAGATTTAACAAGTCCGCAGCGCGTCTGCAGATGCCCGAAGTGCCGGAAGATATTTTCTTGGGCGGGATGAAACAATTATTGGATATCGATCGCGATTGGGTTCCTTCTAAAGAAGGTACTTCATTGTATATTCGTCCATTTATGTTTGCAACGGAATCCGCATTAGGCGTGCATCCTTCGATTTCATACAAGTTTATTGTTATTACTTGTCCGGTAGGTGCATATTACAGCAAACCGATTTCACTGAAAGTGGAAACGCACTATACACGTGCAGCCGAAGGTGGTGTTGGTTTTTCAAAAAATGCAGGTAACTATGCATTGTCATTATACCCTACACAACTGGCGAATGATGAAGGTTACGACCAAATCATGTGGACAGACGCTCTTGAGCACAAATATATTGAAGAAGCTGGAACAGCCAATCTAATCTTCCGTATTGGAGACACCATCATTACGCCACATGGCGATACCATTCTCCATGGCGTGACGAGACGTACCATCATGCAATTGGCAGAAGAATGGGGCTATAAAGCGGAACAACGCAAGGTTTCCGTAAAAGAATTGATTGATGGTATCGAAGCAGGTCAAGTTGCCGAAGCATTTGCTGCAGGTACTGCTGCTACAATTACGCATATCGATAGAATCGGTTTTGAAGGTAAAGACTATACTTTGCCTCCAGTAGAAGGCCGTGAATTCTCTAATAAAGTATTAGATTATTTGAATCAATTACGATATGGTAAAATTGAAGATCCATTCGGTTGGAACTTTATCGTATAGCCCATACTGTCACTGTATATAGAAAGGTCTAAGTTAGCTACTTAGACCTTTTTTGTTTTCTACGCTACACATTTACTCACCGAATAAACCTCGATTTTTACCGACTTTCTTCGTCGATTAATCTAATTGCCATTCTGCAGCCTTCCCATTCACCCTACCTTTGGAGTATCAAAAGAAATTAAAAAACTAAAAATATAAACAACCATGAAAAGAAATCTATTAGCAATCGCAACAGTAATGATGATGGTATTATCATTGAGCTCATTTGCAAATGAGAAAGCAAACCCTTCTGTATCAGGACCATCAGTAAGCATCGTAGCTAATTATTTGAATGCTTCAGTTTTGGGTCACCAAAACGATATTAAAGAAATGTTGGCCGACAACTTTGAATACTTCAACACAGCGAACAAGAAAAAATCTTCTAAAGAAGAGTATGTGAAATTCCTGAACGAAACGAACAATTCAAAATACGACTGCGCTTACACTTATGAAGTATTGGATCAGACAGGCAAATTTGCTGTAGCAAAAGCAACTTTCAAATTTGACAATTTTACCCGTGTGGATATCCTTACGCTACAAGATACTGCTGAGGGATGGAAAATAAGCGAAGTAATCACCAACTATAAATAATTACAACTCTTCCACTATAAATCAAAGGCCTTCCGATGGGGAGGCCTTATTTATTTTGGAGTGAAATGTAATGCAAAATACCTGTTAAGTCATGAGGTTCGAACCAGGTGGTGTTACCATATTTCTTGAACCATGTGATTTGCCTTTTGGCATAGCGTCTTGAATTTTGTTTAATCTTGTCAATGGCTTCTTCGAGACTGAGGTCACCATCGAAATAATCAAATATTTCTGAATAGCCTACAGTCAGTAACGCCGGCTTATGGCGATATTGTTCTAAGGATTTTACTTCATCTATCAATCCTGCTGCCAGCATATTGTCCACCCGAAGATTGATACGCTCGTATAATTTGGGACGATCCATATTCAGACCGACTGTCACGACTTGAAATGGACGGGAAGCTTGCTCTTTCTTTTGATAAAAAGACATAGGATTTCCGGTAGCTTCGTACACCTCCAGTGCGCGAATGACACGTTGGGGGTTGTCAATATCGGCCACCGCATAATATGCAGGGTCTAATTCTCTGAGGCGGGCCTTCAGAGGCTCCAGTCCTTTTTCTTCAAAGGCTTTGTTCAACGCATCGCGTACTCCCTCCGGAGCTTTGGGCAAATCATCCAAGCCTTCGCACACTGCACGAACAAACAATCCCGAACCACCGACCATAATGACGGTGTCTTTCGTTAAAAATAGTTCATCCAACAGCTTCAATGCATCACGCTCAAAATCACCTGCAGAATATTCTTGCGCGATGGAATGTGAATTGATAAAATGGTGAGGAGCGGCAGCAAGCTCCTCCGCATCAGGTTTGGCCGTGCCTATGGTCATCTCCCGATAAAACTGACGAGAATCAGCCGATATTATTTCCGTATTGAAATGCTGCGCCAATAAAATAGCCGTAGCTGTTTTACCTACTGCTGTAGGACCAACCACTACGACTAACGTTTTTTTATGTTTGTCCACAAAAGACATTAATTAATAATCTTCTTCTCCGGCGCCGAATTCTTGTTCTTCCTCTCCACCTTCTTCTTCCTCATCACCCTCATCGATGCTGTATTCATCTTCATCGTCTACACCATATTCTTCGGTAGCAGTTTCTTCGATGAAGTCATCATCGTCGTCCTCATCCAAATCCGCAACAGGGAAATTGGCAGCGGCAGCGATTTTAGGAGCTAGACCTACAGATTTGAACAGTGCCGGATATACCTTGCCGTCTTCCTCCTTCAAAATCTTAATGAGTTCCACATGAAAATCATAGGGTCTGTCAAAATTATAGATGTAATAAAACTTTTGGTGCGGGTCATCAATAAACTTACTTAGACGGATATCCTCCATGATTAATACACCTGATTCCTTCTTACGTGGATTCGGAAGATGCGCTATTTCAGTACCTTTTTTCCACTGATCATTGCTCACATAAAAGGAGGACGATACCTCAGGATTGTAACCCGTGCTCTTATGTATCTCATGATGTAATTCTAAAAAAGTACCCTTTGAAGGCATATCAATATCACGATATACATCTTCATAATCTTCGAATGTAACTCTAAATCTGTAAACTGCCATATATCTATATCGACTAAGTATAACCTAGTTTCTGTTTATAAAATTATAAAATTATTTTGAAGTCTATCAAGACAATATTGCCTTGGGTTCCAAATTAAGCTCCTTGGCTTTATCCAACATAAATTGGTACGCAGCCATACGCTCATTTGGAATATCTCCTTCTAAGATCGCTTCGCGAATCGCATTCTTGATAACCCCCACTTGCTTGCTTGGTCCCAATCCAAAAACATGCATGATATCTTCTCCCGTCACTGGTGGCTGCCAGTTGCGTAAGTGATCACGCTCTTCGACATCTTTGAGTTTTTGCTTGACAAGCTCAAAATTGTCGCGGTATTTTTTCTTTTTAAACTCATTTTTGGTCGTCACGTCCGCATGACACAAGAGCATGAGCGCATCAATATCATCCCCTGCTTCGAATAAAAGACGACGTACTGCCGAATCTGTCACAATATCCTGTGCAAGAACAATCGGTCGCAAATGCAGTTGAACTAGCTTCTGAACAAATTTCATCTTTTCATTCAGCGGCAATTTCATGTCAGCGAACAACTTAGGCACCATGCGAGCGCCGCGATCTTCGTGCCCATGAAATGTCCATCCAATACGCTTATCAAAACGCTTTGTCGCTGGCTTGGCGATATCGTGCATGATTGCAGCCCAGCGCAGCCACAAGTCATCGGACATATCGGCAACATTGTCCAGCACCTCTAAAGTATGGTAGAAATTGTCCTTATGTCCTTTGCCATCGACATAATCCACACCATACAAATTTGCCATAGCCGGAAATACCAACTGCAGCAAACCCGTATCAAACAAATATTTAAAACCTATTGAAGGTTTTTTGGACAAAATAATTTTATTCATTTCGTCCGTAATACGCTCTTTGGAAATAATCTGAATGCGCTCCTTGGTCTCCACAATAGCTTCCAAAGTTTCCACATCAATTTTGAAATTCAATTGAGTAGCAAATCGTATCGCACGCATCATACGCAGCGGATCATCCGAGAATGTTTCTTTGGGTGCTAATGGGGTACGGATAATGCGATTTTCAATATCAGATAATCCATCAAATGGATCCAACAATTGTCCATACGTAGCGCTATTCAACGAGTAGGCCATCGCATTAATGGTGAAGTCACGACGATTTTGATCATCCTGCAATGTACCATCTTCTACGATAGGCTTACGCGAATCACGTCTATAGGATTCTTTTCGGGCACCTACGAATTCGACATCCAGCCCATCATACACCAACATGGCTGTACCAAACGATTTATACACCGCCACTTTGGTATGCAAATGCTCACCTAATTTGGTTGCAAAATCTATTCCTGAACCAATCACCAATATATCTACGTCATTTTTGAAAGAACGTCCCATTATCCTATCCCGTACGTAGCCACCGATGACATACACTTCTGTATCTGTCTTGTCAGCTAAATCTTTGATAATAGAAAATATGGGATGTTGTAAATCTTCAGTCATAGCACACATATAGGCCTTACCGACCTATTTCGTTGGCAAAAATACTCAATTTAAAAGAAAAATAAGTCAAAAATCTAAGGTAATCTCCCGTGTGGACTAATCTCTATCTTTAGAAAGTTTACGGAATGCTAAAGGATTATCGGACAACACAGCTTGCTCGCGACGATTTTTTACGATATGTACTGCCGTGAAAATCGCCTCCATAAAGGATGCATGCGAAGCCAAATTTTTACCTGCGATATCGTAACCTGTGCCGTGATCTGGTGAAGTGCGCACGATAGGCAGTCCTGCAGTATAATTTACTCCTTTACGATTTGCAATATGTTTAAATGGAATTAAACCTTGGTCGTGATACATCGCAAGTACAGCATCAAATTTTTTGTAGGCTTCGCCTGCGAAAAATCCATCTGCTGGATAAGGTCCGAAACAGAATATCCCCTCTTCATTCGCTTTGGCCAAAGATGGTGCTATGATTGTATCATCTTCGATGCCAATCACTCCGTTATCACCTGCGTGCGGATTCAATCCTAGCACGGCGATTTTCGGTTTTTGGATCCAAAAATCTGTTTTCAAGGAGTTATTCATCAATCGCAATTTCTTCAGAATAGCTTCTTCAGAGATTTTAGTAGCGACTTCATTTAGCGGAATATGTCCCGTCACTACGCCTATCTTTAATTCATCACACACCATAAACATCAATACATCATCCGCGTTAGTTTTGCTTTGCAAATATTCGGTATGACCTGGAAAATTAAAGTTTTCACTTTGAATGTTGTGTTTATTGATCGGTGCTGTGACCAAAGCATCAATCTTACCTGCCGTCAAATCTGCTACGGCTCTTTCTAATGAAATGAAAGCATATTTGCCCCCTGTTTCATTTTCCTCACCCAATGTGATTTTGACATCTTCTTGCCAACAGTTGATCAGATTAGGACGTTTCGGATTGGCTTGCTCCACATCATTGATGACATTAAAACTGAAGTCATTGATATTGTTTGCTTTACGATGAAATGAAGCGTTCTTAGTATTACCATACACAATAGGCGTAAAAAAGTCCAACACGCGATTATCCATCAGAGATTTGATAATCACTTCTAGACCTATTCCGTTGATGTCTCCAATACTAATTCCAACTTTTAATTTTTCACTCATCGTTTTAGCGTTTTTTCAATTCAAAAATAGAAAAAAAATGAGAAAGAAAGGTATTTCGGTCACCAATGTTGTCAGTTAAGTTTCGGAATATGCCAAATCTTTTTGCTGCAATGTCATATTTACTTTTTAATTTTGAGGCTAATAGAAGAATATGGGTAACGTACGCGCAAAAAAACACTTAGGACAACACTTTTTGAATGACAAAAATGCTGCTCAACGCATCGCAGATGCATTGGACACCTCGCTTGGGTTTACCCAAGTGTTGGAAGTAGGACCAGGTATGGGTGTATTGTCAGATTTTTTGCTCCAAAAGGAAGAATACGAGACCTATTTGATTGATGTAGACGACGAATCCATTGAATACCTCACAGATAAATACCCACAATTGGGTGACAGATTGATCCATGGTGACTTCTTAAAACTCGATTTTAGCCAATATTTTGGGGACAAGATGGCTGTGATCGGAAACTATCCATACAATATCTCTTCTCAAATATTATTCAAAATTCTAGAAGAAAGAGACCGTGTCGTACAGATGGCCGGTATGTTCCAAAAAGAAGTGGCTGAACGTTGTGTGGCTAAGCCGGGTAGCAAAGAGTATGGAATTCTTTCTGTTTTCTTGCAAGCCTACTATGATGTAGAATACCTTTTCACGGTCAAAGCAGGTGCATTCAATCCCCCTCCGAAAGTGTTATCCGGCGTCATGCGCATGACACGAAATAAGGTGACGGATTTGGGTTGTAATGAAGCTTTATTTTGGAAAGTCGTGAAAGCAGGTTTTAACCAACGCCGAAAAACTCTACGAAATTCACTTTCTGGTGTCATTGCCAAAGACAAAATGAGTGACAATCCCTTGTATGAATTGAGAGCAGAAAGATTGACTGTGCAGGATTTTGTGGCTTTGACAAATGAGATAGCTAATACAAAATGATATGCATATTGATACTGAATTTGCGATAATTGGCGGCGGCGTTGCTGGATTAACAGCTGCAATTGGATTAAGCCAATTGGGTCGTGAATTCAAAGTATTTGAGCAAGCGAAAGAACTCAAAGGTATAGGTGCGGGCTTTGGGTTGGCAGCAAACGCTATGCAGGCGTTGGATTTGATGGGTTTAAAGCATGATATTGAGAAACTGGGTTTTTATACCAACTCCTATCACATTTTGGACCAAAAAGGTCAAGTTCTTCTGGCCCCAGACACGCAAAAATTATCGGAACAATACAATCAGGAAAACTTCACCATACATCGTGCGGATTTACACCTTTATCTACTTTCTCAATTGCAGACTGAAGATGTATTGCTCGCCAAAAAAGCAATTAAATTTGAGAGTCACTCCGAATTCATCGAAATTTATTTTGAAGACGGCACACTTATCAGGGCCAAATATTTGCTTATCGCCGATGGTGTAAAATCACCTTTGCGTCAGCAATTGCTCCCCAATGCTACGCCACGTTACTCGGGATACACCTGCTGGCGCGCCACAATAGACAATAGTAGCATTCAGCTAGACAAAGGTTCAGAGACTTGGGGTACCCAAGGACGATTTGGGATGACGCCCCTAGTCGGAAACCGCATCTATTGGTATGCTTGTGTCAACAGTAAAGCAAATAATCCTATTTACAGAGATTATACCGTTCAAGATTTAAAACAATATTTTGGAGATTATCACAACCCTATTCCAACCATATTAGCGGAAACTAAGGATGAAGATTTGATCTGGAATGACATTATAGATATCAAACCGCTGTCCCATTTAGCTTATAGGAATATCCTTTTGCTTGGCGATGCGGGGCACGCTACTACACCCAATCTTGGTCAAGGTGCCTGTCAGGCATTAGAAGATGTGGCTGTGCTGATGGATGAATTAAAGGAAAACCAAGCGGTGACGGATGCCTTCCGTAATTTTGAAAAACGCCGTTTGAAACGCACCAAATACATCACTGATACATCAAAAAGGATTGGTGAGATTTCACAGTGGGACAATGCCTTCTTAGTCGCTATTCGCAATCAAATCATGAAGTGGTTGCCCGCAACGCTCGCTCAATCTGGGCTCACCCAACTTCTGTCGGTGGATTTTATGAAAATTGAAAAATAACAGATCATGAATATTCTAATAGTAGATGACGTACACGAGGTTCTTTTGGAGAAGTTTGACAAAGCAAATATTTCATACAGTTATCAACCCAACATCACGCGTACAGAAGCTGAAGAAATCATCTCAGCATATTCAGGTTTGATAATCCGTTCTAAATTTCAAGTCGATCAAGCATTTATTGATTTGGCGCCACCGCTGCGACTCATCGGAAGAGCAGGTGCTGGAATGGACAATATTGACGAAGAGTATGCCGCACA
Source organism: Sphingobacterium alimentarium (assembly GCF_004342685.1). Lineage (GTDB taxonomy): Bacteria > Bacteroidota > Bacteroidia > Sphingobacteriales > Sphingobacteriaceae > Sphingobacterium > Sphingobacterium alimentarium. The sequence continues at coordinate 26,887 of NZ_SMBZ01000001.1, forward strand.
AAAGGGCATACAACTTCTTCCTGCCAATGAAGGGAATTGTGACGCCGTAGGCGAACATCTCATCGGCATGTTATTGAGTCTGATGAATAACCTCAATCGGGGCAATACCGAAATCCGTCAGGGCTTCTGGAAGCGCGAAGAAAACCGAGGCTACGAACTCAAAGGAAAAACCGTTGCATTAATCGGTTATGGGCACAATGGCCAAGCTATGGCAAAAAAACTTTCGGGTTTTGATGTCAAAGTCATTGCTTATGACAAGTACAAAACGGGATTTTCGGATCAGTATGCCACGGAAGTGTCTATGGAGGAAATCGTAAAGCAGGCTGATGTTGTCAGTTTTCACATTCCGCTGACCCGTGAAACCAAAGGAATGATCAATGCGGAATATTTATATCATTTCCGTAAACCTATTTTCTTTCTGATGGGTGCTCGCGGAGGAATAGTCGATATTCCTGCGGTACTTAATGCCTTAGATTCGGGTAAAATAATCGGTGCTGCCTTTGATGTCCTTCCTGTGGAAAAATTCCCTGCATTAGGCGAACAAGATTGGTATCCGGAATTAATAAAAAGAGATAATGTCCTATTAAGCCCGCACGTAGCAGGTTGGACTTTTGAAAGTTATTTTAAGCTTTCGGATATTTTAGCGGATAAGGTAATTCGCTATTTGAACAGCTAATAGGCAGAAAATGTATTGCAGTATTAGCACCAAATCCAACAGGTATACCTGCATAAAACTATCCTGCTTCTGCAAGATGATGGTTTTAAATAATATCCAAACCACCATATCACAAGCTAACAAACCCATCTGTACTGGAAGCGTAGTAGGCATGAATAGTACAAGAAGTAAGTGCGCAACAATAAGCGAATAGCATAATCGCTCCGTCCGATGGCGCCCGAGTCGTAATGGTACAGTTTTGAGATGATAAAAAGAATCCTGCTTCATATCCCGAATATCAAATGGTAGCGTCACCAACACAATAAATAGAAATTTGCTCATCAGAAGATAAAGCACCCTATCCCAACCTATAGCCTGCAATCCACTGAAACTTTCTATATATACCAAGCCCACTGTACTCAAGGACCAAATAAACGCGATGAAAAACACTTTCATGTAGGGAATATGCCGCAAACTTTGCCATTTACCTTGTATTCTAAAAACAGGAATTGCATACCCTAGGCTCAATAGCCCTATAAATCCCAAATAGATAAAAGTATATAAGTGTACCTGAAGCAGGGCATAGCCTAAGAGTACAAAAGCTAATACATTGAATAAATAAAATAACGACTGATGGCTAAATATCCATCGCGTACGCTCATAAGGTGACTTGCTATAATCTTTTGGCTTCGAAATCCAGATACTAAGATTATAAAGTAATAGTGTGGATGCAAATTCCAAAAGAACGATGGAATAATTATAAGGTAGATCAAAAATCTTATAGCTGAGCAATGTCTGAGCCGTCGCCGCAAAGGCAATTAAGAGGTTGGTAAAAACCAAAAATTTCCAGGGCCCAACATGCATTTTCATAACATTTATTTGTTCATATTAACCACATTTTATTGTCAAGAATCTTAATTCTTATTCGCTTTTATGCCAAAAAAAATTAAATTAGATTCAGCATCAGACGTTTTACTCTATCAAATAAATAAATGTCTGAATTGGATAACTAAGTATAATAATTAAGTAAACCTATAGAAATTTTAGAGAAAAAGAGATGAGTTTTCAAATAAAAACTTTTGAGGAGTATCAGGACGCTTACAAGAAAAGTGTAGAAAATCCAGAGGAATTTTGGGGAGAGATTGCAAATAATTTCTTTTGGAAAAGAAAATGGACGAATGTACTGAATTGGAATTTTTCCGAACCAGAGATCAAATGGTTTGAAGGAGGAAAATTAAACATTACCGAGAACTGTCTGGATAGACATATCTATAAAAATGGAGATACACCGGCGATCATTTGGGAGCCTAATGATCCATCTGAGGCACATCGTGTCTTGACTTACAAACAACTTTTGAACAAGGTTGAGCAATTCGCCAATGTTTTAAAAAACAATAATATCAAAAAAGGGGATCGTGTATGTATCTACTTGCCGATGGTTCCTGAGTTGGTAATTGCTGTATTAGCTTGTGCTCGTATTGGTGCTATACATTCTGTTGTCTTTGGCGGTTTCTCTGCACAATCTATCGCAGACCGTATCAATGATGCTGAGTGTAAATTAGTCATCACTGCGGATGGCGGTTTCCGTGGAAATAAAGTATTAGAGCTTAAAACTATCGTTGACGATGCATTGATGCAATGTAAATCTGTTGACAAAGTAATTGTATTAACACGTTCACGTACGCCGATCTCGATGTTAAAAGGTCGTGACGTATGGTGGGAAGACGAGATCAAAAAAGTAGAAACACAAGGTAATCCTGCTTGTCCTGCTGAAGAAATGGATGCAGAAGACACTTTATTTATCCTATATACCTCTGGCTCTACAGGAAAACCTAAGGGTGTCGTGCATACAACTGCAGGTTATATGATATATACAGGCTATACTTTTGCCAATACTTTCCAATATCAACCAGGAGAAGTGTACTTCTGTACAGCAGATATTGGTTGGATTACAGGTCATAGCTATATTGTATACGGCCCACTTTCGCAGGGTGCAACTTCATTAATGTTCGAAGGTATCCCAACATTCCCAGATGCAGGTAGATATTGGGATATAGTAGACAAATACAAGGTAAACATCTTGTACACAGCGCCTACAGCTATTCGTTCGTTGATGGCTTTTGGCGATGAATATGTGGATTCTAAAGATCTATCATCCCTTCGTGTATTAGGGTCCGTAGGTGAGCCAATTAACGAAGAAGCTTGGCATTGGTACAAAGATAAAGTAGGAAAAGGCAAATGTCCGATTGCGGATACATGGTGGCAAACCGAGAATGGCGGTCACTTAATCACCCCTATTGCAGGCGTTACTCCAGAAATCCCAGGATATGCCTTGTTACCACTACCAGGTATTCAGCCATGTTTGATGGATGAGACAGGTAAAGAAATTGAAGGTAATGATGTATCAGGAAACTTATGTATTAAGTTCCCTTGGCCGGGTATGTTACGTACGACATGGGGAGATCATGAGCGTTGTAAACAAACCTATTTCTCGACATACAAAAATATGTATTTCACAGGGGATGGTTGTTACCGTAGCCCGGAAGGCTATTACCGCATCACAGGCCGTGTAGATGATGTATTGAATGTATCAGGTCACCGCATCGGAACTGCCGAAGTAGAAAATGCGATTAATATGCACTCGGACGTGGTAGAATCTGCAATAGTAGGCTACCCACATCCGGTGAAAGGTCAAGGTATCTACGCCTACGTTATTGCGAATCATCACATTGACGCAGATAAAACTAGACAGGATATTCTGCAGACGGTTACACGATTAATCGGTGCTATCGCAAAACCGGACATCATTCAATTCGTAACGGACTTACCAAAAACCCGTTCAGGGAAAATCATGCGAAGAATATTGCGCAAGGTTGCAGAGAACGAATTAGGAAGTCTCGGTGACACTTCTACATTGCAGGATCCTACGGTGGTAGACAAAATCGTCGAAGGAGCTAAAAATTTAAGAAAATAAGGAATAAATCCATATGGAAAGGGGCCAAGTGCCCCTTTCTTCTTTTTAAGCCCTACGAACACAAATCTCCCCCTCTTTTTTTGAATAAACCTAATTGACTCAACACCATAACTCCCAAACTAAGTCTTAACAGCTACTTAGATTGTCAAAACTGCTCTTTAATATACTTTTTAACACACGACAAACACCTCAATGGCTCTTGTATTTTGGAGCCAAAAATTTGATATTCCCTCATGCGGAGTTGCCCAATTAATTGATTAAAAATTGCAAAAACAGCCTTCTAAAATCAAAATCTATCAATTAATCCACACAAAAACCGCCTAATTTTATTATTTTTATGGAATCTATAAATTCATAAGAGAGAGTAAATGCTATTAGCTGTATTATCAGGATTAATATTTTCGATAGTTCTTGTATTTTTTGGCAGAGCATTCAAAGCCAAATGGAGTATATTAATACCCATTCTGCCAACTATATTAGTCATATATTTTGCACAGATGATTCCCACTATATCATCAGGCAAAGGATTTTTGCAACACTATGATTGGGTACCATCCTTAGGCATTAACTTTGAATTTCAACTTGACGGTCTTTCCTCGCTATTCGCTCTGCTTATTACAGGAATAGGCAGTTGTATTTTTTTCTATGGACGAGCATACCTGAAAGGACACCCTTATTTTGATCGCTTTTTTGGCTATCTACTTCTTTTCATGTCAGCCATGCTGGGAGTGGTTTTATCCAATAATATTCTATTACTATTTATATTTTGGGAGCTGACGAGTATAAGTTCTTTCTTTCTGATAGGCTTTAACAACGACAGTGCGGACTCGCGAAAAAGTGCAATTACTGCTTTGAGCATTACAGGTATAGGCGGCTTCTTTTTACTGTTAGCACTAGTGCTAATGGGAAATATTGCAGGCACATACACCATTACAGAATTAATCCAGCATCGTGATACGATCTTAAATCACCAATTTTATCCGCTTATCATCGGATTGTTATTTATAGGTGCATTCACCAAATCGGCTCAGTTTCCTTTCCACTTTTGGTTGCCCGGAGCGATGAAAGCACCTACCCCGGTCTCCGCTTATTTGCACTCGGCGACAATGGTAAAAGCCGGAATATATTTATTAGCGCGATTCACACCAATTCTTGGAAACCATACTTATTGGAATACTACACTCATGGTAGTAGGTGGAATTACGATGCTTTATGCAGCCATACATTCATTATTCCGAATAGACATGAAAGCTATTCTGGCTTATTCTACGATATCGGCTTTAGGAATATTAACATTTTTGTTGGGCGTGGGTACAAAAGAAGCTGTAGTAGCTGCTTGTGTATTTATAGTTGTACACGCACTTTATAAAGCTACGTTATTCATGGTGACTGGGATTGTAGATCATGAGACGCATACGAGAGATATTACTGTATTAGGTGGATTGCGCAAAGTTCTTTTTCCTGTAGCAATCGCGGCATTTTTGGCGGCTTTGTCTAGTGCTGGCTTTCCTTTTTTGACGTTTGGATTTGTGGGTAAGGATCTGATTTATGAAGCTACTTTGCATTATACCAACGCGGATTGGACATGGATATTGACAGGTGCTACGGTAGCTACCAATATAGCCTTGGTTTCAGCAGGTTTCATGGCCGGGATTAAGCCTTTTGTAGGTCCGCTTCCAGAAAAATTTGAAAAAGTCCACCTGCCCTACAAAGCCATGTGGATTCCACCGCTCATACTCGCCATTCTTGGTGTATTCTTTGGTGTCCTGCCCGCTATAGCAGGCGATTATTTTACGACTGCGGCTTCGAACACCATTTGGGGGATGAATACCGAGTCCTACTTAAAAGTGTGGCATGGTTTCAATACGGTATTTACTCTCAGTGTTGTAACCTTACTCGGTGGTACATTAATTTACGCTATCAACAAACCAAGTTTAGCAAAACTCGCAAGGATCGAAAAGCTGAATAGCATTTCCCCGCAACGTATAATCACAGGATTTGCCAATGATATTGTTCGTGTGGGGCATTGGTATACTGGTATATTTCACAATGGGTACTTAAGGTCATACCACTTTAAGATTATTCTTTTCGCAGAAGCCTTACTCGCTTATCGACTGTGGATGAGTGGCCCTATTTCATTGGATATGTGGGATCTGACGTATCCGGACTTATACGAAGTTGCAGTCATATTTATTTTAATAGGCGCGCTCTATTTAGTAGTGAGTACGGCATCCCGACTAACCGCTGTAGTGGCGATGAGTGTCATTGGATACTGTATCTGTTTGATCTTCGTAATTTATAGTGCTCCAGATCTAGCGATGACGCAATTTACTATTGATACGCTTACGACTGTATTATTTGTACTTGTGCTGTACAAACTTCCTCCATTTATCAACATGACCAATAGAGGTATAATGGTGAGGGATGCGATAGTAGCCACTGGCTTTGGAATTATCTTATCCTTAGTAGCTCTGAAAGTGTGGTCAGAACCTATTTCGACAGAAATTTCTGATTTCTATGGCGAAAATGCTTATTTACTCGCAAAAGGTAAAAACGTCGTAAATGTGATATTGGTTGATTTCAGAGGAATTGATACCATGTTTGAAACTGTAGTGTTGAGTATTGCTGCTTTAGGTGTTTATAGTTTGATTCGTTTACGTTTAAAATCATCAGAGAAAGAATAATGAAAAGTCCAATATTACAGTCCGCAACAAAATATCTGTTGCCCATTCTATTGCTATTTTCTTTTTTCTTACTGCTGAGAGGGCATTATTATCCTGGCGGTGGGTTCGTAGGAGGCTTAGTAGCCTCGATTGCTTTTGTATTACACAGTTTTGCCAATGGCACGGAAGCTACGATGAAAATATTGAAAAGAAAACCGCTCTCTCTAATACCTATTGGATTAGGGGTGTCTGCCATTAGTGTGACGTTGCCCCTCTTATTTGGTTATCCGCCGATGACAGGATTATGGTTTGAAGAGCCCATACCATTTATCGGGATGATTGGGTCTTCCTTATTTTTTGATTTGGGCGTCTATCTCGTGGTTATAGGTGTAGTGTTAACTATATTATTTACCATTTCACTTAATAATTTAGAAGAAAAGAATTAATGGAGTTATTACTTATTATATTAATAGGATTGCTATATGGTGCGGGTGTCTATATGATACTGCGTAGAAGTATGGTAAAACTTCTATTGGGTATTATGTTTTTGGGTACTGGCGCCAATGTGTTGATATTCTTATTGGGCGGTATCACCAAAGGGAAGCCCCCTGTGATTGATGAGGCGGCCAAAATGTTTCAGGATGTATATGCTGATCCGATTCCGCAGGCATTGATACTTACTGCTATTGTAATTAGTTTCGCACTTACCGCTTTTGCCATTGTTCTGTTGAAGCGTGTGTATGCCCTCGTAGATTCAGATGATTTGGACGATTTAAACACACCGGAGGAGGAAGATATATGATTGACAATCACATTTTAGGTCCGGTATTTATACATTTATTCACCGCTATCCTACAGCTTGTGGCCTGGAGGAAAACGGCGACACAGCGAGTAATCAGTGCCATTGGTTCATTCTTGGGGCTTTTGGTGGCTATCCGCTTATTTACAAAAGTATATACGACAGGTATTCTTACGTTGAATGCTTCCAACTGGGAAGCTCCCTTTGGAATTGTCTTTGTTGCGGATTTGTTAAGTAGTACGCTGGTTCTTATTACCTCGTTAGCAGGCTTGGCAGTATCCCTATTTTCGTCCACGGGCATCAGCCGGCAGCGTATGCTATATGGGTATTTTCCGATTTTCCACTTTTTGGTCATGGGGCTTAATGGTGCATTCCTCACGGGAGACATCTTTAATCTATACGTATGGTTTGAGGTTATCATCATTTCCTCATTTGTACTGATGACATTGGGTGGGCGCAAAACCCAATTGGAAGGCGCCGTGAAATATATGGCATTGAATATCTTGGCTTCTACATTCTTCCTAACGGGAATCGGTATCCTCTATGGTATTACAGGCTCTTTGAATATGGCTGATCTTTCCCAAAAGATTAAATTGGTAAATAATCAGTTTTTGTTAGGCATCACCTCAACCTTCTTTTTAATAGGCTTTGGTATTAAATCAGCGGTATTTCCGCTGTACTATTGGCTTCCTTCCTCTTACCACACGCCTCCTTCGGCCGTAGCGGCTACATTTGGTGGGCTATTGACCAAGGTGGGTATCTATGCCATGTTGCGGGTATTCAGTCTTATATTTATTCCAGACGATTTCACGCGCAACCTATTAATGGTACTCGCGGTGTTGACGATTATTACAGGATGTATGGGTGCGCTTATCAAATTAAATATTCGCCGTCTGTTTTCCTACCTCATCGTTTGTCATATAGGTTTTATGATTGGCGGTATTGGGATGTTTACCAAGGTAGCTTTGATGGGTACACTATTTTATTTGTTTCATGATATTCTGGTCAAAACAAATATGTTCCTAATTGCAGGATTGATACGTCATAAACGTGGTACCATGGATATGAAATCCCTGGGTGGATTGTATGCTCAATATCCAAAAACCTCTTTATTGATAGCTATCGTCCTGTTCTCATTAGTCGGCATTCCACCACTTTCAGGTTTTTGGCCTAAAATTTTCTTATTTAAAGAGGCTTTCACATTGGAATATTATGCTTTTGTAGCCGCTTTGGTTTTCGGAAGTTTTGTAACCTTGTTTGTCATTGCACGGATGTGGTCAGAAGTATTTTGGAAAGATGTGCCAGCAAATGTGGACATTGAAGACAAATTTGAGCCCCTACCATTGGCTCGCAAAATATTATTGGTGCTTCCGATAGGAATTCTAGCAGCTGCTACTTTATTTATCGGATTAAACGCGGAAGAAATTGTGCAGCTAGTAGACCGAATTTCGGATCAACTGCTGGATACTTCGGCATATGTTCAAGCAGTATTGGGTAATCAAAATTTATAGTATGATTAAACAGTTTTTAATGAACTTACTGCTATCATTCATCTGGGTAGCGCTTACTGGATCGATGTATTATACAAACTTTTTGTTTGGATTTATGCTCGGCTTTGGTATTCTATGGATCATGAATCGTACAGATGGCGATAGAAGTTATTTCTATAAGGTACCGCGCATTATCAGTTTTGTATTTTATTTCATTTGGGAAATGATTAAAGCAAATGTACAAGTAGCCTATGATGTAATGACTCCCAACTTCTTCATGCGTCCAGGAATAGTAAAATTCCCGCTCAATGCAAAGACAGACACGGAGATCAATCTCTTGTCTACGATGATATCTCTGACACCAGGCACACTCATCGTGGATATTAGTGAGGACAAGACCACGATGTATATACACGTGATGTATTTGAATAATCCGGAAAAATTTGTCCGCGATATGAAAACAGGATTAGAAAGACGATTATTGGAGGCGATACGATGACACTAGAAACCTATTTTGACTACTTTATCCTACCCATTTTGACTATATCGGTTATTTTGGTGTTTATACGTTTGATAAAAGGTCCCAAAGTAGTGGATCGAGTAATAGCCCTGGATCTCATTATCACCATTGGTATTGGGATCATTACGATTTTCACTATTCGGTCGAATCAGATCGTGCTGTTGGATGTGGCGATCATGCTTGCACTTATAGCCTTTTTGGGAACAGTAGCCTTTTCATTTTACATAGAAAAAAGAGAAGATGATTAATATTATTATAGGAATTTTGAGCACGATAGGTGCTTTTGCGATATTTTTTGCTTCCTTGGGAATTCTGAGGATGCCGGATTTTTATTTGCGCCTTTCGGTAACTGTAAAAGCCGCGACTTTAGGTGTAGGCTTACTTTTGTTTTGTGCTGCAATTATATTCCCGGATATTTCAGTGAGTACGAAAGCCTTGGCCATTACATTTTTCCTTATTATCACCTCACCCATTGCTGCCCATATGATAGGTAGAGCCGCCTATTTCACAGGAACACCCTTGTGGAAAGGAACAATAGTAGACCAGCTGGCGGGAATGTATGATAAAGAAACACACGAGCTGAAAAATGATGCCGAGCCGCCTGCTGAAGAACCAGAAGAACAGATTGCAAAAACAGAAGACGAAACGGACTAATCGGACTCCGGATTAGTGTGCAGCGCGTTGCAGACGTTGCTGCATCTTGGTTTTCAACGTAGGGTAAACAAATACCGCAGCAAGTACCAAAACTGCACCTGCATAAAAACCCATGCTCATCTTTTCGGTGCTTCCGATGAAGAAAAATGCCAATATGATACCATAAACCGGCTCCATGTTGGTCACTAAAGCCACAGTAAAAGCGCTTAGCTCCTTCATGACTGCAACCCCCAGCACATACGCCAAAGCGGTACAGACACTACCTAAAAGAAACAAATAAACCAAGTCCGTAGAAGATAGAATCATATGGGAATCAAATTTCCCTGTGAATAAAAGTACTATTGTGACACCAATGAATGCACCAATCATTTCATATTGTGTAATAATACTTGGACTGGTTTTTTGAACCATCTTTCCATTCAAAATAGAAAAAATACTTGCACAAGCCGCAGCTCCTAAGCCCAATACAATACCCAACCAATATTGAAACTCGAATTTAAAAATCAGGTAGATACCCAAAATAATAATGAGTCCTACGATGATATCCCCGGTGTATAGTTTTCTCTTATAGAATAGAGGTTCTAAGATGGCTGTAAACAAAGTCAGAGAAGAAAGTGTAACCAATGTAACGGATACGGTGGACACTTTAATAGCCTGAAAAAACAATACCCAATGCAGTCCTACCAAAAGTCCGACAGCCATAAATTTCAGCAGATCAGCTGTAGGTACGACCATACTTTTGCGCGTGGCCAAATGATAACCCACCAATGTCAGGGCGGCAATCAGTACGCGGTACCACACCAATTGTAAAGCCGGTGTAGATATTAAGGAGCCTAACACTCCTGTAAATCCCCAAATTAGCACCGTAAAATGAAGTATTAGCAAATTACGATGTTGTGTAATGAAATTCATAAATTTTATTTAGGTGCTTTTTTGAGCAAAATGAAGGTCAACACTAAAAACACTAAACTAGGAGTAAGTACAGCCAAAAGCGGAGGAAATCCTCCCTTCAGCGCAAACATAGTCGTGAATTGATTAAATACCAAGAACGTAAAACTTAAACCTATACCAATCCCCAGACTCAGTCCAATACCACCACGTACTTTTTTCGATGACAACGCTACGCCCATCAATGTCAGGATGTATGCGGCAAAGGGACTTATCCAGCGTTTGTATTTCTCCAATAGCAAGTCCGTCATCATACCTGTACCCCGTGTCTCCTCTTTTTCTATACGTTCGTTGAGTTCTTGGGTTGTCATAGCTGTAAAGATATTCTCATAGACTTCAAAGTCACGTGGTATCATGTCTAGAGTCGTATCTCTACGATCCCCTTTTTCCATCGTTTCTTTCAATCCAGCGATAATCCGATTGGTATAATTTTCTATGCGCCACTTATTTATCGTCGAATCCCATACCACCCGATCAGCTATTAGCTTTTCGGTCATTTCTATTCCGTCAAACTTTTCCAGCACAAAATTGTAACCGATAGCGGATTTGGTATCAAAAGTTTCGATATACACATACGTATTGCTATCAATCTGCATATGTGTCGATGAAGTGTTTGTGCTTACCTTATGCGGCTTCACATATACATTTTCAAAATTAACTTTTATGCGATTGGTCGCCGGAAGAATCCATAGATTTGACACTAAAGTGAAAGCAAAAATAATGGAAGCACCATAAATATAGGGCCGCAGCAGCCTATTGAAGCTCATTCCTCCATTCAAAATAGGCACAATCTCAGTTTGATCCGCCATTTTGGAGGTAAAAAATATCACCGCAATAAAGTTGATAAGCGGTGTAAGCATGTTTAAAAAGAATGGTACTGATCCTAACGCATAGTATTTGAGCAAGACATCCGTGAAGGAAGCCTTATTCTTCAAGAAATCATCCAACTTCTCCGAAATATCGAAAATCACGATAACTACAATAAAAATGGCTACCGTAAAAATGAAGGTAGTCATATACTTCTTGAAGATATAGCGATCAATGATATTCATGGTATCAAATTAAACAGTAAAAAATGAAAACTTAAAATGTTTATAGGCGTTGACCTAATATTTTTACCATTTTCTCTTTCCATTCATAGAATGTGCCTTCAATAATTTTCTCGCGGGCTTGTTTTACTAACCAGAGATAGAAATGTAAGTTGTGCAAAGATGCTATTTGGGCACCTAAGATTTCTTGTGAACGAATTAAGTGTCTCAAATATGCTTTGCTATACACTTGATCCATCATCAAATCACTCTCCGCTTCGATCGGCGAAAAATCATCTTTCCACTTTTCATTTTTGATATTGATAATACCATTACGGGTGAATAACATTCCATTACGGGCATTACGAGTTGGCATTACACAGTCGAACATATCAATACCTAATGCAATATTTTCTAAAATATTGATTGGAGTACCCACACCCATCAGGTAGCGCGGCTTATCTTTAGGAAGAATATTGGTAACAACTTCTGTCATCGCATACATCTCTTCGGCTGGCTCTCCTACCGAAAGACCACCTATAGCATTCCCCTCGCGTTCGAATGAAGCAATTACTTCAGCAGATTTTGCGCGCAAATCTTTATATACCGAACCTTGTACAATCGGGAATAAAGTCTGGTCGTAACCATACAAAGGCTCCGTGCTATCGAATCTGTCACAACAACGCTTTAGCCAACGATGCGTCATATCCAATGAGCGGCGCGCATAATTATAATCACAAGGGTATGGTGTACACTCATCAAATGCCATGATAATATCAGCTCCGATGATACGTTGTGTATCCATTACATTCTCGGGCGTAAACAAATGTTTCGAACCATCTACGTGCGAACGGAACGTGACACCTTCTTCACGGATTTTACGTACTTCCGTCAATGAATAAACTTGATAGCCACCCGAGTCGGTCAATATAGGTTTGTCCCAACCATTGAATTTATGTAATCCTCCCGCTTTATTCAAGACATCCAATCCGGGTCTTAAATATAGATGATAGGTATTACCCAGAATGATTTGGGCTTGAATATCGTTTACCAGCTCATGTTGATGTACCGCTTTGACCGTGCCGGCTGTACCTACAGGCATGAAAATAGGGGTTTCAATCTTTCCGTGAGCGGTCTCTAATACTCCTGCACGTGCTTGGGATAGTTTATCTTGAACTTGAAGCGTAAATTTCATATACTTATTAAAATCAGGTGCAAAAATACTATAAAATTCCGAGCCTACCTCATATAGGGAATTTAATTAGCAATTCTTAACCGTTTTCTGATAATATTAAAAAATAACGTTCTATCTTTGAACCTTCATGGCGAATATTGATTTAGAAATCGTACTTCAAGTCTCGTATATTTTATATGGCTTATTAGGCATTCTACTGCTCATACAGCTGTATTATATTCTGTTTGTCTACAGTAGACTTTCTCGTTACAAAGTAAAATCCTATCAAGAAACAACGGACCTGCCGCCTGTCTCGGTGATTATCTGCGCGCATAATGAGCAGGAAAATCTAAAGCAATTTTTACCCCAAATCCTGGAACAAGAATATCCCAATTTCGAGGTGATCGTGGTCAATGATTACTCTACCGACGAAACGAAATGGATATTAGAGGACTTCAAACGTCAATATTCGCATTTAAATGTGGTCGACATCAAAGAGCATATCAAACTTAAGAACTCCAAAAAATTTGCCTTAACATTAGGAATTAAAGCGGCAAAGCATGAATTACTTATCATGACAGATGCCGACTGTATGCCCAACAGCAGCAATTGGCTGAAAGAAATGGCAGGTGCATATTCCGAAGACAAAGAAATTGTGTTGGGATATTCACCCTACTTTCCACAGACAGGCTTCTTGAATAAGTTGATACGTTTTGAGACGGCACATACTGCCATGAGCTATTTATCCTATGCCTTGAAAAGGAATGCTTATATGGGTGTTGGCCGAAACTTGTCTTATCTGAAATCGCTATTTTTCAAAGGAAAAGGTTTCAATGCGCACATGCATATCAAATCGGGGGACGACGATCTATTTGTCAATCAAAATGCCACTCGTCAGAATGTAAATATTGCCATTCATCCTGATGCACATGTATATTCCAATCCAAAAGAAACATGGAAAAGTTACTACAAGCAAAAAGCTAGACATTCCGGAGCTTCTGTAGTCTACAAAAAATCCCACCAGCGTATGCTGGGCACGCAATTGATTACTGCATTTCTATTTTACGTCATGTTGATAGTATGCATCGCCTGTTATCCATCGTTATGGTTTGTGGGTGTAGGTATGTTTTTGCTGCGTTATCTTTGTCAACTTATTACATTCTCCTCCATATACAAGAAGCTGGCTGTAAAGGATTTATTAGCTTGGCTACTTATATTGGACGTGTTTTATTATTTTTACATCTGTCTTAACGGATTATTCAATCGTAAAAAGAAACAACAATCTTGGAAATAGCATTTCTACAAATGCTTTTGTACAATAACATTAAATACAGCAATCGTGAATCCATCAGTAGATATTATTTTTAATTATTTTCCACGTCTTACGGAAAAACAAAAGGAGCAATTCACCAAATTAGCAGAAGTCTATCCTTTTTGGAATGACCAAATCAACGTAATTTCAAGAAAAGACATCGAAAGTCTTTATTTGAAGCACATTTTACATTCATTAGGTATTGCAAAATTCGTCACTGAATTTACACCCGGCACTCGCATTTTGGATGTAGGTACAGGAGGTGGTTTTCCGGGAATTCCATTAGCAATCATGTTCCCTGAGGTACAATTTCATCTGGTAGATTCTATTGGAAAAAAAATTAAGGTAGTACGTGAAGTCGCCGCTGCCATAGGACTGAAAAATGTAGAAGCTGATCATATACGTGCAGAACAATTAGACTATAAATATGATTTTGTCGTATCAAGAGCAGTTACTCGTCTGGCGGATTTCACACCTTGGATACGCAACAAGTTTGAGAAAAAAGATAAAAATGCAATTCCGAATGGTATTCTTTACCTAAAAGGAGGTGACTTAAAAGAGGAAATTAAAGAATCCAAACTGAAGGCAGAATTACATCCTTTATCCTCCTATTTTAAAGAAGATTTCTTTGATACCAAATACGTAGTTTACGTACCTATGTAAAAATAAAGGAGAACATTTAGTTCTCCTTTAATCGTTTATATATTCCAATTTAATTATTACATCCTCCTTCGCCCATCGTTTAGTTTTGATTTTTTTTAGAATAAAATTGATTCAAATTAGATGTAAATCAAAATACTTAATAGCCATATATTAATCATCACAACACTGATCAACTAGCTGGATAAATATTATTCATCCCTTAACACTTGTTCCAATAGCAAACTTGAAAAGTATGCTATTTTCTTCCATAGAAAGCTTATTTTTATATTCAAAAAACACTGTCTTACGCAATTCATCCGTGATACGCCTATAGCCATATCTTCCCTTATGTTTGTTATAAACACTTTTAATCAGGTTTTTGATCACATCATACTTGTCTTTTTTATCTTTTTTTTCATGGAAATAATACGTACTTCTCACTACTTTGCCATACTTAATGAGGAATGTCATATCAAACTCTTGCCTTAATTCTTGGATGGCTTGGATTTTTGCTGGCGTTCTTGTTCCTCCAGCGCTTGAATTAAGGCATTGTACTTTTTTAAGAATGCCACCTCACAACGTAACTCTTCATTCTCTCTTAATAGCTCCTCTTCACGAGTCAATGGTTTATTCGATTTTAGAGGTTACGTTTATTAGTACTCATATTTTTGACAGGACGGCCTTTTCGTTTTGGGGTTAATCCGTCCAATCCAAATGTAGCATATTTTTTCTGCCACTGGATAATAATACTCGCATTGGGTATATGAAACTTGAATTTAGCTTGGCTTGAGCTTAGTTTTTCTTGCTCAATTGCGCGAATAACTTTTAACTTAAATTCGACCGTATATCTTTTATTCTTAGTTGAAATTAACCCTTGCAATCCTAGTATACGATAGTCTGAATCCATCGTGTGACTAACCTTGTATTCAATCCATATTTTTTCGGATATGAAGAAATAGAATGATACTTTTCAATATTTAATTTTACACAATTGAGCTTAAATGCTACATCGTATTTGACTCTTCGTTCCATAAAAATACCCCCAGAAAGTGTCTAACTTTTTGGGGGCAGTGCATTCTATATATATTGCTTTTTTTTCTCTCACAACGTAATCTATTTTAACTTTCCAATTCTTTAGTAATCTCTGCACCAATGAGATTTACTTCTTCATCCATACCAAAGAGAGGCAATCCCGTTTCAGGATGAAGCTTGAGCCAATTGGTACCTGTATCTTTTATAATCTGTACATATTCTTTTCCCTCCTTGAAGATGGTATAGGTATCTTCTTCATCCGGAAAGACAGAATATACGATCTCTCCGATTTCTATATCAAAAGGTTCTTTCATTTCCATAGTTCTCAATTTTAATATACAAAGGTAACACTCCTAGAAAGAAATTGGTGCAAAGGTTTGGAACAAAAACAAAGTATTCCTTATATTTAAACTACCAGTTATGAACATTCTTGAGAAAATCGCATTAACCAAAATCAAAGGTATTGGCCCTAAATTGAGCCGTACATTGTTAGCATACAATAGTTCGGTAGACGAAATTTTCAGAAGTTCAAAAAAACAATTATTGTCTATTCCCAATATTTGGGAAATTATCGCCAATAGCATTATCTCCAGATTCTATTTAAAAGATGCGGAAGAGGGATATAATTTTGTCCAAAAACATGATATAGAAATTGCGTGGATAGAAGATTCGAATTACCCAAAGCGTCTAAGAAATTGTGAGGACGCTCCCCTATTACTATATTTCAAAGGCAATATCAGTCTCAATCCTTCTCGAGTCATCGGTATCGTTGGTGCTCGCAATGCTACTTCCCACGGAAAAAGAATTTGCGAAGAGTTCATACAGCAATTAAAAGAAAATAATGTACAAATCATCATCGTCTTAGCTTATGGTCTAGATAGCCTAGAGCATCGTGAGTCATTGAAAAACCAAATTCCTACAATTGGGGTATTAGGTCATGGGCAGGATCGTATATATCCGGCTACACACCGCGAATTAGCATCCCGAATGCTCGAAAAGGGCGGATTGCTCACCGAATTTCCTTCTGGAATTAATCCTAGGCAAAACTTTCCTATGCGCAATCGAATCATGGCGGGGTTAGCAGATGTCACGATCGTAGTAGAAGCCGAACAAAAGGGAGGAGTGCTCATTACAGCCGAGATAGCATACACTTACAATCGCGATGTATGCGCATTTCCTAACAGAATTGACCAAGAATATTCCGTCGGTTGCAATTCCCTTATCAAAAGCCATCGTGCACATATCATACGCCACGTAGATGATCTTTCCTACCTCATGAATTGGAACAAAGACGATAGTAAGGCGACTTCGCGGCAATTAAACCTCTTGACCGTGGATATGACAAAGGACGGGACGAAAGTATATGAATATATCAAAGAACAAGAGCAAACGACTATAGGCGAAATAGCCCTCTATTGCGACTGGCTACAAAGCAAATTGGCTATCGTTCATCTCGAAATGGAAATGAAAAATATCCTTACTTCGCTACCCGGAAAAACCTATAAATTAATCTAACCTTAAACGTATATGTCAACAGAAACCCAACAAACTAAAGGAATTTGGAAAGTAATCGGTGCCTCCTCTCTGGGCACACTCATTGAGTGGTACGACTTCTTTATCTTTGGAAGTTTGTCCATCGTAATTTCCACCAAATTCTTTCCCGCCGACAATCCTACTGCGGCCTTCCTTTCCACCTTGGCGACATTTGCAGCAGGATTTGTGGTAAGGCCGTTTGGCGCATTATTTTTCGGACGTTTGGGCGATCTTATTGGTCGCAAATACACCTTCATGGTGACGCTAATGCTGATGGGTGGTGCTACCTTTTTGATTGGGTGTATTCCTAGCTATGAAAGTATTGGATTCTGGGCGCCAATATTAGTACTGATATTACGCCTATTGCAAGGACTAGCCCTCGGTGGTGAATATGGAGGTGCGGCGACGTATGTGGCCGAGCATAGCCCCAAAGGACAACGCGGCTATTGGACCTCATGGATCCAAACTACGGCTACCTTTGGCTTATTCATTTCCCTTCTTGTTATTCTACTGACCCGCTCACTGATGGACGAAGCCCAATTTGATTCTTGGGGTTGGCGTGTACCATTCCTACTGTCCATTTTTATGGTTTATGTATCTTACCTCATCCGGAAGAATATGGATGAATCGCCCGAATTTAAACAGGCTAAGACCGAAGGCAAGACATCCAAAAATCCACTTAAAGAAAGCTTTGGCAACAAGTACAACCTCAAATTTGTGCTTTTAGCACTTTTTGGAGCTGCAATGGGACAAGGTGTAGTGTGGTATACGGGACAATTTTATTCCATGAGTTTCATGAAGACCGTCATGCACCTGCATACCGATCAAGCAGATGTGGTGTTAGGTATTGCATTATTGTGTGGTACACCATTTTTCATCGTATTTGGTTGGCTTTCGGACAAAGTTGGGCGCAAATGGGTGATGCTCACAGGTATGGCTCTGGCCATCCTCACCTACAGACCGATATACGAACAGATGTATCAGCTGACCAATGTAGCGAACAAAGAAGAAATCACTGCGCAAAAGGAAGAGTCTTTTGAAGAAGTGAACAACGAGCAGCAGAAAGATGAGCTTATCACACACAAATCCTATTACACCGATGGCACCGTCGTCACCACTACACAGGTCAAACAAACGGTAGATCATCCTACCCCGACCGTAAAACAAACTGTCATCATCAGCGGAATCAATTATATCAAGCTTATTTTACTCATTTTTATCCAAATTATTTACATCACATTGGTCTACGGCCCTATTGCGGCATTTTTAGTTGAGATTTTTCCAGTCAAAATCCGCTATACGTCCATGTCATTGCCTTATCATATCGGAAATGGCGTCTTTGGAGGTCTACTGCCCGCAGTATCGACCTACCTCGCCACCAATGCGCAGACCATGCAAGATGCAGAGTTTTATTTAGCCGGATTGTGGTATCCGATTATTATCTCAGCGGTATGTTTTGTCATCGGTGCTTTGTATATCAACAAGAATATTTACGCTAAAAATCAATAAAATGGAATTCATAAAAAAAATATTAGGCATTGTTTGGATTGTTTTAGCATTATTGGCAGCCTATTTCTGCATAGTACAATTTGGTTTTCCCAAATTACAAACGGGTCATCAAGAAGATTTGGTATTTGGGCTCATTATTGTGTTTATTTTGACGCCCATCATCTCTATTGGCTTGGGGATTTTTGGCTATTTTGCCCTTACAGGGGAATTTGACAAAAGCAAAATGTAATTTTTCCGGCTGAACATCAACACAATAGAAAGAATAGCGCTTTTTATTTTTGTTCATATAAAAATTTTCCTACTTTTGTGGTGGGTAAGTCCTTTACGACCAGCTCCCTTTGACTCCCCCAGGATGGGAACATAGCAAGGGTATTAGGTTGAGCGGTGCGATAAAGGGAGCTTGCCCACTTTTTGTTTATAAACTTTTCTACTCCCCCACACCTCATTTATTACTTTTAGCCTTTTAGTTTTACTTTTAGCATATCTTTTTGTTTATTTGTAATGCGAATAAACACTAGTGTATGAGTTGGTTTAAAAGAAGTATAGCAGGGATTAGAACTGCCACAGAAAATAAAAAAGAGGCGCCGGACGGCATGTGGGACAAATGTCCTAATTGTAAAAAACCTCTTCTTAACTTAGAACAAATCGAGAACAAGTACGTATGTCAGTATTGTGATTACCACATCCGTATTGGTTCTGCTGCATATTTCTCTATTTTATTTGACGACAATCAGTTTACCGAATTATTCCCTAATTTGACAGCTGGTGACCCTTTACAGTTCGTAGATAGCAAGCCTTATCACGAAAGATTAGTGGAAAGTCAAAAGAAAACAGGCCTTAAAGACGCATTGCGATCCGCTCACGGCAACCTAAATGGCCATGAAATAGTGATTGCCTGTATGGATTTTAATTTCATTGGTGGCTCTATGGGCTCTGTAGTGGGAGAGAAAATCGCACGTTCGATAGATTACTGTTTAGAGCATAAATTACCATTTATGTTGATTTCAAAATCGGGTGGTGCACGTATGATGGAAGCGGCTTTCTCATTAATGCAAATGGCCAAAACTTCCGCTAAATTAGCCTTATTAAGTCAAGCACAATTGCCGTACATCTGTTTATTGACAGATCCTACTACAGGTGGTGTAACGGCTTCTTACGCGATGTTGGGCGATATTAATATTGCTGAGCCAGGTGCCCTAATCGGTTTTGCTGGTCCACGTGTCATCAAAGAGACCATCAAAAAAGACCTTCCTAAAGGTTTCCAAACTTCAGAATTCGTGTTAGAACATGGTTTCCTAGATTTTATCGTCGATAGAAGACAACTAAAAGAGAAAGTTTCAACGTTCTTAAAGTTGATAAAATAAAAACACAAAGGTCATTCAAATTTGAATGACCTTTGTGTTTAAAAATAATTTAATCAGGCTTGCTCACGCCCTCATGCCGGGCGGACAGTAACTTTTTCCCGAAAAAAGTTACCAAAAGCTCGTCGCTGAAAAATTTTGAACTACCTCACACCATACTTGCATCTTTCAAAATTTTATAAGGCGACAAATTTCCCAACAAAAACGTTTCTACACGTATATATTAAATCAATTCCAATTCTTTCAACATCCTTTCATGATTATTTAAGAAGAACTTAGTTAATCGATATTGATCTGTTTCTTCGTATTCGACTTTTCGTATCCCCTTTTCATCTAAATGAAAAATATCAGCTCCAGGATAAGCAAGCAATATGGGCGAATGCGTTGCAATAATAAATTGAGAATCTTGCTCTAATAATTCTTTCATCCGTACCATCATATTCATCTGACGAGATAAGGAAAGTGCCGACTCAGTCTCATCAAATATGTATAACCCTTTTCCTCCCAGTCGAGAATGAAGCAATGCCATAAAACTTTCTCCATGCGAGCATTCATGCAATGAACCACTATAAAACTCTTGCACGCCATAACTATCAATAGTTGTTGCCACATTATAAAAACTTTCCGCCCTAAGAAAATAACCATCCTTATTTCGCCAAGCGGTACGTGTGACGCGTATATCTTCAAATAAAGTCGAATGTGAGTGCATGGTATTGAAATTAAAATTTCGACTTCCTCCTTCGGGATTGAAACCAGCTTGGATTGCTATGGCCTCGACCAAAGTAGATTTACCCATACCATTCTCACCAACGATAAAGGTTATAGGATTGGTAAATTCTAATTCTGTAAGATTTCGAAGTGCTTTAATATTGTAAGGATAAGCCTTACGTTCCTTTTTAGGCTTTAGGTTTGTTATTTTGGAAATATAAATCATTGGTTAGCTAATGGCATTCACTAAATATAATAACAAAATATTTCTTTTTATACATACCTCCAGAAGCTCCACAGCTTTCTTTCCTTTAGATAATCAGAATTTGATTGATTCGCGTAGGCTTCCTTTTCGAAAGAGATATGCTTATAGGCCTTGAAAAAATTTTGGTGCTGGATATAACGGACGAAAAATTCGAGGATATACCAGACATAAAAAGGCAACACAAGCAACTCAAGAGCTTGCAATAGATGAATACGTTCGTGATTCAGCAATATAGGATCTGTCTTTAGTACCTTACGCCGCAAAAAGATAAAAGGGAAAATAGTAATAGCTTCGGCTTTTCCCAAAGAAAAAATTTTAGTCCAAAACTTACTTACCAGTATTTTACCTTTCATATGTTCCAATATATATACAAAACAAACAACAATTATTCCTAACTTTAATATTTGAAACATAGATTGTATATTTGTTATCACTAAGTAAAACACGTTGGAAGTATGCCATACAAAGAACGAGAAATAAATAAATTGTATTATACAATGGGAGAAGTGACATCGATGTTCGACGTTAATGCTTCTCAGATTCGTTTTTATGAACGTGAATTTGACATTCTTCAACCCAAAAAGAATAAAAAAGGGAACCGCCTCTTCACACAAGAAGACATCGCAAACCTAAAAATCATTTTTAACTTGGTTAAAGACAAAGGCTTCACCCTACAAGGGGCACGTGACTACTTGAAAGCCAACAAGACAGAAGCAAAAGAGAATCAACGTGTCGTTGATTCCCTTGAACGCTTAAAGTCTTTCTTGATAGAAGTTCGCGATAGCTTATAGTCTAACTCAAAAATTCCAATACTTTATCCACCATGTCAATGCTACCTAAAATTGCAGGCACACGCTGATGCAATTCGGTAGGCTTAATTTCCAATATGCGCTTCGTACCGGTCGTCGCTTTGCCGCCTGCTTGCTCAATTATAAAAGCAATGGGATTGCATTCATACATCAAGCGCAACTTTCCATAAGGCTGTGCGGAGGTCTCTGGATATATGAATACCCCGCCTAACAATAAATTGCGATGAATGTCCGCTACCATTGAGCCAATATATCGTGAAGTATAAGGTCTGTTGGTATTTTTATCTTCTTGCTGGCAATATTTAATATAGTTTTTGATGCCTTGCGGAAATTTGACATAATTACCCTCATTAATAGAATAGATTTTACCAGCTGAAGGAATTTTCATGTTTGGATGCGAAAGACAAAACTCTCCGATAGAAGGATCTAGCGTAAAACCATTGACACCTTTGCCGGTGGTATATACCAACATCGTCGATGAACCATAAATAATATATCCGGCCGCTACCTGCTCCACACCCGTCTGTAGAATATCATCCTCCGTCAGATCTTCTCCTACTTCGCTTTTGCGTCTATAGATCGAAAAAATAGTACCTACCGATACGTTAACTTCAATATTCGAACTGCCATCCAATGGATCGATGCAGACAATATATTTAGCATTTTTGGATACACCAGTATCTGTCAGCACTACACCTTCTTCCTGCTCTTCAGATGCCACAAAACAACACTCACCTCCGCTTCTCAATGCCGAAATAAATTGCTCATCAGCATAGACATCCAGTTTCTTTTGGTTCTCGCCAAATACATTTGTGCTGTCACCGTTCGTACCCAGAATATCGACTAATCCAGCCTTATTCACCTCCCGGTTCACAATCTTTGCAGCAATGCCAATATCACGTAATAGTCGGGAAAGTTCGCCTTTGGCGTAAGGAAAGTCAGCTTGTTTTTCAATGATAAACTGACCGAGAGTTTTTATGGAAATCATAATTTTTAGTTTGCTTTTGCAAACATATGAAAATTATTATCTGTTTTTCAACTCTATTATTTCCAAATTTTCAATTCTACCATTATTTAACTCAAAACGCATCAATGTTCGAACCTTATGCCAACCGTGTTTTCCAACAGCTCCTGGATTAAGATGTAGTAACTGCAATTTTTGATCGTATTGTACTTTGAGAATATGTGAATGTCCGCAGATAAAAAGCTTGGGTGGATTCTTTGTTATTTCAGCTTTTACTAACGAAGAGTAACGTCCTGGATAACCACCAATATGCGTCATCCACACATCTACACCCTCACATTCAAAGCGTAAGTGCTCGGGACATCGAAGCTGGATTGTTTTATCATCGATATTGCCATATACACCGCGAAAGGGCTTGAAAGCTTCCAACTTCTCTACTACTTCTAATGATCCAAAATCGCCAGCGTGCCAGACTTCATCACAATCTTTGAAATGTGAAAAAACCGCTTCATCTAAAAAACTATGTGTATCTGAAAGCAATCCAATTTTTTTCATAGTCTAAAATGCTAAAAAGAAGGGTTTTAGTAATTCTTTATATTCTTGCGAGTGCACACCCTTGGATTCATATATAACGAACTCTACTATCTCAACCTCATTTTGTACTTTGCTTAGTGTAATGATATTTCGAATAACGTCTGTATTAACAAAAGACTTAATTTCTATTTTTTTGACTAGATGAAAATCCTGTTTTAGCCCTTCCCTAATCACATAATCAGCTAATTCAATAGGTAATATTAAGTTTAACTCACCTCTATCAGAAAGATTTTCCTTCGCAAAAAGAAGCAATTTATCAAAGAAATGGAAGTCGGTATGACGTGCCAACTTTTTTCTCAGATCAGGATTATGCAAAGAGTTGGTATAAAATGGAGGATTGCTTACTAGCAAATCGTAATTATCAACCTTTTTCAAATCTTCAAAAGATCCTGAATAACCTCGTAATCGATTGGAAAAAGCAGAATTTTGAAAATTTTGAATCGCCGTAGCATACGCATCTTCATCGATCTCTACAGCATCTACTTGGGAAAAAGGAAATCGCTGCGCCAACATCATCGCAATTACCCCTGTACCGGTACCTATGTCCAAAATCCTCGATGGATGCTGTGAATTTACGAGTGCACCTAATAATACGCCGTCCGTATTAATTTTCATTGCACATCCCTGTTGATTAATTTCGAACTCTTTAAACTTAAAGATTGATCCCATGTAGCACAAAGGTAGCCAATTTTACTGTTGAAGAAATTGAATTTTATACATACATTCGTATAAAGCAACCAATATGACTTATTTCCGCAAGCTTATAGTATTGATTTTATTTGTATGCCCAGTTGTGTCTTTAAAAGCCCAAAATCATTGTGAACAGCAAACCACTTTATCCTTACAAAAGCTTACCCTACTCTTGCAAAAAAATGAGGTTTCCTCCATCATGAGTACCCTTCAAACGATGGAATCGAGTTGTGGCGAAAATGAATTTACTCTGCGCACAAAACTCATATATCAAATTATAAACAGAGAAACGACGGACGCAGTCTATAACAAATACATCAAACAGAGATTTGATGATGAACTTATTTCCCGATGGGATAATTCAGCGGAAGCAGATTACCAAAATATATATACTAGAAACAAGCAAAAATTCAACTATGTACCGTTAAGGCATGCTACGGATTCGCTTATGAAAATCAAAGCCAAAGCGCTATTGAATTCTGCTTCTTATTCCTCTATTAATGACGAAGAAATTGCCATTCTTTACCTATTTGCTGGAGACTCTGAAGCGTATTTGGATATTATAGCAGAAAGAAAAGATGACGAGCCCTCCGACGTGGAACCCAATGTGTATGATTGGCATCAACCCAAACATACCTTTGGAATATATGCTGGATTATTTAGTCCCTTGGGAACAAATAATTTTTTCTCCAAGTCCTTCACCGCGGGCCTCTCCATCATGACACCTCTTACGAAAGACTTTGTAGGTGAACTGCAGTATAAATTCCGAATACACCCTGGGGCACAGCCTTTTGATTTTAATTATAAAGAAGAAATTCGAGAAGTGCAATCAAGCACAAGCCATGTCCTCTCCGTGGGATTGGGATACAAACTCGTTGACACTAAAAAAAATACCATTCTTCCTAAAGTAAATCTGGGACTGGGCTTTATCTGGACGGGATTATCCGAAGTAGAATATGGTGAAGATGATGAAGGTAACGAAACGGAGACCACACGATTCCGCAATGTCAATACGTTGCACTCCACATTTGGACTGACGTTCATGCGTCATCTGCGCAACAAAACCTATATAGGCCTGGAAAGCAACCTGCATATCATTCCTTATCAATGGGATAGTAATTTGCATTCTCCTATCCCATCCCAATATGCTTCTTTCGAGTTTTTTGTACGGTTTTAGCTTTTTAATACGCGTTGGATTTCATCCAATTTCATTAACGCTTCTACCGGAGTCAATGAGTTGACGTCCAGATTATTCAACATATCCCGGATTTTTTCTAAGACAGGATCGTCAATAGCAAACATTTGCAATTGATGCGCTTGCTTTTGGATTTTGCGCATACTGTCTTTGATTTTCTCGCCACCAGTACGCTCTTGCTCCAGACGTTTCAATATCTCGGAGGCGCGACCAATCAATTTTGGTGGCATACCCGCCAATTTAGCAACGTGAATACCAAAGCTATGCTCCGAACCGCCGGGCATTAGCTTACGTAAGAATATCACTTTATTATTTAGTTCCTTAACCGTCACATTGAAATTCTTGATACGCGGCATTGAATTGTTCAGCTCATTCAATTCATGGTAGTGCGTCGCAAAAAGTGTTTTGGCCCGTGCAGCAGGATGATTGTGCAAGAATTCGGCAATAGCCCAAGCTATGGAAATACCGTCGTAAGTACTTGTGCCACGCCCGATTTCATCCAAAAGGATTAGCGAACGATCCGAAAGATTATTCATAATACTGGCGGTTTCATTCATCTCCACCATAAACGTGGATTCACCAGAAGACAAATTATCCGAAGCACCTACACGGGTAAATATTTTGTCTACCAAGCCGATATACGCTACTTTCGCCGGAACGAACGAGCCAATTTGAGCCATTAATACAATTAAACCAGTCTGACGCAATAAAGCGGATTTACCCGCCATATTCGGACCAGTAATAATAATTATTTGCTGGGATTCGGGATCCAAATAGGTGTCATTTGTGATATAATCCTCGCCAATAGGCAAATTTTTCTCAATCACCGGGTGGCGACCGCCTTTGATATCGATAATCTTGGAGTCCGAAACTTCTGGTTTGGTGTAATAATTCTTCTCGGCAATCGTTGCAAAATTCAATAAGACATCGAGCTTGGCGATAAGTTGAGCATTCAATTGAATCGGCTTGATATATTCCGAAATAGAAACCAGCAACTCGGCGTAGATTCGATTTTCAATGACTTGAATTTTTTCTTCAGCCCCCAATATTTGATCTTCGTATTCTTTGAGTTCTTCGGTGATATAGCGCTCTGCATTCACCAACGTTTGTTTACGAATCCATCCTTCGGGCACCTTATCCCGATGTGTATTGGTCACCTCCAAATAGTATCCAAATACATTATTGAAAGCGATTTTCAACGAAGGGATGCCTGTAGCCTCAGATTCTCGTCTTTGTATCTCCAACAGATAATCCTTACCCCCAAAAGCTACCTTCCTCAATTTATCCAGATCAGCATCTACACCATCAGCGATGACATTACCTTTGTTGAGTAGTACTGGCGGCTCGGCTTGAACCGTATTTTCTATTTTCTCCCGAATTATTGTACATGCATTCAATTGCTCCGAAATCATACGCAACGATTCAGATTCCGCGACATTTGTTAGCTGCTTTAGTTTTTCAACAGCATGCAAAGCACGTTTCAATTGTATGATTTCCCGCGGATTCGCTTTGAGCAAACCAATTTTGGAAATCAGACGTTCTAAATCCCCTACTGTTTTGATTTCCCGAATTAGCTCATCACGCAGTTCACGATTTTGATAAAAATAATCCACCACATTCAATCGCTCTTGAATCGATTTACGGTCTTTCAACGGCATTACAATCCAACGCTTCAACAAGCGTGCACCCATAGGTGAAGCGGTCTCATCCAGCACATCCGAAAGTGTAATGGCATTTTCGTTTGACGAACCAATTAACTCCAAATTTCGAATTGTAAAACGATCCAGCCACATATAACGATCCTCTTCGATTCGTGCGATGTGGGAAATGTGTTGCAAATTGCGGTGCTCGGTTTCGTTGAGATAGTGCAGCGCCACACCTGCAGCTACTATACCGACAGGCATGCGATCGATACCAAATCCTTTGAAAGAATTTACTTCGAAGTGTTTCAATAATGTTTCATTGGCATAATCACCAGAATATGGCCATTCATCCAGAAAATAGGTATAATAGTTCGGTCCAAAGTGTTCTAAAAACTCTTTGGACTGCTTGCGCGGCATAATGACTTCTGTAGGTTTGAACCCTTGAAGCAACTTGTCTATATATTGTGTATTGCCCTGAGCGACCAAAAACTCACCTGTAGAAATATCTAGAAAAGATATCCCCACAACGCTTTTTTCGAAAAATATGGACGCTAAATAGTTGTTGGATTTTTGCTGTACAATATTATCATTGTACGAGACGCCGGGCGTGACTAGTTCGGTCACCCCGCGTTTTACAATGGTTTTGGTTTGTTTCGGATCTTCGAGCTGATCACAGATCGCTACACGACAGCCCGCCCGAACCAATTTTGGCAAGTAGGTCTCTAGTGAATGATGAGGAAAACCCGCTAACGCAGTCTCAGATTCTGAGCCATTTCCCCTTTTGGTTTGTACGATACCCAAAATTCCCGCTGCCTTAATCGCATCTTCACCAAAAGTTTCATAAAAATCACCTACACGAAATAACAATAATGCACCTGGATATTTAGCTTTAATGCTATTATACTGCTGCATTAGAGGAGTTTCTTTCTTTGCCTTTGCCAATGGAAAATAAATTTTAGTTGAAGTGTAAAAATAATAGAATTAGGGGGATTTGACAAGGGCAAAGGAGGTTATATTTTAAGAAGAAAAAATAGCCAAAAGGCTACTTTCTTAATATTTTTTCCATCTTACGACCTTTAGCCAATTCATCGACAAGCTTGTCGAGATAGCGTACATTTTGAGTCAAAGGATTTGAAATTTCTTCTACGCGATAACCACAAATACTACCCGTGATCAAAGAAGCGTTCTCATTAACCTTTGCTGTAGCGAAGAATTCTTCAAATGTTGAGGTGTCAGAAATAAAGCTTTGCAATTGCTCTTCTGTATAACCCGTCAACCATAAAATTACTTCATGCAATTCGGGTACAGTACGCCCTTTTTTCTCCACTTTAGTCACATAATGTGGATAAACGGATGAAAACCGCATTTTGGCGATTTTTTCATCGTGACTGCTTGATTCTTTCATTTTATTCAACAAATTTTAAAACGGATAATTAACTTATTATTATAAAATATATTGCTCTACAAGTTACAATTCCTGATGCAAAATGTGCAATTTTTATTTAGGTTTGCATCGAAAAACTGTATCGTATAGTAATGGCTATCAAAAGAACAAACGCGCCATCAAATCGCAAAAAGTACAACACCCGAAAATCCACCACTACGACGTGGCTTCAACGCACCAAGAAATGGACAATCCGCATTGTAGGAGGATTTTTTGCTGTAACCATATTGTGGGTATTAGCACTCAAATTTATTAATCCGCCTGTGACTTATTTGATGATCAAAAGAGGATTCGAATGGCAGGCTGTGGGCAAAGGCTTTAAAATAGAGAAAAAATGGCTAAACTATGAGGAACTATCCACGAACCTCAAAAAAGCAGCGCTTGCGGGCGAGGATGCGCATTTTATGACCCACAATGGATTTGATTCTAAAGCCATCATGGAGGCCTTTGAAAAAAATAAAGATGGAAAACCCCTGCGTGGCGGTTCGACGATCTCTCAACAAACGGCCAAGAATGTGTTTTTATGGCCCGAACGCTCATGGATCAGAAAAGGATTGGAAACATATTTTACTTTTCTCATCGAACTCTTCTGGTCAAAGAAAAGAATTTTGGAAGTATATCTGAATGTGATAGAAATGGGGCAAGGGGTGTATGGTGCGGAAGCGGCAGCACAATATTACTTCAACAAATCCGGAAAGAGCCTTTCAAAAAAGGAGGCAGCATTGATCATCGCTATTCTTCCTAACCCTCGGAAATGGGACGCCAAAAGACCATCACGCTATATAAATTCCAGAGCTAATAACATAGTCCGTTATCTCAATCATTATACAGTACCAGAATAAAAAAGGGAGCTAATAAGTTCCTTTAAATTGTTATTTTCCTAAAATATGAGACTACTTTAAGAATCCATAAAACACATTGTTAGGATTTGTGGTGGAGTAAAAACCACCTATCACTTGTCCGTCATTATTCGGAACCCAGTCAATTTTAGCAGGCCCCAAGTTATATAAGTAAGTTTCTAATGGTTGTATTGGTGCTCTTCGCGTGTTCCAGTTTCCGGATGTATGGCCTGTTGGATTTGACAAAGTAATTATACCGTTCTCAATATTATAATCAAACGTCACAGAAGCCGTATAATTGGTTGCTCCAGCCGCATAATATAAATTGAAAATCATAGAACTCGCACCTTCAAATTTCAATTCAAAATAGCGTACACTTCTTCCTGAATTAACAAAATTAGATACAACAGTGTCACTTTTTCTTCGGATGGTAAGGAATCTAAATTATGATGTAAAGATATAAAAGCATCTTGCACTACATCTTCAGCTAAAACTTGATCGTGTGTCAAAGTATACACGAAAAAACACAAATTTTGATAGTGATGATCGAATAATACTTTTAAATCTTTAAGATATGAAGACATTTTAATTGATTAAAACAAGCTAAGCTATCCCTAAACATTCTATACCATTAAAATATCACACATACTGGTTTAGGCACGTCAACGCTATTCTTTTTGTTGCCGTTCTTCGAAAACACGGTAATGTTGTTGGAATTTTGATTTGAAATTAATAAAAGTTTTCCTCCGGGAGAAATATTTACATTACGTGGTGAGTCACCTTCGACAAATTGTATTTTTTTCGATTGAAGTAACCCCTTGTTATTGACTTGGTAAGTAGCTAATGTATTCGCTGTTCCTCTGTTTGTAGCGTATAAATATTTACCGTTTTTACTCATTTTAATATCCGCCCCACCATGCTCGCCATTGAAGTCTGCTGTATACATGGGAACAATCTGTTTAGATACCCACTTGTCTCCATTTTGCTGGAACACCTCAATTTCGCCCGTCAGTTCCAATACACTATATATTGTCTTTTCGTCCTTTGAAAAAACCAGATGCCGTGGACCTCCTCCTGCTTTGGTGTTTATCTCTTGAACTTTGTGTAGGTTAAATTTGTCTTCCTTCTGGATTATCTCAAAAACATAAATCAAATCTGCACCTAAATCGGACACAAAGACACGAGAGCCGTCCCTCTTGAAGAAGGCAGAATGAATATGAGATTCTTGCTGTCTTTCCTTATTAACAGAAGATCCTGCAAAAGCCATAAAATCATCTTGCGATTTTATACTTCCATCATCGCGTAAAGAATATAATACCAGCGAACCACTGGAATAATTAGATACGATGACAATAGAATCCCGCGGGCTTAACGCTACATGACAAGGATGCATTCCATTTGTTGATACTTCACTTAGGACTTTGGCTTGTTTAAGATCATAGGCAATAAGCATACCTTCATTGTCTTCATTTACCGCGTACAAAATATCTCCCTTCCGTGCCAAAAAAGAGGGATTGCTCATGGGGATCGTCTTAGACAATTCCACTTTTCCGCTGTGTTCGTCCAAATTATAGATATATACACCTTTACTTTCGCTTTGATTTGTATAAGTCCCTACATACATCGTTTGAGTCTGTGCGTATAATGTTTCCATATGAAAGATAACAGTTGTCAGAAGAAAAAAGATTAAGGACGATGATTTACTTTTCATAAACGCGTTAAAATTCGTTAAATAGGTCATTAGCTAAAATCAAAATACTATATTCGCAGGTAAAGCGAATTACTCGATTTTTATTAGAAGCAAGTTAGCATTAATCATTGAAAAATAATGCTTTTATAAATTATTCTAATATTTTTGTATCATAAAATTTGACACACACAATTAATGAAAAAACTTTTTGGAATACTATTTATTCTGACGGTATATTTTAACTCCTTATCGGCACAAGAAAAGTTAGTAGATCGTATCATTGCTACTGTAGGGAGTGCTCATATCTCGCAATCTGATTTAGAATTAGAATACACTCAATTTTTGGCTCAAGGCAACAAACCTGACGACAAAGTAAAGTGTTATATCCTACAACAGCTTCTGACGCAAAAACTATTAGCTCAACAAGCTGTAATTGACTCTATCGAAGTCTCTGAAAGTGAAGTAGACGATCAATTGAACTTTCGTATCCGTTCAATGGTACAACGTGCAGGAGGTAAAGAGCGCTTAGAGGAATTTTTGAACCGTTCTATTTTACAACATAAAGAAGAACTGCGCCCGGCTGTTGCCGAACAATTGAAAGGGAACAAGATGCAGGGACAGATTGTTTCTAAAATCGATGTTACACCGGAGGAAGTAAAACGTTATTTCAACAGTCTCGATGCGGATAGCCTTCCTTATTTTAATACGGAGATTGAATATGCCCAATTGGTGATCAATCCTGTATTGACCAAAGAGGAAAAAGATATATTCCGCAACAAAGCTGAAGGTTATAGACAACAAGTGTTGAATGGCTCGGACTTTGGTACGATCGCTCGTTTGTATTCGGAAGATGGATCAGCACCTTACGGTGGAGAATTAGGTTTCAATACGCGCGAGAACTGGGTAAAAGAATTCTCTGCTCAAGCTTTTAGACTGAAAAAAGGTGAAATATCTCCTGTATTTGAAACACAATTCGGTTTTCACTTCTTGCAAGTACTAGAGCGTCGCGGAGAGGAAGTGAATGTAAGACATATATTGGTAAAGAAACAACCAACAAATGAATCGCTGAATAGAGCTAAAGCTAAAATTGACAGTATCGCGGATCTTATTGCCACGAAAAAATTAAACTTCAACCAAGCTGCTTCTATTTATTCCGATGATCAAAACACCAAATATGCGGGTGGTGTAGTATCCAATATGGAAGATCGTTCGACGTTGATTCCTATGGATCAATTGGAAGATGTGGAGGTATTTAATGCGCTTGACCCCTTACAAGTAGGTGATATTTCTAAACCTCTTCTGTATACGGACAAAAGAATGAATGAGAAATCATATCGTATTTATTTCTTGAAATCTCGCATTCCGCCACATAAAGCCAATATGGAACAAGACTTTGCGAAGATCAAAGAAGCTGCAAGGCAAGATAAAATCAACCGTAAGCTGAGTGAATGGTTTGAAAGTCGTAGAGAAACAACATACATCGACATTAATCCTGAATTCATGTCTTGTGAGGAATTAAAAATCTGGACCAAACCCACTAAAGAATTAGCTAGTAAATAGCATCAACAATACAAGAGTACAACAATAAAAAGAGAACAGGCTTGGAAATTTCCAAGCCTGTTCTCTTTTTCGTATAAGTCAGGTAGTACTTGTTAAAACAACTACCTTTCGAACATCATTTCCAAGATTACGCGCCATTGGTAATCATCCTTTAATTCCCAAACGCGAAGATAATTGAATTTGACTGCCTTATCTTTACTATGTATAGTTGCCGTTCCTTGTGAATATGCATACTCGCCGCTATATGCGCGTCCTACTTTCAATGGCTCGGTCACAATATCAATGCGTTGTTTTTTTATAAAATTGATTACATTATTCTTGCCTTCAATTTCATTTTGCCAAGGATAATAAAAACGAACTTCCTCGGCCATAAATTCTCTGTAAGCCGCTTCTGTATCGCGCTTAGCAATGGTAGAGAACAACTGGTCGGTAGACTGTACAATATCCTCGCGTTGCTTCAAGCGCACTTGCGAACGATGTTTTAAATACCACGAATCATCTGGTTCTTGAAATTTAAGATCTTTAGCCGTTTGCTTACCGTAATTTTCCACTTCTGCGCGCAAATCTACTTTCCAAACACCCTTCTTATCGCGCTTCCAAATGGTTAAATATTGTCCATAACGTTTAATAGCGCCGACCTTTTGAAATTCCATCGAGCCTGATGTCACCCCGAATTCCAAACTTTTGGACACCAATGCAAAGTTGGGCTCCCAATTCAGCACATCTGGTATATTTGGCCTGTTATTCAAATAATTAAGCGCATTGACAGCCGACGGAACATAGAATGTCGATGTCTTATCGATGATGGATGAGAATGCAGCATGGGGACCTTGTGCCTTAGCGATGATTGCGGCATTGCGGTCAGCTGTAATCAGCCCGCCTACCTTCTCGGGTAGCTGAGCGAATAGAATGTGCGATGGAATGAACGCACAGGCAATAGATACGGTTTTGAGAATAGTTGAATATTTCATCTACAATTATTTGCTATCCCTTAATCAAATCTTATTCCAAAGTGTTCCATCTTTGCTATCTTTTAGTTGGATACCAATGGCGGACAACTCATTACGGATTTTATCGGATGTCGCATAGTCTTTATTTTGTTTCGCTTCATTACGTAGACTGATCACCAATTCCATGAGTCTATCGATATTGTCGCTATTTCCTCCCAATTGATCATCTTTTAAGCCCATAATATCAAAGACGAAATCATTCGTTAGCTTTTTGAGCTGCTGCAAAGTCGCTTCGTCAGCCTGTTGTTTGCCGTCATAAATAGAATTAATCAAACGCACAACTTCAAATAACTCTGCTATAAGAACCGGAGAATTGAAATCATCATCCATAGCGGCGTAACAACGTGCCGTCAATGCTTCCAAATCCACGTCAATTTGCGAAGACTTCGCTGGAACAATCTTGTCCAATAAAGCAATGGCATTCATTAGTCGCTTATACCCTTTCTCCGCCGCGTCCAAAGCTTCATTGGAGAAATCCAATGTACTTCTGTAATGAGCCTGCAACATAAAGAAACGTACCGCCATTGGCGAATATCCTTTTTGTAGCAGCGGATGATTACCCGTAAACAATTCGCCCGGCAAAAATCCATTGCCTGCTGACTTCGACATACGAGCACCATTAACCGTCAACATATTGGTATGCATCCAATATTTGGAAGGTGTAGTATGATTACAAGCTTGTGACTGTGCTATTTCATTGGTATGGTGGGTAGCTGCCAAATCCATTCCACCACCGTGGATATCAAATTGATCACCCAAGTATTTGCGGCTCATCGCCGAACATTCAATATGCCAACCTGGAAAACCTACGCTCCAAGGTGCAGGCCAGCGCATAATATGTTCTGGCTTCGCTTTTATCCAAAGTGCAAAATCCAATCTTCCTTTTTTCTCATCCTGACCGCCAAGTTCTCGCGTATTATTCAGCAAGTCTTCCAGATTACGATTGGTCAGAATGGTATAATTATGCTCTTTGGTGTATTTATCCACATCAAAGTATACGGTACCGTTTACTTCATAAGCATAACCGTTGTCGATAATCTGCTTGACCATCTCGATTTGTTCCGAAATATGTCCCGTAGCAGTAGGCTCGATGCTTGGTGGCAATGTGTTGAATAAACGCAATACATCGTGAAAACCGATAGTATATTTTTGAACGATTTCCATCGGCTCCAATTGTTCCAATTTTGCTTTTTTAGCAAATTTGTCATCGCCCTCATCATTATCTCCTTCCAAATGGCCGGCATCCGTAATATTACGTACATAGCGCACTTTGTAGCCTAAATGCAGTAAGTAACGGAATATTAAATCAAAGGAAACGAAAGTTCTACAATTCCCTAAGTGCACATCGCTGTAGACGGTAGGACCACAAACATACATTCCTACTAAATTGGGATGTATTGGCTCAAACTTCTCTTTTTTACGTGTTAATGTATTATAAAGTACGAGATTGTGTTGCATATAGAACTTTAGTTGTTTTGATTGTAAAAATTATTTTTGTCTGAAATACACTTGAATAGGCACGCCTGTAAAGTCAAAATTATCACGCAATTTATTCTCTACG
Source organism: Sphingobacterium alimentarium (assembly GCF_004342685.1). GTDB lineage: Bacteria > Bacteroidota > Bacteroidia > Sphingobacteriales > Sphingobacteriaceae > Sphingobacterium > Sphingobacterium alimentarium. Next base: position 62,153 of record NZ_SMBZ01000001.1, read on the forward strand.
TAACGCTTGTACGGATCTTTGATATACTGCGGCAGATTACAGAAGAAAGCAAACATCGGTGCTTTACCCGGCAATTGAGTAGCATATTTGACTTTAATGTATTTACCTTTTACTGCTGGTGGCGGATAATTCTCGATCACACCCAACATTACTTCATTCAATTTTGAAGTAGGGATTTTTTTGGTTTTGTTACGGTGTACTTCCATCGCAGTTTCTACCACTTTGAAAATCCGTTGTTTCTCCGTCACCGATGTGAAAATAATAGGAATATCCGTGAATGGAGCTATTTTTTCTTTGATGCGAGCTTCAAACTCTTTCATCGTTTTATTATCCTTCTCGATAGTATCCCATTTGTTGACTACAATGACAATACCCTTTTTATTTTTTTCTGCTAAGTGGAAGATGTTAATATCCTGCGCTTCGATACCATCATTGGCATCGAGCATCAACACGACAACATCCGAATCTTCTAGCGCACGGATGGTACGCATTACAGAATAAAATTCGATATCTTCATTTACCTTGCTCTTACGGCGAAGACCGGCAGTATCAACCAATAAAAACTCGTGACCGAATTGGTTATAATGGATTTTGATGGTATCACGTGTGGTACCAGCTATATCCGTTACAATATTACGATCTGTACCTAACAAGGCATTCGTCAAGGAGGATTTACCTACATTCGGACGGCCTACGATAGTTACTTTAGGAAGGTAATCTTCTTCTTCCTCTTCTTCTGGCGATGGAAAATGCGAAACTATCGCATCCAACAACTCACCTGTTCCTGAACCTGTAGCTGAGGAAACATTGTACACCTCACCTAATCCAAAAGCATAGAATTCAGAAGATTCATGATGCAATTTGGCATGGTCTACTTTATTAGCCACGACATATACCGGCTTGGAGGTACGACGTAGTAAATCCGCTATCTCATCATCTAAATCTGTAATTCCTACCTTTACATCTACCATAAAGATAATAACAGATGCTTCTTCGATAGCGATATGCACCTGATCACGGATAGCCTCTTCGAAGATGTCATCCGATCCATGCACAAAACCACCTGTATCTATTACAGTGAACTTTTTACCTATCCACTCTGCCATCTCGTAGTGACGATCACGTGTCACTCCACTAAAATCATCTACGATAGCTTTTCTACTTTCCGTCAAGCGGTTAAATAGCGTCGATTTCCCCACATTGGGGCGACCTACAATTGCAACAATATTTGCCATAATTTTTTTAAAATTTTAAACTCGCGCGTTACCCTCACGGCAACTTATTTCAAAATGAAATATAGGCTACAAAGTTACATAAAATAGCTGGTAATATTTTTAGAGATTCCATGCAAAAAAGAAAGGCAAGAAATTTCTTTCTTGCCTCCTAATCAACCTATTATACTAATAAGATTTAACTTGTTGGATTTTGCGTCAATGTGCCTGAATATGAATTGATTGCAGATTGAGGAATAAAGTAAATCACTCTAAAGTCCGTCGCTTTAATTTCTTCGAATTGTCTGTGCGGACCTGGGAACTCTCTCTTCAATGACTTTCCATTTCTGAACACATCAAAACTTCTCTCTGCCTGATACGCCAATTCCAATTGACGTTCCTTGTCAATCAAATCTGCTGCATTCGAAGCATTTAATGTTGCATAGCCGCCATTGATAATGGAACGGTTACGAATGGCATTCAAATCAGTCAATGAGGCACTGTAATTTCCTAATTTAGCGTACGCTTCAGCACGATTTAGGTATACTTCGCCTAAGCGGCTAATCACTGGCGAATGCAAGTGAGAATCTTCTCCTTCACGCGAAGCTTTGGTGATATAGAACTGTGGATACACGCGATTCAGATTGATAAAATAATCCAGCACACCTGTATAGCTACTACCGTCTGTATAAATGATTCGGTACACCCCTTGACTTGCATCCACAGGAATGAGTGTAAAAGTATTAGTACCCTCATTTGCTGTAATCGTAGACCCGGATCTCGTAACTACCGCTTGCACATAATTCAAGCTATTGTTTTCTTTTTTTATGAATCGGAATACTTCAGTATATCCTCCTGTAGTCTCATCCTTTCTGTAAGTCGGCTCAATAAAGGCTGCTCGCGCATCTACGATTTTGTAATGATCCGGTCTCCAGTCATTGCGGCCAGTTTCGTTCAATAAATCGATGTATTTGGCACTGGCGAACATTTCACCCCAACCCATACCACCGATATTGGCATACATACCACCTACGCCATAGTAATGGTCATAACCAGAAAACTCGGATGCCACACGCTTGATAGCAAAAATTGTTTCATCATTATTTTCCGGAGTGAAGGTATTATACTTCATGAAATCTTCACGCGACAGCAAATTATATTTATTTGAATTGATCACTTTCGTGCCGTAGTCTACCGCAAGTTGTGCATATTCTCTATTTGGCGTCTCATACGTACCACTCATATACAGATATACTCTTGATAGCAGCGCCTGTGCAGCTTCTTTAGATGCGAATATAGGTCCTCGATCTACGGTGATCATCGTTTCTGCTTTCTTCAAGTCGTTGATGATCTGCTCATACGTTTCTTTTACGGTCGAGCGATCCGGTAATTCCAAATTATTTACCACATCATCTGGAGTTCCGTTTACAATAGGCAAACCTAGGTTTGTTTCTGGACTTTGATAGTAAGGTTTTCCAAATGCACGTACCAGATAAAAATACATCAGACCACGTATATAATAACATTCACCCAATTTACTATCCGTTACCGCATCTTTACCTTCTTCAACCATTTTTATAATATTTGAAGATTGTGCGATTGCTTTATAACTCGCATCCCAAAAATTCGTTAACCTATAATTGTTTGGCGTACGCGAGAAGGATATAAATTCATAGAATGCATCTGTAGAAGAACCTCTAATCATCATATTGTCGCCGGCATATTCGCCTAGACGATGCATCGGATCGGACCAGGACTTCATTTGTGCATAAGCACCATTCAACAATGCATCCAAAGAAGCTTCAGGATTCGAAGAGATAGTCTCCGAGTCCATCGAGCCATATGGAAAGCGATCTACATCACACGAGGCGATTGATGCTGTTATAAATAATGCAAAAAATATCTTTTTCATAATTAATTTCCCTTGTTATTAAAATGTAACATTTAAACCAAAAACATACTTACGTACCGCTGGGTAAACTCCTGGACCTGCAGACGCAATAACCTCCCCATTGTCATTGGAAGGGATCTCTGGATCAACTCCTGAATAATTTGTCACGGTAAATAAATTCTCACCCGTGAAGAAGAATCTTACATTATTAATTTTGTACTTACTTAAATCAACTTTGTAGCCCAACGACAATGAACGTAATCTTAAAAAGCTACCATCTTCTAAATATCTTGACGATACTAAATTTCCTTTATCTTGGTTGTTGTATTTGGCAATAGGGTGTGTCGCATTATCACCTGGCTTTTCCCATCTTGACCATCCATCTTGTAATTTCATTTGATTTCTGTCCGTGTAAGTACCATCCGAATCATATTCTTGTCTAGCATAATTGTAAATCTGTCCACCAATGGAATAACCCAATACCGCATTCAGATCGAAGTTTTTATAAGCCAAGAATGTGTTGATACCACCAAACAAGTCTGGATATGATTTACCCAATCTTTGTTGAGTCGCTTCCGAATAATTTGTTGTAGTCTCTTTACTTGTTATATTGCCTTCGACATCTTTTGTATTCTTATACCACATTGGTGCTCCTGTGTCTACATTAACACCAGCCCATTCTGGCATATAGTACGTATTGATAGGTAATCCTACCTCTTGAATTCTACTAGCCGAACCAGCTATACCTAAAGCATCACCAACGATAATTGGATTGACAACATATGTTCCATCAGATTGGCGTGTCGCGTATAATTGTGTCAACTTGTTTTTATTGTGGCCCAAATTAACATCCAACGACCATTGTAGATCATCAGTGCGGATAATGTCTCCTCCAATATTCAGTTCGATACCTTTATTATTCATCTCGCCGATATTTTTGTACACGGAACCTACACCCGTCATTTGAGAGATAGGAACATTTAGAAGGATATTCTCTGTATTCTTATTATACCAGTCGAAATTTAATCGCAAACGACTACTAAAAAATGCCGCATCTACACCAAATCCTGTCGTTGCTGTTTCTTCCCAGGTTAGATTAGGATTACCAATCCTGCCAATCAAAGCACCTGGAAGACCATCATAACCTGCAGCTGCTGACACCGAATACAAATTGTATTGTGGATATAACTCTGAAGGTCTGTTACCTACAGTACCATGCGCCGCACGTAATTTTAAGTTATTAATCCAAGATACATCAAACCAATTTTCACGGTGAATGTTCCATCCCCCACTGATGGAATAAAAAGTTCCAAAACGTTTACCAAAATTGGATGCTTCATCACGACGTAATGACACTTGCCCTAAATAGCGATCTTCATAGGAATAATTGACATTGGACAAATAGGACTGCGTAGCCCACTGTGTGATACCTCCTTTAGTACGTTCGGGCTTGGATACGACATCCAATACTTCAAATCCCGGAATAAAACCTGTACCGTACACATCAAGAGTTTTTGACGAATAGTCGTTAAACTCATAAGCAACAATACCATTAAGGGCGTGACTTCCCCATGATTGGTTAAATCGCAACACTTGATTCGTGTATCGTCTCGTATATTCCGAACGATATTCCGCTAGGCGGCCATTCACGCTTTCTCCTCCATTGGATCTAGGATCTGTATAGGAATTAGAACTATACGTGTTGAAGCGGTAATTATTAATGGAAGAAAAAGTAAGCCAATTCGTCAATTTCACATCGAAATCCATATTTCCCATTAATTCATAATTGGTATTTGCTCCTTTGTTCCATTGTAAATCATATAAATAGTTGGTATTTTGAGTATTTACCCAACTACTTGAACGATGAGGAACCAGATTACCATTTTCGTCAAATGGACTATCCCAAGGTAAATTGGAGTACATAGCTGTCGTCGAATATTGTGCATCTTCTACCCCTCTTCGTGCCCCGACTAACGAAGGCTTAATCGACAACCACTCAAAAGGTTTGTACACCGTGTTAATGCGTACATTGTAGCGGTCGTAATCATAACCTTTTACAGCCCCCAGTTCATTATAGTAACCTAAGGAAAGATATGATTGTAACGTTTCACCACCCCCTTGAAGGGAAACATTGTGATTTTGCACAAAACCAGTTTTGGTAGCTAAATTCCACCAATCGAAATTACTATTTCTTAAATCATCGTTCCAGCGTGGAAAACTGATTTCATTAGCATTAGCAAAGGATTTATAGTAATCATACAACTCTTGTCCATTCATCACTTCAAGATTACCGTTGTTGAGTTGGTTGAAACCCAACTTGGTTGAATAACTCAAAGTCATTTTTTGTGCACTCGGTCTTTTTGTTGTTACTACAATTACACCGTTTGCACCTTGCGATCCATAGATAGATGTAGAGGCCGCGTCTTTCAATATGGTCATATTCGCAATGTCATCGGGATTGATATCTCCAGGATTAGATCCTACTATAACGCCATCAATCACCCACAATGGACTTGTAGTACCGCCGATAGTGGCTTGCCCTCGAATCACAACAGCCCCTCTCGCACCTGGACGACCTGAACCTGGCGCGACAAATACCCCAGCAGCCTTGCCATTCAACATATTTTCCACCGCAGGCGTCGTTATATCACGCAGCTTGGCACCAGATACCGATTGCAAAGATCCAGTAAGGCTCTCGCGCTTTTGTTGCGTACCGTAACCGACAACTACTACTTCTTCAATATCTTCGTTTGTGGAAGTTAGCACGACAGACATATTCGTACTGCTTACTACGACCTCTTTAGATTCATATCCAATAAGAGAAAATACCAATACATCACCGACAGCAGCCGAAATATTGAAATTTCCAGATACATTGGTGCTGGTAACTGTATTCTTGTCTTTGACTAGTACAGTGACTCCCGCAATAGGACCATTGGAATCAGTCACCACCCCTTGTATTGATGTTTGTTGTGCCAAATATAAATTCTCGAATTTCACATGCACAGGATGTGCTAGGGCAGTATGGGTAGAAAGCGTACTTAAGGCTAGCCCCCAAATTAATGCGTTTTTGCGATGAAAAGACCGCTTAGGTATAAATGTTTTACGCATAGGATTATATGGTATAGTGTATAAATTAGTTATCTGGAGAGCCAAATTAGAGCATAATCTGATTAACTAAAAAGAAATACCAAACGAAATCGGTTGCGCAAATTGAGCAATCGGTTGTGTAAATTCCTTAAATACATAGGCACAAAAAAAAGCCTCACACCGTAGTGTAAGGCTTTACCTTTAGTAGCGGGAACCAGACTCGAACTGATGACCTTCGGGTTATGAGCCCGACGAGCTACCACTGCTCCATCCCGCATTGTATTTTGGATGATCTAACCTTGCGTTAGACTTTAATATTAGTAGCGGGGACCAGACTCGAACTGATGACCTTCGGGTTATGAGCCCGACGAGCTACCACTGCTCCACCCCGCATTGTGTTTTCAAACAAATCTAACCTCGCGTTAGACTTTAAATTTTAGTAGCGGGAACCAGACTCGAACTGATGACCTTCGGGTTATGAGCCCGACGAGCTACCACTGCTCCATCCCGCATTATATTTTATATGTCAAAATCTTTGTTCTTATATCAAAAATCAAAGATTATTTACTCCCTTAATTGGAGTACAAAGATATTATTTGTTTCTTTGTAAAACAAATAAATATCAAAAAAATGTCGCATAAAGCTGGGTTCGTAAGTATAATAGGTAAACCAAACGCGGGTAAGTCTACGCTAATGAACGCTTTAGTGGGTGAAAAAATGTCAATTATCACTCCTAAAGCGCAAACTACTCGTCATCGTATAATGGGGATTGTCAACGATGACAACCATCAAATTATCTTTTCGGACACTCCTGGAGTCATTACGCCTAAGTATTCTTTACAAGAATCGATGATGAGTTTTGTCGAAGGATCCCTTATTGACGCCGATATTATATTATTTGTGACTGATATCAATGAGAAGCACGATGAAAATGACGTGGTAGAAAAATTGACTAAAACATCGTCACCTATCGCCGTATTGATCAACAAAATCGATAAGTCCACCGAAGAACAGGTGAAAGAGAAAATAGAATATTGGAAAGAAAAGCTAAATCCTGAAGCTATATTTGCAATGTCTGCATTGCTAGGGTACAATGTTCCCCCAATATTGACTTACATCAAAGACAAACTTCCGATTCATCCGCCGTACTACGAAAAAGATGAATTGACGGATAAATCTATGCGTTTCTTTGCTTCTGAAATTATTCGTGAGAAGATCTTCAAACTGTATGCTAAAGAAATCCCATATAGCACTGAGGTTGCTGTCACTTCCTACAAAGAAGAGGGACACATCACGCGAATCTCTGCTGAAATATATGTAGAACGTGATTCCCAAAAGAATATCATCGTCGGCACAGGCGGATCCATGATCAAAAAAGTGGGAACCTATGCACGCCAAGATATTGAAGAATTTATCGGAGGAAAGGTATTTTTGGAAATATTTGTAAAAGTAGTTCCCGATTGGAGAGCCAAAAAGAATATCCTTAAAAGATTTGGTTATGAAGATTAACCTTAAATCTGCGGATCAATAGAATATTTAAATCCTATATAACTAGGTCTATAAATAATGAAGGAGAAGGATTAGTCCCTCTCCTTTTTTGCTGTAACTGGAATCTCTTTCTATATTTAATTAACCTGACGCTAGGAAATTATTGTACTTCGGTAGTTTGGAAATACGCACGTAGTGCTTTAATTTGTTTTAGATTCAGCACTTTTTTCAATTCTTCGTCCGGTTGTTCTTTGATCCTTTTGACAGATTTAAAAGTCTTTAATAATTTCTCAACCGTTGTTTTGCCTATGCCCGGAATATTTTCCAATTCGGATACAAAAGTTTTGCGACTGCGCTGATTCCGGTGAAAAGTTATACCAAATCGGTGCGCTTCGTCCCGCAAATGCTGTATAATTTTTAACGTTTCGGATTTCTTGTCCAGATATAAAGGATACTGATCGCCCGGATAATAAATTTCTTCCAATCGCTTCGCAATACCAATGACTGTCACTTTCTTATCAATACCCAATAATCGCAAGCTTTTCAAAGCAGCGCCCAGTTGCCCTTTACCCCCATCAATTACGATTAATTGAGGCAGATCATGCCCTTCATCCAACATCCGTCTATAACGTCGGTGAACAGCCTCCTCCATGGTAGCAAAGTCATTTGGCCCTTCAACTGTCTTCACATTAAAATGCCTATAATCTTTCTTAGCCGGCTTAGCATCCCGGAATACGACAATGGCCGAGACTGGAAAATTCCCCTGTATATTGGAGTTGTCAAAACACTCAATATGTCGAGGAAGCACATTGAGTCTAAGGTCTTTTTGCATTTGAAGCAACAGACGCTCAGTACGAACTTCGGGATTCAGCTTTTCATACTGCAGCATACGTTCTTTTTTGAAATAGGCTACATTCTTAAGTGACAGATCCAACAATTTGCGCTTATCACCCAACTTTGGCACATGAATTTTCACCTCTTCAGGTATCGCCTCAATAGCTAAGTTGAACGGAACTATTATCTCTCGAGACAATGATTTGTACCGATTCCGAATCTCCGGAATAGCGATTTGTAGAAGTTCTTCATCGGATTCATCAAGACGCTTTTTCATTTCCAATGTTTGCGTCTGAATCACTACACCATTCATTACTTTCAAGAAATTCACAAAGGCCAGACTATCATCCGAAGCAATGCTGAATACATCTACATTGCTGATGGAAGCACTCACGACGGTGGATTTGGACTGATAATTTTCTAATTTGTCGAGTTTATTTTTGAGGTGATGTGCTGCTTCAAAATTCAAAGCCGTTACGGCTCCGTTCAGCTGCTCTTTTATCCTCGTTTTCACTACCGAAATTTTACCATTCAGAATATCCTTGATATCAGACAAATTTTGTTCGTAATCTTCCAATGTCTGCAGGGCTTCGCAGGGCCCTTTACAATTGCCTATTTGATACTCGAGGCAGACTTTATATTTTCCTTTAGCGATCTGCTCAGGATGTAGATTCAAGTTGCAGGTACGCAGCGGAAATAGTTCTCTAATGGTATCCAAGACAATATGCATCATTCCCACTGAAGCGTATGGACCAAAATAGGTAGAACCGTCTTTAATATATTTGCGGGTCCAAAACACCCGGGGGAAAGGTTCGTTTTTGATGACAATCCAAGGATAGGTCTTATCATCTTTCAGCATGACATTGTAGCGAGGTTTATGCTTTTTGATTAAATTGTTTTCCAACAACCAAGCATCGATCTCCGTGTCAACTATGGTGAAAGCAATGCGCTGGATTTTACGCACCAGCACCCGTGTTTTTGAGTTGAGTTGTCGGTCATTGACAAAATAGGAGCTTACCCGATTCTTTAAATCCTTTGCCTTACCCACATAAATCAACACATCCTCTTTATCAAAATATTGATAAACCCCAGGCTTATGCGGAATCTTCTTTAACTCTTCTTTATAATTAAACGAACTCATTAACGTCAAATAAAAATGCCAGACAACAAATTACAAAAATTCATTGTCTGGCGCATTATTTATTAAAAATATTCTAAAATCCTAAACGATCATCCTGCAATTCGGGCTCTTTTGGCTCTCCGCCATAATAAACACCGCCATATTTCGAACAATCGATCGTACGACTCAAACCATCCGGAGGAAGTGGAAAATCTTCTTTCGAATAATTCAACTTACTATTAGCGTACACCCGCTTCATATACAAACCAAATACTGGCAATGCGGCTGCAGCACCTTGACCATATTGCATATTACTAAAGCTGATGCTACGATCTTCGGCACCTGTCCATACGCCCGTTACCAAGTCTGGTGTAACACCAATAAACCAAGCATCGGAATTATCGTTGGTCGTACCTGTTTTACCACCCATCGGGTATGTAAGCCCCCCAAACTCAGCCCGACGAAGACGACTAGCTGTACCACCATCTACCACTCCTTTGAGCATGTCGACCATGATATATGCAGATTCGCTATTCAACACCTTCTTCACATCCGGTCTATTCTCATACAACACAGTACCATCTTTAGTCTCTACACGTAAAATCATCATCGGCTTAATCCATGTTCCGTGATTGACAAATGCTGAATAAGCACCCACCATATCGTATACTGAAGCCTCATAAGCTCCCAAAGCTATCGATGGATAATTCGGAACTGTAGAGGTAACCCCCATTTTACGCGTCAAATCAGCTACATTTGAAGCCCCTACCAGATTGATAAGATAGGCTGAAGCATAGTTTTGGGAATACTTCAATGCATTCTTCAGTGTAATCGGATTTCCACCTTGTACTGTCCCGCGCGGTGTCCAATCACCATATGTTTGTTGATAGTTTGGAATCGGCTGACATGGTGAATAGTCATTATCAATTGCCACAGCATACGTGAATGGCTTAGCAGTAGAACCTACTTGACGGATACCCATTTTCACTTGATCATACTTGAAGTGCTCAAAATTAATACCTCCGACCCATGCTTTGATGTGCCCAGTTTTTGGTTCCATCGACATCATGGAGTTGCGCAGGATTAATTTATTATACTTAATCGAATCCATTGGAGTCATCAACGTATCTACATTCCCACGCCAAGTAAATATGGTCATGGATGTTTTCGTATTGAAAGCTTTCTTGATCTCCTCTTCCGACGCTCCATCGTTCTTCATCTGTATATATCTATCCGAACGGCGCATACCTGTCTGCAACAGCTTCGCTCGCTCTCCGGTGAAAGGATTACGACTTCTCCATTGTTTATCAAATTCGCGCTGCAATTTTTGCATCCACTCTTTCTGAGCAGCTTCAGCATATTCTTGCATCTCATAATTGATTGGTGTGTATACTTTCAGACCGTCTCTGTCCAAATCATATGGTGTACCATCTTCTTTGGTGATACCCAAACGTTGAAATTCCTTTTTAATCTCATCCTTCAGTACGGCACGAAAATAAGGTGCTAAACCTTCGCCATAGCTGGATACGTTAAGCTCAAGTTTCAATGGCTTTTCTTTCGCCGCTTCCAACTCCTCATTGCTGATGAAACCTTCATTACGCATATTGGCCATCACCAGATTCCTTCTGTCCTTGGAGCGTTCTACATTACGCACTGGTGAATATAAGGTTGGACCTTTTAGCATACCGACCAATACCGCAGCTTCTTCGAGCTTCAACTTGTCTGGTGTCGTATTGAAAAAAGTTCTAGCCGCCGACTTAATACCGTATGTATTTTTATACCCGAAATCCACTGTATTAAAATACATCATGATGATTTCTTCTTTGGTATAATTGCGTTCAAGACGTACTGCAGTAATCCACTCTTGAAGTTTCTGCATTATACGTTTAATCGTGTTACGTTCTCTTTTCTCCGCAAATAAATTTAGAGCCAACTGCTGCGTAATCGTACTACCACCTTGCTTGTTGCCCGTCAAGGTGTGAAACACCGTAGTGATGGTACGCGAATAATCTATACCGGAGTGACCATAGAAACGTTTATCTTCTGTAGCGATAAGCGCATTGACCAGATAAGGTGACAAATCTTTGTATTCGACATTTGATCTATTCTCCTTATAGTACGTTCCTAAAATACGATTATCATCGGCAAGAATTTCGGAAGCCAAATTGCTCTGCGGATTTTCTAATTCATCGAACCCTGGCAAACTGCCGAATAAGCCGATACGGACCAGAAATATAAACAATAAACCAAACCCAATTATTCCCAATAGAATCTTCCAAAAATTGCGTGTATAACGCTGGATATCTTCTGCTGTTAGCTTACTATTCTTCGATTCTCTCTTCATGTTAACCCGTAGAATACTACTTACTTATATATTTATTTAAATACTTATTGATAGAAGAAGCATCTTGCTCTCTATCAAACTCCATTTTTGGAATTACAAAGGTACTATATTTTTTTTCACGAACCTTGATTATTTCTGGCAGCAGATCCACAATCCTCTTTTCAAATAATCTAACCGCTTCCAATGATTCAAAAACACCTACCCGGATGAGCTTATGGCCGGAATTCAAACTGACCAAAGCGTGCTTATAAGCAGCATGTGGAAACTGCGTTCGCATAAATTGTCCTATAGCATAGCGTGTAGGCGTCAAATTAGAAGATGCATCGTCCACCAAGATTACAAAATAATAGGGTTCATTAATGGGCAAATCATCAACAATAAGCGTTCCATTATTAGTGGAATTTACAGACTTTAACGTTACATCCGCTGTCGTCTGTGCCTCAAAAAGTGATGATGAGCCTGTGCTTCTTTCAAGAGCTTGTGCTCGGAGGATAAATTCGGAAATATTCTCCCGAATAAATCCTGCCTGTGCTAAAGCCCGATCATGTAGCAAAGGATCGAAATTATAATTAGCAATTAGTAAATCCAAGGTTTGTAGAAAAGAATCTACAGGTTGACTATAACCAATTGCCAATGCCCGTAAGTAAGCTAGCTTGGAGAGAGCCTGAGGCGAAAAAGGATAGTTTCGAAGATAACTATCAGCTTGATGAACGACCTGATTGAAGTCTCCGTCCTCAAATTGAGCATACAACTCATTATACGCCTCAACAAATAACTCATTAGCTTCCGTATTTGCTACTTTCGGATTCTGATTATTAACGGAAATTTGGGCTAAAGATGAGACATATTCCTGATTTGAATTTCCAAATCTTTGCACTAAATCTTCCAATAACACAAATGCATCCTTTTCCACACCCAAGCTTTGATAAAATTGTGCTAACTCAAATTGAGCTCTTCCAGCGCTATCCTGCTCTGTATAGCATTTAGCCAATAAGGGCAACCACTTGTGCTTATTTTGGATCAGCACAATTTCTCGTTCCGAAAAGGTTGGAGCTGATGCCAGCACGATTTCATCTAAATGACTTCCGGCCAAATCGAATTCTCGTTTTCCTATATACAGCTGAGCCAATTGCCACTGTGTATAATTCTTTGTTTCCAACGGTGCTTGCTCAGCCTGCAATATTTTATCATAATACAGCATAGCAGAATCTAAGACGTCCGACTTTTGATATTCATCTGCTATATACGAATAGATTAACCACTCTTTATTTATGGTAAAGCCTTTGTGAAACAAATCACGACTAGACAATATTTTATTTTCGCTCGTAGTATGTTGCAGCTTGATTCTTTCGAGACATGCAGTAACCGTGAGCGTACTTGCTGCATGAAGCGAAGAAGCTACCTTTTTAAACTGCTTATCGGACTTGAGAATTTCATTAGGCGCTAACAGCTTGCCAAGCTGAAGCTGCCACATCGCTTTATAATACTTCGGAGGTCGATGAGATAAGGCTTCTTGCAAATAGAAAATACTAGAATCTATCTTTTGCAAATCCTGAAAAATAGCTGCTTTAGTGGCATAATATGTCGCACGCTTATTTTTGGATAAATTTTCAGAATTAAGTGTGTGCAATATTGTAAGGGCTGAATCCGATTCTTTTGTATGTAAGATGGCCTGAGCCCGGAGCATCATAGCATCTTCCTTATATTGCGATGTGCGGACAAGATCAAGATAGGCGACAGCGGTATAGTAATCGGCTTGCAAATAGTATGCTCGCGCTATTTGGCAATAAATAGCATGACGAATATTGTCTGGAGGTTGCTGCTGCAAAAGATTTTGCAAACGGCCAATCGCATCAGTTAGGGTTTGCGGGTTGGTCACCTGTGGCTGATGAATAATGGAAAAATAACCTTTTTCAATATCTGCCAATAGAAGCTCTTCTTCCCAATGGGCTAACTTTTGTTCCAAATGAAACAAAGCATTATACCGAAACTTAAATTCCTGCCACGCATCTCGTTTTGTTTCCGCCTTGTGATTGATTTTCTTGTAGGACATACAACTAACATTTAATAGTATTGTTAGAAGTATGAGGTATCTACAAATAAATGAAATTCGCACCACTAAAAATGAGTATGAGGTTTACAATTGTTGATTCAAATACAACATTTCACAACCTTAAAAACCCTGAAAGTCAAATCATTTAAACAAATAGTTTAAAAAATATTACCACTTTGCATACCTTAGTAATCTAAAATGAAAGAAGCATCATCAAAAGGACTTTTCTTTATATTCATTACTGTCGTCATTGACTCTATCGGGCTAGGAATCATTATTCCTGTAATGCCAAAATTGATCCAAGAGCTTATAGGCGGTGATTTAAGTCAAGCCTCCCAGTATGGTGGCTGGTTAGTGTTTGTATATGCCTTAGCCCAATTTTTCTTTGCCTCCGTCTTAGGAAATCTAAGTGACAAATACGGCCGTAGACCAGTCTTGCTATTTTCGTTATTTGGCTTTTGTATTAACTACATTTTAACCGGCTTGGCTCCATCCATTCTCTGGCTATTTATTGGCCGGCTTGTCGCTGGAGTTACGGGCGCTAGCCACACAGTGGCTGCAGCATATATCGCAGATATTAGCACACCACAGAAGAAAGCCCAAAACTTTGGATTGCTGGGTGCGGCTTTCGGTCTTGGATTTATCTTAGGCCCCGTGCTAGGAGGTGTTTTGGGGCAATACGGTTCCCGCGTACCCTTCTTTGCAGCAGCCATCCTTTGCCTTCTGAATGTTATATACGGATATTTCGTCATTCCGGAATCGTTGAAACCCGAGCTTCGGCGACCCTTCAGTTGGAAGACGGCCAATCCGATTGGAGCATTTATCCATATTAAATCCTATCCCCATATCCTGCCCCTATTTTTGAGCATATTCCTAATAAATATTGCTGCCAATTCAGTGCAGAGTACCTGGTCTTATTTTACGATGGAGAAATTTGAATGGGATGAAAAAATGGTGGGACTTTCCTTAGGTTTTGTAGGCACCTTGCTTATGATTGTGCAAGCCGGGTTGATCCGAATAGCCATCCCAAAGTTGGGTTTAAAAAATGCCATCATACTCGGACTCGTCTTATACGTCTGTGCTTACACCTTATTCGGTTTTGCAAACCAAAGTTGGATGATGTATGCTATCAGTATATTGTTTGTCTCGGCGGGATTAGCGGGGCCAGCGTTGCAAAGTTATATTTCGGATCATATACCACCGAACGAACAAGGACAGATACAAGGAGGAATAACTTCAGTCATTAGTTTGACTTCCATAATAGGCCCTTTACTGATGACCACCTTGTTCTCCTACTTTTCGCGCAAAGAAGTGCACCCGTATTTTCCAGGTGCACCATTTATTTTATCCGCCGTATTAGCCGCTGTAGCGCTTATTATCACGGGATTATATTTTCGAAAAAAATAGTTTTACTTCTGTATTAGACAGACCGCATAAGCGACTACGCCCTCTTCGCGACCAATAAAGCCCATTGTTTCATTCGTCGTAGCTTTGATGGAAATATCCTCGACATCCAAGCCAGCAGCTGCCGCAATTTTTTCTTTCATCTGTGGAATATAAGGTTTGATTTTCGGAGCTTCGAGGCACAACATGGCATCGATATTACCTACATTCCAACCTTTTTCATTCACCAATCGGATACACTCTTGAAGCAATAGCAGACTACTTACGCCTTTCCACTTCATATCTGTATTTGGAAAATGATAGCCGATATCTTCTAGATTGGCTGCGCCTAATATAGCGTCACAAATAGCATGCACCAGCACATCAGCGTCCGAATGACCAAAAGCACCAGCATGATGCTCCAACTGTACGCCACCAAGCACAAAGGGATGCCCTTCCTTCATTTGATGCACGTCAAAACCAAATCCTACTTTAATCTTCATAGTAGACGAAATTAAGACTTTCAGCGCAGAATACTAATTTAAAATGCCGATAAGTCTCCATCGGCAAAAAATAAGGCAAAAAACTCGTCTTTAATCTTCCGTATGTTATAAAAATATTCATATTTTTGGATATTACTATCATCAATACTATCCGATTATACAGAAGTTGCGTGTGTTAATACCAGCAATACTTATAACGACGAGCCTATTTACTGTTTTTTCGTGTAAAAGCAATAGAAATAATGTATCTGATAAAACAGGTGTGAAATACAATGACCCCGAAAATGGAGGTCTTCAGATCAATCGAAAAGTAAAAGAAAGCCTCGGCCCTGGATTAATAGCGATCGAAGGTGGAACATTTGTCATGGGCGGCAGTCTCAATGAAGATGTAGCCTACGCGCACGATAATCTAAAAAGAAGGGTTACTGTAGCTTCATTTTATATTGATGAGACGGAGGTTTCCAACGCCGATTGGTTAGAATATTTACATTGGATTTCTCAGAACTTTCCTCAAGATCAAAAAATGTATTACGATGCCTTGCCAGATAGTTTGGTATGGCGTAATCCACTTTCGTACAATGAGCCGTATGTAAACTTCTACCTGCGCCACCCTTCTTTCCAAGATTATCCGGTAGTAGGTGTAACTTGGGAACAAGCAAACGCTTATTGTCAGTGGCGTACTGATCGTGTGAACGAGCATATTCTAAGACAGCGTGGCATCCTTGTGGATTACAAGACAGCAAGCCAACAGCAAAATGGTCAACCGTTCAATTCAGAGATATACTTAAACGGACAATTGCAAGGACCTGGTTACGATGGTAAAAACATGCCAAAGGATAATCGTCCAGGCGCACAGCAAAATGGCCGTCGCACCGTACGTATGGAAGACGGAATATTAAAGCAAGCATACAGACTTCCCACTGAAGCGGAATGGGAATATGCTGCATTAGGCTTGATTGGAAATACCTATGAGGGCAATATAGAATCGAACAAAACCTACCCTTGGAATGGCCTAGGCGTTCGTGATCATAAACGTCGCACACAAGGACGCATGATGGCCAACTTCAAAATCACAAGTGGTAACAATATGGGTGTAGCAGGCGATCTAAATGATGGTGGAGATATCACAGTACCTGTCAAAAGCTACCAACCCAATGACTTCGGATTATACAATATGGCCGGCAACGTCAATGAATGGGTTAGCGATGTATATCGTCAATTGTCATTCGAAGACTTTGATGATTTCAACCCATACCGTGGCCATGTATTCATGGACAATCAGTATGAAGATGCGGAAAATCGCAAATTAGCCAAAGATCAATTTGGACGTCCTATTAAAGTGGCAGCAAAATCTCCTCGTAAACAAACTTGGGAAGAATTGCAAGCTGCAAATACGGAACAAGCTGCTACCTATGACAATGATGTAAGAGGCTTCAAAGATGAAGAACAAAAAGAGCTCTATGGCAAAACAACTTTGGTCAATGACAAATCCAGAGTTTTCAAAGGTGGATCTTGGAATGATCGCGCATATTGGTTGAATCCAGGTACACGTAGACATATGCAACAAGATGAGTCCAATGCGATGACAGGATTTAGATGTGCGATGACAATGGTCGGAAATGTATTTGGACCTCGGAAATAAGACTTATTAAAAGAAAAGAGCTGTCAGATTAATTCGTAATAAGTTAAAACTTAATCTTTCAGACTTACATAAAAAGAAGCCGGTTCGTTATATGGCGAACCGGCTTCTTTTTATTAATCCACATCCAATCCTTCTAATACAGGAATAGGCTTTTTATCGTCATCGAGTGCCACTAAGGTAAACATACCCTGAATCGCTAACTCTCTACCATCTTTATACATACTCTCGAGGTAGATTTCTACTTTCACTTTTACGCTGGTACGGCCTACACTATCTACTCTCGCTATGGCTTCAATAATACTTCCCGAAGGAATAGCCTTTTCAAAGTTGATCTTATCTGAAGACACAGTGACTAATCGTTTACGGCAAAAACGAGTGGCCGCCATAAAAGACACTTCATCCATAATGGCCATGGCTTTCCCTCCAAATAAGGTATCATGATGGTTGGTCACAAAAGGAAATACAGTGACGCATACCCGAGTTTCCGACTGATTTATTCTTTCTTCTAAAGTCATTGTTTTTAATTTCTTGGTGCAAAAGTACGATTTCTAAACATCTTGCACATCGACACCTATTCCTTTTAGCAACAGTGACGCGTTAAAAATGGTACATTTTCCATCTTTCAGTTTATAATCAAACAGCATCTCTCCATCCCTCACCTGAATATCAAAATGAAAATTTTTCAATTTCTCTTCATACTCTTCCTCCAAAGAAGCCAACTGCAAGTCATGTGTTGCGACTATACCTTTGCCATCGATTGCTAAAATTTTACGTATTATAGCTTTGGAGCCTAAATACTTATCCACCGAATTGGTACCACGCAGCATCTCATCTATCAGCACAAAGGTATGGGGATCAGATGCCAATTTTTCCAAAATAAATTTCATTCGATCCAGTTCCGCTTTGAATGTCGAGGTACTTTCATTCAAACTGTCTTTGATACGCATATAACTCACCAAGCTGTAAATAGGCAGGGCAAATTGTTTGGCACATACTACTGCTCCAGCATAAGCCAATACCGCATTGATGCCTATTGTACGCAGGAAAGTACTTTTGCCCGCCATATTGGACCCTGTAATCAGGGCCGCTTGATGATCATGTGCATTATAATCATTGGCTACGGCTAGATGTGTCGGTATCAAAGGATGATTGATCGCTTCCGCCACTATCCTATCCGACTGGGGATTGTCCAAAATTGCTGGCTCTACCCAAGTATGGTGATTGCTTTTTAATGTCGCTAAACTCACCAAAGCTTCGAAAGAAGCAATGATTTCAAAGGCTTTTAATACATTGCCTTCGTAATTTTTCTTCCAATCTACAATCGCCAAGACCTGTTTGAAATCCCACAACATCAGCATATTTAAAAATGCACCTACCAAAATATTATTTCGTGCATCCAATTTGTCCACTAGACCACCTAAATGCTTGAAACCAGTAGATAAATGCTCCTGATTGTCCGTCTTCAATGCAGCCTGCAGACGTTGATTCAACGGGGCAGAAAATTTTTCATCCTCCACCATCTTGACCGCATCGGCATAGGATATTAGGGTAAATCCGATCTTATCTATCCGACTGGAAAAATAGGATACCCTGCCGCCCAATGCCATCGCCCATAGTAGGTGAACTATAGCCAACAACAAAAGGTAATTCCAAATTGGCGTCACAAACAACGACACAAGTATGCCCACTACAAAAATAAATGGTACAATCTTCACATACAGACGCATGAACGAAGAACCAAAATTTAGGGCTTCATCTTCCAAATAACGCTTCAAAAAGGTTTTGATATTTGTTTTCTGTCCGAGATTAAAGAGCAATTTGGTTTGCAATAGTTGTGTCCACTCCCTTTTGCCCGCCAATTCTGCCGCGGCATGCTGACGGTCCAGGATTTCCTGTTTTTGTGCAGGCGCTTGAAACCACGAAGCCAAAGTGCGGACACCGTCTACCGTAGCAGCACGATTGATTACTGCGAAAAGTGATTTCTCACCAAAAATATCCAAATCCGAAATATAAGCATGTTTGGGATCGTCAAAATCCTTTCCATCCTCATACATATTTTGGGAAGTAGCTTCCACGTGCAACTCATTTTCGTTGACCCGCAAATACGCTTTCTTCTCATCCCGCAGCTTTTCCAGTTTACTCTGCCGCAACACCAAATAGGCAAAGCCCAATACGATGGCAAACACGGCACCCAGCAATATCCACACATTATTCATCTGAAAAATCTGGAATAAAGCTATTGCGCCGATTATAATCAGCGCCAAACGCATCAAACTGTTTGCATTTATACTTTTATCGAGAGCCGTTAGCTCTTGTTGAGTCTGTTGAATATTTTTTTCGTAAAACGCCTTCATTAGCGCTAAAGATAGGAAAAAGCGCCCGAAGTATAGGTAGAATTACCAAGCTTTGTCACCCACAAGCGGCACAAAACGAAATGTATCCAATTCTATGCGCTCAAAGTCATTTTCAGCAACGCGTAGAATAGTAACCATTTTTTGGGATTTTTCATCCCCTACAGGAATGACGAGTAAACCTCCTAATTTCAATTGCTTTAACATTACCTCAGGAACAAAAGGAGCACCCGCGGTGACAATGATTTTGTCATAAGGTGCATTTTCGGGAATACCTTTGGACCCATCGCCTAAGAAAAAATTAGGCTTATAACCCATATAGGGCAATACCTGTATGGTACGCTGATACAAATTCTCTTGGCGCTCTATCGTGTACACATCTGCCCCCAGTTCGAGCAATATACAGGTCTGGTAGCCAGAGCCTGTACCAATCTCCAGCACTTTATCGCCCTTTTTGACATGCAGCAGCTCCGATTGGTAAGCAACCGTGTATGGTTGCGAGATAGTCTGCCCATCCCCTATTGGGAACGCAATATCCTTATATGCTTGATTCCAAAATGTCTCATCAAAAAAGAAATGACGAGGTACTTTACCGATAGCCTCCAGTACACGTTTATCTTGTATACCTCTACTTTCAAGATGCTTTACCAGCTTCTTCCTTGCTCCCTTCTCTCTGTAATTATCTATGAATTTATATGCCATCGTCCTTCAAAAATACCATTGTTTAACCATATAATTAAAGAATAAATACAATTAATTCGAAGCCAATTAGTTTAGATTTTGGTTTCATATTTTAGGGATTATAATTTATAATAGGTAATTTCATAAAGTTAAAAATTCAAACAACGATGCGCTATTTTTTACCCTTCATATTGCTCCTTTTTCTATCCTGTGATTTTCAAGGAAACAATCCAGTACGAAATCAGGACCATAAGGAGAAAATAGAAGAAATACTCAGCCAACAGTCCTTGAAGGGTACGATTTTAATCTTTGATAGCAAGCAAAATATTTATTATTCCAATGATTTTGCAGCTGCCGAAAAAGGCTATCTTCCGGCCAGCACTTTCAAAATTCCGAATTCCATAATTGCTTTGGAAACCCAAGTTCTAAAAGATGAAAATGTCGTGTTGAAATGGGATGGTCAGAAACGGGCCTTTCCTTCTTGGGAAAAAGATATGACGGTACGGGAAGCTTTTCAGGCGTCCTGCTTACCTTGTTTTCAAAAGGTAGCCAAAGATATTGATGCCAAGCGGATGAAAGCTTATTTGAATAAACTGCATTATAGCAATATGGATGTGCATGAGGGCAATATTGATAATTTCTGGATACAAGGGAAGTCCCGCATTTCTCCTTTCGAACAGATAGACTTTCTGCAACGCTTTTATACCAAAAAACTTCCCATCCTCAATACAACCCATGATAAAATGATCCGTATTTTTGAGAAAGAAAATACGGACAGTTATAGGTATTTTGGCAAAACCGGATGGTCCGACGAAAATGGCATCAACAATGGCTGGTTCGTAGGCATATTGGATAAAAAGTCAACAGTTTATTACTTTGCGCTCAACGTCGAACCTATCGATCAAAAAGATGTCAGCAAATTTGCTGCTGGTCGCGAATTGGTGACGCGCGAAATCCTTAAATTATTAGAAATACTCTAATCGACAACACATAAATAACATGAAACAGCTTCTTACTCTTTTATTAGCTTTTACGTTTACAATGAGTGTTTCCGCTCAAGAAAAAATCCTGAAAGTCCTAGCCATTGGAAATAGCTTTTCGGAAGACGGAATAGAAAATTACCTATATGATCTGGCCAAAGCAGATGGGCAACAAATCATTATCGGCAACATGTATATTGGCGGTGCTTCGATAGAATTACATGTCAAAAATTCCCGTGAAGACAAAGCTTCCTATTCTTACCGCAAGGTGGGTTTGGATGGTAAAAAAATGACCACCAAAGATGTGAGTATCTCCCACGCCATTGCCGACGAAGATTGGGATTATATCAGTCTGCAGCAAGCGAGTCCTTTTTCAGGGCAACATACTGTAATTATGAAAGACTTGCCCGAATTGATTCGCTATGTCAATTCGTTGAAAAAACCACATACGAAGTTGCTGTACCATCAAACTTGGGCTTACCAACAGGATTCAGATCATAAAGGCTTTGCCAATTACGACAAAAGCCAAGAAAAAATGTATGCTTCCATTGTAGATGCAACCAAGAAAATCAGCAAAATGAAAGATTTTGACCTGGTCGTTCCGGCAGGTACGGCGATTCAGAATGCACGAACTTCATCACAAGGAGACACCTATACACGCGATGGCTACCATCTCGAATTGAACTTCGGACGATTCACTGCTGCCTGTACATGGTACGAAAAGCTATTGGGAAAAGATGTGCGTAAAAACAGTTACAAACCCGAGCAAGTAACGGACAAACAAGCGAAAATCGCTAAACAAGCCGCTCACAAGGCAGTAAAGAAACCGTTTAAAGTCTCTAAAGTTAAAATATAACAGGAAGAGCGAGTAAATACTCGCTCTTTTATTTTTAATAAGGATCTACATCGATGACGGTCCGTACGCCAGCATTCAATTTATCCAATTCAAAATGCAATAGCGCTGTACGAATTAATTCCTTTACTTTCTGAATCGAAATATTTGTACGTTCTATTTTGAGTGTAATAGTCTGTATATAGTGATTACGTACCCGTGCTACTAATGGTGGCTCAGGCCCCAAGATACGATTCCCAAGAGATGTACGTAAGAGATTAGCTAGTTTCTGCGCAGAATCCAACGTTTGCTGTTGATCCGGATGCTTTACATCAATACGTATGATACGATAAAACGGTGGATAAGCAAAATTCTTGCGCTCCGTCACTTCTTTCATAAACATGCCATCATAATCGTGATTGACCACTTGCTCAATGACGCGATGATTGGGCGTGTAAGTCTGAATAATCACCTTTCCCTGATCTTGTCGTCGCCCTGCCCTACCCGCTACTTGTGAAAAAAGCGAGAAAGCGCGTTCATATGCTCTGAATTCGGGAAAGTTAATAATTGTGTCGGCATTTAGAATACCAATAAGACTTACTCTACCAAAATCCAATCCCTTAGCGACCATCTGCGTGCCAATCAGCACATCGTATTCATGGTCATCAAAGGCTGAGATAATACGGTCAAAACCATATTTTCCTTTGGTAGAATCTAAGTCCAGACGACCAATACGCAGATTTGGCATCAGTATTTCCAACTCTTCTTCTACACGTTCTGTTCCGAACCCTTTACTTTCCATATGCGGCATGCCACAGCCGGGACATACATTGACCGTATTTTCGGAGTGTCCACAATAATGACAATGCAGAAGATTGGAAGATTTGTGATAGGTTAAACTCACATCACAATTAACGCACTTCGCCACATAACCACAGGTGCTACATTGCACAAAAGGTGTATGACCACGTCTATTTTGAAATAGAATAACCTGTTCTTTTTTTGATACAGCTTCTTCAATGCCTTTCAACAGACTCGCACTGAAATAGGAGTGCATTTCATCTTTTCGCGCCGCCTCCGGTATATTGATAATTTCAATTTCTGGCAATTGCGCTTCTCCAAAGCGTTGCAGCAATTCGACCAACCCGTACTTATTGGCTTTCGCGTTATAATAACTTTCGACCGAAGGTGTTGCTGACCCCAGTAATACCTTAGCATAATGCAGATGCGCCAAATATATGGCTGTATCACGCGCGTGGTAGCGCGGAGCAGGATCATATTGCTTATAGGAATTTTCATGCTCCTCATCCACGATGATTAATCCCAAATCTCGAAAAGGCAAAAACACGGCCGAACGGGCCCCTATCACAACTTTGAATTCATTTTTCAGCACTTTGTGCCACACCTCAGCACGTTCATTATCGTTAAATTTGGAATGGTAAACACCTAAATCATTGCCGAAATGCAATTTCAGCCGTTCTGTAATCTGTGTGGTTAAAGCAATTTCGGGCAATAGGTACAACGCATTTTTGCCTGATGCCAATGCTTGTTCAATCATACGGATGTAGATTTGTGTTTTGCCGGAAGCGGTAACCCCATGCAATAGCACCACATCTTTCTGTTCGAAGTGTGTATTGATATCCTCAAAAGCCTTTTGTTGGATCTCACTAAAGGTAAAATCTTTGGTAAGCAACACATCCATGCCTTGAAAACGGCTTACGACTTTTTGTTTGACTTCAAAAACACCCTTATCTATGAGAGCTGTAATGGCACCTGCGCCACATCCCGTAGCTTCCATCAAGTCTTGACGGGAAACATCTTCTTTGGTTTTGGATAATTGCATAAATCCCAAAACCGCATCTTGCTGCTTGGGCGCACGATTCAAACTATCTAACAGGATGCGCTTGCTTTCTCCGTCGCTATATAAAGACGAAAAGATCAAAAAAGTCTTTGTTTTTGGCTTATAACGCTCTTTTATCTCTTCCGAAATTTGAATAAATCCACTTTCGAAAAGTGATTTCAATAGTGGAAATACGGACTTCTGTCCCAATATTTTGGACACATCGCCCACCGACAATTCACCAGCTACGTCCAATGCATCCAATACCAAAAAGGCTTTGTCCGATAAATCGGAACGATCCCGTTCTTCCTTGGCTAGGGCTATGATTTTTGTTTCGGACGCCATCTTCAAGGCTGCCGGCAAAGCTGCCTGCATGACCTCCCCCAGATGACACATATAATAGTCCGCTATCCAATCCCACAATTTCAACTGACTTTCGTCCACGATAGCGTACTCGTCCACCACATCCATAATGTATTTGGCTTCATACTTTTCGGGAGGATTTGTCGTAATATGTTTTACAATAGCCGAATACACCTTATTGCGACCAAATTGCACAATGACACGCACACCAATACCTATCTTATCATTCAATTCAAATGGTACCCGATAAGTATATGTTTTGGCAATCGCCAAAGGCAAGATAACTTCCACAAAAAAAGTTTTTCGCTCTGCAAATAATTCTGGATTCGACATATACACAAATGTAAGAAAAAGCCCCTGATAGTATTATCAAGGGCTCAATATTTTGAATGTTTAACAGGCTATGCTCTATTTTTGAGCGCTGCCACAAATAACCCTACCCATCCGACTACAAAGCACAGTCCGCCCAATGGCGTTATTGGACCTAGGATGGAGATTTTTGTGATTCCCAAAAGCTCACGAACACTGAGTAGATATAGCGAACCTGAAAACAGTAAAATCCCTATGGTAAAAAAGATATATGAAACTCGTATTGACTGACTTTTTGCGCGTGAAAAAGTAGATAAAAATAACAAAGCAAATGTGTGATAGAAGTGATATTGGTTAGCTGTTTTCCATGTATCAATGTGATAATCGCTAATCTTATTCTCAAGTCCATGTGCACCAAAAGCCCCTAAAATCACAGCTATAAGTCCAAATAATGAAGCTGTTAGAATGATTTGTTTATTCATTAATAGCTATTCAAAAATATATTTTAAGTTAATACAGTGATAAATGTACTAAAAATATATTAGGAAAAAACTATAGAAAATAATGTTTTTACTGTCTTTTCCTTCTTTTCAAAAATGGAAATAATTAGGTTTGTAAAATGAGGAATACGATTATTGTTACGGTACTGTTGTTTGTTGGAGTCATTGCGGCATCGATATTTTATTTCCGCGATATCAATAAAGAACAACATAGTACCCTAAAACCCCTAAAATATCTTCCAGACAATACGTATTTGATCGCCTCTATTAAGAATGACGAAATCACCGACAATATTTTTAAAGATTTTGATCTATTCGATGCCTTATTAGGTCATCAAGAAATGGAGCTCATTAAAAGATATAAAAATCAAATTTTACGTCACGAGGCTCTATATGAATTCATTGAAGGCCAAGATGTATTTCTCTCTTTTCATCCCCATGCGGACTCCTTACACATGCTATTTACGGTGCCTACCGCACAAAATATTAGTGAAAGTGACGTCAATAACTTAATGAATGCCTATAGCGCGAACTACAAAATACAGACGATAGATACCTTAAGCGAAAGAATCACGGCTTTCAGCTTTGGTACGCCTGATACAACGCTATACGCCACATATTACCAGCAGGTACTATTTGCTTCATATTCCAAAGACATTATACTCGCTGTGTTGAATAAATCTATCCCTAAACTTAGCGAAAAGCAGATCGATTACTTCATTCAACATAGTTCAAGGAATACGCCCCTGAGTGTGTTTTTCCCACATCAAAACTACAGTGCTGTAGTCAAACATTTCCAGCAGCGTGAAAAAGGAATATTTTCCGATCAATTTGTTGGATTACAGGGGCAGTCCGCGTGGAATATCAATTTCAAGCAAGATGCCCTTATGCTTACGGGTGAAAGTGAGGTGGATAATTCAAAAGGCAACTACATTGCGCTTTTCCGCAATCAAACGAAGAAGACGCAGAGACTTTACAATTATTTCCCTTCCAATACAGCTGTATTCATGGAATACAGCATCAGCAATTACGCGAAATTTGAGGCCGACTTAAAACAATATTTTGAGGCGCGTGAAGAATTCAAAAAGCTTGAATCCACTTTTCAAAATCTAGCCGACAGCAGCTCGTCGATTGGTAAACTTTCTCATGTATTGCAGCATAATTTTGCCTTGGTCGAGCAAACGAATCAAGTGCATGTTGGATTCATCGGAATAGCAGATACCGCTCGGTGGAAGCATATTGAAAACCGGATCTTGGAACATGAAGGAGAGGATATTTTCCGATTCAGAAATGCGAATGTGCTGTATGCACTATATGGAGAAGTCTTTAAATACCATACCCGTCCTTATGTAAGCCGTGTAGATGATGTAATGGTAGTTGCAAATTCGCGAAATGAACTTCAGAATTATATCAACAATTTTCGTCGCAAAGATTTATTGACGGGAACATTAGGTTTCAAAAACTTTGAAAAACTGCAAGGGAATGAAGCCAATGTTACACTATTTGTGCACAACAAAAATTCTTTTTCCAAGATTTTGTATTCTCTCCCCATTCATTACCAAAAGAAATTCAGAAATAAAGAGAATTACGGCTATCAAGATTTTTACTCCTGGTCATTGCAGTTGTCCGGTAATAATGGAAACTTCTCTTCTCAAGTATATGCCTTATACAAAAGCAAAAATGCATTAGGAAGTACGCCAACATGGACTTATCAGCTGGAGGATAGAGCGATTACGGCACCGTATGTATTCGAGCATTCGGACACCAGCCAGATGATTCTAATCCAAGAGTTGGATCACACACTACATGCTATACATCCTTCGGGAAACAAACTATGGTCTACAATAATTGCAGGCCGTATTGTCGGAGAGATACAACAACTCGCTGACCGCAGTATCCTATTAGTTACGGACCGAAGTCGTCTATACCGCCTGGATACCAACGGCAAGAATCTGAAAGGTTTTTCGACTGGAATTCCGAATGAACCTCTATTCGAACCCACCCTATTCAATACCAATGATCAAGAAATTATTTTGGTGCCTACAGCGAATTCGATCTACGCCTATACCATGGAAGGCAATAGATACACAGACTGGGATTCAGAAAATATATCGCAGCGCATCACGACAAACTTAATTTTGACACAAAAAAACGAAGTGCTTTTTGGTACGGATAACGGCACGATAATCTGGCTGAATGACAAAGGAAAAACTACTTCGACAGAGAAAATCCCCTCCGATAGTAAAGTTCAATCTATTATGGACTTTTCAAACCTAAAAGTACAAGCTGTAGTGGATGATGGTTTGGTGTACCGCAGTAGAGAAGGAACTTCACATGTCAGATGGGAATTAGAAGAGTTAAAGAACAAATTCTGGACAGGTTTCAGACAGATCTCCGGAAGAGCATTTCCAGAATTGATTTTATTAAATGAAAATCAATTAAAAGTATATAACAATGAAGATTCACTGCAATTGCAGTTTGAGCATTATTTCACTCGAAATATAGACAACAAGCCGCAGTTTTTTAAGAATAGAACCTCCAATGACTATTTTATAGGTGTCGCTTCCAAGGCATCCAATCTGTTGTATCTTTTTGGTGACAATGGAGCGGTGCTGGATGGTTTTCCCGTAGAAGGTCAGCCTTTATTCTATTACGGAGGGATTAATTACAATAGCGAAACCTATCTTTTGTGTATGCGAAGAGATAAGAAATTGTATGCATTCAAGCATCAAAAATAATTTGAGGTAGAAACTAATTATTTGTACGTTTGTATTCTTAATAAAGATATGTTACAAGGAGAAGAGAATTTACAATTACTGACCAAACCTACACGAATAGCCATTACTACACACCACAAACCCGATGGTGATGCACTGGGTTCTTCATTAGGATTATACCATTGGCTCAAAAAAAACAATCATGAGGTATCGATAGTGGTATCCTCTGATTTTCCTACATTTTTGGATTGGATGCCAGGCCGTCAGGATGTAATTTCTTATCCCGAAAACCCCGAATTGGCCGTAAAATTAATTGAAGAGGCGGCAATTATCTTTTGTCTTGATTATAGTGCTTTATCACGGACCAATATCTTGGAACCTATTATTGCTGCTGCTTCCGGCCAAAAATGGATGATAGATCACCACTTAGATCCTGAAGATTTTGCGGACTTGATGTATTGGGATTCCAATGCTGCGGCTACCGCCCAATTAATCTATACTTTCATCGCGGAGAGATGTCAATCTGCTGATCAAATCGATGCCGATATCGCGACTTGTCTGTATGCTGGCATTATGACCGACACAGGTTCGTTTCGTTTCCGCTCGACTACTTCCGCTGTGCATCATATCATAGCAAGCCTGATCGACGCCGGAGCACGCAATTGGGAGATTCATGAGCAAATCTATAATAGTTCGACCGAACGTCGCTTAAAATTTTTAGGCTATTGTTTATTGAATTGTTTGGAAGTCATTCCCGAATATAACACCGCGCTTTTTGCAATCTCGAAAGAAGATTTGGCTCAATTTCAAATCTCTACGGGCGACACCGAAGGGTTAGTAAATTATGCCCTTTCGATCAAAGGTATCCGACTGGCAGCATTATTTGTTGACAGAACCGAATTAATTAAACTATCTTTGCGTTCGATTGGTGAAATCCCTTGTAATGAGATATGTAAGAAATATTTCAATGGCGGTGGACACTTAAATGCTTCAGGAGGCAGCTCCTCAGAAGAATTATCATCGGTTGTAAATAAATTTAAATCAATTTTACCTGAATACTCAGAAATTTTAACACAGTAAATAAGTATTAATCAATAAAATGAAAAAATCATTATTTTTATTAGCTGCTGCAGTAGGTATTTTCACTACTTCATGCCAAAATTTTAAAAAAGGAGACGGTGGTCTTGAATACAAAATCGTAAAGGATGAAGGTGGTGCAAAAGCTGTAGATGGCGACCATTTGTTCGTGGACATGGTAGTTACTTCAGATAGAAATGACTCCCTAATCCAAAGCACATACGACTTAGGACTTCCTCAATACGTACAAATCGTACCGGATTCAATCCCTGGTAACTACAAAGGTAGCTACTCTTCTATGTTTAAACACTTAGGAGAAGGTGATAGCGCTATATTCCGTCTTAACTTGGATACCATGGCTGCAAAATCGGGTCAACCAAAACTTCCTATTGCAGATCATTACTTAACATTCACAGTAAAAGTTAGAAAACACTTCAAAAAAGCAGAGTTACCTGATTCGGTAGCACACGTGCAATTAGATAATTACTACAAAGAATTAATCGGTGGTTTGGAGAAAGCGGAAGCGGGTAAAATCGATACTTACGTAAAATCAAACAAATTAGAGCCTAAAAAATCGGCTTCAGGTTTACAGTACGTAATTGAAAAGCAAGGTGAAGGCGCAAAACCAGCTATCGGTGATACAGTAATGGTAAACTACACAGGTCGTCTAGTTCACGGAAAAGTTTTCGATACATCAGTGAAAGAAGTAGCGGATAAAGAAAACATTCCAGCGAATCCTATGCGTACGTATGAGCCAATCAAATTTGCTCTAGGTGTTGATCCAGTTATCCCTGCTTGGGTAGAAGGTCTTCAATTATTGAACAAAGGTGGTAAAGCGAAATTAATTATCCCTTCTAGCTTAGCTTACGGTTCTAATGGTGCACCTCAAGGTGGTATCCCTCCGTACGCTCCACTTATTTTTGATGTAGAATTGGTAGACATTATCAAAGGTCAAGCTCCAGTGGCTGGTGCTCCTACTCAGACACCGACACCTGTCCAACCATAATCAAAAAACAATTAATATATAATATATTAACAACAATATTATAAGATTAAAAATTAAAATACGATTTTGTTATCAAAATCGTATTTTTTGATTTTATAAGCCCTACTCTTTTGACAAATTAGTATTTTTGTAGCAGAAATCATCATGACAGTTCCAGTAGAAATCCTTACCGACACGCATACGCACATATATTATCACGTGGGCTCGCCTAAAATGCAAGAACAAATCGATAGATGTGTGACTAATAATATACAACGTCTTTTCCTTCCTAACGTAGAAAGTGAATCTATCGCGCAGGTGATGGAAACCGTCAGTACCTATCCAAATATGTGTTACCCCATGCTTGGATTGCATCCTTGCAGCGTAAAGGAGAATTACAAAACGGAGCTTGATGAAATCGAAAAAGCAATAGCGCAACATAAAATTTATGCTATTGGTGAAATAGGGATAGATTTATACTGGGATAAGAGCACATTGGAATGGCAAAAAGATGCTTTTCGCACACAAATCAATTGGGCCAAAGCATTAGGTCTTCCTATTGATATTCACTGTCGTGAAGCTTTTGATGAAATATTTGAGGTGTTGGAAGAGATGCAGGATGATAAGTTGTTTGGCATCTTTCATTGCTTTACAGGCACTTTAGAACAAGCAAATCGTGCAATTAATTTAGGCTTCAAATTGGGTATCGGAGGTGTAGTCACCTTCAAAAAAGCAGGTTTGGATCTTGTCGTTAAAGATCTCGATCTGAAGCATTTGGTGCTTGAAACGGACTCTCCTTATCTGGCCCCTTCGCCCTATCGAGGCAAGGAGAATGAAAGCGCGTATTTGCTACATGTAGCTCAAAAAGTCGCGGACCTGCATGAGATTAGTATTGATGAAGTCGCAAGAATAACAACAAAGAATTCAAAACAAGTTTTTGGCATATAAAGCATGAATATTTTCATCATATACACAGGTGGCACCATTGGGATGGTACAAGATGACACAGGCACATTTGTGCCCTTTGACTTCGAGTTGATCCAACGGAATCTGCCTGATTTAAGTCGGCTGAATTATCAATTGACAGTTCATTCCTTCAACCCTATCATCGATTCATCCAATATGAGTCCTGCTATATGGATAGAAATGGCGCAACTGATTCGAGACAATTACGAAAATTATGATGGATTTGTCATACTCCATGGCTCGGATACGATGGCATTCTCAGCCTCTATTTTAAGCTTTCTGTTGGAAGGATTACAAAAACCCGTCGTATTTTCTGGCTCCCAATTGCCCATCGGCGAGATCCGTACGGATGCACGCGAAAATATGATGACTGCGCTAGAAATCGCCAGTGCCAAACATAATGGCAAAGCTGTTGTCCAAGAAGTTTGTATTTTATTCGACAATAAATTGTTTCGCGGCAATCGGTCATTTAAATACAATTCCGCCAAATTTGAAGCATTCCGCTCCCCTAATTATCCCGTGCTTGCTGAAGCGGGCATTCATCTGAAGTATAATTTTGATGCCTTGGTGAATAATTCAGAGAAAGAATTTATTTCTCATAATCATCTGGACAATAGAGTGGCTGTACTCAAATTATTCCCCGGAATCAGCCCCTCGACTATACAGGCTATATTGAATGCGGATGCACGATCTATCGTCATGGAGACTTTTGGTTCGGGCAATACAACCACCGAAAAATGGTTTTTGGACTTGTTGAGCGACGCCATACGACAAGGCAAAAATATCCTTAACATCTCGCAATGTAAGGTGGGTTCAGTAGAATTAGGAAGATACGAAACGAGCCAAGGACTAAAAGCTATTGGCGTCCTCAACGGCTATGACATGACTTTCGAAGCTGCTGTAACCAAGCTCATGTACCTGCAAGGTGAATTAGCAGACCAAGATGCTGTAGCATACTGGGTCGAAAAGGATTTACGTGGTGAACTCACAATTAATGACTAACTGCTGAAATAAAAATAGAGGAATTTGCAAAAAAGCATTTTCCTCTATTTGAAAATCAATCACTATAAATCTGAACGCTATTTCATTTTCATTATCCCAATTTTCATTTTTAGTGATTTGAAATCCCACCCCTACTCTACATCGTCGAGTAATTTACCTATAAATACTAATTGTATATTATTTTTTAAAGCACTGCTCAATCCTAAAGTTTTAATTATACCCGTATCGTCATATACTTCTACGGAGTACTGTATAGGTTTAGTCTCACTCAATAAACCCATAAATTGATTGAATACGATCTGCTTATTCAGTTGAAAATCATCTTCCACCTCCACACTGCTCTGATCTAATATTGGATTGACCATACTGCTGTTGAACGGGCTAAAAAAGAAAGGTTCATGCTCTTGCTTGATGACTATTTTTTAGATATGTGACAAATCCCAGGCGTCGGTAAATTCGATTTTAACCTGGCT
Source organism: Sphingobacterium alimentarium (assembly GCF_004342685.1). GTDB lineage: Bacteria > Bacteroidota > Bacteroidia > Sphingobacteriales > Sphingobacteriaceae > Sphingobacterium > Sphingobacterium alimentarium. The sequence goes on from NZ_SMBZ01000001.1 coordinate 94,788, forward strand.
ATAGAGCCGCTGCAGCACAATGTTAGATGTCATGTTGCTATTGACTTCCAAATCGCCCATATAGCCATATATTTCAGCATGTCGATTCGAAAAAATAGTTACTGTGTACAGTTCATTTGCCGAGGATGCAGTATTCGGCAGTATTAATTCTTCCTCAGAACTATTCCATACAAAGAATACTTTATAATCTCCTGTGGGCAATTCCAATTCCAAAGAAGGGTTTTCTGCATCCTGTATTATTCCTTGTTTCGTGATCTCTGGGCGATCTACATGGAAGAGAAAATAATGCAATTTATTGACGACAAAAGATGTATTGGACGTGGGTGCTGAGCCGATCAAATGGAGATTGTCAATACGAAGTGTGCCTGAATATTCATTATAAGCGCTTCCTGTACCTCGATCTCCTGCTTTCATCCCCATTTTGAACCACAATTCATCACCCGAAGATTTAAACTCTCAAGATCATAAGTAAAAGAACTTTTGGAATTAGCTGCTACATTGACAAATTGATTCACCAGCTCGATGGTCTGGTAGTTATCGCCTTCATCCAAACTGTAATAAAGCTCAAAATCCTTGGGGCCGGTGGCTGAGCCTGTGACGTCAAAACCGAGGCGTTTAATCGAAAGAACTTCTTTAATTGGAAATTTGATAAGTATCTCACGAGGCCCTAAGAAGTTGACAGCTTTGCCTGCAGCATATTCTTCATATACAAAGCCTGCCCCAAAACTTGTCGGTACGATTCCATTATTGACTGTAATGGATGGATTTGCATAGTTACTATACTTGATATCTGGAGTTAAGGTCTCATTGTTAAAACTCCAAAAGTTTCCCTTCGCTATATTTAGCCGGATTGGAAGCGTTAGCATAACGATTTGCTTTCGTTGAAGCGTTCTTCAGAAAACTTGTAGAAGCCTTAAAATTAGTAAACGTAAAATTTACTGGATAGACTATTTCATTCTGTTCATCGAGGCTGATATCTTTTTTACACGAAATAGCTAAAATAATAATAATGAAAGTCTATAACTGGTTAAGATAAGACGTTTCATTATAATAATATCTTAGATGTTCATAAATATCGTGTTACATCTAAGATAATATTATTAACTATAAATATCAAATATTGATTTAAATAATTTTATTCTGGTATTTATTATTTATAAGCACCTGCACGGGAGTACCTTTTTGACCATGGATTTTATAGTCTAGCACCGCATTATTTTTCCATTTAATATCAACTGTCATATTCCCTCTTACCCGCAACCCTCTTACCTCCCCATCTTTCCAATTATTCGGAAGTGCAGGTAATAGATGGATAAAATTTTCATGGCTCTGTATCAACATTTCGGCAATGCCTGCAGATCCACCAAAATTTCCGTCAATCTGAAACGGAGGATGTGCACAGAATAAATTGGGATAAGTACCGGCTGAAACTTTTCCTTCGGGTGTAAGGGCAGGCTTCAGCAATTGACGCAAAATCTCCAAGGCATGGTCGCCATCATGCAATCTTGCCCAAAACAATATTTTCCAAGCACGAGACCATCCCGTACCTCCATCCCCTCGTACTTCAAGAGTCTTCTTAGCTGCCGAAGCGTATGCGGGTGTCGATATAGGCGAGATAAATGGCGCCGGATAAAGCCCGTATAAGTGTGACACGTGACGATGCTGTGGCTCACTTTCCTTATAATCCTCGAGCCACTCCATGACCCGTCCGTCAGGGCTGATAACCACGGGTGGGGGAAGCTGATTTAAATCTTCTTTAAGCTGGCCGGAAAAGGTGTCATTCAACACCAAAATAGAATCTGCTGCTATTACAGACATATACAGCTCACGAACAATCTGATTATCTATCGTTGGGCCCATGACCACAGATGCTTGTTTGCCATTGGGCAGTATAACACCATTTTCCGGGGACACGGATGGAGATGTCACCAAATAATTTGATTTTGGATCCCGAACTAATGTATGTTTATAAAATTTGGCGGCTGCTCGCAGTATGGGATACACCTCTCTGAGGTATTCTTCGTCCTGCGTAAATTGATAATGCTCCCAGATATGATTGCACAGCCAACCTGACGCCGTGCTGGAACCCCATGAAGCATTTTCACCAGGAGCGGTATAGCCCCACACATTTGTCATCATATATACTACCCAGCCCGGTGCATTATAATAGGCTTGCGCAGTTTTCTCCCCTTCTTTTGCCAACCTCTTGATCAATTGGATAAAAGGCTTGTGATATTCGGATAGATTACTCACCTCTACCCCCCAATGGTTCATTTGGGCATTCACATTCAGATGATAATCACCATTCCACGGTGTCTGTATCTGATGTGCCCATAGACCTTGAAGATTTGGAGGCAAAGCATTATCGGAATTACGAGCTGTACTTGAAATAGTCAAATAGCGACCATATTGGTAATATAAGGTTGCCAATCCATTATCCTGAGCTGGATTTTCATAAAAATTCGACAACCGTATATCAGTAGGTATGTTATGCTGCGGGTTTTGATCATTGATATTTAAGGTTACACGATCAAATACTTCTTTATATTTTGCCAAGTGCTTCTTCTTCAGCGCAGCATAATCCAACTTTCCCGCAAGTTGCTTTTCTATATATTCCAACGGATCGTGTCCATAGTAATCTGTAGATGCGGCATAATAAACCACGATTTCATCCGCACCTTTTATGATAATCTGATTATCATAGTTGAGTATCGAGCCTCCTTTTTTGACTACTAAAAATTTTGTAGCAAACTGCAAACCATCTCCACCCATGCCATTGGGTAGGGTGCCCTGTACCAAAATAGTATTGCCTTGAACTTGATGTGAACGGACATTTTCATCTCTATAAAAATGCATGGCCACACTGATAGCTTTCTTTTTGTCTGCCGAAAACTTCATAACACCAATATTCTTGTCTTGCGAGGTAAAATATTCACGCGAAAAAGTGGTGTCGTTTATTTTGAAGCTAGCTTTCGCAATGGCAGTTTTGAGATCCAGTTCCCGACGGTAAGAGGTAGCTTTTTGTTGATGAAGAAAATTTATATTGAGAAATCCCAAATTCTGATAACAACCGTACGGTACTGTGGCACCCTGTCCATGTCCCGAACCAGGTCCAATACATACATAATTTGCATTAACCAATTTTTCTGCCTCATCATTCTTCCCTTGAAATAGAAGCTCCTGAATAGTACTTACCTGTTTGTATGCATTGTAATTATTAGCATCATGCACTCCTCCGGACCACATCGAAATCTCATTCAAAACAATATTTTCTTCGTAAATACCACCATTGGGCATCATCCCTATCCAACCATTGCCCAAAGGCAACGTTTCTTCCCATCGTGTGGCGGGCTTATCATACCAAAGTCGTAAGTCTTGGCCATTCACCTGTAAATAGATAAGAGCCCAGAAAAGAAATAGAAGAAGTCGCATCATATTATTTATAAGTGTTTATCTCCTTAAAGCTGAAACCCTTTTGATCCTTCGCCACAAATTTGATGTATTTCGAAGTGATTTTTTTCTCAAAATCCACCATCTGTTCGATAGGATTAGAAAGAACATTAGCAAATTCCCCTGTCTTGACTTTTGTCCAATTCTTTGCATCATTACTTTCTAAAATCTCATAACGCATCACCATCCCTTCCTTTTTACCATCTTGGCGGGGCAAATAACCTAAGGATGAGATAGGCTCATTCAATTGTAAGACCAACGCGTCGGCATTCACTTCCTGCACAGCATCTTTTGAAACCCGTTGCGTGGATACGATTGTGGATGAAGCTCTTGCACGTTCGTTGATCACATTATCAAATGAAAATTCTTCATCATATTCTTTGAATAGCGCAAAATCACTTAGCGTTGGCGCGACGGGAGCGTAAAGTTTGATTTTCAATTTCTTGGCTTTGATCGGCTTTTCTAGTTTCATTAAGCGGTTAGCGCCAACACTTGTCGCTGAAGCAGCCCTCTGCCATTGACCATCTGTCATCACTTCTACTATCACCGAATCCAATCGTTGACCCAACTTTATATTTTCTCGTAAACGGATAATGTCAAATTCCTTTTCTTCCGCCAAGGTGACTTCAATTTCGGGGCTTAAGACCGCATTACTAGGTGCATAATAACTGTATCGGTCCTCATCAAGGATATTAGCTACCGCAAATTCAGGATTGTTTCCACGCATCTGAGTGGAAGTAGCTTTAGCGCCTTTGGTTAGATTGGTACCGAAGGTATGTTTTATTTTGCGACCAAAAGCAGCCAGCGATTTGACATCATTAGGGTGAAGAATCCCCTCTGGCATAGGCGCCAAACCCAAATTCATGTTGGCTCCGCGGCCTACAGACTTAAGGTAGATATCGAATAATTGATTGGGAGTCTTTACTTGATGATCTTGACTAGGGTGGTAAAACCATCCTGGCCGCTGAGGAACATCACATTCTGCCGGTATCCAGTAGGCACCATTACGGTCTCCTGTTGGCAAATTGGAAGCATCCGTACTCGCGCCCGGCATTGGCTTCAATCCATTGCGTCCTTTCGGTGTTATGGTCGACCAAGATGTCTCGGCAGCGTGCCCGTGTTCATTTCCTACCCAGCGCATATCCGGCCCGATATCCGAAAAAATCATTGCATTGGGTTGTAATTTGCGGACAATAGGCCATGTTTTTTCTTCCCATTCGTAGTACGTGACAGGATCGATTACTCGCTTCTCGTTACGACCGCCATAGTAACCGTCGCCGCCGTTCGCGCCATCATGCCAAGAGGTGAACAATGTGCCATAATTACTCATCAGCTCTGTCAGTTGAGCACGGTAAGCATCGGTATAGGCCGGCGTGCCGTATCGCAAATCATTCCTGTCCCAAGCTGAAAGGTAAATACCGAACGCCATATTATTCTGATGAGCAGCCTGCATAAATTCCTTTACCATATCTCCTTGCACACCATTCCATGGAGATTGGCTTATGTTATAATTGGTGGTCTTCGTTGGCCATAAGCAAAATCCGTCGTGATGCTTGGCGACACTAATCAATCCTTTGAAGCCAGCACTCGCAGCCGCCTGTGCAATTTGGTTAGCATCAAATGCTGCAGGATTAAAAATACTTGGCTCCGCATCACCAAATCCCCATTCTTTATCCTGAAAAGTAGTAGGTGTGTAATGAATCAAACAATACATTTCCATTTCATGCCAGCGCAGCTGACGCTCGGAAGGCAATGCCCCATAAGGTTTGGGTTCTTGGGCCACTACGTTCATGAATCCTAATAATACTGCAGATAAAGAGAGTGAAAATCGCATAGGTTTATTTGGGTTTAAATAATATAATCAATTGCAACTTCTAAATTAAGGCTATTTACAAAGATTTCTATATACTATATTAACCTAAAACTACACCAAGTTAACCATAATAGCCATTTAGGAAAAGAAATTCAAACAGCATAAACTCCACTTTTGAAAAAGAATCAAATTCAGCGCATTACATTTAATAATTTTCAAAAATTCTTAAGAAAATCAACAAATTTTCAAACAACAAATTCTTAACTTTATCACCATTATGAAAAAAGATCAATCCAGAATAATTCGAGAACAAGCCACTCGGTCGGCTACTCGAGAGCATTCTGTACCTTTATATTTAACTTCAAGTTTTATTTTCGAAAGTGCAGAGCAAGGGCGGGCAATTTTTGCGGAAGAAGAAGAAGGCATGGTGTATTCACGCTATGCGAATCCCAATACGACGGAGTTCATCAAGCGCGTATCCACGCTTGAAGGAGCCGAATCCGGCTTAGCTTTTGCCTCAGGTATGGCTGCTGTGTTTGCTTCATTCGCTGCGTTTATCGAATCTGGTGATCATATCGTATCGAGCAGAGCTATATTTGGTTCTACACACCAATTGCTGACTCAAGTATTTCCAAAATGGGGTGTCACTCACACCTATGTGAATACTGCTGATATCGATGCATGGGAAAATGCGATTCAAGCCAACACGAAAATTTTATTCTTAGAATCTCCATCGAATCCGGGCCTGGAACTTTATGATCTAGAAAAACTAGGTGAGCTGAAAAAGAAATATCCGCAAATCATCTTCGCTATAGACAATTGCTTTGCGACACCATATCTACAAAAACCATTGAAATATGGCTTCGATCTGTCCATCCACTCGGCAACAAAATATATGGATGGTCAAGGACGTGTATTGGGGGGAGTAATAGTTGGTAACCAAGAGCTCATCAATAAGTTAATGTTTTTTATTCGCCATACCGGACCAGCAATGTCACCTTTCAATGCCTGGATACTATCCAAAAGCTTGGAGACATTGGGATTGAGAATGGACAGACATTGTTCGAATGCATTGGCATTAGCACAAGCTCTCGAAACACATGCAGAAATTGAAAATGTAATATACCCGTTTCTACCTTCGCATCCGCAGTATGAGCTGGCAAAAAAACAGATGAAAGCCGGAGGTGGTATTGTTACTTTTGAAGTGAAAGGCGGCAAAGACAGAGCATTTCGATTTATCGATGAATTGGAAATGATTCGCTACACTTCGAATTTGGGTGATTCGCGAAGTATTGCGACACATCCCGCAACAACGACACATGCTAAACTAACGGATAATGAACGGGAAAGTCTAGGAATCAAACCGGGTACGATTCGTCTTTCTGTAGGTTTGGAAGACAAAGAAGATATCATCGAAGATATTCTTCAAGCCTTAGAAAGCACAAAATAAAAAAAGCTCCGATTTTATGTCGGAGCTTTTGCTATTAATTTTGTTTACTGAAATTAAATATCAAGTAACCTCTAGAACCATTATCCAAGTCTACAGGCATTTTCATGGTTAGGCTATTACCATCTGCAAACGAAAGACCTAATCGATAACCTGTGGTTACGTTAGATGCTTTGTCTCCTGCATATAATTTCTTAAACTGAAATTCCGGTTCACCACCATTTCCCGGATTGTGAATAGACCAAATAATAGTACGTACAGCTCCAGTCGCACATAATGTACCAGAAGCATTGAATGAAATACTGCCTTTGTAATTACCGGTAGGCAGATGCCAAACACTTCCAATAAAACAATCTACAGGAGCTTCATCAAAAATATTCTTTACAGTATATGACTGTGGAATATCTTGACGAGTTACTGAATTTAACACCCAAGTTCCTTTTACACCATTACGCCATTGAGAAGCTGACGGGCCGGATGGCGCCGTAGTTGTATTAGAAGAACCTGAACTATAACCACCATCTTTGCGTTGTGCTCCACAACTAGATAATAAAGCTATCACTGTAAAAAGTGACAACAAGGAAAGAATATGTTTATGCATCATTTAATTATTGTTTTTTCTTTTAACGAATATTAGTACTACAAATATAGATTAATCTTGTCAACCTAGTTCGTCAATTAATCCAAAAATCATACCACTAGTAATTTTATAGATGAAAAGAATCAATATTGTAGAGATTGTTTACATTTGTAATCAAGGCAAAAGTATAGAATGAAGAAGAATAAATCCCTGGAGGTTCTCAAAAACATTTTCAAAGTCGTGGTCACGCTCGGCGCTTTATATTGGGTAACCCGCAAAATCGATTTTGATGAATTAAAAACCGCCTTGGTAAATTGCAATTGGGGGTATCTATTTCTAGCCTTTTGTAGTTATGCTATTTCGCAATTAATAGCATCTTCTCGGCTTAATTCCTTCTTTAAAGCCATCAAACTCTTTCTATCGGAGCGATACAATTTTAGATTATACCAATTGGGGCTGCTGTACAATTTTTTCCTTCCGGGAGGTATCGGCGGCGATGGGTATAAAGTGTATTTCTTGAAAAAAGAACACCAAATCAAAGGCCGCAAAGTATTGAGTGCCGTATTTTTTGACCGGCTCAGCGGACTATGGGCATTGGCCATCATCATCTGTGGACTGGTCGTATTCATGCCGAGATTGGCGATACCTAATTATTTAACCATATCTGCTGCCATCCTCGGTACAGCCAGTTATTATTTTATTCTACACACCTTTTTCAAAGACTTCGCCAAGCGTTTCATTCCTACACATATCAAGGCAATCGGTGTACAGAGTTTTCAAGTAATAGCAGCGATTCTGATATTATATTCACTGAATTTTCAAGGCAAATTTTCGCCTTATCTACTCATATTTTTGGCTTCCTCACTGGTATCAATTATACCATCTATCGGAGGAGGAGTAGGCTTGCGGGAGTTGGTCATGTTGTATGGCGCAAGTTACCTACAGATCAACGAGCACACTGCAGTCTTACTAAGTTTGTTTTTCTACATTATTTCTCTACTGATGGCTTCCTCAGGCATATACTACATTTTTAGACCCGAACGTTTGGGTGCCAAACAGCTGCCTTCAGCAGCCGAAGTAGAAGAGGAAATTGAAAAAATCGAAGAAAATTAATCATTTATGGCAAATATTATAATCACAGGAGCAAGCAGTGGAATAGGCTTCGAAACCGTATTGGATTTGACAGCAAATAAGGATAATAACGTGATTGCATTGGCGCGTTCGGCAGACAAACTGCGTCGCCTTCACGAGATAGCTTCTGATTTGAATTTTGATGGCGGCAAACTTTATCCCGCACAATTTGATATCGTACATGACAATTATCCCGACTCATTGGTACCTTTTATAAAGTCCAAATTTGATAAAGTCGACATCCTTATAAATAATGCAGGAGCGCTGATTAATAAGCCCTTCTTAGAAAGTACTTACGAGGACTTTGCTAATATGTTACAGACCAATGTACTGGGGCATGTAAATATGATTAAGCATATAGTACCTTTGATGTCAGAAGGTGGACATATCGTCAACATCGGCAGTATGGGCGGATATCAAGGCTCATCTAAATTTTCTGGACTAAGCGCTTATTCGGCAAGTAAGGGTGCACTTGCTGTCCTTACCGAATGCCTTGCAGAAGAGTTTAAGGATAAAAACATAAAAGTAAATTGCCTGGCTCTCGGGTCTTCACAAACAGAAATGTTTGAGGCTGCATTCCCAGGCGTCGACGCTAATACTTTAGCTTTTGAAATGGGAAGATACGTTGCCGAATTTGCCCAAAATGGAGCAAAATTCTATAACGGAAAGATTCTACCTGTATCGAATAGGACTCCCTAATAAATAAGAGTGCGCGCCAGAAGAAGGCGCGCGCTCTTATTTTAAAATCCCTTGATCCAATCGGTAATATCCTTTAGTACCTCTTCATTTATAGTTTCTGCAAGCTGACCATATTCCGCCACGCGGCCTGTTTTTGCCTTTTGGAATAAATGATTCATACTTTCATATTCTTTAATTACTGTTTTAGAATTTTCGGGAAGGTAATCCGTATACCCATCCATATTGATCTTTGAAGGCACTTGAATATCCAATGAACCGAAAGCTCCATAGACTGGGATATATATATTCTTAATGAATTCGCTCGGATCAATCCGAACAAAATAACGGTACGCAGGAGTTAACATCATCAATATTTCCTTGCGCATAGCCTCATTCTTTGGCGAATCCTCCAAAATATTCATATTCTTTTTCAACTGGGTAAACGCTGCATCTGTAGCAAGTTCACTTTTGACTACGTCAAAATTTTTCTTATTGATGTCTTTTGCCATTGCAAGCTGAAACTCAGACATCCCCTCCGCTTTTCCAACACGGTACAATTGTTCGACCATCAACTCCCATATGGGTATTGTCGGCCCTGCCAGTGTCACAATATAAGATAAATTAGGTAGGCCCTGCCCTGCAAGCAGGTTGGCGATCAATCCTCCTTCACTGTGTCCTATTATTCCTATTTTATTGATATCGACCTTTTCTACTTGTTTCAAATATTGCAACGCCGCGATAGCATCTTTGCTAAAATCATCAATAGTACTATTCTCAAACGACCCTTCACTTTTGCCGACGCCCCGGTCGTCATACCGCAGCACAACAACGCCATTGCGGGTCAAATAGTCCGCCAAAACATGAAAAGGTTTATGCCCAAACAACGATTCATCACGATCCTGAGGACCTGAACCTGTAACCAAAATGACAGCTGGGTACTTCCCTTCATCTTTGGGCTGAGTAAGTGTGCCAGACAATTTTATGCGCGCATAATCATTCGGTATCACAACCTCCGTCGTGTCATAGGGATAAGGTGGTGCTGGAGTCTGATATTTGGCTGCAGGAGGTATTGCTCCCTTGCTCTCCCCACGATGTAACACCAAAGGAAGAATCATCCCACCCTGGGAAAATTCGCCTTTCAGTTGCGTTTTGCTTTCAAGTTTCAACTGCAATTTGATGCCTTGCGGATTGCTCAAGTAAATAGAGTCTTTGCTCATTCTTGCTGAAAAAGGTAAACCATAGGCGCCTTGATCCGGGCTATCGGCTTTCGCCATCCAATTTCCATTCTCCTGGCTCAGATGTAGCACGAAAGTGAGATTTTGAGACCCGAAATTCAATTTCCCAGCCCATGTACCTATCCAATCTTGGGAATATCCCATACAAGATTGCATCATTAAGAAGAAAAAAACAGCTAAATATTTCATATTAAACATAAAGATTTAAAAATTGTAGGCAGGTGTTCCAGATAAATACGAGTAATACAAGCACTACCGATTCCCACTTACTTTTGCTATTCATTGCAATTTTCATTCCTACAACCAATAGGTAGAAAAAATAGATAATGAGCGAGATCGACAAAACTCCAATAGCACCCAAAGTAAATTGGTGAATTTTTTCTAATTCAGGCATTTGAAAACCTTCATCTAAGATTTCCAATTCCACGGCCCGTACACTTTCTTGCACGATTGGTAAAGCGGTCAACCCCAACAAGATATAGATAATAATATGCGCAGTAAAAACCACGCTAAATACATCGATAAGTCGTGTTTTGGGGTATCGAATACGTGCAAAAGCAAATAATATTACACTGTTGGACACCAGTGTAATCGCCAAATTTATCAGCGCTTGCCCATAGGATTGGTGATAATTATTAATAACCTTTAGTGACCCAAAGATAAGCGTACTCGAGCAAGTAGAAATCCATCCTGCAAAGAGCGTAGCAAGTAGCCCTACAAGGAGAAGCCTTTTTTCCGAACAAATCTCAAAAGGGTTAGTGAATATTTTCATGCTCCATCTGTTTATATGTATCTACCATGTCTTTAACTTCTTCTGGACGCTGCGTACCAATCATTATTCTTGCACCATTTTTCAGAATCAACTGCAAACCAAAATTGCCTTTCGTATTGTAGGCTATCCCATTCTTTCCGACACGATAGCCCCATCCTCCATAATCCACGATAGAATATTTTTTGATGTATACACTGTCGATCATATCCCAACTCCAGGTTCTTTTAATCACAAAAGGAAAGAACCGTATGGTAATACCCGCCTTATCAATTCGTGTATGCAATTTCACAAAAAGTAGCATCAAGACGAGGACCAACAGACCTAATCCAACCCAGTCCTCACTCGTAAAGGTTTTATCGGTGAGCAAAAGTGGATATAACAGCCATACAAAAAGTCCAACAAATAATATTATCAGCCACCAGTTCCAAAAGCTTTGCCTTTCGCTATATACTCTATTTTTCATCATTCAATTTTTTTATTTTAACAATCAAATCATCTAATTTATTGCGGACAGTGGGATAACTTTTTCCCATTTGGGTTGCCATTTCTTTCAGACTGCCGGAGCACAACAAGAAAGCCATAAAAAACTCTTGTTCTTCCACAGACAATTGCATAAATACAGGCATCTCATATTTACCTGTAACCTCTGTCTCACACGTCGTACAAAGCAACTTCGAAACACTTAATTTTTGCGCGCAACTAGGGCAATATATGGGCAGCTTCATTTCATCTCCTTTTTTATTAATAAATATAACAAAAACTTTAACAATATTAAACACCGCCTTAACATTATTAAAATAAAACCAAAAAAATTAAGGTATTTAATCTCGTTTCTATACTCGAAAGCTTATGTTTATATTTGCTAAATTTTTAAAAAGTTCGAAAAAGATGAGAAAGATTGCAGGAATCATACTTACACCGGTTTTTTATATCGCCTTTGCTTTATTGTTAGTGATATTCCATCCGGTACAATGGCTATCTTTAAAATTAGGAGGATATACTGCACATAAAAGAAGTGTGGATATACTGAATTTCTTTTTGACGCACTGTAATTATATCTTATTCAATACAGTTACTTTCATAGACAATAAAAATCTTCCTCTTAATACGCCTATTATCTTTGTTGCTAATCATCAAAGTACGTTTGATATTCCTGCCATGATATATTTTTTACGTCGTTTTCATGGTAAATTTATTTCCAAAATCGAACTAGCCACAGCCGGCATACCTAGTATTTCATTCAATCTGAAACATGGTGGAGCCGCTAATATTGACCGCAAAGACCCTAAACAATCCATTGCTGAGATCTTGAAATTGGCAAACAATATGAAACAAAAAAATTGGTCTGCTTTTATTTTCCCTGAAGGTACACGCACACGTACCGGCAAGATGAAAAACTTCAACATCGGCGGTATTGCAACACTTATAAAGAAAAACCCTAATGCACTGATCGTGCCCGTAGCAATTACGGGATCATTCGATATGGTGAAGTACGGCTTCTTTCCATTGCGTCCCTTTACGCCATTGAAGTGGGAAGTTCTCGATCCTCTACATACTGTAGGTCTTTCAATTGAAGAAATAGTGAAACTCGCGGAAGATACGGTAAGAAGTAAGGTAGAGCCTAATTAACTTGTCTTCCCTTCCAGTCGTAGGTGCCAATATTTCCAGCTACGCCGATATACACCAAGTAGAATGTATGGATGACCGTGAGGAATGGAAGATACTTCAGTAGCTCCAACCTATTGGCAAAGCGTAGCACAGGAATCATAAAATAAAATTCCACAGCTATTTTCAGCAAAAAAGCCGTTAGCAGCCACCAATTAAAATTAGGCAGTAGGATTAAGAAAGCTAATAGCGAGCAGATAAGAGCCAGATTGAACAGCCATATAGACACGCCCAACACAATGACTTTGACGTCTTTGTATTTGGTACTCTTGCTAGCCCAACGTTTACGCTGACTGATCAAAGAAGCTAGATCAGGTTTAGCATCCGTATATACGATCGCCTCTCTGGACTTGCAGAAACCTATCCGATTAGCATGTCTTTCGGCGACTTTATGCAAAAAAAGCTCGTCATCGCCCGACGCCAAGTTGTCAATACCTTTGAACCCACCCATTTCAAAGAACACATCTCGACGATACGCCAAATTAGCTCCATTACAAGTGGTGGGATTGCCATTTCCAATCCCTGCAGCACCCAAGCCTATTAGATAGAGAAACTCCAAAGTCTGCAACCGTTCAAATCGAGATTTTTCTTCGGAATAAGCAACAGGCGATGATACAAGGTAACTATCATGCTTATCAAAATAAGCCATAATCGTCCTTATCCAGTTAGCTCCCATCCGGCAGTCTGCATCTGTAGTCACGATTATTTCTCCCGAGGCGAGTTCGATAGCTTTAGTGATTGCGTATTTTTTGTAAGAATTCAGCTTATCTCCGACCTGCAGTTGTAGCAACTTGACACCGCGTGTTGAATACGATTGAATGATTTGTGCTGTTTTATCTGTAGAATGATCATCCACCACAATCAGTTCCAGTTGTGAAGCCGGGTAATTCTGATTTAATATGGCTTCGATAGTCCTGCCAATATTTTCTTCCTCATTGCGCGCCGCAATCAGGACAGATACTTTTTTGGTCGAAAGCCTATCTTCGGCATTGAAAATGGGCATCACGGACCATCCTTTTCGCAAGTACATCACTATAACCACATACACCAATGCACAGGCTGTCAGACAAAAGTTAAGAATTGTTATCACTGAAATAATTTACATTCAACACAAAAAATGCCCCGATAATCGCGGGAAGAATAAGATTCACAAACCAAATAAAAGATACAATCGCCATTACAGCTATATCTTGAGTGGTGATATACGCATATAAATTACTTGCCACAAAGCTGCGCACACTAAAGTCAAAAATGTCCAATGTTGGTAAGGCCGACTGCACAAAAAACAAGATAAAAATCATCATGACCATAGGAAGCAAATCCATATCTGGCAGTATGACAACCATCAAAAGTACATATTGGGAAGTGAATATAACGAAGCGCACAAACGAAAGCCACAACACATACGCCAATTGGGGCAAGGTCACATGGCGCAGCACATCAAAAAAAGACTGTATGCGCTGGAGAAAACGGATTTTTTTGACCAGATAATCTATCCAATGTACATTAAAATAGAGCAAAATAAAGCTGAGCCCGTATATAAATGCCAATATCCACACCCCGAGCTTGACCACGGAAGGCGTCTCCAAGAATGTAGCAACAAACCAGGCGATACCTATGGCGCCAAAGAAACTCGTAAGCACCAATTGCGCAAAAAGACCTACGCCCATCAATACGGCTCCGGAAGCACGATTTTCGGGTCTTAGCAACATAATGCGTCCACCGTACTCGCCAATACGATTAGGGGTAAAAATAGCCCAGGTAAGACCACAGAAAACGGATTTTACGGCTTTCCAAAACGATAATTCCTGAATGCCCTTAATGAGGTACTTCCATTTTACGATTTCGAAAAACCAGTTGAAGAACATCATCAGCAACACTACCCCGATAACTCCATAAATAGCAGTGGTCTCTATATTCTGTATTAAATATTTGAATTCGAGGAGATTTTTTTGGTTATTTACCTTGCTATAGATAAACCAAAAAGCCAAACCAACAATAGTTAATTTGAGTGTATAGTTGAAGTATTTTTTTTGTTGCTTAGTAAACATTTTCCGTTTCGGTCGCACAATTTTAACAATTATTTTATGTAAAACAATTGGAATACGCAAAAACCGTACTCAAAACCGTATTTTTGTATCATGCTAAAAGAAAAAGCGAAAGAGCGGATTATTCTAGGAATTGACCCAGGTACAGTAGTGTTGGGCTATGGTGTGGTAAAGGAGACGGGCAAAAAAGTGTCTTTGCAGACACTGGGCGTAGTCAAGATGGGCCATTTGGATGATCATGGTCTTAAATTACAGCGCATTTTCAAGAAAGTTTTGGCATTGATTGACGAATACAACCCGGATTGTGTAGCGCTGGAAGCTCCATTTTATGGTAAAAATATACAAGTGATGCTAAAGTTAGGACGTGCACAAGGTATGGCGATGGCTGCAGCTTTGAGTCGCGACATCCCTATTTTCGAATATTCACCTCGTAAAATAAAACAGTCCGTAACCGGTCATGGTAACGCCAGCAAAGAGCAGGTTGCTGCTATGCTGCAGAATTTATTAGGCTTCAAAGAAACACCTGAATTTCTCGATGCGACGGATGGATTGGCAGTTGCAGTGTGTCACTCTTTTCAGCAAAATACGGCTAGCGGCTCCAAAAGTTACTCCGGATGGAGCGCTTTCGTAAAAGACAACGAAAAAAGAGTGCGTTAAATCTTAACGGACCGAATCACATTTTTAACATTCAACTCCACAATATCAGTCATCGTCTTGCAGCGGTAGTATTGATCGATTTTGTACATCTCGGCGTAGCCTTCACGGAGTTTCCGAATATTCTCAGCGGTCGATAACTCCTGACCAATGGATGCGTCGCGCAAATCTTTAATGCGATGCCGCTCACTACGTACACGATGCACAATAGACGAACGTTCCTCTTGCTGATATTGCAAGACTGTTTTGTCATTGAGATGCTCCATGCATAGCTTCACATACGGAAAACATTCCTTGAAAAACTGCGGCATGTAAACCTTAGGATTGCCCTCATAAAATTGCTGATCAAAATCAATAGCCCGGATTCTGAATTGAAAATCATCAAAATCGGGTGTAATCTGCATCACAAAATTATACGCACGCATATCTCCCAAAAGCGCTATACTACAGCGTTCATTAAACTTCACAAATTCTTTGGCAATACGCGTTTGATTATAGTCTGCATTATTCATGCGCGACTTACTGAATATATCTCCTGGAATGCCCACAATATGCTCTTCTACCAATGTTTCGAAGTCATAGATATAATTCACTTGATTCGGCGAAAGTATCTCTTCGAGCTCCAATCCATAGATTCTGGATGCGTCCGCCTGTTTGACATAAAAATAATCATATACATCATTCAGTCGATTGATAATCCGGATGCGGAAAGGCCGCGTATTACCAAAAGCACAATACTCGATGCGATCGATAATTTTGTGCTGCACGATACGGGTATTCCCGGATGCTTTGAGGTTAGCATAGATAATTTTTAGTCCATCATATAATTGGTCCTGAATATAGGGCGGATATAAAGGTGTTTCCCAATAGGTGTCATTTCCAAATTTGTCAATCACCGGCACAGTCTCTTGAAAATTGAGCAGGTCGAAATACGAAATCGGGAGCTTAGCCTCACGTTGGTACATTTTCAGGTACTTCGCCAATCCAACCCCTACTGGATAGATAGGCTTTTTGCGCGATATGATTACATCTTCAATTTTCATTTTTCCTCCCTATTCTATTTTTCCTTTAAAGCTAATATCTTTTCTATAAAAAAACATTATATAAATATGTCAATTTAAATTGCCTATATTCAAAATAACCAAATAAAATATCAAATTTTGTTACTATTTTTGCAAAAGAATCAAAGAGATAAATTTATAGGCAAGATGGATTAGTGCGGAGTGGTAATTATATCTCGGGTACTAATTATCTAATTATAAATCTATAAAAAAGGACTAAAGTCCACAAAAGAACAATATACAATTATCGTACTAGTATGTCTATTGCGGTTATTGAAAAAATCACATTATGGAAAAAAATTATTCTAATTACGACTTAGACAATCTTGATGTTCAAATTCTTTCAATATTGATGGAGGACGCATCTATTCCATACACCGAAATTGCAAAAAAACTGATTGTTTCCGGTGGTACTATTCATGTACGCATGAAAAAAATGGAAGAATTAGGAATCATTCATGGCTCCAACCTCATCATCAATCCACAAAAAGTAGGTTTTGACATTACAGCATTTTTGGGTATCTATTTAGAAAAAGGCTCTCAATATGCGGATGCTGTAGCTCAGTTGAAAAACATAAAAGAGGTCGTAGAACTTCACTATTGTACCGGACAATATAGTATGTTCGCCAAAATAGTATGCCGCGACACGGCACACCTTCGTAAGGTCTTGAATGAAGATATTCAAGGATTGAAAGGTATACAACGCACAGAAACGATTATCTCTTTGGAAGAGAGTATCAAACGTCAAATTACCTTGTAATTCTGAACTGACAAAAAACATAAAAAATGTGGCTTAGGTAGTCATGGTCGGAATTTCTTCCGACCATTTTTTATGTTTTGAAAACTTTAGCTGGGTCTCCTCCTGCAAATATAATTAGAATGGCCGTTATCATATCTCTAAGCTCCATTGCTATTCTTCGTTTGGCTGTTTTGTAGCCCAAATTATTTGATTTTTTATAAATCAACAAAAGCATCGCTGCTATCATTGTCATATAGACCATCACTTCAATTCCGTTCCTGTTCATTGAAACCAAATGACTTAGGTTGAGTTCTTGTTTCAGGAACCTGAAAAACACTTCAATATCCCAGCGTTTTCTGTAATAATCAGAAATTTCCTTGGCTGATAGTTGAAATTCGTTAGTTAGAAACCAAAATTCCTTGTTTGTTTTTTGACTTTTAATGACCATCAAACGAAACTCAGTTTCTACTTTCTCTTGCCGAAAATGCACTTTGCCTCGTTGGTTTTGTATGGGACTTCCGGTATAAAGCTTTACCTTGCTGTCTTTTAGTACTTCCCAGTCATCCCATTTTAGAGGTTTTTTCGGCTCGAGAAATGATTCCATCTCTTCAAATTTTCTGTTATCTTTCGAACGAATGATAAATTTAACAGATTGTCCATCAAATTCTTTCATTGACCGTGTTGATTGCAAGCCTCTGTCTATGACATAAATATTGTCGTGATATTCTTCTTTCTTTACTTGGTTTAAAATAGCTTCCGGGAGTGCGGACTCTTCGGAAGAGTATTTCTGAGCAGTGAAAACTTCTACTCCCGAAGGTAAAATGCCGTCAAACGAAAAACTAAATTTCACTAATTTCTTACCGCTTTTCTGGTCAATGCCTTCTTTTAGCTTCGTACAGGCATCAGCAACAATAGTGCTCAACTCGTATAAGATTATACTTTTCGATTTCGGTCTTCGAGTAAACCCCTGAAAACCGCTGGTACATCTGCTCATAGATTTCTTTGAAATAACTGGGATCAATCTTGGAAAGTCTATCGGAGATAGAGCTTCTGCGAACCCTTTCTTCTTCTCCCAATCCAAATAGGGCTTTAAATCCACTACTGTTAAAAGTATCTTCTAATGTTCGCTGACTTAATCTTTCGTTATCGAAAATACAGAACAAAAGCAGATAAAACATCTTTTTCCCATGGAGCACTTTGCTATAATAATCAACTTTAGGGGTTGCCGAAAGATGGCTTAAAAGAGCTTCGGGTATAAATGCTAAAACTTGGCTGAGAGAGATTTTGTGATCTTTAAATACAGACATACTATATAATTACTAGTGATAAAGATACAAAATTCATAATAAAAAAACAATATAAATATTTGATAATCAATTAATTAAGACAATTTCTTGTTTTGCTAAAACACAAAAAAATCGGAAGAAAAATCTTCCGACCATGACTAGCTTAGGCCACCTTTTTTATTGTGTATATAATCATGATGTCCAATCATTAGCCATATATTTTTTTGTAACTTTGCAGCATATGACGGATATTATTCAATTACTTCCTGACGCGGTTGCCAATCAAATAGCTGCTGGAGAGGTGGTTCAAAGACCAGCTTCAGCTGTCAAAGAGTTGATTGAAAACGCTATAGATGCTGGTGCCGACCGAATAAAACTTATTGTCAAAGATGCTGGAAAGTCCCTTATCCAAGTCATAGATAATGGATGTGGCATGAGTGTCACTGACGCCAGACTATGCTTTGAACGTCACGCTACAAGTAAGATCCGCAAAGCTGAAGATTTGTTTGCCATCCGTTCGATGGGATTTCGTGGCGAAGCGATGGCCTCAATAGCGGCGATCGCACAAGTAGAGCTCAAGACGCGAAGAGTAGAAGACGAATTGGGTACTGTCGTACAAATCGAAGGCTCAAAGGTGGTCAATCAATCACCAGAAGCTTTAGCCGCGGGAACGAGTATATCCGTAAAAAACTTGTTTTATAACATCCCTGCTCGACGCAATTTCCTGAAAAGTAATTCGGTCGAGATGAGACATATCATTGACGAATTCCAACGTATTGCGCTCGCATATCCCGAAATATTTCTCAGTCTCCATAGTGAGAACAATGAATTATTTCACCTGACACCGGGCACACTCAAACAACGGATTGTCCATTTGTTTGGCAACAATTATAATCAAAAGCTAGTACCCGTAGAAGAAGAAACCAGTATCATTGGATTAAAGGGATTCGTAGGCAAACCGGAGTACGCGAAGAAAACACGCGGTGAGCAATTCTTTTTTGTCAACAAACGCTTTATTCGCGATCCATACCTGCATCATGCGGTAATGAACGCCTATGAGGATATTCTTCCAGCTGAAACGTTCCCGATGTATGTGCTATTCATTGACATTGATCCAGCCAAAATCGACATAAACGTACATCCGACAAAGACCGAGATAAAATATGAGGATGACAAGGCCATCTACGCCATTATCCGCTCGGCGGTAAAAAGATCTTTGGGAAGATACAACATCACTCCCTCGCTCGACTTTGACCAGGAGACGAGTTTTAGTAATATGATCTCGAATAAGCCGCTGGATGAGATACAAGCTCCTACAATTAGCTTTAACCCTAATTTCAATCCTTTTGAGAATGAAATTGGCGCTTTGCGACCTTCCAATAGCACACGATCGACGGATTACAGCTCAAGATTCGACCGCGAAGCAGTTCCTCAGAATTGGGATACCTTGTACAAAATCACGGAAACGGAAAATCATGTACAGTTGCCACTCATTGTACACGAGGAGGAAAAAGAAAATAACTCTGATCTAATTGTACCTGGCGCCCAAGCGAAAAAGAGCTTTTTTCAGATTCATAACCGCTATATTGTTTCACAAATACACTCGGGCGTCATGCTGATTGATCAGCAAGCAGCACACGAACGTATTCTTTTCGAACAATATAAAGAGCAGTTAGAAACCAATCAAGGGAGCAGTCAGCAAAGTTTGTTTCCGACGACTGTCGACCTGACAGCTGCCGACTTTGAATTGATGAATGATATTTTGCCGGATTTGCAAACATTGGGATTTCAATTAAGACCATTCGGAAAAACTACTTATATTGTAGACGGAATACCAGCGGACTTAGGCAACAATATCAACGAAAAGCAGATAATCGAACAATTATTGGAAGATTACAAACACAATAGTTCGGATTTAAGAGTAAATAAGAGAGATAATCTCGCCAAATCATTAGCGAAAAGCTCAGCGATAAAAGCTGGCACAGCTTTGGACAATGAAATGATCGCTGAATTGATTGATAAATTATTCGCCTGCGAAAGCCCGAATATATCCATTCATGGCAAGCCAACCATTATTACACTCACGTTAGCGGAGTTGATGGAAAAATTTGATAAAATTTAATAGCAACATTATTAATGAATAATATTTTAGGAAATCTTTCACCTGTAGTAAAAAATATACTAATCATCAATGTCATCTGCTTTTTCGGAAGTATGATATTTCCAGGTGCAAATAGACTTTTAGGTGTATACTATCCAGACTCGCCATTTTTCGAAGTATGGCAGCCCATTACCTATATGTTTATGCATGACAACACCAGCTTTGGGCATATATTCTTCAATATGTTTGCTTTAGTGATGTTTGGACCTGTGATCGAACGTATGTTTGGCGCTAAAAGATTTCTGAACTATTATATTATTACGGCACTGGGTGCGCTCGTACTTCAATATGGTGTCCAAGCCATAGAAGTGCAACAGATTATGGGAACACCATTTGCAAAATCTATGCTGCAATATATTCCCCAATATAGCCGGTACTTTCCCATGAATACCGCTTTGGATGTACAGGATATAGGCACTATTTCCGACATTTATAATATTCCGATGGTTGGAGCATCAGGAGCAATATTCGGCTTATTATTAGCTTTTGCATATTTTTATCCCAATATGCCTTTGTATTTTCTATTCATTCCAGTACCTATTAAAGCTAAATATTTCGTTGGGGCATATATTTTGATTGAAATATACCTAGGATTTAATAATTTCGGTTCTTCAATAGCGCATTTAGCCCATGTCGGCGGTGCATTATTTGGCTACCTAATGATTAAAATCTGGGGCTATAAAAAAGGATATTATTAACAGCACACTAGCGATATGAGAGAGAATGTAGTAACTTCATTCATTAGGGATACGTATAAGACCACCTCGATAATCCCGTATATTATTACGGCGCAAGTAGTACTATTTGTTCTTCTTCATATTCTGGAGCTTTTAACCTTCGCAGAGACGACATCTGTGGATTTGTTTAGTCTACTTTTGTCCAAGAGCACACTTCCTCTTCGTGCGGAGGATTTTATTTCACAACCTTGGTCATTCATTACACATCCATTTATTTACCAAAGTCTCTGGAACCTATTATTCGACTGTCTTTGGCTATACTGGATAGGCAATATGTTTTTGACCTATCTAAATACACGACAATTCAACACCGTGTTTATAGGTGGATTGGCGGCAGGCGCTTTACTATATCTAAGTTTAGGTTTTATTCCGAATTTCCATGCGCAAGGACTATCCTGGCACACAAGTGCCTTTGGTCTTGCGGCTCTCATTAGCGCACTGCTCCTATTGGTGCCCAATGCCGAATTAAGGCTATTTTTGCTAGGTAACGTTAAATTCAAATGGATCGCTATAGTCTATCTGGGTATACAATTTGCACTTCATATAAACAGTAACCCAGCAGCGGCAATCACTTACATCGTAATTGCAGCCGGGGGTATGTTATTCATGCACCAATTGCAAAATGGAAAAGATTGGAGTAAGGTTTTGGATAGAAAAAGAAGAAAATTAAAACCTATTAAGGGCAATTATACTATCAACCAAAAAAATGTGGAGCAAGAGTATCCAGATCAACATCAAATCGATCAAATTCTGGATAAAATTTCGCTCAACGGTTATGAAAGCCTAACTTCGCGAGAGAAAGAGTTACTTTTTAGGGCAAGTAAAAAGCAAGATTAATGGCAAACCAACGGTTTTTAAGAAATAAAAAACTCGGTTACTTTAGCAAAACAATATTTACAGCCAATATTTTGGCTGTAGTGGCTTTATTATTAAGTTACAGCGCCTCCTTCATTGATCCCAGCCAATTCTGGCCTATAGCATTCTTTGGGTTAGGATTTTTACCCATCCTGATCATCAATATCGGCTTTATAGTTTATTGGTTCTTACGCAAAAAAAGATATATGTTGATAAGCCTTTTGGCGATTGTGGCAGGCTGGTCACTCCTCAGCAAACACATCAACTTCAAAAATAATAACGATAAAATCCTTGTAAAACCTGATTCTGTTGTTCGTGTTATGAGCTTCAATGTGCATCTGTTCCAGCATTATGATAAGCACCGTACAAGCTTTCGCGATGAGACCATAGAATTTATTCGTACAGTCAGCCCTGACGTAATCTGTTTTCAGGAATTTTATAGTCGCATCCGCGGTTCCAAGCAATTTACGAAGGTCTTACAGGCTGAAGGTGAATTTGAAGATTACTATTTCGAACCTTTTAAACGGAACGATTATCAAGGCTATGGCCAAGCTATTTTTTCCAAATACCCTATTATCAATTCGGGTTCTATCAATGAGCATAGCTATGGGGTGAATCGTATCATTTTCGCGGATATCAAACGCGAAACCGACACCTTACGTATCTATAATGTGCACTTGCGCTCTTTTGCGCTCCAAGATGAAGACAAGGACTTCATACAAAAATCTCCTTCTGAACAAGTGAAAGATGAGGAAAAAACAATCAAACTCGGCCATAAGCTAAAAACAGCCTTTACCAATAGAAGTCAACAAGCCAAAACACTGGTCCAGCATATTCAAAACGACTGTCCACATCCGTATGTGGTGATGGGCGATTTTAACGACACTCCCATGTCGTATAGTGTAAACCTCGTAGGCAAAAATATGAATAATGCATTTGCTGAAAAAGGCTTTGGTTGGGGAGTAACGTATTTTGGAATTTTGCCAATTTTTCAAATCGATTACATCATGAGCGACAAACAGATTCGTATCGAGGATTTTGGGATTTTGAAAGAAAAAGCATCCGACCACTACCCGATCTGGGCAGATTTGGCCTATTAAGAAGATGCAGGTTTGGCAGGCTGCAAGATTCTTAGCGCAGTATCTAAATAGTCGTCATATCGATTTTTGACCTTAAAATAAGCTTCTCTACCGAAATAGTACCTTCCTACGATAGCCTCAATATCGGATTGAATCAACTTCAACAGCTCTCGCTTCTTACGATCACTTATTACAAGACCTTTGTCCTTCAAATAATCAATAAAGGAATCATATTCCTGTTGTGGTAATCGATAACCTTGCAAGAAATTCTCCAACGAATAGGCAGGCAGAAGCTTAGTAAAGCGCTCATACACGAAATTTTCAACATAGCTCGATTTCTGAATCTCCTGATACAATAAACTCAACGCATTTGAGTCTATCTGAATATTCACATCCGGATTGATACCTCCCCCACTAAATAATTCTCTTCCAGCCAAAGTCTTGAAAATCTGTGAACTGTTATAGGTCGTATCGAGAGCCCAGAGTCCACGATACATCGATACATAGTCCACCATATTGGACCAATTGGCTGTATACTTGCGTTGTATCGACCGTCCAAGTGGGGTATAATATCTCGAAATGCTTAAATTTATCCGTGATCCATCCAAGAAATCAAACTGCTCCTGCACGATCCCTTTACCATAGGAGCGACGTCCTACAATAGTCGCCCGATCCCAATCTTGCAGCGCACCGGCGACAATCTCTGATGCGGACGCTGAGGATTCATTGATTAATACAGTGAGCTTGCCTTGAGGAAAAGAACCATTCCCATCCGAAAAATACTCACGCTTAGGTTCATGAGCTCCTTGCGTATATACGAGCATTTTTTTGTCACCGAAAAATTCGCCTGCCACTTTTATGGCAATGTGAAAATACCCACCACCATTATCACGAAGATCAAGAATTAAATTTTGTGCGCCTTTTTTCTTAAGTTCAATGAGTGCGGTACGAAATTCTTCTGCCGTCTTAAGGCCAAATCGTCGCACCTTAATATATCCTATTTGAGGTTCAATCATGTAGGAAGCATCGATAGAACTTACGCTAATCTGATCCCGTCTTACTTTGAATAACTGATTAATAGTTGAACTATCCCGTTGCACATGCAGATTCACTATCGACCCTTTCTTGCCGCGCATCAAGCGATCCACCACTTTCTGACCGATATTGCGACCCGATACGTAAGTGGTGTCTATTCGGATGATTTTATCTCCTACTTTCAAACCGGCTTTTTCGGCAGGTCCATTACCCACCAATCCCACCACAAGCAATGTGTCATGGAGATTGAAAAAATCCAATCCAATGCCTTCGAAAGTACCTTCCAACATCTCATTTTGATTTTGAGTCTCGTTGGGCACCAAATAAGTAGAATAAGGATCTAAGTGCGAAATAATGTGGTTAATAGCGCCATTTTGCAACGAATCCAAATTGATGCTATCGACATACGAAGTGGCCAGTAAGTCAAGAACTTGTTGTATTTTATACGAATTGTCAGATAGGCCAATGGGAATAAGGGATACCCCTGGATTATTATTCTGTTGAGCGACATAGTTTTGCCCTAGAATAATACCCAGCAGAAGTGTAGCCGCATAAGTAGCCGCTACAAACAAATTTCTTCCAGTACCTTTCTGCATGAAATAATTACGTGTGCAAAAATAAGAGTTAATTCAATTTTTTGTATAGATATTTCAATATTTATTAAAACAAATTGTATTCCAAATTCTTTATTATCAATAATTAAATACCAATATTTGGACAAGATTAGATATTATGCACGAAATTGAGCCTTTCTACAATTGGAGACATGACTATATAGCAGCTGAAGATGAAAAATCACCATTCTACGGCGTGGAATACAACGAGTTTGAATTTGACAAACAAGTCTACAACTACCTGCTTCATCCTCAATGGGATGAATTTGGCTCACAAACCTTGTATCTGAAGGTATTGTATGCCGATTACGAACACAGCTTTGCTATAATCGAATTTATTGGCGAATGGAATGACGCCATCTACAACGACATTATGGCACTCAAACGCGAAATTATTGATGTAATGATCGGCGAGGGCATCACCAAATACATACTCATTGGCGAAAACATTTTGAACTTCCACAGCTCGGATGACTCGTATTACGAGGAGTGGTTTCAAGACATCGAAGATGGTTGGATTGCTGCTTTACATTTCAGAGAACATGTCATCGACGAATTCAAAGACAATAGCATTGACTACTATATCAACTTTGGCGGATACCTCAACGAAATCCCTTGGCGCACCCTCAAACCCAAACAGCTCTATAAACAAATCGAAGAGAGCCTGCAAAAGCGATTGAATATGTAGGCTTTACAACTTGTTATTAAATCTTTCACGATCATACAATCCTGGGGTGGCGTGGTCCAATTCTTCAAAGTCTAAATAAACAAATTGAAAGGGACGAACTTCTGTCAGTGAATACACAATTTCTGCTAAGACACCATAGTTGCCACTGGAGCCCATTTGGCTTAAAAAAGTCACGTCATTCATCTTAACGAATATCGTATCGCCAGAGGTTTTCACCAAATCCAACTGCATGCTTTGATATTGTTTATTCAAATCCGCAAGCACTTGGTCAATGGATAAGCTATCTGGTACGGCCAACTGCACCATGCTATCTGCTTCGGCATCGTATTTCCAAGTGACGGATGATACTTTTGGTTCGACGACTGCATCCGAAGTATTTGCTATGGAATCCGTAGAAGTGCTGCTAGATTCGCTATCACCCATACAACTCCATAATGTCAAAGGAAATAAAAGGGATAAACAAATAATACGCAGGGAGAACTTTCCTTTCATAAGCTTAGAATTAATAAAATCAATTCTTAAAAATACGAAAAAATTGAATCAAAAGAGACATTTCCCTTGCAATTCAAAGTTTCTATTCTATAGATAATTCAGTAACTTTGGGTCACAAAAAAAAAATAAAACTTTACTATCATGTCATTCAGAATAGAAAAAGATACAATGGGTGAAGTTCAGGTACCAGCAGAAAAATACTGGGGTGCACAAACCGAACGTTCACGTAATAATTTTAAAATCGGCCCTTCGGGCTCTATGCCAAAAGAAATCATTGAAGGCTTTGCTTATTTGAAAAAAGCGGCGGCTTATGCTAACCACGAATTAGGTGTATTGCCTATTGAAAAACGTGATGCTATCGCTGCTGTATGTGATGAAATCCTTGCAGGTAAATTAGACGATGAGTTTCCGTTGGTAATCTGGCAAACAGGTTCAGGAACACAGTCCAACATGAACGTAAACGAAGTAATCGCTAACCGTGCGCAAGTACTGGCAGGCGGAAAAATCGGTGAAGGCGAACCTGTATTGAAAGCTAATGATGATGTAAATAAATCACAATCTTCCAACGACACTTACCCTACAGGGATGCACATTGCGGCATACAAAGCGGTAGTAGAAGTGACTATTCCGGGAGTAGAAAAATTACGTGATACTTTGAAGCGCAAATCTGAAGAGTTCATGAGTGTCGTAAAAATCGGTCGTACGCACTTGATGGATGCTACTCCTTTGACTTTAGGTCAAGAGTTATCAGGTTACGTTGCTCAATTGAACTACGGACTTAAAGCAGTTAAAAATACATTAGCACACTTATCAGAAGTTGCATTAGGCGGTACTGCTGTAGGTACAGGCTTGAATACACCTGCTGGATACGATGTATTGGTAGCAAAATATATTGCAGAATTCACTGGGCATCCTTTCGTGACTGCACCTAATAAATTCGAAGCTTTAGCTGCTCACGACGCGATTGTAGAGGCACATGGTGCATTGAAACAATTGGCCGTAGCTTTAAACAAAATCGCGAATGATATCCGTATGTTGGCTTCAGGTCCACGTTCTGGTATCGGAGAGATTTTGATTCCTGAAAATGAGCCAGGATCTTCTATCATGCCAGGCAAAGTAAACCCTACACAATGTGAAGCATTGACAATGGTCGCTGCTCAAGTAATGGGAAATGATGTTGCTATCACTATTGGTGGTACACAAGGTCACTATGAATTAAATGTATTCAAACCATTGATGGCGGCTAACTTTTTGCAGTCAGCACGCTTAATCGGTGATGCTTGTGTATCTTTCGAGGAGCACTGTGCAGCAGGTATCGAACCGAATTATACGCGCATCAAAGAATTAGTGGACAATTCGCTAATGCTAGTGACTGCGTTGAATACTAAAATTGGTTATTACAAGGCTGCTGAAATCGCTCAGACGGCACACAAGAATAACTCTACGTTGAAAGAAACAGCTATCGCTTTAGGTTATGTGACAGCCGAGCAATTTGACGAATGGGTAAAACCAGAAGAAATGGTGGGAAGTTTAAAATAATATAGTGATTAAACTTTCGAAAAAATATAATTTTCCAAAAGCATACCTATTTATCATGGTAGGTATGCTTTCTGCTTTCATGAGCTGCCAGCGCCACTCGGATATGCAAACAGAGGGTGTCAAAGCACTGCAAGGTGTCTGGGTACAGGATAGCGTCGAAAATCAGGCTAATCTGCTTTCCTATTCTCTACATTCTTTTACTTTTCGTTGTGATTCTATTTACAGCACCATGGATGTGTATGCCAAAACCAAGACTATTCCAGACTCTTGCTATAATAATGGCAACTGGCAGGAATATGCAAAAGGCGTATACGTACAACGGGGAGATAGCCTCATCGTAGAAGGCGTCTACACCAAAGAAAATGGTAAACAAAAGATATCGGGATGCTATAAAAATGGACAGTACTTACCTCGATTTAAGATAATATCTATCTCTGAAGATTCAGTAGTCCTACAAAATAAGTTTGAATCAAAACCTATTACATTGCGCAAGACTCAAGATATTAACTGTATTCCAAAGAAACGTTGGGAAATGTAAAATTTAAATTAAAAATGCTAAATATTATTAGCATTTTGATTTAAATTTTTAACCCAACATGAAAACACGATTATTCTTAATTGCCACAATACTTTTTAATGTTTGCTATGGTCAAAGCGATAGCACTAAAATAGTCAATCTAATTTCGTACATAGCAAAAGGCGAAACTTTAAACTACGCTGTTTTAAAAACAAGAATTGACTCAAGTAGCACCAAAGAGCCCAAAACAACAGAAGAAGCCTTTAACTTCAAAATTACAGTAAAAGATTCTACAGATTCAAGTTATATAATTAGCTATCATCGAACTGCAGATATTTTTGCTAATCCAAAGTTGCTTGAATTGCCAGAAGAAATGCAACAAAAAATCTTTAATCTATCAACAGTAAAATTCGACTATGAAACGAATGAATTAGGCACATTCAAAAAAATATTCAATGAGGACCAACTCGCGGATAAAATATCCTCAGATTTGAAAGAAATATTTGAAATGTTGTCTACAGAAAATTCGGATGAAAATATCCAAAAATTTTTAGAAGATTTTCAAGGTTCAATAGATCCCAAATCATTAATTGCTGTTTATGCTCAAGATATACATGCATTGCATTATGCACTTGGTGCCTCACTAAATCTCCAAGATACTATTTCTTTTGAAGAAGAGTCTCTCGCTCCTATTTTAAATGTTCCAATTACTATGGAAGGAATATATTATTGTGCTGAATATGATCAAGAAAATGATTTCATCTCTATAGTTCAAGAAAAAACTGTTAACTCTAATTTTAAGGAGAAAATTCTTGATTTCGCAAGAAAGTACGAAAACAAAGAAAAACCAATCAATGAGGAAGAATTCAAGAATATGGACATGAATATTTATATTCATAATACCCATCAATATAACTCTTACTATGGTGTTGCAACCTATGTTGAACTATTTAAAGAAATTACAGTGAATACTAAAAATGAAAACATGAAGAGAATAGACATTTATGAAATTTCTCTGGTCGAGGATTGATAATATTTCCCAATCTTCGAAAGACTTAAATCAATTAAAAAAGCCGCTTTAAGCGGCTTTTTCTAGTTTATCAATTTCGTATCATCTGAAGATTTTAGCAGATTTTGTTTCAATTCGTTTTCAGATTGCAAGAGTTCTTGCTCTACAACCTTACGTTTCTCTCGACCGTCACGTTGGATCTGCAACACCTGTTCGATAGTATGGATAATATCGCTATTTGCTTTCTTGATTGTTTCGATATCCACGATACCACGTTCCGTTTCACGTGCTACACTAATCGTAGATTCTTTCAACATTTCCGAATTCTTACGTAATAATTCATTTGTCGCATCAGTAACTGCCTTTTGCGCTTCCAAAGCACGTTGCGAATGCGCAATACCCAAAGTCAACACCATCTGATTTTTCCAAAGTGGCAATGTGTTTACAATACTGGATTGGATTTTTTCCATCAAAGAAGAACTATTACTCTGAATCATACGAATCTGAGGTGCTGTTTGTAATACGACCATACGGGTCAATTTCAAATCATGCACTTTACGCTCAAAACGAACAACATGCTGCTCCATATCCTTGTAGGCCTGAATCTTGTGTTGATCGCCGGATTCTTCCGCCTCTCTCTTCAATTGAGGAAGTGTAACTGTGTGTACTTCTTGTAGCTTTTCCTCTCCCGCAGCGATATGCAGGGACAATTCTTTGAAATAATTCTGATTCTCCTGAAAAAGTTTATCAAAAATATTGACATCTTTCAACAGCGTTTTGTAATGCCCTTCGAGCTTGAGTTCGATTTGATGGATATTTTTTTCGACCGAAGCATATTCGGTACGTAGACGCGCTACTTTTTTCTTCAGGTTGTCAAAAAATGGAATCAACGGCTTTTTGTTCAGATTTTCATCAAAAGATTTGATATCCGAACGTAAGTTCAGCAAAATATCTTCAGCACCGCCCATGTCTTTGGTACGCACCTGCTTGAGGATTTCATTCGAAAAATTACTCACCTTAGTCTGACTCGCCACACCAAACTGAATGATGTCGGTTGTGGAATTCAGATTTATTTTATCCTTATATTGTTGGATCAAAGCCTTCTCTTCAGGTGAAAAATTCACTTGCATATCTTGACTCTTATCCGAATTATTATCATCGTAAGTAGTTAGGTCTATTGTACTCATAGTTTAGTCATTAAGTAATTTTTTATTTTTGAGGGTTTGTAGATAGACGTCCGACTCAGCAGACACATCCAACAACCGGTATTTAATCAAATTGGTAACATCTAATTCTATTGCCGAAGAAGCTTGTACAAGCACCGCTTCCAGCTTATTCTTTGATTCTAGTGTAATGGCATTATTCAAGCGCGTCTGCTCCAGATCATAATACTCGCGCAGTACATTCACTACGGTACCATGTCTTACCAAAAATTTTTCCGCCTCTTGAAGGTCCCTTTGCTCCAGCAGATGAAACAAACGAACTATCTTTTCTATATGTGTTTGCAGATTTCTATTTTGAATAGATTTCTTATAAAACATCAATTTTGTAACAAAAGATTGAGGAGTTTCAATCTCTGCCATCGCCAATTCGAGTTGTCGCTGATGTGAAATGCTATTGACCCAAGTAAGCTGACGTACTTCTGATAATTCTAAGCGCTGTAAATAATCTTTGGATTGACTCAATAGTAATCCATTACCAGCGATATAAGAAGCAATATACCCACACACGGTAGCCAACATACCCGATGACATGGCGCCCGCAAAATAATAGAAGGAATAAAATAAGCCAAATTGGATAAATAACATTATCCAGGCTAGAATATACCATGAACGCACTTTACTCTTGGAAGCCTGCGACATCATCACTAAGGGATGAATAGGTGGAATAAACAATAAAATGGAAAAAAATGTCCATTTTAATTGACCAAATTCCCAACGTTTACTTTTCTTTGTCGCAAAACCCATTGTCCTTTATTCGTTATAATGTTTAAATATACTTATTTTTTTTATCGCTATAATATATCAAATTCACAGCAACATTAATAAAACGTTCAATTCCTATTCCAATAATCAATATTTTTACACAATGGCAACAAAAAACAACTATATCAGCTACTTACGTGTCATTGCGACAGTCTTTGTTATATTGATTCATGCCAGCACCGGATTTTTGAATCGGTTTGATGCTGATGGCTTTGGTTGGAATTATGCCAATTGGATTAATTCGGCGACACGTTGCTCAGTGCCTATTTTTGTGATGCTTTCAGGGGCTTTACTCCTTCGAAAAGATGAAGACACATTTGTGTTTTATAAAAAAAGGATTACCAAATTACTGTATCCCTTTGCGTTTTGGACGATTATTTATCTGACTTATTACTTCTATCGATACACCAATTTTAATGCTTTATCCACGGACAAAATAGTTAGTATTACTCAAGATAAAATATTGCATGGGTCTAATGCACATCTTTGGTACCTGTACATGATTATTGGAATGTACTTAGCCATCCCCTATTTGCGTAAAATTATTAACCAAGTTAGTATTCGGGAGATTGAGATATTTTTAATGCTGTGGTTTGCATCGATGATTTTGTTGAACAAGCACTATTATCCTGTTGTACCAAAATTCGATTTATCCTTTTTCTCGGGATATTTGGGTTATTTGGTATTCGGGTACTATTTATCCATCAAATCTTTCAATTGGAACAAATATCTGCCCCTGATTGGTTACATAGTAGTATCCATTTTCACCGTATATATGACATACAATTGGAGCCTAGAGTCTAACAAATACATCCCACATTGGTATAATTATGTTTTTCCGAACACAGCATTAGCCGCGGGATTCATATTCTTATTTATAAAAAATATTACGCCCCAAGACACCGAACTACCAAGTTGGCTTCGCGTAATAGATGAATACAGTTTTGGTATTTATCTCGTTCATATATTACCGCTCAATTATCTACATCCTCATGTATCTAAATATATGAGTACTCTGTGGGTGGTCCCAGTAGCTACGCTATTGACATTGATTAGTTCGATTGGAATTATATATGTATTGAGAAAGATTCCTTATGGAAAATATGTGAGTGGATAATTGCCCCCTATATCGGACGGGGGAATCATCCTTTTCACAGCAAAAAAAAGCTATCTCATTGGAGATAGCTTTTTATAAGTATGTGTTATACGGTTATTTTCTAAAGATTAGAACGGCAAATCGTCATCGTCAGCACCTGAAGATGAAATATCTACTGGAGCAGGCATATCATTGTATGATGGTGCAGAAGCTGCAGCCGTATTTGCCAATTTAGTCACTCTCCAAGCTACTAATGAGTTGAAATACGTTGTTACACCTTGTGCATTCGTCCAAGGACGACCACGTAAATTGAAAGAAATTTCAATCTCTTCGCCTACAGACAAATTATCAAAAATATTAACTCTATCTTGTGTCGCTTCAAAACGAATATACTCCACAAATTGTGGGTTTTCTGCGTATGCAACGATCAAATCTCTCTTTTTAAAAGATTCAGTAACCTGTTGTACAGCACCTACTTCGTGAACTTTTCCTCTGATTTCCATATCATTAATTGTATTAAACCGTAAAATTACACATTTTTTGCGTCGAAGATTAATTAACTTTGCACAAATATGAAAGAAGTTTTCAACACAGCAAGCAAAGTGATAATAACTTGTAACAAAAGATTATCACCATACCTTCAAGAGGAAGTTACAGCATTAGGATACGAAATAAAGAGAGCATTCAATACGGGTGTAGAATTACACGCATCCATCAACGAATGTATTCGACTGAATCTGAACTTGCGCACAGCAAGTCAGGTTTTATATGAATTAGGTTCATTTCGTGCCAATGACCCCAAAGAATTATACGATGCATTAGTGAAAATCGAGTGGGAAACCATTATCCCTTTTGATGGATATTTCACCGTGACATCCAACGTGCACAACGACACGATTACTACGCCACTTTTTGCAAATGTAAAAGTGAAAGATGCTATCGTAGATAGAATCAAAGATAAGAAAGGGGTTCGTCCAGATACAGGTCCCGATGCGCACAAATGTGTGATTCACTTACACTGGATGGAAGATCGCGCAGAAATTTTCTTGGACACATCCGGCGAAACATTGGCGAAGCATGGCTACCGTAAACACCCGGGAAAAGCACCAATGCTAGAAGCATTAGCTACTTCAACCATCATGGCTACCAAATGGGACGGTAAATCTCCTTTTATTAATCCGATGTGTGGTTCAGGAACATTGGCTATTGAGGCAGCTTTGCTAGCACAAAAGAGAATGCCCGGTTTGTATCGTATGAACTATTCATTTATGCACTTCATTGGGTACGACGAAGAAGTTTTCTTCCAAGAAAGAAGATTGCTAAAAGATAAAACCGAGAAGACCAATCTTCCGCCTATCATCGCATCTGATATTTCGAAAGAAGCGATTGAAATCGCCAAGATCAATGCACAGACCGCTGGTGTAGAGCATTTGATTACCTTTGAAGTTTGTGATTTTGCGGACACGACAGTTCCAGCTGAGCCGGGAGTTATCATGTTCAATCCTGAATATGGAGAAAGACTAGGTGTGCACAGCAAATTAGAATTGACTTACAAACGCGTCGGAGACTTCATGAAGCAGGAATGCAAAGGCTACCGGGGATATGTGTTTACGGGTAATCCTGACCTTGCCAAAAAGATTGGACTCAAAGCTTCGCGAAGATTTGAATTTTTCAATGGCAAATTAGATTGTAGACTCCTGCAATATGAGCTCTACGATGGTACCAAAGAAGATCAAAAGTAATTCAAAATACCGTACTGCGGAATACCGTAGATACCCTACTGAGAAATACTGTTTTTTAAAATAAATTTTCAGTAAATATACATCAAAGATTGAAAACAGGAAAAACGGTTGTAAATAAAGGCTTTACAGCCGTTTTATGATTTTTTGGTAATGTGGTAAAAAGCAGGAAAAAGCAACGATTGGCAAAAGTAAGGTTACTAAAACGTTACTTTTAAACATCGGAAACAATCAATTCAAAATACTGTATTTCAGCTTTTTGCGCAATTTTTCATATTGTTCCGTGGCTCACATAAGTTTAATTTTATCATTAAGAATTCTGAGTATGGAAACGACAAAAAAATCAACATTTAAGGTGCTTTTCTACCTTAAAAAGAACGCCCCGAAGAAGAACGGAAAAGTTACGGTTATGTGCAGGGTTACCGTAAACGGTAAACAGTCTGCATTCAGTACCAAGCTGGATATTTCCGCAACAAATTGGGATTTGAAGTACGGCAGGGTTTTAGGTAAAAGCCGAGAAGCCCAAGACACAAACAGCAAACTTGACAAAATTCGTTCGGGTATCGAGGAATGTTATTCCAAAATCCTGAAAAACGAGGGGGCTGTAAACAGTGCTAAACTTAAAAATGCTTTTCTTGGTATGGAAAGCGGAGAGCTTACCTTTTTCAAATTCTATGAACAGTTCCTGTCTGACTATGAAAAAAAGGTAAACAGCGGACTTCGGGTAAATGGCACACGCAGTAAATACAAAATACTTTTGAAACATCTTCGAAATTTTGCACTTACAAAATACGGCTATTCCGATGTGTACTTTAACGACCTTACACCTGACTTTGTGCAGGACTTTGATTACTACCTGCGTGACGACCAAAGTTTAACACACAACACCATTTGGCTGTATATGATTGGATTTACTACGCTTTGCCGATTGGCAATGAGCAGAAAGCATCTTGCTTTTAATCCGTTCAGCGAGTACAAGAATACCAAAAAGGATAAAGACCGTGGTTATCTATTGCGTAATGAATTGGAACAGCTCGTAACGTTCAACTGCGATAAAAAGAAAGACGAATTAGTTAAAGACTTGTTTGTTTTCAGTTGCTTTACAGGTCTTTCCTATTCAGATATGAAAGGACTTAGAAACAGTAATATTCAAGACTTTTTTGATGGCAACCAATGGATAATCGTACGCAGAAAGAAAACGGCTACATCGTCAAACGTGATGCTCTTGGATATACCGAAAATGATTATCGAAAAATATGCAGGATTCTCAAAGGATGGAAAGGTCTTTCCTGTCCCATCAAATACGATTTGTAATGACAGTTTAAAGAGAATATCCCAACTGATTAAATGCCTTGTAGAAAAGAAAGTAACCTTTCATTTGGCACGTCATACCTTTGCAACACTATTTTTAAGCGAAGGTGTTCCATTGGAGAGTTTGAGCAAGATGTTAGGGCATAAAAATATTGCTACCACACAGATTTACGCCAAGATACTCAACGAGAAAGTTGGTAAGGATATGCAAAAAGTATCGCATAAATTCAAGGGTATGGAGCAGTCTTTTGGTTCGCAACTTTGAAACTAATAAAACAATTAAAAGGATAACATCCGCTATTTTTTGAGTTGGACGCAAATGTTATGAACGAACGTCCCAAAATCCCACTGATAAACAAAATGGAGTGAATGAGTAATAATGTTTCAAACGTATGGTCAAGCACATTTGTCTTTTTTGATACTCAATGCTAAAAAACAGCTTTACCTTTCACTATAATATTGTGACATTTTACACTATTGGACAGTGTAATTTGACTATCTTTGAACAGGTAAAAATTAATTAGGCTTCAATGAACCGAATTAAAGACGTTTTAAAAGAGAAAGGAATCTCACAAGCTTGGCTTGCTAAGAAGTTGGACAAAAGTTACAACACCGTTAACGAGTACGCTCGAAACGTGAGGCAACCAAGCATTGAGGATTTGTATCGAATTGCTAAAGTTTTAGGCGTTAATGCAAAAGATTTATTGATAGAAGAATGAGTAAAGAAAACCAAATAGAAGAACAACTAATTGAGCAACTAAAAGGGCTGAAATATATTCATCGTCCAGATATTTTTGACAGAAAAACACTGGAGCAAAACTTCAAGACTAAATTTGAAGAATTGAACCGTGTTCGGCTTTCTGACAGTGAATTTTTAAGACTTCGGGAACAAATCATTAATCCTGATGTATTTGCTGCTTCTAAAGTTTTGCGTGAAAGACAGTATTTTCAACGTGAAGACGGAACACCTTTACATTATACATTGGTCAATATCAAAGACTGGTGCAAAAATGAGTATGAAGTAGTTAGCCAATTACGTATTAATACGGAAAACAGCCATCAACGATTCGATGTGATTTTGCTTATCAACGGTTTGCCTATGGTGCAAATTGAATTGAAAAAATTGGACATTTCGCCACGAAAAGCAATGCAGCAAATTGTGGATTATAAAAACGAAGCAGGCAATGGTTTCGGAAATTCACTGCTTTGCTTTATGCAGTTGTTTATTGTAAGTAACAGAACAAACACCTTCTATTTTGCAAACAATATAAAACAACATTTCCAATTTAATGCCGATGAGCAATTTTTACCTGCTTACCATTTGGCAGATGAAAAAAACAGGAAAATCAAGCATCTTGAAGACTTTACGGATAAATTTCTGAAGAAATGCACATTGGGCGAGATGATTAGCAAATATATGGTATTGGTGCAAAGTGAGCAGAAAATGCTCGTGATGCGACCTTATCAAATTTATGCTGTAAAAGCTATTGAAGAATGTGTCAATCAAAATCGTGGAAATGGCTATATCTGGCACACTACGGGAAGCGGTAAAACACTGACTTCTTTTAAAGCATCTACACTTTTAAAGGATAATCCCGAAATTGAAAAATGCTTGTTTGTAGTAGATCGGAAAGATTTGGACAGACAAACTCGTGAGGAGTTTAATAAATTTCAGGAAGGCAGTGTGGAGGAAAACACCAATACTGAAACGTTGGTAAGGCGTTTACTCTCTACTGACTATGCGGATAAAGTAATTGTTACCACCATTCAAAAATTAGGTTTGGCTTTAGATGGTACCCAAAAGAAAAACTACAAAGAACGTTTAGAGCCGTTGAGCAAACAACGTATTGTTTTTATTTTTGACGAGTGTCACCGTTCGCAGTTTGGTGAAAATCATAAAGCTATCAAAGAATTTTTTCCTAATGCACAATTATTTGGTTTTACGGGAACACCTATTTTTCCTGATAATGCTACTTATAAAATACGTGAAGGAGAATATGAGTCTTATAAAACCACACAAGATATTTTTGAAAAAGAATTACACGCTTACACTATAACACACGCCATAGACGATAGAAATGTATTGAAGTTCCATATTGATTATTTCAAAGGCGAAGGCTCAAAGAGTGCCAAACCTGGCGAAGCGATTGCCCAACAAGCCGTAGTGGAGGCTATTCTGGAAAAACACGATGCAGCAACTAACGAGCGTAAATTTAATGCGGTATTGGCAACAGCCTCTATCAATAACGCTATTGAATATTATCAAATTTTCAAGGAATTACAAAAGATAAAGCAAAATGATAATCCAAACTTTGTTCCGCTAAATATCGCTTGCGTATTTTCTCCACCTGCTCAATTAATGACAAAAGATGGAGATCAAAGAAGTCAAAAGAATGCTGCTGACATCAAGCAACTTCAAGAAGATTTAACACAAGAAAGAGAGGATAATCAGCAAAATCCCAAAGAAAAGAAAAAGGCATTAATGCAAATTATTGCCGATTACAATACACAATATAAAACCAATCATAATATCAACGAATTTGATTTGTATTATCAAGATGTACAAAGACGTATCAAAGACCAAAAATACAGCAACAAAGACGTACCTCACAAAGAAAAAATAGATATAACTATTGTGGTAGATATGTTACTCACGGGGTTTGATAGTAAATTCTTGAATACTTTGTATGTGGACAAAAACCTGAAATATCACGGATTGATTCAGGCATTTTCCAGAACCAACCGTGTGTTGAACGACACTAAACCGTATGGAAATATTCTCGATTTTCGTTCACAACAAGAAGCCGTAAACCAAGCTATTGCTTTATTCTCGGGAGAAGATAATAAAGAAAAATCAAGAGAAATTTGGTTGGTTGAACCTGCACCTGTGATGATTAACAAGTATAAAGAAGCTGTTGAAAAATTAGGTGTATTTATGCAGGAAAACAATTTACTCAGAGAACCAGAAGAAGTATACAACCTAAAAGGTGATGCAGCTCGGATTGCCTTTGTTAAAAATTTCAAAGAAGTACAGCGACTTAAAACACAGCTTGACCAATATACAGATTTAGACGACAGACAAAAGGAAAAAATTGAATCCATATTATCTAAAGAAACTTTACAGGAGTTCCGCAGTTCATATATAGAAACGGCAAAACAATTGCAGGAAATACAGAAAAAAGAAGGTAATGATGCGCCTGATGATATTCAGCAATTGGATTTTGAATTTGTGTTGTTTGCTTCTGCTGTAATTGATTATGACTACATAATGAGATTAACTGCGGAAAATCTTGGAA
This sequence comes from Sphingobacterium alimentarium, assembly GCF_004342685.1. GTDB lineage: Bacteria > Bacteroidota > Bacteroidia > Sphingobacteriales > Sphingobacteriaceae > Sphingobacterium > Sphingobacterium alimentarium. The sequence goes on from NZ_SMBZ01000001.1 coordinate 133,500, forward strand.
TGAAACCAGGTAAGCAGAAAATGAGCAAAGAACAAGTAAAAAGTTTATTAAAGTCCAACTCCAATTTAATGGATGAGGAAGAAGACTTATCTGAATATATTGATAGTTTAGATTGGAATAAAGGATTAAGTGAAGAGGAGCTTCGAAAAGGTTACGATACATTTAAAGATGAAAAATATAATAAGGAAATTACAACTCTTGCCAACAAGTACGGCTTACAAACCACAGTCTTAAAAATTTTTGTAGATACGATTATGAGCCGTATGATTTTTGACGGAGAAAAATTAACGGATTTGTTGGAGCCTTTAGATTTAAGCTGGAAAGAACGTAGAGCAAAAGAATTGTCATTAATGGAAGACCTTGTTCCGCAATTAAAAAAATTAGCTCAAGGTAGAGAAATAAGTGGTTTAGCTGCTTATGATAATAAATAAAATGAAATGAGTAATCAACCTCAAATAAATATAAATGTTTCGGAGTATCGGGAGATTTTACATCAAGCGATAAGCCAAATTAATACCGCCCGAACGCTAATTGCAAAGCAGGTAAACAGTACTGCAAATTCCGTGTATTGGAATTTGGGAAAACTACTGTTTGAAAAACAGTTAGAAGAAGGTTACGGTAGTGGTGTTGTAAAGCAATTATCTATTGACCTCAAAAATGAATTTCCAGATATGGGTTTATCGCCACGCAACTTGTGGAATATGAAACGCTTTTATGAACGTTATTATCAAGTAGATACAAAACTGCTACAGGGTGTAGCAGTTTTACCGTGGGGGCATAATTTGTTGCTTTTAGACAAAGTCCAATCGCTTTCTGCTGTTGCGTTTTATGCCAATGAAGTAGCTACAAAAGGCTGGTCAAGAGATTTATTGCTCAACGCCATCAAAATGGACAGCTATAGCAGTGCCGACAATCAACTAAAAACCAATAATTTCGGGAATACATTACCCGAAATAAGTGCCGAATATGCCAACGAAGTATTTAAAAGCTCGTACAATCTCGGATTTTTGGGTATTACAGAACCTGTAAAAGAATTGGAATTAGAAAACAGGTTGATAACCAAAATCAGGGCTTTTGTATTGGAATTAGGCAAAGGTTTTTCATTTATAGGTAACCAATACCGATTGGAATACAACAACAAAGAATACTTTGTAGATATGCTTTTCTTCCACAGAGGATTACAATCGTTGGTGGCTATAGAATTAAAGATTGGCAGTTTTAAAGCCGAATACGTAGGCAAAATGAACTTGTATCTTTCCTTATTGGATAAATTGGAGAAAGGCGAAAACGAGAATCCATCTATTGGCATTATTCTCTGTGCCGATAAAGATCATTTGGATGTAGAAATTGCTTTGCAGGACATTAATAAGCCTATTGGTGTAGCCGAATACCAGTTGCTATTACCTAAAGAAGAACTGCAAGCGCTAGTATTGAACGAAATAAACGCAACAGAAGGAGATAATGAGCAAGAATAAAAAATTGATACCCGAATTGCGTTTCCCTGAGTTTGAGAAGAATGAAACTTGGGCTGAGAGAAAACTTTCAGATGTACTCTTTGAACACAAAGAAAAAAGTACTGGAAAAGAAGAGGTTTATTCAGTGTCAGTACATAAAGGTGTAGTTAATCAAATTGAACATTTGGGGCGTGTCTTTGCCGCAAGTAATACGAGTAATTACAAAAAAGTATTGCCAGGTGATATTATATATACTAAAAGTCCCACTGGAGATTTTCCATTTGGAATTATAAAGCAAAGTAAAGTTTCAACACCAGTTATTGTTTCACCGTTATATGGTGTCTTTAGACCTGAAACTAACGACATTGGTATTATACTGGATGCATATTTTGAATATCCAGAAAGAACAATTAATTATTTATCTTCTATCATCCAAAAGGGAGCTAAAAATACCATAAACATTCATAATGATACATTTCTTTCTAAATCTCTAATTCTACCAGTCGATAAAAAAGAACAACAAAAGATAGCGTCTTGCATTTCATCTTTAGAAGAAATGATTACAGCTCACAGCCAAAAGTTAGATTTACTTAAATCCCACAAAAAAGGATTGATGCAAAATCTTTTTCCGCAAGAGGGGGAGAAAGTACCTAGATATAGGTTTAAGGAGTTTGAGAATGATGGGGAGTGGAAGAAAAAACCTGTAAAGCAATTGTTTTCAATATTTCAAGGATATGCATTTGCAAGTAATGATAATGTCACTAGCGGAACAAGATGGATAAAAATAGCTGATGTTGGTATCCAAGAAATGAAAAATGATACGCAGTCTTTTTTACCTATGGAGTTTAAAGAAAAATATAAGAAGTTCTTAGTAAAGAAAGGTGATTATGTATTAGCTTTAACTCGTCCCATTTTAAATATGAAGCTGAAAATCGCTCGAATTGATGAAGCTTTTAATGACTCATTATTAAATCAACGTGTCGGAAAAATAGTAACTTCCAATGACAGTAGTTTTGTTTATTATCTTCTTCAAACAACAAAAATGATTGAGAATATTAATAAAAATATTGCAGGGAATGAACCTCCGAATTTGTCTTTCCAACAAATTGAAGATATAGAAGTTTTTTTGCCTTCGAAAATGATAGAACAACAAAAAATCGCATCTTGTCTTTCTGCATTAGATGAACTCATCACATCACAAACCGAGCAAATAGAACAATTGAAACAGCATAAAAAAGGCTTGATGCAGGGTTTGTTTCCTAAAATGAATGATTAGAAGATGAGTGGTCAAAAAAAAATATATAAGTACAAGACATTGAGAAATGTTGCAGTAAGATTAAGGGACGATTTAAACGACCATAACTTTGTATTGTTATATGCTCATAATGGGACAGGTAAAACTCGTCTTTCTGTTGAGTTTAAAAATATTAGTAAAAGAAGAAAGAAAAGCCCAGAAATTGATACACTATACTTTAATGCATTCACTGAAGATTTATTTACTTGGGATAATGATTTAGATAATGATGAACACAGAGTTCTTTTTTTAAACAAACATTCTAAGTTTTTTGGTGGTATTGAGGATTTAGATATCGAGAATAAAATTAGACCTATACTCCATAATTATAGTAATTTCAATTTTAGAATTGATTTTAATTATATTAAACCTAGTGAAGAGAATATGCCTAATCCAGAAATTCATTGGGCAGTAAGATTTATTAGAGAAGAATTAGTAAATGGAGTTACGCAGAATGTCGAAAAAATAAAAGTATCTCGAGGTGAAGAGAATCTTTTTATTTGGTGTTTTTTTCTTGCAATTTATCAATTGGCAATCGATGGTGCTGAAGGTTACGATTGGGTGAAATATGTTTATATAGACGACCCTATTTCCTCTTTGGACGAAAACAATGCTATTGCTCTAGCCTGTGGTTTAGCAACTATGATAGAAGGTGGGATATATAATGAAATTGAAGATGCTGGAGAGAAAAGAAAAGAAGAAAAAGATCGAAAAGTAAAAGTGGTAATATCCACACATCACAGTCTTTTTTTTAACGTGATGCACAATGAGCTAAAAATGAAAGGGAAAACCTATTTTCTTCATTCAATTAGCCCTCAAAATTATAGTCTTCAAAATACGGATGATACCCCATTTTTTCATCACATCGCTTTACTGAGTGAATTGCAAAAAGTAGCAAAATCGGGAATTATTCATACGTATCACTTTAATGGTTTAAGAACAGTTATGGAAAAAGCTGTGAGTTTTTTTGGATACAATAAAATTGATGAAGTTATCCATGGATTAGAAGATGAAGTGCTTTATCACAGAGCAGTACAGTTACTTAGTCACGGAAGGCACTCCATATTTACTCCTTCAACTATGAATGATGACAATAAGGATTTATTCAAAAAAATTCTTAAAGGATTTATTGATAAATATCAATTTAAACTCCCAGATATTTTTAATTAAAGAAATAATAGAAAAGAATGACACAAAAACAACAACATAAAAAATTAGGCGATACACTTTGGAACATTGCGAATGACTTACGGGGAGCAATGAATGCGGATGATTTTCGTGACTATATGCTTTCGTTTCTCTTTCTTCGGTATCTATCGTTTAATTACGAGGAAGCTGCTAAAAAAGAATTGGGAAAAGATTATCCTGAAATTAAGTCAAAAGATTTAAGACCCGATTTTGTAATTCCGCCACCGTTAGAAGAATGGTACAAAAATAATGAGGGAGATGTAGAAGAGTTTGAAGAACAGATGCGTAGAAAAGTGCATTATGTTATAGAGCCTAAATATCTGTGGAGTAACATTACCGAATTGGCTCGTACGCAAAATGCTGATTTATTAGAAACACTTGAAAATGGATTTCGCTATATTGAAAACGAATCGTTTGGTACTACCTTTAAAGGACTTTTTTCTGAAATTAATCTCAACTCGGAGAAGCTAGGAAAAACACCAAAAGAAAGAAATGACAAACTTTGTAAGATTATTGGAAAGATTGCCGAAGGGATTGCCGATTTTTCAACGGATACCGATACACTTGGAAATGCTTATGAATATTTGATTGGTAAATTTGCAGCAGGTTCAGGAAAAAAAGCAGGAGAATTTTATACACCACAAGAAGTTTCAACTATTCTTTCCGAAATCGTTACTTTAGACAGCCAAGACCCTGCAACAGGTTTGAAACCAAAGTTGGATAAAGTGCTGGATATGGCTTGCGGTTCGGGATCTTTACTTTTAAATGTTCGTAATCAATTAAAAAACGCTAAGGGAAGTATTGGCAAAATTTACGGTCAGGAAAAGAATATTACTACCTACAACCTCGCCCGAATGAATATGTTATTGCACGGAATGAAAGATACCGAGTTTGAGATATTCCACGGAGATACTTTGCTCAATCAATGGGATTTACTCAATGAAATGAACCCAAGCAAAAAAACAGAGTTTGATGCCATTGTTGCCAATCCACCATTTAGTTTGCGTTGGGAACCCAACGAAACAATGGGTGAAGATTTTCGTTTCAAAAGCTACGGCTTAGCTCCCAAATCGGCAGCCGATTTTGCATTTTTATTGCACGGCTTTCACTTTCTTGGTAAAGAAGGTACAATGGCGATTATTTTGCCACACGGAGTACTGTTTCGTGGCGGAGCAGAAGAGCGTATAAGAACCAAATTACTGAAAGACAACCATATTGATACGGTTATTGGTCTGCCTCCTAATTTATTTTATTCTACGGGTATTCCTGTTTGTATTTTAGTGTTGAAAAAGTGTAAAAAACAAGAGGATGTATTATTTATCAATGCAGCAGAACATTACGAAAAAGAGAAACGACAAAATTCACTTAGTGAGAAACACATTAAAAACATTGTAGAAACGTACCAATTCCGAACTGAAAGAGAGCGGTATTCCCGTAAAGTCTCGATGGATGAAATCGAAAAGAATGGTTATAATTTGAATATTTCCCGTTATGTAAGTACAGCAACAGAGGAAGTGATTATTGATTTAAAAGAGGTGCATAGGGAATTGGAAATAATTGAACGAAAAATCAATAGCAGTACAAACAAACACAATGAATTTTTAATAGAATTAGGTTTGAAAACAATATAAAAGTCCTTGTACAATTGGTCTTAAATGTAAAATGAGACAGAATTTACGGAAAGAACATTGTAACCTACAAATTCGAAAAATAATTAATATTAGTTCCACAAAAACACCACAGCCCACTGCTTAAATAGGTGGGCTGTTTCTTTAATTGACCGATACGGATAAGGCTCTTTAGTCGGCTACCGCTGATAGTTATCTTCCAATACCTTGATAATATCGCTTTCACGAAACAAGATTTTCCGTTCGAGTTTGATAAAAGGTATCAGTCCGTCATCCCTGTACTGTTGCAACGTTCGTTTACTGATGTGTAGCATCTCGCAAACCTGTTCGCCTGACAGGTAGATTTCCCCTTTTAAGAGTGGATGAAAATATTCTCTGATATACAGCAGTTCATTTTTGATACCTTCCACAGCTTCGAGCAGGACAAGCATATCTTCGTTTGAATTTCCAATCTGTTTCATTTCTTTTGCTTTTTTAATGGTTGCTCTCCCTGCATAAGTAATTCCACTTCAGATAATCTGAAATATGTTTTCCGATTGATTTGCGTTGCCCCAAGAATGCCTTTTGCTCTATACGTCTGCAACGTTCTTTTGCTGATATTAAGCAATTGGCAGGCTTCCTGTTGGTCGAGCCATTTCGTTGCCTGTTGCAATGCTTTATAGGGTGCAGTCATTTCCGAAATCAATAGAGAAACTTTCTTTACTTCCCTATGCAATGCCTTTAAAATCTGAATGTCTAAAACTGTTATTTCCATATCTACATCATTAAACCTCGAAAATATAAGGTAATTATACAGAGCTTTCTAATGTTGTATCCATTGGCGTTTAGTGGCGTTGTTTTGCCAAATACTATCAAAGAAATATTAAAAAAAATCTAAAAAAGAATAAAAAGGTAGCAAAGATAAAGCGGACATCCACCGCACCACCCAACCAAAAGCTTACGGCATAATGGCAGGGCAAATATGGTGGCTTCGCCGAATAGTTGTGCTTGCCCTGCCACCCTTCGGGACTTATTCCGTTTCCTTTTGGTTTTTCCACCTGTCCGCCTTGTTTGAATAGCTTTCTTTTTTTTCTGTTTTTTTCTTTTGGAAACAATTTTAACAGGGACTTATACATCCTGACTAAAGGACGGTTATCAAAACAACGGCTTGTGCTTATCGTTATAGATTTCCTTAATCAGTTCTCCGAACTCGTGAAAATGGTATTCGATAATATTGTCCAGATACGCATAAATCGTGAGCTTATCAATCCCCATAACGTTTGTAAGCCTGTTAAACGTTTCGTGGTGTTCCTGCCGTACATAGACCGATTTGCCTTTGCTTGCATTCCTTTTAGGAATTTTAAAGAACTGTTCGCAATAATCTTCTTTCGTCAGCTTCTTTGGTTTTGAAACATTTCTTTTGGTAATACCTGCAACCGACTTTTCATCTTCTGTTTCTACAGATTTTTCGCTTGTTTCTATTGCAGTAAGGTCATCACTATGCGGTAAGGTGTTCTGCTCATGTGCAGGTTGTTTCTTTTCATTGCCAAGAAAATTTTCTAAAGAAAAATCTTGTGCTTCGGATTGCTGTTTTTTGTTTTCTTCATCTATCATATCTATTGTTTTTAATATTATATCCCATTAGCTATTTAGTTAGCTGAACAGTCAGTTGTAAATATCATAGCACGTATGTAAGTTGCTATGCACCTATATACTCTTAATTAGCTGTTTCATTAACTGAAAAATCTGTAATCCGCCTGCAATCATTCACACTTATTTGCTGTCGGGATTTTTTGCTGTTCAGTGATTTAATTAAGGGCATAACCAATCAGCCAGCTAACCAGATACAAAGGAAATAAAAGCAATTCCAATCCACATAAAGGTGGCAGTATTTGGCGTTTATTGGCTTTGTTTGGCGTGATTGTAAGTCGTTGTTATTCAAATGGTCTTATCGAACTTTGTAACGAAAGCGATTAGCTTTTTCAGCTAACTCCAATCCGTTTGCAAAACGGATTTTTCTGAACTCCTGTTCAGAGCAAGTTATCTTTTGAGGTACTCGAAATGAATTTCGGCACTCAAAAGCACTTGCCCTTGCAGGGAGCTGAAAACCGCTCCGAAGTCGCAGTTTTGTTTAACATTAGAAATGGATTTATTATGGAAGAAAAGAACAGTAAACAAATTAGGAAAACAGGGAGAAAACCGAAGAATGACCCTGCCGTACATCGGTATTCTATTAACCTGAATGCAGAGGAAAACGCCAAGTTCCTTGCCCTCTTTGACCAATCGGGGATAAGTGTAAAGGCACATTTCATTACGGCTTGCATCTTTCAAAAGACCGTAAAGACCGTAAAAATTGATATGAATGCGGTAGAATACCACGCAGGACTGACCAAATTTTTCAGTCAGTTTCGAGGAATAGCAACCAATTACAATCAGATTGTAAGGCTATTGAACGCCAATTTTTCGGAGAAAAAAGCATCTGCATATCTCTATAAATTGGAAAAACAGACCGCAAAAATGAAAGAACTGTTGCTAAAGGTTTTAATTCTTACCGACAGATTTGAAAAGCAATATCTACATAAAGAGTAAAATTATGATTGCAAAAATCGGAAAGGGAAGCAATATGTACGGAGCGATTTTGTACAATCAGCAGAAAGTGGACAGGGAAAACGGAGCGGTTTTGTTGCTGAACAAAATACCCGACACAATGGACGGCAGGTATTCCGTAGCGTATTTCAATAAATGTTTTGAGCCGTATTTGTCTGCAAACATCAAAACAGAAAAAACGGTACGGCATATTTCATTGAACCCAGACCCGAAAGACGAGGTAAGCGATGAGCAGTTTACGGAAATGGCACAGGAATATATGGAACGTATGGGCTACGGAAATCAGCCTTATATTGTTTTCAAACATACGGACATTGACCGAATGCATATCCATATCGTTTCGACCTGTGTAGGCATTGACGGTAAGAAAATCCCCGATGATTACGACCACCCACGTTCAATGGCAATCTGTCGGGATTTTGAAACGAAATACAACCTGCACAAAGCAACCGAGCAGGAGCAGAAACAAGCCAACAAAGTTTTCAAACCTGTGGATTACCACAAAGGCGACATCAAAAGTCAGATTGCTTCGGTAGTACGGCATTTGCCGAAGTATTACAGCTTTCCGACTATGGGAAGCTATAATGCTTTATTGTCGCTGTTCAACATCACAGCGGAAGAAGTCAAAGGCGAGCGGAACGGTCAGCCGGTAAACGGATTGGTCTATGTGGCAGTGGACGAAAACGGAAACAAGGCAAGCAATCCGTTTAAGGCATCGCTTTTCGGAAAAGACGCAGGAGTTGCACAACTACAAAAGCATTTTGAACAGTCAAAAGAGAAAATGAAAACCAATCCTGTAAGGTCAGTTTTAAAGAATACTGTTGAATTGGCTATGCACACGACAAGCAACGAAATAGAATTTAGAAAACAATTGACCGAACACGGTATTAATACGATTGTTCGCAGAAACGACAACGGACGGATTTACGGAGTAACTTTCATTGACCACGAGAGCCGTAGTGTATGGAATGGTTCACAGTTAGACAGAAACCTGTCTGCAAATGTTTTTAACGATTGGTGGAACAACGGCAACAAACCCGAACTGAAAACACAGGATAACCCTCTTTCCAAAACGAATACAATAGACAACCAACCAACGAAAGACCTTTTTGAGTTTATCCCACAGGAACATTCTCAGAATTTCGATATAGGATTATTCAGCCTTTTACCTGATGCACAAGGCGTGGATTATAAAGAAGAAACATTTGCTAAACGGATGAAGAAGAAAAAGAGACGATTGCAATAAACAATGCAATGCCATTGCATTACTTTTTTACTAACTTTGCAAAAGAATATGAAAGTCTTTTACTCCATATTGGCAATTTATATGATGACGGTATTTTTAATGCCGTGTACCGATATGTATGAAAAGGACAACTTTCAAAACCATAACCATTCGGAAGAATTAACCCATCAAGGAAGCCACGACCATCAGGAAACAACTGATATGTGCAGTCCATTTTGTTTATGCGGTTGTTGTGGAATAGTTTCAGGTATAGTGCTTCAATGGAATGTATACAGCTTAGTTAAGGCGAAGACTTTTGACCTTTCTAAGCCTAAAGTTTATTATAAATGTACCTTTATATCCCACTATCTGGGGGGAATTTGGCAACCGCCAAAGATTAATGCATAATTTTTAATGTTTTAATGATTATAGCTTTTTGCGTACAGCAACAAGCTGAATGTTTTGGGTCATACTTCGTATTTCTCGTATTCATAATCATTGCAATTTATCATTAATTATTCATCATTAATCACAATAGAAGTGTTAAATAGTATTATAAAATTCTCTATAAAGAATAAGTTCATTATAGGATTGATGACCTTGTTTCTCATCATTTGGGGGGTATGGAGTGCCAACCAAATCCCCATTGATGCCCAACCTGACATTACAAACAATCAGGTTCAGATTATTACCCTGTCGCCTACATTGGCAGGACAAGAAGTAGAACAATTAGTAACATTTCCCGTAGAGCAAAGTATCGTTAATCTTCCAAAAGTAGAAGAGATAAGAAGTGTTTCAAGATTTGGATTATCTGTTGTAACCGTTGTCTTTCAAGATAATGTCGATATTTATTTTGCACGACAGTTAGTAAGCCAACAGCTGAAAGAAGCACAAGACCAGATACCTGACGGGATTGGAACACCTGAACTTGCTCCTGTCAGTACAGGTCTTGGCGAAGTGTACCAATATATTCTTCATCCCAAAGAAGGCAGTGAAGACAAATATTCCGCAATGGATTTGCGGACAATGCAGGACTGGATTGTTGCCAGACAACTTTACGGTACTCCGGGAATTGCAGAAGTCAATAGTTTCGGTGGTTTGCTTAAACAGTACGAAGTTTCTATCGACCCAAACCGCATCAAGGCAATGGACGTTAGTATTTCCGATATTTTTACCGCCCTCGAAAACAACAACCAAAATACCGGAGGTGCATATATCGATAAGAAGCCCAATGCTTACTTTATTCGCGGGATTGGTCTGGTTACTTCATTGGAAGATGTAGGAAATATCGTCGTTAAAAATACAGGTAGCGTTCCGGTATTTATCAAAGATGTGGCAGAAGTACAATTTGGTCACGCAACCCGGTACGGAGCATTGACCTATAATGGCGAAGTAGATGCTGTGGGTGGGATTGTAATGATGTTGAAGGGAGAAAACACCTCTGAAGTTGTAAAAAGTATCAAAGAAAAAATACCGGTTATCCAACAATCTCTACCCGAAGACGTGGTCATAGAACCATTTTTAGACAGAATGGATTTGGTTGATAGAGCGATAAGTACGGTTCAAAAGAACCTCATTGAGGGCGCACTGATTGTTATTTTTGTATTAATTCTATTCCTGGGGAATTTCAGAGCAGGACTGATTGTAGCCTCAGCCATACCGCTATCTATGCTTTTTGCGTTGGGAATGATGCGGCTGTTTGGTGTAAGTGCCAACCTGATGAGTATGGGGGCTATTGATTTCGGATTGGTAATAGATGGTTCCCTGATTGTTGTTGAAGCGACAATGCATCATTTGGGCTTGCGGAAATCCACACAAAGACTTACGCAGGCAGAAATGGATGAAGAGGTATATGAATCTGCACGGAAAATTCGTACGAGTGCCGCATTTGGCGAAGTTATCATCCTCATTGTCTATATCCCTATCCTTACTTTGGTGGGTATAGAGGGTAAAATGTTTACGCCAATGGCACAGACTGTAAGTTTTGCCATTTTGGGAGCATTGATTTTGTCCTTTACCTATATCCCGATGATGAGTGCTTTGTGTTTGTCTAAAAAGCCGATTACCAAAAAGAATTTTTCAGACAAAATGATGGACTATCTTCAAGGGGTTTATAAACCATTGTTAGAAAAAGCCATTCGGATGAAATATGTGGTTATTGCGGTTGCCGTTGGGCTGTTTACCATAAGTATATTCTTTTTTTCACGGATGGGCGGAGAGTTCCTGCCAAAATTGGGCGAGGGCGATTTTGCTTTCCACTGTATCCTGCCACAAGGAACATCGTTAAGCCAAAGTCTGGAAACCTCTATGCAGGCATCAAGGATAATCAAGGAATTTGACGAAGTGAGAATGGTCGTAGGCAAGACTGGTGCTGCCGAAGTACCGACAGACCCGATGCCTCCCGAAGCCACTGACCTGATGATTATCCTAAAACCGCAGGACGAATGGAAAACAAAAAAATCCTATGACGAGCTTTCCAATGAAATGATGGAGAAACTTGAAGTTATTCCCGGTGTATTCTTTGAAGCCAATCAGCCGATACAGATGCGGTTTAATGAACTGATGACAGGTATCAGGCAGGATGTAGCCGTTAAGATATTCGGAGAAGACCTCGACAGTTTGTTGGTTTATGCCAATAAAGCGAATGCTATTATTCAAACAGTAGAAGGTGCGACTGCTCCGCAGGTAGAACGGGTAGCAGGTCTTCCCCAAATCAATATCGAATATGACCGTACCCGAATAGCCAATTACGGCTTGAATGTACAGGAAATAAACGATATTGTCAGCACTGCGTTCGCAGGTAAATCAGCAGGTGTGATTTATGAAAACGAACGAAGATTTGATTTGGTGGTACGGCTTGATGAAGCCCACCGCAGTTCCATTGAGGATGTGAGCAATCTGTTTATCCCACTACCAAACGGCGACCAAATACCGCTTTCACAGGTTGCAAACATTGATTACAAATTAGGGCCCGCACAAATCAGCCGTGAAGGCGGTAAACGCAGGATATATGTCGGCTTCAACGTACAGGGGCGGGATGTAGCCAGCGTTGTCAATGAAATTCAGGATAAATTGGCTGAACAGATTAAGCTACCGACAGGTTATTATTTTACTTATGGTGGTCAGTTTGAGAACCTCCAAAAAGCTACCGACAGATTACTCATAGCAGTACCTATCGCCCTGCTTTTGATTTTTATCCTGTTATACTTCACGTTCCATTCGTTCAAGGAAGCCGTTTTGGTCTATACGGCTATCCCGATGAGTGCCATTGGAGGCGTATTTGCCCTTTTATTGCGGGATATGCCATTCAGCATATCGGCAGGTGTCGGATTTATTGCTCTGTTCGGTGTTGCTGTTCTGAACGGGATTGTACTGATTGCCACGTTCAATAGACTGGAGAAAGAGGGTTGGAACGAGATTGTTCCGAGAATTATCGAGGGAGCTAAAACAAGGCTTAGGCCTGTATTGATGACAGCATCTGTGGCAAGTTTAGGTTTTTTACCAATGGCATTGAGTACAAGTGCAGGTGCAGAAGTACAAAAACCGTTGGCAACGGTCGTTATCGGAGGATTGATTTCAGCAACTGCATTGACGTTGTTCGTGCTGCCCTTGCTGTACCTCGTATTTATGAGAAACCAAAAACCTCCGAAAAATAATAAAACGAAAGCCATAGCACCCGTGTTGTTCCTGTTTATGTTCTTGGGATTTTCTCAAAACGGTAAGGCACAAACTCCGATAAATGTAGATAAGGCTATCGAGATTGCTGTGGAGAATAACCCTCAGCTACGTTCCAAAAATATGGATATTCAATCTGCCCAAAGCCTTAGCAAGACGGCGTATGAACTGCCGAAGACCGGTGTAGATTTCCAATATGGGAATATTAACAGTTTCGAATTTGATAACGGCTTCCAGATTTCGCAGACCATACCCTTTCCAACGCTCTTTGGGGCAAAGAAAAACTTGGTCAAAGAGCAAGTCAAAGGTCGGCAATGGTCAAAGGCTCTGACAGAAAATGAACTTAGAAAACAGGTAAGAACCTATTATTACCAGTTGGAATATTTGGAGCATAATGCTTCGGTTTTAAAGTATCTTGATACTATTTATGCAGACTTTATCCGCGTAGCAGAACTGCGGTACAAAACCGGAGATATAGGCAAACTGGACGTTAATACTGCGACTACCAAGAAAGGGGAAATAAGTCTTTTGTATCAACAGAACGAGGTTTTAAGGCAGAACGCCTATCAAAGCCTTAAAAATCTGATGCAGACACAGGAAGACTTCTTAATAGAACCGCAACCGGATTATACACCATTGCTGTTAAGTTCTTTCATTGACAGTTCGGCTGTTGCAAATCATCCGAGCATCCAGTTATTGTATCAAGAGGCGAAAATTGCCGAGCAGAACAAGAAATTGGAAAGAGCAAACAGCTTGCCTGATTTTACATTCGGTTATAATAACATATCGCTGATAGGAATGCACAGTAAAAATGGTGTAGAGCAATTTTATGGCAAAGGACAGCGGTTTAGTTTTGTTGATTTAGGTATTACAATCCCAATTTTTACCACCACCAAAGCAAAAATTCGCTCGCTTGATTACAAGAAACAATCATTGGAATTAAATGCGCAATGGCAGGAACAACAGCTTAAAACGGAATTGGCAAACGCCTTGAAACAATACGAACAATATGTAGCGCAGTTTACCTATTTCAAGGAGCAGGCACTTCCCAATGCTGATGAGATTATCAATGCTGCAAAGCTGGGGTACAGTACCGGAGATATTTCTTATGTGGAGTACCTATTTGCCTTGCAGACAACAGCAGACATTCAGCTTAATTATTTAAATAGCATTCAGCAAATCAATGAGGCTGTAACGCTTATCCATTCATTAATCAGTAAATAATACAATATATGAAACGTATCATAAATAATATAGTTTTTAGCGTTCTTGTCCTCGTTGCATTCTTTGCTTTCAACGCCTGTACAAATAATCATAAAGAGGGCGATGGGCATAATCACGGAACGGAAGCAGAAACAACAACGGACGAACACGAAGAAGAAGAAGAAAATGTTGCAGTGCTGACCGATGAGCAGATGAAAGCGGTGGGTATTGAAATCGGTTCAATTGAACAGAAGCAATTATCCGCAACATTGAAAGCCAATGGAGCATTAAGAGTTCCCAACAGCAACAAGGCGAATGCAACCTCGTTGTTTGGTGGTGTTATCAAATCCCTTAATGTGGAGATAGGCGATTTCGTAAGGAAAGGTCAGGTTATCGCTACTATTTCCAATCCGCAATTCATACAATTGCAGGAAGAATACCTAAGCATCAATAGCCGGATAGAGTTTGCCGAACAGGAACTTGTAAGACAAAGAGAGCTGAACGACGGAAATGTCGGAGCAAAGAAAAACCTGCAAAGTGCCACTACTGAACTGAACACGTTGAGAACACGGAAGTCTTCTTTGAACCAGCAAATTCAAATGATGGGGATTAATCCGGCTTCCTTGTCAAATTCGAGCCTTAAATCCTCATTGGTCGTTACAAGTCCGATAAGCGGTACTATCAGCAATGTTTTTGCCAAAATCGGAAGCTATGTAGATGTGTCATCGCCTATTGCTGAAATCATAGAAAACACAGCCCTGCACTTGGACTTACAGGTGTATGAAAAGGATATTCCTTTAATCAAAATAGGTCAGAAAATAGATTTTGTCGTAACCAACAATCCCAATAAGACTTATTCTGCCGAAGTTTATAGTATCGGCTCATCCTTTAGCGGAGAGAGTAAAACTATTGCTGTTCACAGCAAGATTACAGGAGATAAAGCAGGATTGATTGACGGAATGAGTATAACCGGAATGGTAAGTTTAGATGATGTATTAAGTACGGCTGTACCCAACGATGCTATTGTCAATGCAGACGGAAAGTATTACATCTTTTTGGTCAAGGAGCGGGAAGAAGAAGCTCACGACCATAAAGAGGGCGAAGCTCACGACCATAACCACGGTTCTGAAAAAGGAACTCAATTTGTAAGAATGGAAGTCGTTAAAGGTGCTACGCAATTGGGTTATACGGCAATTACACCTGTAAGTGAAATTCCGCACGGTGCGCATATCGTGGTAAAAGGCGCGTTTTTTGTGAATGCAAAAATGGATGATTCGGGAGAACACGCCCACGCTCACTAAAAAACATTGGATAATGAAAAAAAACATTGAACAGAAGCTGTTGTCAAAGAACACCAATCCGACAAGTATGCGGATATTGGTGTACGACTTCTTGGAGCAACAGCAGACAGCAATGTCCTTATCTGAAATTGAGAGCCATTTTTATAAAGCAGACAGGGTTACGATTTACAGGACTTTGAAAACTTTTGAAGAAAAAGGCATTGTACACAGTATTCAGGAGAACACTACGGTCAAGTATATTCTGTGCCACGATGGGTGTGATGAAAATACACACAAGGATTGGCACTTACATTTCTATTGTAAGATTTGTAAGCAGACAACCTGTAAGGAGGATTTTATAATACCGCAGAATGGAAGTCAGAATTACCGTATCGACGAACTAAAATTATTTGGTAAGGGAATTTGTGAAAACTGTTTAAAGGAGAGTTTGCAATAGCATTGCAGGCTCTCCCTGTGTAACTTTGTTATAAATATAAATGTGTTATGGACACCTATCTTAAAGAAACAAAAATCCTTGACTACTCCAATGCTTCCATACAAAAGCTATTGGAGCAGAGAGGGTGGGAAAACTTGGACACCGTTGCCAAAGTTCAAGCCATTTACAATTTTGTACGGGACGAAATAAAGTTTGGCTATAATGTTTCTGATTATATTTCCGCATCGCAGGTGCTGAATGACGGGTACGGACAATGCAACACAAAAGCCACTTTATTAATGGCTTTGTTAAGAGCAACAGATGTACCTAACCGTATTCACGGCTTTACCATTGACAAGGCATTGCAGAAAGGAGCTATTACAGGTATTTGGTACAGACTATCGCCTAAGAATATCTTGCATAGCTGGGTTGAAGTTTGGGTAAACGAGCAATGGTATTTTTTGGAGGGCGTGATTTTGGATAAACCGTACCTCACTAAATTACAGGAACAGAACAGTGATTGCAAGACCACTTTTTGCGGTTTCGGGGTTTATACCGATAATTTTGAGAACCCGCCGATTGAATGGAACCTCAATAATACATTTATTCAGGATAAAGGCATCAATCGGGACTTTGGCGTTTTTGATACACCCGATGCGTTTTATGCAAAACATCAACAAGAACTGAACGCTTTCAAGAAGTTTATTTTTCAGCATATCGTGAGGCATATAATGAATAATAATGTAGAAAGAATAAGAAATAAAAAAGTGTAACGAACCTAAAAAATTAAAGGCTATGATAAATACAGACAAAAATCACAAGCATACTTACGATGCACAAGGCAAAATGACTTGTTGCACACAGGAAGAAAAAATCTACACCAAAGCAGGTGCTAAGGAATTGGTAAAAGGGCATCACAAAAATGACGGGCATAATCACGACCACAGTGATGATGACGGACACGACCATTCGCATTCAGGAGATACTGACAATGTTTTCAAGATGTTTCTTCCCGCCATTATTTCCCTTGCGCTGTTGCTTGCAGGTATTGCAATGGATAATTGGTTTCCGCAGACGTGGTTTACCGATTGGGTACGGATTATTTGGTACGTGGTGGCTTATGCTCCTGTTGGACTGCCCGTACTCAAAGAAGCCGTTGAGAGTATTCGCAAAGGCGAGATTTTCTCGGAGTTCTTTTTGATGGGCATTGCAACTATCGGGGCATTTGCCATTGGCGAATATCCCGAGGGCGTTGCGGTAATGTTGTTCTATGCCGTTGGCGAAGTTTTTCAGACAATGGCTGTTTCGAGGGCAAAATCAAACATCAAATCTTTGCTTGACCAAAGACCCGATGAAGTAACCGTTTTAAAAAACAATGAACCGCAAACCGTAAAGGCAGAAACTGTTGCCGTTGGCGAAATTATACAGCTTAAACCGGGAGAAAAATTAGGCTTAGACGGAGAACTGTTGTCCGAAACGGCATCTTTCAATACATCGGCTTTAACAGGCGAAAGCAAACCAGATACAAAAAACAAAGGCGAAACCGTTTTGGCAGGGATGATAAATCTCAACACCGTATCGCAGGTAAAAGTTACGACCGCATACACCGACAGTAAGTTGAGCAAGATTTTAGAATTGGTGCAAAACGCCACTGCACAAAAAGCACCAACGGAATTATTTATCCGGAAATTTGCAAAAATCTATACGCCTATTGTAGTGCTGTTAGCCATAGCCATTTGCCTACTGCCTTATTTCTTTGTGGAAAATTATGAGTTTAGAGATTGGCTGTACAGGGCTTTGGTATTCCTGGTTATTTCCTGCCCTTGTGCGTTGGTTATTTCCATTCCCTTAGGTTATTTCGGTGGTATTGGTGCTGCGAGCAAAAATGGAATACTGTTCAAAGGAAGTAACTTTTTAGATGCTCTTTCCGATATTCAAAACGTAGTGATGGATAAGACAGGTACAATGACAGAGGGCGTTTTTAAGGTTCAGGATATCAACTTCAATCCCGAATTTGATAAAGCTGAAATTCTGGAATTAGTCAACATTTTGGAAAGCCATAGCACACACCCCGTAGCAACCGCTATTCACGAATACGTGGGGAGACCGAATAATGAAATTCGATTGGAAAATACGGAGGAAATCGCCGGACACGGTTTGAAATCAACGGTAAACGGTAAGGATTTATTGGTCGGGAATTTCAAACTGATGGGTAAGTTCGGCATATCATACGACTTAGACCCGAACAGCATCGTTTATACAACTATTGCCGTTGCATACGACAGCAAATTTGTTGGTTACATCACGATTGCCGACAGTATCAAAGAAGATGCACAAGAAACCATAACCCTATTGCATAAGCTCAATGTTAAAGCAACGATGCTTAGCGGAGATAAAAGTACCGTTGTGAAATATGTAGCGGAGCAGTTGGGGATAGACAATGCCTTTGGAGATTTATTGCCCGAAGACAAAGTAAACAGAGTTAAAGACATCAAAGCCAAAGGCGAAAGCGTTGCTTTTGTGGGCGATGGTGTAAACGATGCTCCTGTTGTGGCATTGAGCGACGTAGGTATCGCAATGGGTGGATTAGGGAGTGATGCCACTATCGAAACCGCAGATGTGGTCATACAGGACGATAAGCCAAGTAAAATACCTATGGCAATCAACATCGGTAAACAGACAAAGAAAATCGTTTGGCAAAATATCGGTTTGGCTTTCGGTGTCAAAGCTATTGTACTCGTACTTGGAGCAGGTGGATTGGCGACAATGTGGGAAGCTGTTTTTGCGGATGTTGGCGTAGCGTTATTGGCAATTTTAAATGCGGTAAGAATACAGCGAATGAAATTTTAAACCCCTTCAATTTATGAGTTTTGAAAAGGAAAAAGAAAATACGCAAAAAGAAATATATCCCCAATCGGCATATTTCTCAATCAAGAAAGCCTGTAAAAAGGGTAGAAAGATTGCATCACCGAATACTTAATTGGACAATGCTGATTTTCCTCTCTGCCATATTGATATTCCTAATTTTTGCTATTGTCCGTCATATTTATCATCATTATATAGGTAATTTTCAGCACCATCAACACCAACATCATCATCATCGTTGAAATGACAGATGTTTTTGATGAGGGAACAGCGCTGTTGGCAATTCACTACTCATAGTGCGCTTAAACATTTCAAAATAATCGAATGAATAAATTTTACAACGAAACATTACATAGGTTAAAAACAACAGTCAACGAATTGGAGGTTGAAGCTGATTGCTCCATACAACGGATAGAAGCTGTTATACTTCTTATTGTAGAATGCCTATCCGAATTAAAGGAATATGTGCTAAAAACAGGGTTCAGCGATGAAGACGAAGAAATCCGTTTTTTCAAACATCAGAAACCTACCATCGTTGCAAAGCTCATTTATTACAATGCTGTGTATAAGATTGAAGCCAAAAGACCTTATGGCGGAAAAGAAGTTTTGGAAGAATATTTCAATAAAGAATTATCAAAGCTCAAAAGGTTTTTTGATAACAATATGGCGTTTTACAGCTATTACAGAACCGACAGCACTTATCTTGACCACACCTATTTTGTTCGTGGCAAGCACAATGTTCAATTGAGTTTGGACACATTCTATTTTTTGAAACCGACCACAGTTTTTCCACTTCCCACGATTACAAAGTAGCAAAGATTATTGCCAATGATTTGATACAGGACTACCTCGAAGACCAACTATCAAAAACAGCCACAAGCGACAAACCGACAACCCTGCATTGGACAGGTAGCAAGACCGCTTTAACCGAATTGATTTATCCACTACATTCACAAGGCATATTCAATAACGCCAATGCAGATATTAAACCTATCGTCAAAGTCTTTGAAAGCACTTTTAATGTTGATTTGGGAGATTTCTATCACACGTTTTTAGAACTCAAATCCCGAAAAATGAACAGAACTAAATTCCTTGACAGCCTTAAAGAAAGCCTTATCAAAAAAATGGACGAGCAGGACGGTAGGTAGGGTTTGCTATATCTGTACAGCGTAAAAAGGGTTTAATAAAAGCCCTTTTTTCTTGTCCTGTTTTACCAAGTGTAATAATCGGATATTAAAATCCTTTGTATGGTTTTGAGAATAATAAATTTTGTATATTTGCTGTGAGCTAACGGAAACGTGTTGAAAAGCAAAGCAATAAGCACCGTTACCAAATCGTTACTTGACTATCTTTGATAACCCACATAAGAGCCTTGTATTCAACCGAAAAGGCTTTTTCCTGAAAACTTTAAAATAAATGGATAAAAAGCTAATAAAGAACTCTTATATTAGCTTTTTATTCATTTACAGATGCAAAATATCATTGATCTTACTGTAGCTTTCGTACAAGATAGGCTTAAATTTGCTGAAGCAGGACACGACTGGTGGCACATCCAACGCGTGTGGAACAATACAAAACTTATATTAGAGACCGAATCAGCAGATCGTTTGGTATGCGAATTAACCGCCTTATTACACGATATTGCAGATAGTAAATTTCATGATGGAGACGAGACCATTGGTCCGCGTGTAGCGGGCGAGTTTCTGGCCTCTATTGGTGTCGAGGAGCAGGTGATCGAGCAAGTGAAACTCATTATTCTGAATATGTCTTTCAAAGCATCACTCGGTGAAGTAACTTACCACTCCAAAGAGCTCGAGGTTGTACAAGATGCGGACAGATTGGACGCTATCGGCGCTATCGGTGTTGCGCGTGCCTTCAATTATGGCGGCTACAAAAACCGTGAGATGTACGATCCGAATATTGCCCCAAAACAAAATCTAAGCAAAGAAGAATACAAAAAGACTTCAGCTCCAACCATCAATCATTTTTATGAAAAATTGTTGTTATTAAAAGACAAAATGAATACCCCTACTGCCAAAGCAATTGCCGAGCAAAGACACCAATTTATGGAAATGTTCTTGCAACAATTTTATGCAGAATGGGAAGGAAAGCGATAAACACTCGTTTATTTATTTGAAATAATTTAAATTAGGCAGTAATTATGAAAAAAATTACTGCCTTTTTATTTGTCCTATTATTCCCTGTACTTGCTTATTGTCAAGCAGATTCGCTCACTTTTGTTCAGCAGCAATGGCAAACCCAAAAACTCAGCAAAGGCGTCATCTGGAAAAGTACAGCATTCGCTTCCCTATTCAATAGTCAGCAGATTATTAATATCGTAGAGATTGACCTCAAAAAGTACCAGAAAAAATTAGGCATGAAAGCGCTGCCGAATAGTCGTGAACGCACTTCCACTCTCTCTCAGGAAGCCCAAGCTTTAGCAGCCATCAATGGCGGTTTTTTTGACATGAAAAATGGTGGAGCGGTAGATTTCATAAAAGTGAACAATCAGATTATTAACCCTACCCTTTCCAAGAGCGCACGTGCAAATGCCTATTTTGCATTCGATAATAAACGTACGAAAATAGTCAGAGATTCAGCGACTATAGCCGTCTATCCCAATGTGATGTTGGCCGGCCCCATGCTAATCGAGCACAGCAATATACTATCATTATCTAAAAATGCGTTTAATGATAATAGACACCCACGCACTGCTATAGGCATTAAAGATAACAAATTAATTTTCATGACTGTAGATGGTCGACGCAGCCAATCGCAAGGTGTCAGCCTACACGAGCTAACAGACATAATGAGATGGTACGGATGCCAACATGCCATGAATCTTGATGGTGGTGGAAGCACAGCCATGTATATTCTAGGGCAGCCTTTTCAAGGAATAGTAAACTATCCTTCGGACAATCAAAAGTTTGACCACGAAGGCGAACGAAAAGTTTCTAATATAATTTACATAAAAAAATAAACCGAATACCCCAATTATGAAAAAAATCACCTTAGCCCTATTCCTTACCTTTACCATGCTCACTGCATTTGCGCAAACGAAAATAGTGGCGCACCGCGGCGCATGGAAAAACACCAATGTACCGCAAAATTCTATTGCGGCATTAAAACATGCTATTGACCAAAAAGTATGGGGTTCTGAATTTGATGTATCGCTCACCAAAGATGATGTCCTCATAGTGAATCACGACAATGAGTATCAAGGTATCGATGTGGCCACAAACACGTACAAAACTTTAAGAAAAAAGCGTCTAGCCAACGGTGAAAAACTGCCAACAGCTAAAAAGTATATGCGTACAGGCTTGAAACAAAAACACACGACAATGGTCTTTGAAATCAAACCGAGCACGCTAGGCAAAGAACGCTCCATCAAAGCGGCAGATATGGCCTACAAACTTGTCAAAAAAATGAATGGACTCGATCAAACCGTTTTTATTTCTTTCAGCTATGACGCCTGCCTACACCTCAAACAACTGGACAAGGATGTTCGCATACAGTATCTGGGTGGGGACAAAAGTCCTATTCAATTGTATAATGACGGATTCGCGGAGATGGATCTGAATTATTATGTATTCAAAAATAATCCTGCCTATTTTAAAGATGCTAAAGATCGTGCTATGAAAATCAATGTTTGGACGGTCAATAATGAGGCAGACATGCAATATTTCATTGACAATAACGTAGATTATATCACCACTGACGAACCTGAATTGTTAAATAATATTTTGAACAAATAATATGAAAAAGATAATAAGCTTATTGATTCTGCTATGTAGTATTGGCTCAATCTATGGACAGTCTTTTACAATAGCAAGCTATAATATCCGTCTACGCACACAGGTCGATACCGGCAATCTGTGGATGGACAGAAAGGATAAAGTGGGCAACCTAATAAAGTACCATGATTTCGATATCTTCGGTGTACAGGAAGCATTTAAAGATCAGATGAATGATTTGCAAAAGATGCTTCCGAAATATGCTTATGTAGGCGTCGGCAGAGATGATGGTAAGGATAAGGGCGAACATTCAGCGATTTTTTATAAGAAAGAGCGCTATACTGTGAAGAAAAACGGGACATTCTGGCTTTCGGCGACCGATACAGAATCCCCAAACAAAGGATGGGACGCTGCCCTACCCCGCATCTGCACCTGGGCTGTCTTCCTAGATCAAAGCAATGGTAAGGAGTTTATTCTTATGAATACACATTTTGACCATATTGGACGAGTGGCACGTACTGAGAGTGCGAAACTGATGCTGCAAAAAGCAAAAGAATTAGCTCAAGGATTACCATTAATAATCTGCGGTGACTTGAATGTCAATGAACAGGATGAAGCATACTTTACATTGGCAAATTCGCCTTCTATCCAAGACACATATGAGCTCGCAGAATTCGTGTACGAACCCAATTCCACCTTCAATGGCTGGGGAAAAAATATCCAAAAGAAAAGCAGAATAGATCATATTTTCGTATCACCGGCATTTCAGGTGAAAAAATATGCCGTATTGACGGACACCTATCTAGGCAAATATCCTTCGGATCATTTCCCGGTAGTCGCGCTCCTAGACTGGTAAAATAAGTTTTTGTATTTTTGTATTTCAATAAATTAAAATATGAAATCATTCAGCTACTTAGCATTAAGCTTAGCCGTCCTTCCTCTACTGACGGGTTGCGAAACTATGAGTCAGATAGCAACCACTTTACCACAAGGTAACCCAGGCACGACAACATCCAGCACAGAAGCCAACACGACTATTACGCAAGCGGAAGCCGTGACTGGCATCAAGCAAGCACTCAATAATGGTTTGCAAAATAGTATAAAAACTTTATCGGCAACAAACGGCTTCTATGGAGATGCGCTCGTAAAGTATTGATGCCGGAAGAAGCGCGCCGAGTAGAACAAACACTGCGCTCAGCAGGTATGGGAAAATTAGTTGATAATTTCATATTAAGTCTCAACAGAGCTGCTGAATCAGCCGTCAAAGAGGCTGCTCCTGTATTTGTAAATTCGCTTTCGCAAATGACCGTTACGGATGCCTTCAATATTCTATTAGGCACGCAACAAGATGCCGCTACGCAATTTTTCAAACGTACTACTTCAGCGACTTTAACAGATAAATTTAGCCCTATAGTAGCTACGGCCCTAGGCAAACATAACGTCAATACCTATTGGACACAGCTTACCACAGCCTATAATTCACTTCCATTATCTTCGAATAAAGTGCAAACAGATTTGAATGCCTATGTCACGCAGAAAGCGATACAAGGCCTTTTTGTCAAAGTAGCCGATGAAGAGTTGAAAATCAGACAGAATATCGGAGGATCCCGAAATACCAATATCTTGCAATCCGTATTTGGATGGGTTGACAAGCAAAAATAAAAAAATGGGGAAAGCAATCTGAGGGCACTGAAAAACTATCCACTAAAAAAGGGCTTATGAATTTTTATACTCATAAGCCCTTATCCTTTGTTTATTTTAAAGCATTTATCAATAAATCTTCAAATAAGAGATTCTCAGTGGGTTAAATATGTGCTTTTTCCCTTTTTTTGATACTCAAATTTTTGAAGAGGACTTTTTCAGTGCCCTTAGCAATCTTTCCCCATTTTTCTTTTGCGTTCTTGACAATAAATATACCTTAAAACCTGCTTTCTTTGCTACATTTGTATTAAAATAACGTCAAAATGGATCATTCTATTATAAATAATCTATCGAATCTTTCTGTGGCAGACCGTTTTATGCGTTATGTGCAGATAGATACACAATCGGACGCAAGTTCAGTAACCTTTCCATCGACAGTTAAGCAACTCAATCTAAGTAAACTGCTGGTAGAAGAATTGAAAGAAATGGGTGCGCAGGATGTAGAGTTGGATGAAAATGGCTATGTATATGCCACCATTCCGTCTAACACCAACAAAAATGTTCCTGTCATCTGCTTTTGTTCGCATGTCGATACTTCTCCGGATTGCTCTGGCACGAATGTAAAACCAATTGTACACGCCAATTACCAAGGCCAAGACCTTGTATTGCCTGATGACAATGCAGTAGTTATTCGTTTTGGGGAGCATAAAGATTTGGCGGAGCAAATAGGAAACGACATCATCACCGCCTCAGGAACGACTTTATTGGGCGCGGATGACAAGGCCGGTGTGGCGGAAATCATGGAAGCAGCCAAATTATTGATAGCCCATCCTGAAATCAAACATGGTGACATCAAAATATTATTTACGCCAGATGAAGAAATTGGCCGTGGTGTAGATTTTGTGAATTTAGAGCGCTTAGGAGCCCAATTTGCATACACGATGGACGGTGAAAAGGCTGGCACCATTGAAGATGAAACATTTTCGGCAGATGCTGCAACCATTACGATTCATGGTGTATCCGTACACCCAGGATTCGCTAAAGGCAAAATGCAATCGGCTATCAAAATAGCTTCAAAAATTATTGACGCTTTGCCTACAAACAGACTCTCACCTGAGAGTACTTCAGGAAAAGAAGGTTTTGTGCATCCCACAAATGTATCGGGTACCGTAGAAAAAGCAATTATAGGATTTATTGTTCGCGATCATGATACCGCAAATTTGGCGAAACATGAAGCGGAGCTCGAGTCACTTGCAAAAGATATCGTGGCTCAATATCCCGGCGCGACCTATACATTTGAGACCAAAGAGCAATACCGCAATATGAAAGAAGTATTGGATCAATATCCTCAAATTATGGCTATTGGCTTGGAAGCTATCGAACGTGCAGGAATTAAAGCAGAACGTCGCAGCATCCGTGGTGGTACCGATGGTTCTAGATTATCATTCATGGGATTGCCGTGTCCGAATGTGTTTGCTGGTGGTCATGCATTCCACGGTAAAATGGAATGGGTCAGCAAGCAGGATATGGAGAAAGCAGTAAAAACAATTTTGCATATTGCTACTCTTTGGGAAGAAAAAGCTTAAATCAACATAATTCGACAGCTAAAAACGTATCGAAGCCAAAGTTTTCAGCGACAACTTTTTGGTTGCTTTTTCTAAAAAAGTAACTGCCTGTCCGGCAATAGGACATTACTTAAATATAATTTTATGTCAAACGAAGTTTTAAACGCAATCAAATTCCGTAGAACAGTAAATCAAAACAGTTTTACAGATCAAGATATTTCAAAAGTAGATCTTTTAACCATTTTAGAAGCGGCAAATGCTGCTCCTACACACAAACGTACGCAACCTTGGCGTTTCGTCATCTTTCGCAAAGATGGTTTAGAAAGATTGGGCAGCGAATTAGCACGCATATACAAAAACATTACACCATCAGAAAAATATACCGAACTAACGGAACAAAATATGGCGAAAAAAGCTACACAATCCAATGTAGCTATCGCAATTGTTGTAAACTATACGGGTGATCTGCCTGAATGGGAAGAATTGGCAGCAACAGCATGTGCGGTTCAAAATTTATGGTTGGCAGCACATTCATTAAATATTGGTGGTTACTGGGCTACTCCAGGATTAATCAATCATTTAGGTGAATTCTTAAATTTAGAAGAAAATCAAAAATGCGTTGGCTTATTCTATTTAGGACATCACAATGCAGAACCTCGCGAACCCGTTCGCTCACCTA
This sequence comes from Sphingobacterium alimentarium, assembly GCF_004342685.1. Lineage (GTDB taxonomy): Bacteria > Bacteroidota > Bacteroidia > Sphingobacteriales > Sphingobacteriaceae > Sphingobacterium > Sphingobacterium alimentarium. The sequence continues at coordinate 159,953 of NZ_SMBZ01000001.1, forward strand.
TCGAAGATAAAATCCGTTGGGAAGAATAATAAAAGATAAAGGTTGGCAAATTGCCAACCTTTATTATTTAAAACCTATAGCCAATGCCAATGATCATATCCGTAGGAGCTACCGGGGTCAAATGTAAAATCTATTTTTGAATAATAAGTAAATCCGAATTAGCTCTAATTCAAAGAAAATTTTCTCTATTTAGGGAATTTTCACTTTCGTTGCTTCCACATAGAAGTTTGCTTTACCGCCTTTCCATGATATTTCATTCTGGATAATATTAGTCAACACATCTTTGGTGTCCTTGCTTCCTCCTTCAATCTTAATATCGCTAGCCTTACCATTCTCACCGACATTAAAAGAGACTTCAATGCGTTGTTCTTGATCTACAAGAATCTCCTTCTCCAACACTTCTTGAAAAGCCTTCCAGCCATCAACAGGTTCAACATCATTTCCAGAAACAGGAAATATATTGAAATCAAAAACTTGGTCTTGCATAATCTGCACTTCCACCAAATCAGATTTTTTGGTATCCGTCAGATACCGCATCAACACCAATGTACATACAGCGACAAATAGCACACCTGCAGCCATTCCTATAGCTAATCTTTGCCAGCTGTAGAACTGTTTCTTGCGCGTATCCGCTTGTGCCTCCACGCGGGAAGCAAGACGTTGCTGTAGCAAACTCAATTGCTTGGTGTCAACCCCATTTTGTAATCTATAACCATCTATTGCATCTTGCAAAAATGGGTCTTCCAATGCTTCACGTTCCAGCGCATGCATATCGTCAGGGTTCATTAACCCATGTACATAATTGTGAATGCGTGAGAGTTGGTAATTATTTTCCATTTTTATTACTTTCCATACATATCCTAAGATTCCGCTTACCATTCTGGATAGCACTTTTAACCTTATTGAGGTCAAGTTGTGTTTTTTCAGCGATATCTTTATAACACATTTGTTCTAAATAAAATAAACGAACGCACTGTTCTTGCTCCTTATTCAGTGTCTGCAAACAATTCTCGAGCTTCTCATAATCTCCCTCTGTCCATTTTTCCTCCTCCACATTATTCAATTGCTGCTCACTTTCGATGATATTATCATCAATATCCACTTGCGGACGACGCTTATCCCTGCGCAATTGCATCAAACAATAATTCTTGGTGTACACGTGCAGCCAACTTTTAAAATTGTCTACCTCATGTGTACGCAATTTGGGAATCAGCTCTTCGAAAATTTGCATCACCGCGTCTTGACTCTGCTCCGCATCTTGCAAATACTTGTAGCATACACCATACAGCAAAGACATATACGGAGCATACAACTTGCCCAATACAGCTAGACTACCCGTAGCTTTATATTGTGTGAGAAGCTCCTTTTCGTTCATGCACTTTATTTGTTATAATGATGCTTTAAAATCGATTTTTCCATAAATATTATTGAAATAATAGCATGGCTATTACTAAAGTAACAATTACATTAAATGTTTGTGCAATTAAAAATGCATATAAAGGTTTTTTGTTGCTGTGCTGAAATAAATCTTTGAAGTTGGTCTCTAATCCAATAGAGGTAAATGCCAAAACAAACCATAGGGTTTGCAAGCATTTCAAAGAATCTTTTACATTATTATTTGTTTCTGGCGAAATAACAAAGGAAAAAAGAAGTGATGCCGCGACAAAACCCAGAACAAACTTAGGGAACCGCTCCCAAATAATTTTCAATGTAGGCTTTTCTCTTTTCGTTTCCTCGTCGACTGATTTGGCATACGTCCAATAAATACTAATCGCAAATGCAGCTATTCCGAGTAATACATTTTGTGAAAATTTTACGATTGTACTTATTTTTAACGCTTCCTCGCCTACCAAAGATCCGGAAGCCACGACAGCGCCCGTGGTGTCTATAGAGCCGCCGAGCCATGCACCTGTTACGTCTTGCGAAAGGCCCATCCATTCAGCCAGATAAGGCATGAAAATCATCATCGGAATAGCGGTGATGAGTACTAACGAAATGACATAAGACAATTTTTTGCTATCACCTTTTATTGCTCCAGAAGTCGCAATAGCTGCCGAAACCCCACAAATGGAAACCGCACTGGCAAGCATGAGAGACATTTCTTTATCAATCTTCAATTTTTTACACAACCAAAAAGCAAAGTACCAAACTGAAATCACAACCACCAACGCCTGTACTAAGCCACGGGTGCCGGCATTTAAAATTTCATTAAATAAAACGGTTGTCCCTAACAATACCAAACCAATCTTGACATATAGCTCCGTACTTAGCGCGTTTTTAAACCCTTCTGGCAATTTAATGGTATTGCTAATCAATAATCCAATGCCCAAAGCAAAGATTACGGCTTCGAGGTTATATTCTTTTACTCTCGCATTTCCAGCTAAAATTAATGCGAGCAACGTCAATAAGAAAACTACAGGAAATACAACCAACAGCGCTCGAATAGATTTATTAAGGAGTAGAGCTGCAAGAATGGCTGTTATATACACCATAAGAAACTGGCTGCCCACTTTCGTTAAATTGGATAGCGAAAGAACCTTCTCCGCTAATTCGGAAGAGGCAGACCAACTGAAGCTCGGCTTGGGTACCAGAAAGCCTAGTAAAGCCATCAAGATAAGTCCGAGGCCTAGGACAACTACGGTCCAATCCTCATTGAAGGGGATTTTTTTTGTCCACATCATCGTAGTGGGATTATTTTTGGGTTAGTTGTGAAAAAGCTATACTTGGATTAGGAAATTTATAATGAAACCCTTGTTGCAAAGGTCGAGAAGATTGCACCGCATTGGTAAGCAACAGCATATCACTCTCTACATCTTTAAAATAAGCACCAATTTTGGCAAAAGGTGTGGGCAATGGCATACCCAGTGACATACCTACGGATTTGCGGAGTTCTTTCATGAATATTTTATTTTTCACCGGCTCTGGAGCACATGCATGATATAATGGAGAAGGCGCTGGATGGTCCATAATCCACTTCACCATTTGCACTAAATCCTGCTCATGTATCCAACAAACCTGCTGTTCACCATCCCCCACTTGTCCACCTAAGCCCAGCTTTGCCAACGGATATAACTCTTTGAACATACCAAAATCACGCGACAGCACAGGGCTCAGACGAAGGCAGACTTTCAGCGTCGAAGGGGTATGATATTCGAAAAATGTATTCTCCCATTGCTGTACTAGATCCGCTAAAAAAGTATGTCCATACTGTGTAGAACCTTCATCATGGAGACCTTCTACACCTTCAAAAATAGAAACACCTGAGAAATTGATCCATAATCGCGGAGGATTATGCAGCTGTGCAATAGCCTGACCTAATACTTTAGTGGGAAGTATCCGGGATGCCAAAAGCACTTCCTTATTACGCGCTGTAAATCGACATTGAATAGATTTACCACTCAAATTGATCAACATATCTGCTCCATCAAGCACAAGCATCCAATCTCCCATATGTTCACCATCCCATTGTACGTACTGTACGCGCTCAGGAGCGCCTTTTCTCTCACTTCTGGATAGAATAACCACCTGATATCCGAATGGCAAGAAATAGTCTGTCAGCAATTGGCCGATATTACCAGTCCCTCCTGCCAACACAATTTTTTTTAAACTCATTACAACTCTACTTTAATGTTAAAATGATCTTTCAGTGCGAGCCGAGCAGCATGATAGCCGCACATACCATGCACACCGCCACCCGGAGGCGTCGCAGAAGAACAGATATAAACCATTGGATCTGAAGTTCGGTGTGGATTCCGCGAAAATGTCGGACGGGTGTACAATTGTGTTATATCCATCAGTCCCCCATTGATATCACCACCGACATAATTGGGGTTATAATTTTCTAATTGAGCAGGACTAAAAGTATGTCTTGCTAGGATTGTATCCTTAAATCCCGGAGCAAACCGCTCTATCTGATTTTCTATAATATTCGTATAATCAACCGTACAACCATGAGGCACATGACAATATGCCCAACCTGTATGTTTTCCTTCGGGTGCACGCGATTTATCAAATAGACTTTGTTGGGTGAATAATACAAAGGGCTTGTCTACCACACGGCCCATTTGCGCATCATGTTCGGCCAAAGCGATATCATTAAAAGAATTTCCGATATGAACTGTTGCTGCATGCCGTGCACGCTGATCAGAAAAAGGAGTTTCTTCGGACAATGCCCAATCAATCTTGAATACGCCCATGCCTTGCTTGTATCGAAGAAGTTGTTTGAGGTAAGGCGGGGCAAAGTTTAGATTTTTGACTTCCAACAACTGCTTAGGTGTCATGTCCAACAAGAGCACCTTATGTGCAGGCAAGTCAAATTTATTTTTCAGCCAGAAATCAGTTTGAATCTTGCCTCCTATACTGCGGTAGTAGCGTTCCAAGGCTGTAGCGATGGATTGCGAACCACCTTCCGGAATGGCCCACCCATAGCGATGACCTACGCCCAACAAAACCATGGCTATCGCTGAGGTAGCCATATTGTCTAATGGCTGTATACCATGAGCGGCCATGCCAGCCCATAGTGCTTTGACTTTTTCACTTTTAAATGTATGAGCGAGCCAAGAGGCAGGTTGAAGGGCTTTCATCCCAAATTTAGCGAGCTGAACGGGGTGCCGAGGTCGCCGCAGAGGTCCTAACGTATCTATCGCGAGTTTATCCCATTGTTGAACTACCGGAGCAATCAGGCGACTGTATCGGTCCCCATCCTCTCCCAAATCTTGAATAGTCTGCTGCAAGTCCCTAGATACCACAGCCCCCTCTTCTTCCAACAGCGGATGAGCAGCTTCATATGGAGCGTATTGAAAATTCAAACCATATGCCTGCAGCGGAATCGCCCGCATAAAGGGAGACGCCATTGCCATAGGGTGGATTGCTGAACATACATCATGCTTAAATCCAGGCAGCGTCAGCTCTTTCGTACGCATACCACCCCCAATCGTATCCGCGCCTTCGACTATCAATGTAGAAAGTCCTTGCTGTTGCAAAGTGATGGCAGCAGCAAAACCATTGGGACCAGAACCTACTATGATGGCATCGTATTTTTCCAAGGATAATTCGTTTTATAACCTAATTTAAAGGTAAAAACTGAAAATATGCACTCTTCTGCCACCTTTTTATTTATTATGAATCCAATTGGAATATTTTAGGCTATCCAAAAAATAGACATTCCCGAATTGCCAGCAGCTTATAAGAGCTGAAATAAATTATATGAGGATGTCAGTACCACTAATACGCCAACCAAAATAAGCAAGGTTTTGGGATTAACTTTGGAAGCGATATACGCGCCTAAAGGCGCAGCTATAACACCACCTATTACTAATCCCAGCACAATATCTAAATGCTGAACCCCCAATATAAAAATGAAAACAACAGTAGCGAAGTAGGTAACAAAAAATTCCGCCGTATTTACTGTTCCAATTGTTTTGCGAGGATTATGCCCTTGGCTCAATAAATTAGAAGTAACAATTGGTCCCCAGCCACCGCCACCTACAGCGTCGAATAAGCCGCCAAATAGCGCCAAAAATGACGCATATTTTCTTTTTGGTTTCTTGTTTTCTTTTTTGCGAAAAGCCTTATAAATCAAATAAGCACCGAGAATAACCAGATAAGCAGATATATAGGGCTTGACCATAGAACCATCTAAAATATCAGCCAATAAGTATGCACCTGCTGTAGCTCCTATCACACCTGTAAATACAATGCTAAAGAATAGCTTTTTGTCTAAATTATTGAATCGTATATGTGAAAGTCCCGACACGCCGGTCGTGAATATTTCGGAAGTATGCACACTAGCAGAAGCCAATTTTGGCGGAATTCCCAGACTCAAGAGCAATGTAGTACAACTTATGCCATAGGCCATGCCCAAAGCTCCGTCGATCAGCTGCGCAAAGAACCCGGCGATAATAAACAGGAAAAAAGTACGGTCAAACAGTACAGATCCCGCTTCGAAGGATTGATTAAACAAATAGATAAAATAGCCAATAATTACAATTTTTAAAAAGAGAATTACACAGACTATCGGTGATAATATTTTTTTCTTATTTGCTTTAGCAGGTATTTCTAAGGCTTCTACTTTATTGCTCATGTTCTGTATATTTTAGAAGGATGATATTCTGTTGCTATCTCCAATTGTAGCGCATAGTCACCCCATACGTGCGCTGATCACCCACTACGCCAGCATATTGTCCAAAGTTTCCGGGTGCGGCCAGCAATTGTTCATAATAATCTTTGTCAGCAATGTTTCTACCCCACACGATAACGGATAGTCCATTGCTTCCGCGGAATCCAATACGGCTATTCAGTAAGGTATATGCATCAATATTCAAATAGGCAGATGGTGAAGGACTAGAGGAAAATCTGGAACGATAAAAAGCGTCTACCCCCAAGAAATAGGTGCCCGAAAGACTCAGGAAATTACCTTTTGTTGTCAATTCGGGCGCAAGGGTCCAAGAATATTTGGAAATACCCGGCAGCTGTCCACCCGACACATCCTTAAATGCCTGTGCACCCCCTACTTCTTCCAAGGGAACTGGCGCATTCGTAAAGGTATCATAGCGCCCATCGGTATAAGCGAATGCTGCATTGATACGCAGGAAACTAGTCGCACGAAGACTTCCATCTAATTCTAGGCCTCTTACACTAACTTTTTCTGCATTTGCCAAGTAACCCCTGTTCACCCCTGGATCTGGAGTTTGTACTTGGGTTTGATAATCTTTAATATGTGTTTGGAAGAGTGTTACGTTGAAAAATGCATTTTGTATAGGATTCGTTTTCACACCGAGTTCGTAGTGATTTACAGATTCGGGTTTGACTTCCGCTAATGCAGTAGCTACCTCACCCTCGATTACTGGCAATCCTCCAACATTAATGCCGATGGGTTTATAGCTTTTTGAATACGTAGCAAACGCACTATAATTTGGTGTAAATCTATACTGTAAGGATAATTGACCCGATAAGTTTCCGGCATCGGCATCCACATCAAATTGTTGATTCGAATAAATACCTTTTACGGAGGCCAATTGTGCATCGGTATATGTTATTTGATTATCGATGTAGTTGACGCGATCATAATGCGCGACTTTCTTATCGTAATTGTATCGAATACCGGGTAATAGGTGAAGCTGGTCTGTGATGGCCCAATCTAACTGACCGAATACTGCCAAGCTGGTGCTTTTGATTCCATACTTTGTGCGGATGCCCACTCTGTCAATTAAACCGGGGGCCCACTGTGTTGCTGTAGCCGCATTCTGCTGAAAACGCCACAATGCATCTCCTGCTTCTTCTGTATGCACAGGATCGGTTCGGAGATCTTGCCACAGGCCAAAAACACCCACGGTGGCGCTGATTTTCTCATTGATATCGCCCGAATACCTGAATTCTTGCGAATATTGATCATGTGTAGAATTACCAGATGAAATCGTATAAACCGGAATTCCTAGATAATCCCTATCATTCAAAGGGATCCAATCCCAATAGCGCCAAGCCGTAGTCGAGGTCAATGTACCGTTCCCTAGTTTGTAATCTACGTTAAACGAAATTCCTCCCAATTCATTATCTGCTTTAGAACGCGTATCCAAATCCACTTTACGCTCGAACGCACTCTTATACGGAATTTCATAGCCTAAGTCTTTAATTATACTTTTGAACTGTCTGTATTCCGCACGCTGATTTTGAACAACACCGGCGACCGCCCATCCATATCCGTCAGGCCTTTGTTTCGTCACATCCCCTGCCAAAGTAATCTTCAGGTTGTCATTCGGTGTGAACAGCAGTTGTCCGCGTACGCCTAAATTATTTATATCATTTATCGAGCGTTCTGAATTCACATTATATAATAACCCATCGCGTTGTGTTCCGGAGAATGAAATTCGCGCCGCCAATTTATCTTTTATAATTGGTCCGGTAATAGAAGCTTTGCCTTGTACATATCCGTAGTTACCATAACTTACCTCAAAATTTGCTCCGGGTATAAAAGAAGGAAGTCGGGAGGTAATATTGAAAGCTCCTGCCGTCGTATTTTTACCGAATAACGTTCCCTGCGGACCACGTAACACTTCAATTTGCTCGATATCAATAAAGTCTAAAGCCGTAGCAGCCGGACGCGCTAGGTAAACGCCATCCAAATAAAAACCCACACCTGGATCAATACCATCATTCGTCAACCCATACGTAGATCCCAGACCACGAATATTCAATGTAGTATTGCGCGCATTCGAAGCATATAACTGTACGGAGGGTACCACTTCTTTGATACGATTTACGTTAAAAGCTCCTGCATCTTCTATTACATTTGCTTTAACTATCGATATGGGAATAGGCACTTCCTGGATTTTCTCTGTTCGACGGCGAGAAGTGACAAAGACTTGATCCAACGCATTGACGCTTGGGCGCAATGCTATAACTGTCGGAGAATTCTCCACCACAAGTTTTTGCGTTTCATAGCCCAGGTAAGATACAATCAAGGTAAATGGCAACTTTTGACCAGTTATGAATTGAAACTTACCATCCCTATCCGTTTTGACCTGATGTGTGACAGCGTCAAGCTGCACAGTGACGCCCGAAATAGGTTCTTGAGTTTCCGCATCAATCACGGTACCGACTAGTGATGCATTTATAATAGGTTTAGGATTTTTTTGTTGTGCTAGAGCGATTGTGTGGGTGCTCAGAAAGAGAGATAATCCAAATGATATGCTGTAAATAGCTTTAAAATTCATAAATTTAAATCGTTTAATAGGAAAAATCAACAAGTGCCAACGCCAATTGAGAACTTGTTTTTTATTAGACAAAATCAAGGGGAAGCCTCACACTTCCCCTATCTATTTATAAGGATTAGACTATCTACACATTCGCATTTTTCTATTCGAAAGTTCTGGAAGAAATTTTAGTAAGCTACTGTACTGAACATTACTTGGTGATTTGCTGCGTCTTTTCATAAGAAAATTTTAAAAATTAAGGAAGGGTCTTTAAGACCTTTCGTGATTTAACACCTGCAAATATATAAACAAAAAATAAAAAGTCTACTAATTTTATAGATTTTATATACTATTTAATTAAAAGTCTAGATTTTAGATAATGAACTTAACATCAGCATATTGATTAAAAATAAAAAAACCCGCTAAATTAGCGGGTTCACGATAAATCAACCTTAAGTAAGCTACTAATTAAAAGCAGTACTTATTTTCTTCTATAAGCTTGCGAGCAATTCGCTGACGCGCTTCTTTTACATTGAATGGATTAGCTTTGGTAAATCTTCGGATACCCACGAGCATCATATTCAATTCGTCACCTTCACCAAAAGAATATAAAGCTTCTTTCGCTGCAATATTTACTTTATCAATTGTAGAATATAAATATACGCGTGCCATATCGGTAGCTAAGGCAGCTGCCTCCTCACCTTTCGTATGATACAATTTTTCTGCACGCAACAGTACTGACTCAGCCACATACACATAGCCAATGATATCCGCGATATTCATCAATATTTCTTGTTCTTTCGCCAAAGACATCATCAGTTTTTGTACCGCAGCACCCGCTACTAGTAGCCCCGCCTTTTTGAGGTTAGCTAAAATTTTCTTTTCAGCAGCAAATGCTGCATCATCCTCTTCACCAAAATCAGGAATAGACATCAATTCACCGGCAACAGCTTGAGCCGGCCCCATAAGGTCTAACTCCCCTTTCATAGCGCGCTTCAACAGCATATCTACCACCAACAAACGATTAACCTCATTGGTACCTTCAAAAATTCGGTTAATCCGTGAATCACGGTAAGCTCTTTCCATTGGTGCCTCAGCCGAGTATCCCATACCACCGTATATCTGTACCCCTTCATCCACAACATAATCTAACATCTCCGAGCACCACACTTTGATAATGGCACACTCAATCGCATACTGTTCTACCGATTTCAATTTGGCTTTTGCCTCATCCATGCCCTCTGCTATCAAAGTATCATATGTATCATCTATATTTTGACCAGCACGATAAGCAGCAGATTCAGTAGCAAACAATCGGATCGCCATTTCGGCTAACTTGTAGCGCACAGCACCAAATTTGGAAATAGGAAGATTGAACTGAACACGCTCATTGGCATAATTCACTGCTCTAGAAATCACCGCACGTGCAGAACCAATCGTCGCAGCGCCCAACTTGATACGTCCAATATTTAATATATTAACCGCGATCTTGAAACCATTCTCCCGATCGGACAACATATTTTCTACCGGCACAGCACAGTCATTAAAGAATATCTGTCTTGTCGAAGATCCTTTAATCCCCAGCTTATGCTCCTCCGGATTCATGGTAATACCACCAAAATCTTTTTCTACGATAAAAGCTGTTAGATTCTTGTCGTCATCAATTTTGGCAAATACAATAAAAATATCTGCAAAGCCTCCATTGGTAATCCACATCTTCTGACCATTGATCAAATAATGTGTACCTTCTGCATTCAATTTTGCGGATGTACGACCTGAATTCGCATCCGAACCAGAGTTAGGCTCTGTCAAACAATATGCAGCTTTCCACTCTCCTGTAGCCAATTTGGGAATATATTTGGCTTTTTGTTCGGCATTTCCATAATACAGAATAGGCAATGTACCAATTCCTGTATGAGCAGATAACGCTACCGCAAAAGAAAACCCGCCGCCCACTGCATCTGCTACCAGCATGGAAGTGTTGAAACTTTTACCAAAACCGCCATACTCTTCTGGAATAGAAACTCCCAGCATACCCAACTCTCCCGATTTATCCAAAAGGCTTTCCATAAGACCTTCCTCTTGGGCATCGATAGCATCCAATTTATTCAAAACTTCTGTGTCCAAAAAATCCAAACAAGTCTGACGAATCATCTGTGCTTCTTCGTCAAATTCTTCCGGAATAAAAATATCGTTATAAGATGTTTCTTTAATTACAAACTCACCACCTTTTATTGTTTTGTTGTCGCTCATAAGTTTATTATAGGTTTAAATGCAAGCTATAGCACCACGTCTATAGCTCGTTGATTATTAAATTTTTTAATCCAATAGTTCGAATATTCCTGCTGCACCTTGACCTGTACCCACACACATAGTCACCATACCATATTTTTTGTTTCTGCGCTTTAATTCACTGAGTAATTGCACAGTTAATTTTGCACCCGTACAACCTAGTGGATGCCCCAACGCAATAGCTCCGCCATTTACGTTAATCTTTTCTTCATCCAATCCTAATTCGCGGATAACAGCTAAGGATTGAGAAGCAAATGCTTCATTCAACTCATACAAGTCAATATCTTCCTTCTTTAGACCAGCCATTTCCAGCGCCTTAGGAATAGCTGCAATAGGACCAATACCCATAATGCGGGGTGGCACACCAGCCACAGCATATGAGATCAGCTTAGCAATAGGTTTTAGTCCCAGTTCTTTCACTTTGCGCTCCGACATAACCAATACAAATGCCGCTCCATCCGAAGTTTGGGATGAATTACCTGCCGTCACACAACCGTCTGCCGCAAACACAGGTCTCAACTTAGCTAAAGCCTCGATTGAGGAATCAGCACGCGGTCCTTCATCCGTGTCGACGACATACTCACGCGTAGCCATCTTGCCGTCTTTGATGAAATTTTCTTTAATCTTAATCGGCACTATTTCATCCTTAAAAACACCATTTTTGATAGCTTGAACGGCTTTTTGATGCGATTTCAAAGCAAAAGCGTCTTGATCTTCACGTGAAACATTAAACTCCTGTGCTACCGCCTCAGCTGTCAGACCCATTCCCCAATATCTGTCCGGATGTTCCTTAGCTACCTGTGGATTAGGAACAATTTTCCATCCTCCAAAAGGCATACCCGACATGACCTCTGCACCACCGGCAATAATAATATCCGCCATTCCTGTTTTGATTTTGGCCGTAGCGGTCGCGATGGTATCTAATCCCGACGCACAGTACCGATTTACAGTTACCCCGGGCACCTTATCGGTATCCAGTCCCATTAGGGAGATAAACCGCGCCATATTCATCCCTTGCTCTGCTTCGGGCATGGCATTGCCGACGATGACATCGTCAATTTCTTCTTTATTTAAATTAGGCACTGAAGCCACTAAATGCTTTATAACTTCAGCGGCTAAATCGTCCGCACGCATGAAACGAAAACCACCTCTAGGTGCTTTTCCTACTGCGGTCCGATATCCTGCTATTATATATGCTTCCATTTTTTTACTTTTTCTAGTGTGTAATAAGTAGTACTCCTATGGATTGCTTGATGAATTATAAAATCACTCTCCATTCCGTTACTACACCATTACTTCGTTTATCTAAATATTGATTCTTCAATGAATTGGAACGGGAAGAAGTTATTCAAACTTAACGATCATATGCTACGCCTTTGTTATTACCAAACCTATCGACTTAGGCGTAAGCATACGAATACCTTCTAGTCCATCCTACTATTAATTCCTCAACGGTTTACCTTTGGTCAACATATGCTGGATACGCTCGAGTGTCTTGCGCTCAGCACACAATTCTAAGAATGCTTTACGTTCCAAATCCAGCAAATACTGTTCAGAAACTTCGGTCGGTGCGGATAGATCGCCGCCACACATTACCCAGCCTAGTTTTTCCGAAATTTTCTTGTCATGATCGGAGATATATTTTCCGGCACGCATAGAATCGGCACCTACATATACGATACCCAAACCTTGGTTACCCAGCACTTTAATATCTGTACGTGGAATAGGTTGTACATAACCTGCATCAGCTAGTTCAATAGCTTTCGCTTTTGCATCCGCCAACAATCTCCAACGATTCATGGTAATGGCATATTTTCCTTCACGCAGGTAGCCCAATTCGAATGCTTCAACAGCGGAGGTAGACACTTTTGCCTGACCAATAGTCAAGAACCTGTCCTTCAACGTGCTTTGTACGATTTGCTCAGGTTTGTATTCATCCGAAGCGCGTAAAGCAAATTCTTTAGAACCTCCACCGCCAGGAATAACGCCTACACCAAATTCTACCAGCCCCATGTACGTCTCGGCGTGCAATTGAACGAAATCTGCATGCATAGAGAATTCACATCCACCGCCTAGCGTAAGCTGGAATGGTGCCGCTACTACAGGAATAGATGAATAGCGAAGACGCATCGCTGTATTTTGGAACATACGTACTGCCATATTCAACTCGTCATAATCCTGTTCTACAGCCATCATGAAGATCATGCCTATATTGGCTCCTGCTGAGAAATTTTTGCCATCATTGGAAATCACCAGACCTCGATAATCTTTTTCAGCGATATCAATGGCTTTATTTATACCTTGAATCACATCTCCACCGATCGTATTCATCTTGGTATGGAACTCACAGTTGATAATGCCGTCCCCTAAATCAATGATAGACACACCGGAATTTTTCCAAATAGTCTTCGAATCACGGATATGGTCTAATACGATTAATTCTTCCGTGCCTGGAATAGGCTTGTAAGATTTGGAAGCGATATCATAATAGTGACGTACGCCATTTTCTACTTTATAGAAAGATTCTGCTCCGGATTCTAGCATCTCCAATACCCACTGTGCCACTTCGCCAGTTTGCCCAGGCAGTCTTTTTTCTTCTGATTGAATTTTTGAAATCGTCTCCCGCACACCTAAGGCATCCCATACTTCAAATGGACCTATCTCCCATCCAAAACCTGCACGCATGGCATCATCTATACGGAAAAAATCATCCGTAATCTCGGGTACACGCTTAGACACATACTCAAAGAGCGGATAATGCATAGCACGGAATAGCACTGCAGCCTTATCTGTACCCTGCTCATATACTTTCATGCGCTTACGAATATCCTCGACAAGCTTGGTCGCCTCTAAGGTCGATGACTTCACCTTTTGCTGTGAACCATATTCTAAGGTTTTCAAATTCAAAGACAATATTTCCGAGCTACCATCCGCCGCTTTCACCTTTTCATAAAAGCCCTTCTTAGTCTTCTCTCCTAACCATTTGTTGTCCACCATTTTGGTGATATAGGCAGGTAATTTGAAAACACCTTCCGCCTCGTCATTTGGTGCATTTTGGTCCAAACCATTTGCCACATTGACCAAAGTATCTAAACCAACTACATCTGCCGTACGGAACGTAGCAGATTTAGGGTGGCCCATAGCCGGACCTGTATATTTATCCACTTCTTCTACCGTCAAATCAAGCTCTTCGACAAGGTGAGTCAGCGCCAACATCGAGTATACCCCGATACGGTTGCCAATGAATGCTGGCGTATCTTTACATAATACGACAGTCTTCCCTAGCATCTTGTCGCCAAAATGATTGAGAAAATCTATTACTTCCTGCTTGGTATCTGCTGTTGGGATGATCTCCAACAATTGCAAATAACGTGGCGGATTGAAAAAGTGAGTACCACAAAAATGTGCCTTAAAGTCATCAGATCTGCCCTCATTCATCATGTGAATAGGAATTCCCGAAGTATTTGAAGTGATTAATGTTCCCGGTTTACGGTATTTTTCGACTTGATCGAAAACAGATTTTTTAATATCCAAACGCTCTACCACCACTTCTATTACCCAATCCACTTGGCTTATTTTGGACATATCGTCATCAAAATTTCCGGTCTTAATGCGCGACGCATACGACTTACTAAACAGAGGTGCTGGATTTGACTTAATAGCCGTATCCAACGAGCTATTAACGATCCTATTACGTACTGCACTATTTTCTAACGTTAGCCCTTTTGCCTCTTCGGCAGGAAGGAGTTCTCTCGGCACAATATCCAACAACAACACTTCCATACCAATATTAGCAAAGTGGCATGCGATACGTGAGCCCATAACCCCCGAACCTAACACAGCTACTTTTTTAATACTTCTCTTCATAAGTTTATATAGTTATCTTTTTTCTTCAATATCCACTTGAGGCTCATATGCATTAGCCAGATTATTAATCTTCAGCAACATATCACCCAATAGCTTGCGTTCTTTTTCCGAAAACTGGGTTTCCAGAAATTCGTTAAAACCTTTGACCACATCTTTGGCGATCTTGCGTTTCTCCATCCCAAGCGGGGTCAAGAACACCTTCACCGAACGCTTATCCACCGCACTGCTCTCCCGATAGATAAATCCTAAGCTTTCGAGATTAGTCAACACTCTGGATAGCGATGTAGTTTTGACGCCAGTAGAATTTGCGATTTGAGAAACAGGCGTACCTTCACGGTGTATATTTATCAGTATATATCCAGCAGCCTGGGTAAAGCCATATTGTGTAGCAATATTATTATATTTATTCGCTACAGATTGCCATGCGGCTTTTAAGAAGTAGTCAATCGTTTTGTTCTGGCTCATAGTCAATTTGACAAGTGGTTATACTTAAGTTTATTATGCAAGCATAACAAATCTATAGAATTCAATTTAATATTTCAAGTAAATAGTTGTTTTTTTGATAAATATTTGACTGAAATTCGTTTGCGGGATATTTTTGAGCCGATCAAACCTTACAAGCTCGTCGATGTGGAAAACTTTTTGCCCTTGAATATCTGCAGTTTACCAAAAATAAATCCATTGTTATAAACAGTAAGAATAGCTAATATTAGAAGAATCTTTTACATTTGTGAAAACAAAAACAAAACTATGGCACTAGTAAATATCCCTCGCCTAGACTTGCAGCATTATACGCAAGGTACAGCCGAACAACGCGCTCAATTTGTAAAAGACATTGGTAAAGCATTCAACGAAACTGGATTCGTAACTATTGCTAATCACGGACTTAGTCCCGAATTAATTGAAGAATTGTATGCGGTAGTCAAAGCATTCTTTGATTTGCCACAAGATATAAAAGACCAATATGAATATCCTGAACTGGCAGGACAGCGTGGATATACCAGTAAAGGCAGAGAAAAAGCCAAAGATGCTAAGGTCCCAGACTTAAAAGAATTTTGGCAAAGAGGTCAAACCATAGTGGGTGAAGAATATTCTAAAGCCGATTTTCCTGATAACCCTGCAGTAGCTGAATTACCACGATTCAATGAAATCACAGCAGAAATCTATAAAAAGCTGGAAGATGCTGGCCGTAATCTATTAAAAGCTATCGCTTCGTACTTGGAATTGGATGAAGACTATTTTGAGAAATATGTGGTCAACGGCAACTCGATATTGCGAGCTATCCACTATTTCCCTATCGAAAATCCAGATGCTATCGCGCCTGATGCTGTGCGTGCAGGTGCACACGAAGACATTAACTTGATCACGCTTTTGATAGGAGCTAGTGCGGATGGACTAGAAGTATTGACCAAGGACAACGAGTGGTTCCCGATCAAGGCCCATGGCGAAGATGTCGTAGTCAATGTAGGTGACATGCTGCAACGTCTGACCAACAATAAGTTGAAGTCGACGACACACAGAGTCGTGAACCCACCACGCGAATTAATGAAAACGTCACGCTATTCAGTTCCTTTCTTCTTACATCCAAAAGCGAGCATGAGTTTAGCTTCTTTAGATAGCTGTATTTCAGAAGAGTACCCTAAAGTATACGAAGACTATACAGCAGGGCAATATCTAGATGAAAGATTAAGAGAGATCGGATTAAAAATGTAAATAATTAAAAAGGCAATCAGTAAATGATTTCCTTTTTAATTATGATATACTTTCTCTTATTCCCTTCGGAAGAGAAGATTTGATTAATTCATAACTATGATCTATCAGCTGTTGCAATTGGGTCGTTCCAAGTTCTCTTCCGATATAAACAGTATTCCAGTGCTTCTTATTCATATGATATCCCGGAATGACTGTTTGCTCAAATTGTTCTCTCAACTCAATAGCATATGCAGGGTCACATTTGACATTGAATCGTAAATCTGTAACCTGATCCAAACCAATCAAAAGAAATATCTTCCCTCCGATTTTAAAGACTAATGTATCCGGACCGAAAGGCATTTCTTCGGTCACCTGAGGATGTATAGCCAGGCAATAATTACGAATATCTTCAATGTGCATAATAGACTACTTATAGATTTATGCCAGTAAATTTAAGATATCCTTCTGAATTTCAACACCCTTGTCTTCATTATACCACTTTTGAACGACTTCTTTGATTTCATTCATATTAAGCCCCTGCTCTTTGAGGTGCAAGAAAACTTCTTGCAGCAGAGCTGGTCTTGGTCCCCAGACAGCGATATCTAGATCGTTTGCATCACGAATTATAAGCTTCGGTATAGATTTACCCCCATTCGTCAGATAATTATCGATCAGGAAAGGAGCCTCATCACGTAATTGTATATCCAGAGTGATAAAAGGGTGGTCCTTCACGATATTATAAAGCTGAGGAACAGAATGCGCAGCATCGCCACACCAAGGCTCTGTGATGATTATCCATTTTTGTGGAGTAGTGATGGAAGCCATCAGCTCTCGAACAGCTGGCGAGGGTTCGAACTTTTTCAACCATCGGTTGGTTCTCGACCAATTCAGTTTTGTATAATTATAATATTCCTCGTTTGTGTAAGTAGGATAGCTTGCTGGATCTAATAGGACCTGCTCGAAATATTTCAGATAATCATCAAAATTCATAAAAACTTTTCTTTTAAAAAACTGCACAAAGTTAACCTAATAAAAATAATTTTATGTCATCATTTTGTTGCACATCGCGTAATCCTTTTAACCGATATAGTCTATAACTTTGGTAACTGTAAACCTTTAGTTAATGAAATATTTACTTCTCTCCCTTTTCGCGGTGCTAGTCAGCAGCATCAGCTACGCACAAAGCAATATAAATGGGAGAATATTAGATAAAGCAGATCGCACACCACTTACCAATGCTACTGTAATCTTGCTCAATCAAGATTCAATCTTGCAATACCATACCCGTGCCAATGAGGATGGCGCCTTTGAATTCAAAAAAATCAAAAACACAAACTATATACTCATCATCTCCTACCCCAAATTCGAGGTATATTCAAGACCGCTTCAGCTTGAAAAAAACATCGCCTTGGACGAAATATTGCTCAGCTCTCAAGCTAATCTGATCGAAGAAGTTGTCGTAACGGGCAAAATCCCTATTCGGATAAAAGGCGACACGATTGAATACGATGCTGGAAGTTTTGAAACCGAAAAAAATGCCAAGCTCGAGGATTTACTTCGCCGACTGCCCGGGTTGACGGTATCGGGTGATGGCGCTATCACCGCACATGGAAAAGCTGTCTCGAAAGTATTAATCGATGGGGAAGAGTTTTTTGGCTACGACCCCAAAATTGCCATTCGCAATGTCCGCGCTGATGCAGTAGACAAAGTGCAAGTATACGAGCGCAAATCCGAGGAAGCAGAACTCACGGGTGTAGATGATGGACAGCGATTTCAGACCGTCAATGTCGTGCTCAAAGAAGAAGCCCGAGAAGGTATATTTGGAAATGTGGAAGCTAATATAGGCACCGAGGATCTGTATACGGCCAACCTATTTGCAGCAAAATTCAACCGTACAGAAAGATTCGGTGTGACCGCCAATACCAATAACATGGGTGCTTCAGCAGGTGGCCGCGAAGGAAGTTTACGCATGAATAGCCAGATTACAGGTGACCCACAAAACACATCATTGGGTGCAAATTACGAAAATCAGGTTTTCAACAAAAAACTCAACATCAATGGAAATTATAATTTCAATGATGCGAGCAATAGAAACGAGACCCAACGCTATAATAAAGAGATATTGTCGACCAACGATGTCCAAGAGACAAACAGCAAAAGCAACCAAGAATCGGCCAACCAATCGCATAATATTCTTTCGCGCTTCAGGCTACGTATCGATTCTACCTCCAATTTGGATATAGAAATGAATGGACGAATAGCACAGTCCAATAGTGCTAACATTTCTGAAAATTATAGACTCCGAAATGAAACCGATTCGATTCACAATTTTAATAGCACGAGCAACAATCGTGGGGAGAATCAATCCCATGAGTTTCGGTTGAATTATCGCAAACGTCTTAATAAAAATGGTAGGTCCATCAATG
This sequence comes from Sphingobacterium alimentarium, assembly GCF_004342685.1. Lineage (GTDB taxonomy): Bacteria > Bacteroidota > Bacteroidia > Sphingobacteriales > Sphingobacteriaceae > Sphingobacterium > Sphingobacterium alimentarium. The sequence goes on from NZ_SMBZ01000001.1 coordinate 178,920, forward strand.
TAATGGTCAACAATAATTACGAAGAGTCGGACCAAGAAAGTCAGGTGTATCAACGTACATACTTCCATAAGCTGAATGACACGAGCATTGTGGACCAAAATAGATATACGGATTCGCGTTCGAATAGAATTAACACGAATATTCAATTCTCAGATCGCATTACCAAAGCGCTCACTTATACGATTGGTTATCAATTTGGCTATAATGACAGCAAAAACAAAATCGACGCATTCAATACGAATAATGGATTGGAAGAGTTAGACATATTGTACTCCCAAAATCTGGTCAATCAAGCGACCAACCAAACGGTAGTAGCCAATATGTTTTACAATACCGAAAATATTACCTTAACATTCGCCAACCGGACCAATTACAGAAATCAGGAACTGAATGACTCCTATCGTGATGTGGATCTAAGCCGTAGTTTTTGGGATAATGACCTCAATTTCTCCGGCAATTATAAGATATCAAACCGCAAGAACTTAAATGTTATGTACCAAAATAATTATGACATTCCTTCATTCTCGCAATTGCAACCCTTCCAGCCACAAACCTCCAATTTATTTTTGCAATTGGGTAATCCAGATTTGAAACGCGCTTCTAATAATAGAGTACAGGTCAATTATAATACGATGAGCCTGATGAAAGGTACAAGTTTGAATATCAACTCCTCCATTAGCTTCAAAAACAATCCAATCGTTAATAAACGTACGGTCTCAGACACATTAACCACTAGTACGTACGTGAATGTCATGGGCAGAACCAGTTGGAACACGGGATTGTATGCTAATTTTAATAAACCGATTTTTGATCGAAGAATTCAGTTTAACATTTCTTCTGGAGCCAACTATGCCAATGGATTTAATTATACACGATTTGCAGAAGATGGCACAGACATCAATCTATGGCAATACGAATTAAATAACACACAGAACACCAGTGTATTCACAGGTTTTAGTTTCAATGAGCAAGACTCCAAAGGCCTTGACTATGATTTTAATTGGAGATTAACGGTCAATAATCAACGTAATAGTCTGCAAGAGAATCTAAATTACACCAATTTAAATACGGGAGGCTCTTCGTTCATCAAGTATTTCCTACCCAAACAGTTTAATATTTCAGCACAGATTTTCTACAATATCGAAGGTCCTACTGCCTTCTATAAGCAAAGTATACATCAATTCTACACCAACCTCGAATTTAGCAAAAAGCTATTGAAGAGTGAGAGCTTGGTCGCGAGCGTCAAAGCTTTTGATATTTTCAAGTCCTACAATACGACAAATAGAAATGTTTCGGAAAATGATTTTTCCGAATCTACACAATTGATGCTGACACGTTATGTATTATTTGGATTGAAATGGGATTTTAATAAAAATTTAGGCAAGAAAAAGAATGATTAAGTTTATCACAACCCTATTAACACTACTCTGCATCACTGGTGTGCATGCACAATATGCTTATTTTGGCACGAGGGGAAAGATTGCCTTCGATAAAATCACTTTCACTAAAGCCAGAATACGGAGTATGACCCAACAAATGGATCCTTCTCGGAGCATGCGTTTCGGCACGGGCAACCTTGACAATATGCCAGAGTCCTCTACGCAAAAGCTGGTATTGCATTTTGATGAAAGCAGCACCCTACTCCTTCCCGAAGTTACTGCTGAAAACGCCACGAGCACAGGTCGAGGAAATCGAGGCGCTGGTGGAGGCAATATTCGCATCACCGGTGGACAGGGCAATATATCCGTTCGAGGTAATTCCGGTGGCGGAATGGTTGTCGCCAGGGGAGGCATGGGCTCCAATTCCAAAATTATGTACCAAGATCTCAAAAAGAATATCAGCAACCTGCAGCTTGAAATCGACCAGAAATACACCATTACAGACAGTTTAAACAACATTACTTGGCGGTTTACGGACGAGTACCGAGATATTGCGGGATTTGAATGTCGACGTGTCAATGGCGCCACTCCTGACTCCTTGTACATCGTTGCCTTTTATACCGACCAGATTCCTGTCTCTGCGGGACCGGCATTGACGAGCGGCCTTCCCGGGATGATATTAGGATTAGCCATACCTGAAATGCATATTCAATATTGGGCAACAAAAGTGGACTACACGAACGATACGATTCCTATGGATTGGAAAGATAAAAAAGCTACTCCCATCACCATGGATGAATTTGTGAAGAATATTGGCAGAATGTATCAGCGAGGACGTGACAGTGGTACAGCGCGTAGGCAGGTCTTGGAACAATTAATTTACTAAAAGACGACAATTTGTCACACTAATATGGCAGTATCAAGACATTTTAGGTATTTTTTTTAAAAATTCTAAGCAAATCAGCACTTGGCACACGGCTTGTTATATAATTATCAAATTTTTAGTATTAAGTAAAAAACAATATTCATAATATGTCTAAAATAATAGGAATCGACTTAGGAACTACGAACTCATGTGTTGCTGTAATGGAGGGTAACGAGCCAGTAGTAATCCCGAACAACGAAGGTAAACGTACTACACCTTCAATTGTAGCATTTGTAGAGGGTGGTGAGCGTAAAGTAGGTGATCCTGCAAAACGTCAAGCTATTACAAACCCACACAAAACGATTTATTCGATCAAACGTTTCATGGGTACTTCTTTTGACGAAGCACAAAAAGAAATCTCTCATGTACCGTACACGGTAGTAAAAGGTGACAACAATACGCCACGTGTGGAAATTGATGACCGCAAATATACACCTCAAGAAATCTCAGCAATGATACTTCAAAAAATGAAGAAAACAGCTGAAGATTATTTAGGTCAAGAAGTAACACGTGCCGTAATCACAGTACCTGCATATTTCAATGATGCTCAACGTCAAGCTACTAAAGAAGCTGGTGAAATCGCGGGTCTTAAAGTAGAACGTATTATCAATGAGCCTACTGCTGCTGCATTGGCTTACGGTCTTGACAAAGCAAACAAAGACATGAAAATCGTTGTGTTCGACTGTGGTGGTGGTACACATGACGTTTCTGTTCTTGAATTAGGTGACGGTGTATTTGAAGTTAAATCTACGGATGGTGACACACACTTAGGTGGTGATGACTTTGATAATGCAATCATCAACTGGTTGAACGACGAGTTCAAAGCTGAAAACAACGGTTTTGATTTGAAAAAAGACGCTATGGCGTTGCAACGTTTGAAAGAAGCTGCTGAAAAAGCAAAAATCGAACTTTCAAGCACAACTTCAACAGAAATCAACTTACCATATATCACGGCTGACGCGACTGGTCCTAAACACTTAGTACGTACATTATCTCGTGCTAAATTCGAGACCTTAGTAGCTGATTTAGTAAAACGTACAATCGATCCTTGTCGTACAGCATTGAAAAACGCTGGTTACAGCACTTCGGATATCGACGAAATCATCTTAGTAGGTGGTTCTACACGTATCCCTGCGATCGTAGATGCAGTAAAAGAATTCTTCGGAAAAGAGCCTTCAAAAGGTGTTAACCCTGACGAAGTAGTAGCTTTAGGTGCTGCTATCCAAGGCGGTGTATTGACTGGTGAGGTGAAAGATGTATTATTATTAGACGTGACTCCACTTTCATTAGGTATCGAAACTATGGGTGGTGTGATGACTAAATTGATCGAAGCGAATACAACGATTCCTGCTAAGAAATCAGAAGTATTCTCTACAGCATCAGATAACCAACCTTCAGTGGAAATCCACGTATTACAAGGTGAACGCCCTATGGCTGCGCAAAACCGTACATTAGGTCGTTTCCAATTGGCGGACATTCCTCCTGCTCCTCGTGGTATTCCTCAGATCGAAGTAATTTTTGACATCGACGCGAACGGTATCATCAAAGTATCAGCGAAGGATAAAGCGACTGGTAAAGAACAAAATATCCGTATCGAAGCTTCTTCAGGTCTTTCGGACGAAGAAATCCAAAAAATGAAACAAGAAGCAGAAGCAAATGCGGAAGCGGATAAAAAATTAAAAGAAGAAGCAGATAAAATCAATGCTGCAGATGCATTAGTATTCTCAACAGAAAAACAATTGAAAGAATACGGTGACAAAATCTCAGCGGATAAAAAAGCACCTATCGAAGCTGGTCTTGAGAAATTGAAAGCAGCTTACGCAGCACGCAATTTCGCTGATATCGATACAGCTTCTGCTGAATTAAACAACGCTTGGACAGCAGCATCTGAAGAGATGTATGCAGCTTCACAACAAGGTGGTGCACAACCACAAGGTGACGCTGGTCAATCTCAACAAGGCGGTAGCCAAGGTGGTGATGACGTACAAGACGTAGAATTTGAAGAAGTTAAATAAGTAACTTCTCTATAAATAAGAATCCCCTAAGAAATTTTCTTAGGGGATTTTTTATTTGTAGCATGCTAACTTTTCCTTTCGTTATATATCCATAACCCTACAGCTATGCATAGAATTTTATATTTTCTTTTCCTTACGGTAATACTATTTGGTTGTAGTAAAGATGAATTAGAATATCAAAATGAATTTGATAAAAGCTATAAAGCCTGGCTCCAATACAAACAGAATAACAAAAGCTATTCATACACCGCAAAAACCACATCGTGGATTGGTACAACAACCCATACAACCATTACCATCGAAAACAATCAAGTTTCCAAAAGAGATTTTAAATACGTTAGAATAGGAAGCAAAGCAATTCCTGAAAACGGCTGGACAAAACAATTGGCAATAGAAGCACTCAAAGAAATAGGCTATACAGAAAATGAAATATCTTCTTCATTTGGCAACGAAATTATTGACAAATTGCAATGGGTAGAGAATAAAGAAGATCTCGGTAATAATGGAAATGCAGAGCAACTGATGACCCTAGAGCAGATTTATGATAAAGCTAAAAATGATTGGATAACTAAGCGTCCAAATTCACAAATTTATTTTGAAGCAAAAAACAATGGTTTGATTTCAACTGCCGGTTATGTCCCAGACGGCTGTATGGATGATTGCTTTGTAGGAATAAAAATTATTAGTATTCAGAATATAAACTAAACTTGAACAGAGAAAATGGATAACACTAAGCTTCTATAGACAATATTAATTTATTAGAATGGAATGCCAATTTAACATCCATATCGTCTAACTGTAGTGAAATTTCTCCTTTTATTTCCTTCGCTATCTCTACGATCTTAATGTCTAACATGGTATCCTCCACATAATGAATGGCCGTAAAGAATAAGGCTACCGCCAATCCAAACCGGGCTATTCTTCCAAAAGTTCTATAAAAGTCCATAACGCTAGATTTACCTAACAAATATAAAATATAACTTTCTTGTTTTCAGTGAATTTAAGATAAAACTATTGTTACAAATTACTGTTTTCTATATCCATAATGTCTCAAAATACCCTTATCAAAAACAGTCCAGATTCCTGATGGAAGCTTCGCTTTTTTTAGTGCTTCATTAGTCCATGTATTGCAGGAATAGAACATACTATACGAACCCATTGCCTCATAGAAAGCGTCTGAATCTCCATACTGTGCTGTTGTCTTGATTAGAATTGACTTCTTATCGTCTACAGTTTCCAGACTTTCTAACACATGCTGTATTAGTATACGGTATTGTTCTTCTGTCACTTCTACTTTATAACATAGGTTATCTTCTATCATTTGTGGATGATAAGTCACATGCAATGCCGTCTCGCCTATCCCTACAGCGGCCACAAAGGCCGTTTTGAAAGACAGATCTTTCCATTCCGGAGTATTCAGATAGAATCCTTTATCTCCCCAGCCTACGGCTATCCAATCATAGTCAGAATTTTTACCTAGGGTATTTTCTGGAGGAAAAACACTGCGCCAATCCATCAGGCTTGATGTAGTCGGAAAAACAATGTCTGTATGAACATCATTAGACAGTAGATATATGCTATAGGTTGCTCCTCCTTCGGAAGAATTCGTTGAGTCAGCTGGAATACGTGATAGCACCGCATCGGCCCCAAAGTAGACGACAACAATTAGAAAGAATATACCTAAGATATACAGCAACATTTTTAGGAATTTCATAATTTAAGTCATAAAAAAAGTGCAAGATAAGTCTTGCACTTTATATTTTGTAGAAAAATAATTCCCGCTTAGAAAAGTTTTTCTGGATAAGTTCCTTGAGCAACAAGCGCGGAGATACTTTCCTGAACGATTGTCTTGTCTTCTGGATAGGTAACACCAAACCATTTGGAAGAGGTAGGAATTACTTTAAAATCAGCCATATTATTTTTCACCATATAATCTGGTATAGAAGGAATAAAGAACTCCGCTTTTGGATTGTCTGCATTCTCTTCAACAAAAGCTGGGAATAAATCTAAACATACTTGAAAAACCTTTGGCGAAAAACCCCAAAAATTCATCGAAACACGCGTTTGTGGATCCAAGTCATGTTCTACATCGTCTTCTTTGTACACGATTTTGCGATCATCACCTTCTCCTGTATAGTATATATTTGTACGTTCGTTTACAGACTCCATATTACCAGCAGGGCTTACTTCACATACGCCGCGTGATACGTAGCCATAATCGGACATGGTATTGCCGACTTCAAAACCCATCAATGACATGTGTGTATCGGAGACCTCCTCGGTAAGGAATTTTGCCATCTTTTCGAAAGCATCCGTACCATAAAAATCATCCGCATTAATCACGCAAAAGGGACCATCAATTTTATCTTTTGCACTCATTACCGCATGTGCAGTACCCCAAGGCTTCGTACGTTCTATTACGCGGTCTACACCAAATTTGGATAAGTCAAAATCTTGAAAAGCAAAATCAACTTCAATCTTGCCGGCCAATTTCTCCTCAAATTTGGAACGCATTACTTCTTCAAACTCTTCACGAATTATAAATACCACTTTTCCAAAGCCTGCCTGTATAGCATCATAAATAGAATAATCTATAATCGTCTCACCATGAGGACCGAAACCGTCCACTTGTTTCAAAGATCCATATCGACTAGCCATTCCCGCAGCAAGCACTAATAAAGTAGGTTTTCCCATATTGAAAGTAAATAATTTTATTTTTGGCAAATATACTATTTCTTTTTAAAGAATGCATTTAATATTCCCGTTGCCAACTTGCCCAACAGCTTGACGCCTTCTCGCGCTAACGTTCGACTAGCTTGAGTTTGAGCCGCTTCCAGTGGTGTCTGCCGACGCGAACTACTACTGCGCGTCCGTTGCGATTGCTTTTGCGCTTCAGCCAGCTCTTTTTCTTTGGCCGCCATTTGCTTGTCATGCGCCTCCTTTTCTTCGAGAATCTCCGAGGCTGTACGTCGCCCTACACGTTCCTGATATTTACCATAAAAGTCCGAAGAGCGCACCACCTGTTCATACAATGCTGGATTGCACGGTCCCATGATTGCGCGAGCAGGCACCAAATGCGTGGCCACCACCTCCGTCGGAATACCCTTGTCATTCAACACCGTGATTAAAGCCTGCCCCGTCCCCAGAGAAGTAAGAACTTTGTCAATCTCATAAAATTGAGATGTAGGATACGTCTTGACCGTTTTCCGTAGATTTTCAGCATCATTCGGAGTGAAAGCTCTCAGCGCATGCTGTACGCGATTCCCCAATTGACTGAGCACACTTTCGGAAACATCCGTGGCAGCCTGCGTACAGAAAAATACACCCACGCCTTTGGAACGTATTAATCGAATAATTTGCTCGATTTGAGTTAAGAATGCTTTTGAAGCACCATTAAATAGCAAATGCGCTTCGTCTAGGAAAAACACCAATTTTGGTTTGTCGAGATCCCCCACTTCCGGAAGTTTCTTGAAAAGCTGAGACAACAAACTCAACAAAAAAGTAGAATATAATAAAGTCTGGTCTTGAATATCCGAAATATTCAATAGCGTAATCACCCCTTTACCATCTACACGACCAAATAAGTCTTGTATATCAAATTCTTTTTCTCCGAATATATCCGAAACACCTTGCTGCTCTAATGCGACGATCTTACGCAATATAGCACCCGAGCTGGCAGTACTTATCTTTCCATAATCATCTTTAATTTCCTCCGCTCCCGCACCATCCGACAGGTAGGATAATAACCTTTTCAGATCGGCAAAATCTACTATCGGGAGATTATTATCTTGGCTGTATTTGAAAATCACACTCAATACGCCCGTCTGTGTATCATTGAGGTCTAAGATTCTGGCTAACATAATCGGCCCGAAATCTTCTACCGTCAACCGCATCGATGACCCTAACTTGCCTGTCAACGAAAAGATTTCGACCGGGAAACTCGCTGGAACAAACGGAATACCTACCGCATTACCACGTTCGATCAATGCATCATTGGTTTTTCCTTCCTCGGCTAATCCAGACAAATCTCCTTTCACATCGAGCATAAACACCGGTACGCCCTTATCCGAGAGCTGCTCGGCGATAAGCTGCAGTGTACGGGTTTTACCAGTACCGGTTGCGCCCGCAATCAGGCCGTGGCGATTCATCATCTTCAGAGCGAGATTGACTTTTGCGTCTGTAACGACTTCACCATTTAATATTCCCGAACCCAGTTGGATATACTCCCCCTTTGGACTGTACGAAGTAGTGACTTTTTGGATGAAGTCTTGTACCATAGTTATATAATTTTTTGACTCGTAAGAAGTAAAGATACAAAAATCCTTATTTCAAATAACTCCGTCGAAAGTGCAAAAATTTAATTGCAAAAAAAGATTTTATTTAAAATTTAATCTTGTTTTTGTCATTTTTTCGCAACTTAATTTCCTTTTAATTTGGTTTTTACTTTAAGATATGTATTTTTGACACTATGATGAGCAGATACTCTATGTTTGATAAAGCCAAAAGGATATTAGCAGCTAAGCTATGTTTCTTTGTGTTTTTCACAAAGATGCTCATTGCCACTACCCCTATGTTTGTCGACATCCTTGACAAAGGAACAGTGCTTCAGGTCGTTATGCAGTTGGAGATTGAAACCGCTGCTAAAAACACAACAACCAACAACGAAGATTTACACGAACATGGTATCAAAATATTCAAACCAGAAGCTATCGATTTGAGTTTCTATCCGACTGTAGAAAACAGCGGTAAGCAAAGAAATTATTTGAGAAACGAAAAATCCATCTGTAGCTTTCACCCCAAAGTACCTACCCCGCCTCCTAACTGTTAATTTATCTTTATTTCGTTTTAGGGTATAAACAATGTTGTGCAGTTGCGTTGGCAATTGTATGCACTATCGTGATGATCCTTATTTAATTTTTATTGATAAACTTTAACATTTCTAAATATTATGTTAGGAACTCGTACGTCTGCTTTTCTTAAACTTTCGAAAAGAGACTTAAAATATGACTTTCCAGCATCTATAGTTGTGTTCCTGGTTGCTTTACCTTTATGTTTGGGTATCGCGATGGCATCTGGAGCCCCACTATTTGCTGGTGTATTGACAGGGGTAATTGGTGGTATAGTCGTAGGTGCTATCTCAGGCTCTTCACTAAGTGTGAGTGGTCCTGCGGCAGGATTGACAGTGATTGTTTTTGGAGCCATTACTAAATTAGGCGCTTATGAAACATTCTTATTAGCGGTCGTATTATCAGGCGTAATTCAACTGGTCTTAGGTATAGTAAAAGCAGGTATGATCGGAAATTATTTTCCATCATCTGTCATTCTAGGTATGCTTGCGGCGATTGGTATCACTATTATTCTAAAGCAATTGCCTTTAGCCTTTGGTATGACTGAAAGCAATGCCTTCGACGTGGAAAATGGCGGCGGTATCTCTGCCTTTGCCAACACGGTGTTCTCAAGCATCAATTGGGGAGCAACGATTATCTGTCTGCTGTCCCTATTGGTTCTGATATATTGGCCGTCCATCAAATACCTGAACAAGATGCCTGCCCCATTGGTAGTCGTTTTGATTGGTGTAGGATTTGGCTATATTTTTCAAGGAACAAGCTTCGCCTTATTTCCGACACATTTCGTATCTATCCCTACAGTATCCAGTTTAGCTGAATTCCAAGGTCTATTTGTATTCCCAAATTTCGGAGAAATTCTTAACAAAGAAGTGTGGATTGTTGCATTCACGCTTGCTATTATTGCAAGTTTAGAAACCTTATTAAGTTTGGAAGCGGTAGACAAATTGGATCCCTTTAAAAGAAATTCGCCTACCAATCGTGAGCTAGTTGCACAAGGTGTTGGTAATATGACATCAGGTTTCTTGGGCGGTCTACCGATGACATCAGTTATCGTGCGCTCTTCGGCCAATGTCAATGCGGGCGGTCGTACACGTCAATCAGCTATATTGCATGGTGTATGGTTACTTATCGCCTTATTAGCTATCCCTAGCATCATCAATTTAATACCATTAGCATGTTTGGCAGCAATTCTTTTGCACACAGGATATAAATTAGCTAAACCGGCGTTATTCCAACAAATGTTCAGAAAAGGATTAGATCAATTCATTCCTTTTACGATCACTGTGGTAGCGATTGTGTTCACGGATTTGTTAATGGGTGTGGGTATCGGTATCGTAGTCGCTACATGCTATATCTTACGCGCCAATATGCAAAACGCGTACAAATTTGAGATTACGGAAGAGCAAACAGCGGTACTTACACTTGCTGAAGAGGTGTCATTCTTGAATAAAGTACCCATTCAGCAAAAGCTATACAGCCTTCCTCGATCGGTAGAAAAGGTGGTGATCAATGGTGAGAACAGCAAATTTATAGACAAGGACGTGCTCGAAGTTTTAAAAGATTTCGAACAAAATGCAATGAGCAAAGGTTTAGACATAGAAATGCAAGAGGTCACCTACAAACGAAAGTCCGTTCGTTCGAAAAACAAACTGCAAAAGATAGTTTAAATTTTTAAAAAATTAAATACAAAAGCTTTAACTTGGTCTCTTAGATGGAGACGCTATATAAAATTATATATCAATGGGTAACAAGGAATTAGAATTAGGTTTCGAGAAAATATTACAAGGTAACAGAGAGTGGGTTGATTTCGTTAAAAAGGACGAGTCTGGAAGATTTCAACAATTAGCAAAAGGACAAAGTCCTGAAGTATTGTGGATTGGTTGTGCTGACAGTAGAGTACCAGCGAATGAAATCACAGGTAAAAAACCAGGAGAAGTTTTTGTACACCGAAATATTGCTAATATGGTCATTCACTCGGATATGAGCATGCTATCTGTATTAGACTACGCGGTGAATGTATTAAAAGTAAAACACGTAATCATCGCCGGTCACTACGGTTGTGGTGGTGTAGCAGCATCATTGAGCCGTCAGCAGTTCGGTGTTATTGACAACTGGTTGTGCCATATTAAAGATGTATATCGTTTGCATGCAGCAGAAATCGATGCTATCGAAAACCATGAAGATAAAGTAAATCGTCTAATTGAATTGAACGTAAAGGAACAAGTTTTCAACCTTTGCACAACCTCTATCGTGCAAAATGCATGGAAAGATCGTGATGATCTAGCTATTCATGGTATGGTTATCAACATTGGTACTGGCGAATTGACTGATTTGGGATGTACTTTCACAAATAACGAAGATCTAGGTGAAGTATTCGCTTATAAATAGGATTCACCACTATAATTAAATCAAAAAGCGCTCAATATTTGGGCGCTTTTTGATTTGAAAGAAGGGTAATTTACAAATCACGCCTTGCTTTAAGCTGTTTGAAACTATTTGATAGAATCCTTTTTGGCGCTATTAACGCTGTAGCCTTTTACCACCACTTCTTTGAGCGAACTATTTGTTTTTGTATTATTCGCATCTTTTTTATCACTTTTTGTAGTGTATCCTCTAATTACGATTTCTTTGCTGGGATTATCTTTTGCAGTAATGTTAAGAACTCCATTCTTCCCTTTATCGCCATATATACCATTTGTACTTTGATTCTTTAGCACTGAAATAGATGCTATATTATCTTGGTCCAAGGAATGGATGTCAAAATTTAAATCTTTCTTAACACCATCAACAATTATTAAAGGTTTCTTATCTGTACTTACTGCCTTTCCTCTAACAATTATCATTGAATTATTAGGTGATGTAATCATCAAATTCTTATTTAAGGAAGCGCTATCTCCTATTTTTAATCTCCTAGATTTAGTATCAGAATCGTTATCATCAACTCTGAAAAACGAGCCTGAATCCTTTACTTCACTATTAGCAGAAGAGGTATTTCCCTTTTTAGTTTTGATTACTATCACACCGTCTTTCCCCTTATCACCGTATAACAAAGTCGCATTTTCATTCTTTAATACAGAGATTGATTCAATATTATCGGGAGATAAAGCATTTATATCATACTCAGCTGGAGCTTCCTTGCCATCCACAATTATCAGCGCCTTCTTTCTCTCTTGCTCAAGTCTGGCCAATTCGGCGGAAGAACTAGCTGACACAAAACCATCATAATCATTACGATTAGAAATCTGATCGCTATACCTTCCTTGAAGAATACTCTGACCTAATCCTACAGAAATAGAATTCAATTCCTTTTCTGGAATCTTATAGAATTTCTCTTTGCTTATCACGTTGTGATCATAGATATACACGAAGTTTTTGTTAGGATCAATTTCATTTCGGCTTTTTACTCGTCTTATCTGATCACTATTTATTGTTATTTGTTTAGTGGTGTCTTTTTGACTTGGAGAATATGTATGAAATGACAGACCAGAAATTTCAACTATACGTTGTTTTTCATTGTTTCTGGTCTGGGATTTAATTGCCCCTCCCTTTACAATCAAACCGTCCTGTTCTTTTATAATAAACTCTGTAAATTGACTTGGTGTACCTAAAGTACCTGCATACTTCTTTGTTTTAATATTCACAAGCGATTTTTTACCAAACTTTTCTGTTAGCTCATTATTAGTATTTATAATAATAGTTTCTATATCCCTTGCTTGTAGACTTTTCAATTCTTCTATAGATACTAATTTATCATCTAAAACATATCCTACTGAATCATTAATGGAATGACCATCTCTATCATGAAATAATGTCTTTTTGATTGGTAAAATTTCATCTTTTGTTGGATCAGATTTAAGTATCAAAGGAACATCCAAAGGAGTATCTTTTGCGATTTCCACTATACTTTCGATGCCCGACTCCGCTTTACTTACCGTAAAGGACATTCCTGCGATCAAAAGTACAGGCAATAAGAAAGCATATTTGCTCAACTCCAGTTTGGATGAGCGTTTTTTGTTCATCATCATAATGCGCTTTTTTAAAGTTTTAAAATTAAATTGATTACCAATGTCCAACGCAGCTCCTTGCTGGGTGACATGTAGCAACGAATATTGATAGGTCTGTCTGTCCATACCTTTATCTAGCACCTGTTGATCGGTCAGGAATTCTAAATTTTGACGTACAGCTTTGCGCATTAGCCATACGAAGGGATTGTACCAACAAACCATCAATATTATTTCGAACAGCAAGATGTCTATCGTGTGATGGCCTCTCACGTGGATAGTCTCGTGCGCGAAAATGTCTTGCAACTCAGCGTCCTGATGTTGCTCTTTATGTAAATATATCTTGTCAAAAAATGAAAACGGCACTACCGGAAATAGCACATTACGGAAAGTGAATGAATTCCAAATAGCATCCTTTGAATGGCTATGAATCCGTAATAGACTGAATAGCTGCACGATAAACTTAAAAATAAAAATCATACTAACAAGTCCTATTGCCCCGATACATATATCGATTAGCGTCAAAGCTTGAGGGCTCTCCGATCCTAGCAACATGTCCGCTGGAAAAAATTGTGGAAGATACACAGCTTCTACGATTTCTCGTTTGGCAAACCATGTTTTAACGTCAACAAACGGATAAACAAAGGCATAAAGACTTCCCAATAAAAAATAAATTCTATTGAGGGTATAGAAAGTCATTCCTTTCAGCAGAAAGGCATAACCAATAAATAGGAGCGATAATAATAGGTTGACTTGAAGGATATAGGTTAGTAAATTTTCCATACTTCTAGGATTTTGTATGCTTAATCATATCCAACAGTTCTTTGAGTTCGCTTTCACTCAGTTTTTCTTCCTTAATAAAGAATGAAACCATCTCTTTGTACGAATTTTTGAAGTAATCACCTACAAAGGAATTCATAAAAGTGGCGCGATACTGCTCTAAAGTAATAATTGGCTCATATCGCTTCGCATTCGCATATTTCACGGCTTTCACATATCCTTTCCGTTCGAGATTCTTTATCGTAGAAGCCAAAGTGGTATAAGGCACTTGTTCTTCAGGCTTCATATTATCCAAGATTTCTTTTACAAAACCGCCCTTCAAATGCCAAATAGACAACATCGCTTCTTCTTCTTGTATCGTTAATTTTTCTAGATTCATCATGGTATGTTAATATATCAAATACTAATCTACGATTTTTTCGTAATACTACAAATTTTACGTAAATATTTAACATTTTTTGACGGAAATAGATAATCAAGCGTTTATCAAAAATTATGTATCACTTTTATGACTCATAAATGTCAATAATTCACGTATACTCATGGTATAATCTCACACATTTTTTTAAATTTGTGACAACACAAGAAAATTGATTATGTCGGAAACAGCATCTATTACTTTAAATGGCAAGACGTTTGAGTTGTCTGTAATTACGGGAACAGAAAACGAGAGTGCTATTGATATTTCAAAATTAAGAGACCAATCAGGATATATTACATTAGACCCAGGATTCAAAAATACCGGAGCAACAAAGAGTGCTATTACTTTTTTGGATGGTGAAAAAGGGGTACTAAAATATCGTGGATACAAAATCGAAGAATTAGCTGAGAAATCCACATTCTTGGAAGTAGCCTATTTGCTAATCTATGGTGAATTGCCTACTCAAGCTGTATTAGAAAAATTTAGATCAGATATTAAAGCTCAAATGTTGGTGCACGAAGACATGAAAAATTTCTTCGCTGGTTTCCCTTCGAAATCGCATCCAATGGGACAACTTTCATGCTTAGTAGGTGCATTATCAGCATTCTACCCTGAGTCTTTGAATCCCAACCAAACGGAAGAGGAAGAATACCAAACTATCGTCAATTTGATTGGTAAAATGCCAACTATCGTATCTTGGATTCAAAAGAAATCATTAGGTCACCCGGTAGTATATCCGAAAAAAGATTTAGGATATATTGACAACTTCATGAATATGATTTTCGGTGAGGTGAACTGTGACAAAATCTTTGATGATGCGGTATTAGACGCAATGCGTGTATTGTTAATTCTTCACGCTGATCACGAGCAAAACTGTTCGACATCGACTGTACGTATCGTAGGTTCATCCAATGCCAATCTATACGCATCGATCTCTGCAGGTATCAATGCTTTGTGGGGACCTTTACACGGTGGTGCTAATCAAGCAGTAATCGAGATGCTCGAAGACATCAAAAACGATGGCGGGGATGTGCAAAAATATTTGGACAAAGCGAAAGACAAAAACGATCCTTTCCGTCTAATGGGCTTCGGTCACCGCGTGTACAAAAACTTCGACCCTCGTGCTAAAATCATTAAAAAAGCAGCGGACGAAGTGTTGGAAAAATTAGGTGTTAAAGATCCAGTATTGGATATCGCTAAAGGTCTTGAAAAAGCGGCCTTAGAAGATCAATACTTCATCGACAGAAAATTATATCCAAATGTTGACTTCTATTCGGGTATTATATACCGTGCATTAGGATTCAATTCCGAAATGTTCACTGTATTATTTGCTTTAGGCCGTCTACCAGGATGGATCGGTCAATGGAAAGAAATGCGTGACAATAAAGAGCCTATCGGTCGTCCAAGACAAGTTTATATTGGCGAGACAGACCGTGAGTATGTGGATCTTAAAAACAGATAATTAGTAATTACTAAAATATTAAAAAGGTAGAATATGTATATTCTGCCTTTTTTTTATACATTTAATAAAATACTGAGCCCAAATGAAGTTAAAATCTATATACCTCTTTTCGTTATTATTGCTTGTATTTCAAGGTTGTAACCAACCCAATTACAAGAAAGAAGCTATAGAAATAAATAACAAAGGCACTCAATTCTTTCAACAAAACCTAAAGGACAGTGCGCTCATATATTTTAGTTTGGCTACAGACAAAAATCCTCAATATGCGCTTGCACATCAAAATAAAGCTAACGCACTTATTTCGCTAAAACAATACGACAAAGCTATTTTGGCCATTGACGATTTAATAAAAATTCAACCGTATGCCGAAGCATTTACCATCAAAGGAATGCTACTAGACAAAACCAACAAGCCCGATGAGGCAAAGCAAGCCTACAGCGAAGGTCTCAAGAAATTTGAGGAAAGATTGACAAGTACCAGTGACGCTAATAAAAGTATGATCATACTGGAGATTGGTCAATTGCATTTTTTAAAGGGCGATAGCAGCCAAGCAAAAACTATTTTAGAAGAACACAAAGCAAAGGCTCAAGATTTAGGTACGGCAGATTCCATCCTGAACAATTTACAGCAGAAAGATAAATACATCGATTGGGTACTGCAGAAGGTAGGCTAATCTTCTTTTTCCCACCATTCACTACTTTGCAGGTCATCGATCTCGCGACGATCACGCTTGGTAGGCCGACCTGCACCACGATCGCGTTTAAGTATTGGCGCATGGAATACAGATTTGAATCCGTAGGTTTCTTCTACAGGTGTATGGTCTTCATAATGTTGTACAGCTGTTTTGGCATCTACCCTACGCTCAAGCAGCGCACTCACATGAATCAACTTACGTTCAATACCTTTTTGAACTGAATAAGTTTCCCCGACTTTCACCACATAAGAAGGTTTTATATTCTGTCCGTTCAATTTGACACGCCCGGCTTTGCACGCTTCTGTCGCCAGACTGCGTGTTTTGAAAACTCGGATAGCCCACAAATATTTATCGATACGTAATTTTTCCAATTCCTTTGCCATAATTCAAATTTACCATATTCTCTCCAAAATAATGAACATTAACCTATATTCATTTGGATAAAAATGAGCATATTTGTGTTAATATTTAGTGGTTTATAATAAGATAAAATGGAAATACAAAAACTTCAAAAATTAATCGAAGAAGCTTGGGAAGACAGACAATTATTAGGAAATAAAGAATATTTTGAAGCTGTACAAACCATCATTATGAAATTAGATAATGGTGAGTTGCGTGTAGCCGAACCTCTTGGTAACCGTTGGCATGTCAATGACTGGATCAAAAAAGCAGTGATTTTATATTTCCCTATTCGTGACATGAAAGTGATTGAAAATGCACCTTTCGTATATCACGATAAGATGAAGTTAAAAACGAATTATAAAGAATTGGGTGTACGCGTGGTACCTGGTGCTTCTGCACGCTATGGCGCTTATCTTGCCAAAGGCGTGATAATGATGCCTTCATATGTGAATATTGGTGCTTTTGTAGATGAAGGTACGATGGTCGACACTTGGGCGACAGTAGGTTCATGTGCACAGATTGGCAAAAATGTACACTTGTCAGGTGGTGTAGGCATCGGTGGTGTATTGGAACCGGTTCAAGCATCTCCAGTAATTATCGAAGATAATGTTTTCGTTGGCTCACGTGCTATCGTAGTAGAAGGTGTTCGCGTAGAGTCAGAAGCGGTATTAGGTGCCAATGTGGTATTGACAGCCTCAACAAAAATCATCGATGTGTCGGGCCCCGAACCTATCGAATACAAAGGATACGTCCCTGCTCGTTCGGTGGTAATTCCTGGATCGTATACCAAAAAATTCCCTGCAGGAGAATATCAAGTTCCTTGTGCTTTGATTATTGGTCAACGTAAAGAATCCACAGACAAAAAAACCTCATTAAATGACGCTTTGCGCGAGCATAATGTCGCTGTATAATTGATACTCAGAATGGCACAGACATTTATTGACCGAGAGGATATCAATCAAGCCTTAGAGATCTTGAAAAATGGAGGCCTTATCCTCTATCCTACCGATACGATCTGGGGAATAGGCTGTGATGCGACCAATGCAGAAGCGGTAGAAAAGGTTTTTGCGCTCAAGGGAAGGGATAAAAATAAAACCATGCTGGTCCTATTGCACAATGACAATCAATTGGCGAGCTATGTACGGGAAATTCCAGAAGTAGCATACGAACTGATCGAAGCTACGGATCGACCATTGACTATCATCTATTCGGATGCAAAAAATCTAGCACCCAATGCGATAGCAGAAGATGGCAGCATAGGAATCCGTGTTGTCAACCACCCGTTTTGCCAACAATTACTACAGCGATTTAGAAAACCTATTATTTCTACTTCGGCAAATATCAGTGGTCAGCCGACAGCGACAAACTTTGACGAAATTTCCGAGGAAATAAAAAATGGTGTAGATTATATTGTTAAATTTGATCAACAAAATCCTGCTAAAGGCAAACCTTCTATCATTATGAAGTTGGATCCATCAGGAAAATTTGATTTTATACGTAAATAAAAAAGTAATAACATGAAAAAAATTCTTAGTCTATGTGCGATCTTGATCGCAATGGTAACTGTAACTTTAGCACAGGAGAATATAAAACCAGCTAAAGTTGGCGTGCAATATGGCAAAGCTATCGATGGTAAAAAAGCCATTTCGGTCGAAAAATTACAAAATACTTTAAAATCCAAAAAAGAATATAAAGGTAAAATAGAAGGCGAAGTAATAGGTGTATGTAAGAAAAAAGGATGTTTCTTAACACTGAAACGTGAAGGTGAAGAAGACCCTATTATGGTTCGTTTTAAAGATTACGGATATTTTGTTCCTGCAGACCTAGTGGGCAAAAAAGTAGTATTAGAAGGAACAGCTAAAATCAAAGAACTTTCCGTAAAACAGTTACAGCATAATGCAGAAGATGCTGGAAAAAGCGCAGAAGAAATTGCTAAAATAACACAACCAAAAACAGATATAAACATCGTTGCTGATGGTGTTTTGGTGGTAAAATAGTAATTTGTACCATATTGAGGAAAGGCTGTAGTGAATATTACAGCCTTTTTTCTATTTTTACACTTATGAACAAGCTTAAACCCTATCCTTGTCAATCTATTAATCTAAACGGTTCACTAATAACCTTCGAGACGCCCTTAATTATGGGTATTCTCAACGTTACGCCGGATTCATTTTTTGATGGCGGTCAGCATAGCACACGCAGCAGTGCGCTGGAGCATGCAACTAAACTTGTCGAAGCAGGCGTGGATATTATTGATGTGGGTGCTTATTCGTCGCGACCAGGAGCAGCACTTATTTCTGCCGCTGAAGAAATCGACAGAGCTATTCCAATCATCGAAGATTTAGTAACAACCTTCCCACACATCCCTTTGTCTATCGATACCTTTCGCGCTGAAGTCGCAAAAGCGGCTATCCTTGCGGGCGCACACATGATTAATGACATCTCAGGCGGGTCGTTGGACGATAATATGTTTCGTACAGTAGCTGATCTGCAGGTCCCTTATGTCTTGATGCATATGCGTGGCACTCCCGAAATTATGCAGCAACTG
This sequence comes from Sphingobacterium alimentarium, assembly GCF_004342685.1. Taxonomy (GTDB): domain Bacteria; phylum Bacteroidota; class Bacteroidia; order Sphingobacteriales; family Sphingobacteriaceae; genus Sphingobacterium; species Sphingobacterium alimentarium. The sequence continues at coordinate 198,394 of NZ_SMBZ01000001.1, forward strand.
ACAACATATGAGGATGTAGTCCATGATGTGGCAGTAGATTTGGGAAATAAGATTTCTACTTTGCGCAGTCTTGGCGTAAAAGATATTATATTAGACCCAGGATATGGCTTTGCAAAGACGATCGAGCAAAATTATGAATTATTATTCCGTGTAAATGAACTTCATTACCATGGATTGCCTATTTTAGGGGGCATCTCTCGAAAATCGATGATTTACAAAAAGTTAGGCATCACTCCTCAAGAATCATTAAATGCCACGACAGCATTGAACACGTTATTATTGGACCGAGGTGTACAAATTTTGCGCGTACATGATGTCCATGAAGCAAAACAACTAACACAATTATTGTTCTAAATATATATTAATGAAGAGAAGACAGGATATTTTGACCATTGGCTTCGCCTTATTTGCCATGTTTTTTGGGGCGGGGAATTTATTGTTACCACCATTTATAGGATTACAAGTAGGATCCCATACGTTGATTACTATTATTGCCTTTGGACTTACAGGCATTATTTTACCCTTCTTGGGAATTTTATCCGTAGTCAAATCAGGCAATACCATTTACGACTTGGGAAATCGGATTCACCCACTCTTGGCACCGATTTTAGGAACTATTATTATGCTTTGTATAGGTCCTTTAATTGCAATTCCTAGAACAGGGGCTACTACATTCGAAATTGGTATTCTACCAAATTTCCCTTCGTTCAGTCCCATATTGTTTTCTGTCCTTTTCTTTGGTCTGACCTTGGCCTTGAGTATTTCCCCTTCTAAAGTTGTCGATATCATTGGAAATATCCTTACCCCCATATTATTAGTTTTGCTTTTTGCATTAATCTTAATCGGAATTCTAAATCCTATCGGTGATTATGCGACGACTGAGTTATCTGCCACAGAATCTTTTAAATTTGGTTTTGTCGAAGGATACCAAACTGTCGATATGTTGGCTTCCTTGGTATTTGCGGGTATTATTATTGCAGCTGCACAAGTCAAAGGATACAACAAGTCAGCGGAAAAAAGTACAGTCGTTATATCATCTGGGATTATCTCTTCGGTATGTTTGATTTTCATATACGGTGGCTTAGTTTACTTAGGTGCGACATCAGGCGTGGCAGACAAAGAAATAAGTCGTTCCGCGCTATTAATTCATATCGCAAAGAGTACATTGGGTGATTATGGTATGGTGCCTATAGGCATATGTATTGCATTGGCTTGTCTCACCACTTCCATCGCACTGACATCTGCCGTAGGATCTTTCTTTTCCGAATTGACAGGAGGAAAATTAAGCTACAAATTATTAGTAACCATCTGTTGTATATTTTCGGGAACATTAGCCATTCTAGGTGTAGACAAAATCATTCAATTCGCTTATCCACCTTTGGCATTTGTTTATCCAATAGCCATTACAATAGTACTTTATATCATTATTTTTGGTGGATTTATCAAAAGTAAAGTCCCATATATCGGCGCTTTGATTGCTTCCACGCTGATTGCATTCATGAGTTTAGGTATTATGTTGGGCTGGTGGAATGCTGATTTATACCAAAAATTGCCTCTTGCAGATGTCGATTTAGGTTGGTTAGTGCCTTCCATTATTGGTTTTATTGTCGGTCTCCTTATCAGTAAACGTCAAGTCCAACAGGTTTAATATAAAAATATATGCTAAAAAGAAAGGGCCTACATAATCAATATGTAAGCCCTTTCTAATATTTATCCTGGTGAGACTATCTCACGGTACTACCCGGCTTGATAGCCGATGTAGGATTAACAAAGTCTAA
>NZ_SMBZ01000002.1 GCF_004342685.1 Sphingobacterium alimentarium
TCAATTCATCAAAGGTTGGTGGAAAGGCCATCAATTGATGCTGATAGTAGGGTTTGAAATTAGGTAATTTCCGAGACATAATCATCGATTTTTAATACTTAAATATATGAAAATCAAATGATTATATCAATAAAAATAAGAGGAAATATAACATAAAAAAAGACTGTACCACTTATTTATGATACAGCCCCATCTTCAATTAAAATAAACAGTTCAGGTTGTTGAAACTTCTTTTATCTATTTAGATTTAAATTTTTCGAGTCCCGATCGCAGGAAAGCCTCGTATTTGTCTATATCATACACAGCTCCGCTTGTAGGAACCAATAACTGGCCATCGCTATCCAATAAAGCATATAACGGCTGCGAATTGCTGTTGAATCGTGTGATCTGCAGGTCCGCATTGCGCTTGCTTACCGTATTGACTTTCTTTCCCGTCGAAGGGGAGATATAATGTTCGCTCTCTGGAAGCGTCAGCACCTTGTCATCCACATACAGCTCTACCAATATAAATTCCTCGTTTATCAGGTTTCTGATTTTCGGTGCGCTCCATACTTCCGCCTCCATCTTACGGCAGTTGACACAGTTCCAGCCCGTGAAATCTAGCATCAGCGGTTTATTCTGTGCTTTGCTAGCCGCCAGTGCCTCTTCGTAATCATAATACGGATCCATGCCCTTGATGGTGGCTTTGCTGTGAAAATAAGTATAATGCTTGCGCGAGGAGGCCTCAGCCGACTGCGCGCTATGTCCAGCGGATACGCCCGATGTCAAATCAAAGTCCTGTGTGCCTATAGGTGGCAAGAATGCCGATATCGCTTTCAGCGGAGCACCCCACATGCCTGGCACCATATACAGCACAAAGGTGAAAACCAGTATCGCCAGCATCGTGCGCGGCACCGAAAGGTATTCCAGCGTACTGTCGTGCGAAAACTTGATCTTGCCAATCAGATAGAGTCCCAACAGGCCGAATATCACAATCCATAAAGCCAAGTAGACCTCTCTGTCTAGGAAGTTCCAATTGTAGGCTAAGTCTACGTTGGACAGAAACTTCAGCGCCAGCGCCAGCTCCAGAAAGCCCAGCACCACTTTTACACTGTTGAGCCATCCCCCCGATTTAGGGAGAGACTTCAACATGGAGGGGAACATCGCAAAGAGCACAAATGGAATGGCCAGCGCCATAGAAAATCCGAGCATCCCGATCGCCGGACCCAAGCGTTCGCCACGGGTGGCAGCTTCCACCAGCAAAGTGCCGATGATCGGCCCAGTACAGGAGAAGGAAACCACAGCCAGACTGGCAGCCATAAAAAATAGGCCTACGAGTCCGCCTTTATCCGAATTGGAATCTATTTTGTTGACAAAAGAACTCGGCAGGGTAATCTCAAAAGCTCCTAAGAAGGAAGTCGCGAAGACCACCAAAAGTAGGAAGAAAAAGAAATTGAAAATACCGTTTGTAGAGAGTTCGTTGAGTGCTTCGGGACCAAAAGCGATAGTAATGAGCATACCCAAAGCCACGTAAATGACAATAATGGAAAGTCCATACAGCAGCGCTTGAGTGATCGCTTTGGAACGTGAACCTGCTTTTTTGGTAAAGAAACTCACTGTCAGCGGCACCATAGGGAAGATACAAGGCATAAAAAATGCTGCAAAACCACCCAGCACACCGGCGACAAAAATCTTCCACAGTGAAGCCTCCGGAGTAGAACCTTGATCGGAAGCGGGTACAACAGCAGCTTTTGCGGTTGAATCCTGCGCTGCGGAATCCACACCGTCGGAAAATACTACATCGTCAAAATTAACTAGTCCGGTCGTGTCCGCCTCCTCAGCCACAGTGCTTTCGCTCGACTGACCGTCGCTAAACTCCACATCATCAAAATTAATTAATGTATCTTGAGCTGTAAGATTTCCTGCTCCGAAGCTCAGGAAAATTACAAATACATATTGCAGAATATTTTTCATCATGTTGACTTTCATAAATTGGAAATAGATTAGCCAAGTGATGCTTGGCTAAATCTATTCTACCTAAACAAACCACCTAATCTCAATTAGGCTGGAAACATTATATCTAACCTATTAAAGGCTTTTCTAATCGCGCTATGGGTTGAAATCCCGTAAATTCAAGGTCTGTCGATATGTAGCCCTCTTTGATAGGCTCCTCTTTGACCAAATCCGTGCTTAAATATTTCTTGTTATCATCACATAAAAGTGTGACCACAACCGCATCATCTCCCAATTGTTCTTTAATTTTGATTGCTCCGATGACATTCGCACCTGAGGATATGCCTACTGCTAGACCTAATTGCTTGGCCAATTTTTGAGCCATCAGAATAGAATCACCATCCGAAGCGCACACCACCTCATCCAACTCTTCAAGCTTTACAATAGCAGGGATAAATTCATCCGAAATACCTTGAATACGATGTGCACCTACCTTGTAACCTGTGGTCAACGTAGGACTTTCCTGAGGTTCTAAAGGATGGATTTTCACAAAAGGGTTATAGTTTTTCAATTGCTTTCCTACACCCATTACGGTTCCGCCTGTACCTACACCTGCTACAAAAGCATCTGCGGTAAGACCTTTGTTTTTTAATTGCAACGCAATCTCTTTACCTGTAGTCAGCTCGTGCGCCTCCGCATTAAATTCATTTTCAAATTGACAAGGAAGAAATACACCTCCCGCAGCAGCCAATTCTTCACTCAACCTAATACTTCCCAGAAAGCCGCCCTCCTCTTTGCTGATGAGCTGAATATCCGCACCCATACTTTTTATAATATCGATACGCTCTTTGCTCAACCAATTAGGCATAATAATTTTTACCTGATGCCCGAGAGCCTTTCCTATAGCCGAAAACGCAATACCGGTATTACCGCTAGTCGCTTCTACAATGGTATCTTCAGGTTGGATCTGACAGTTCATATACGCCTTATACAAAATAAATAACGCCATACGATCTTTGATACTTCCTGTCAGGTTATAATTTTCACACTTTACGTAGATTTTGCCCGGCTTGCCTTTGTAGGTGTACTGCAACTCCAACATAGGTGTATTCCCCACCAAACACCATAAGTGCTTAAATCTATTCTCCATTTCAACTGAAAGTTCTTTTTCCTCCGTAAAAATATCGTTCATATGTAGCAATTGTAATTACAAACAAAATTGCATGAATAAAAAATATTATTCAACACCTACTTGTATATTCAAAAAATTAATCAGAATTTTTAATTAAAAACAAGAAATATATCAGTATTTCGGTTTTAGAATATTAGACTGCCGAAATTTTAGCTATACCAGACGGCATACCATTTTTACCTTACAGAAAAGTAGTTAGGTGTCTAATCCATTTATTAGAGAAATGAATTAGACACCTAAGTAAAAGATTAATGGATAAAGGGTTTTTAGAGGATGAACCCGAAAATATACAGTATCAAACCGGTGAAACAGGTTAAAGCCATGTCCCACATACCTATTCTACCCCAAAATTTATGGGCTTTACTGAAAGCATTGGGTCTGGGTTGCTTACCAAATTTTCTTAACGATGCGATAATTAACACTATCCAGAACCTGCTCCGTATGGTGGAGAATTAAAATCATTCCACCGTAACGATTGCCTTGTCGTGGATAATGGTTGGGTCGGTCATCTGCAAAATGTAGATACATCAAATGGTGCAGCCGTATTCCACCCATTGCAATTACCACCCTCACAAAAAGTAAGAGCCGAAGCCTACATTGCTGTGCGTGATGTTTATCAAGATCTTTATACCAAGGAGGCGAAGCTTCAGACCGAACGCAAAGAAGAAAGAGAAAATCTTAATCAATTATACGATGCCTTTGTCAAAAGGTACGGAAACCTCAACAGTGCCGATAATATCAAGCTCATCAAAACGGACAGTTCCGGAAAGGAAATACCTTATCTGGAACGTGTGGTTGGTGGTGTGGTACACAAAGCCGATATATTCAGTCACCCTGTAAGTTTTTCTACCTTAACCATAACAACGGACAATCCCGAAGAAGCATTAGCGGCCTCGCTCAATAAGTACGGAAACGTGGATTTGAATTATATGTCCGAAATCAGCGGTATGACTGATGACGCTTTGAAAGAAGCCTTACACGGTCGTATTTATTACAATCCTTTACAAAAGGAATACGAAATATCCGAACGCTGGATTGCAGGTAACGTTGTGGAAAAAGCCCAGGAAGTCAAAGCATATCTCGAAAGTAATCCCGATGATGCACAGGCTAAAGGAAGCCTTACCGTTTTGGAAGAAGCCCGACCAAGACGAATTGAGTTTGAAGAATTGGATTTTAACCTCGGCGAACGTTGGATACCCACTGGTATTTATGGCCGGTTTGCTTCACATCTTTTTGATACGGAGGTCAGCATTCATTACTCGGAGAGTTCTGATGATTTTTCTGTAAGCTGTAAACAAAAGAATGTTCATATATGGGATAAATACGCCGTAAAAGCTGAAAGCCGGGCGTTTGACGGGATTGCTCTGCTCAAACACGCCCTAGTCAATACTACGCCTGATATTACTAAAAAAGTGATGGTTGGCGATCAAGAAGTCAAGGTACGGGATATGGAAGCCATACAAATGGCGAATACCAAGATTGATGAAATCCGAACCGCTTTTACCGACTGGCTTCACGCACAGAACGATGAGTTTAAAAACAGGCTGACCGACCAGTACAACGATACTTTTAACTGTTTCGTTCGCCCGAACTATGACGGAAGCCATCAGGAATTTCCGGGATTAGACCGCAAGGGAGCAGGCATTGAAGACCTGTATTCAAGCCAAAAGGACACCGTTTGGATGATAAAGCTGAACAACGGCGCTATCTGCGACCACGAAGTAGGCGCAGGAAAAACACTGATAATGTGCACCGCAGCACAGGAAATGAAGCGTTTAGGATTAGCCCATAAGCCGATGATTATAGGGCTGAAAGCGAACATACCTGCCATTGCTGAAGACTACCGAAAAGCCTATCCACACGCTAAAATACTTTATCCAGGTATTGATGACTTTACGCCTAAAAAACGCCTGCGCATTTTCGGGGATATTAAAAATAACGATTGGGATTGTGTGATACTCACACACCACCAGTTTGGTATGATACCGCAGTCGCCCGAAATACAAAAGGAAATCCTCGAAATAGAACTGGACAGCGTAGAGCGTAACCTCGATGCCCTGAAATCGCAAGGTAAGGAAGTGACAAGGGGAATGCTCGCCGGGGTCATCAAGCGAAAAGAAAATCTTGAAGTAAAGCTGAAAACGCTGCAACACGATATTGAAAACCGTAAGGATGATATTGTGGACTTTAAGATGATGGGCATAGACCATTTGTTTCTGGACGAAAGCCACCAATTTAAAAACCTGATGTTCAACACCCGCCATACACGGGTTGCCGGATTGGGTAATGTGGATGGAAGCCAGAAAGCATTAAACCTGCTCTTTGCAGTTCGCACCATTCAGGAACGCACCAATGCTGATATGGGCGCAACCTTTCTTTCGGGTACGACCATCAGCAATTCCCTGACGGAGCTGTACCTGCTGTTCAAATACCTGCGACCACGGGCAATGGAAAAACAGGGTATTCATTCCTTTGATGCCTGGGCAGCGATCTACGCACGGAAAACCACCGATTACGAATTTTCGGTGGCTAACAATATCGTGGCAAAAGAGCGTTTCCGTTACTTCATCAAAGTGCCGGAACTGGCTCAATTCTATTCTGAAATTACGGATTACAGAACGGCAAAAGATATAGGTATTGACCGCCCGATTAAAAACGAAATTCTGTATAACATTCCACCAACCCTATTTCAGGAGCTTTTCATTAAAAAGTTGATGGAATTTGCCAAAACAGGCAATGCAGAATTGTTGGGCAGACCTCCGCTAAGCGCCAGCGAAGAAAAAGCAAAGATGCTCATCGCTACGGATTACGCCCGCAAGATGTCGCTCGATATGCGTAGGTAAGTGGTATCTATGCAGACCATCCCGATAATAAGGCTTCGCATTGTGCGGCAAATATTGCCAAATATTACAACAGATACGACGCACAAAAAGGAACGCAGTTCGTTTTTTCGGATTTGGGAACCTACAAGCCAGGCGAATGGAATGTGTACTCCGAAATCAAACGCAAGCTCGTGGAAGACCAAGGCATACCTGCCCACGAAGTAAGGTTTATTCAGGAGGCGAAAAATGACAAGCAACGTAGGGAACTTATAAACGGGATGAATGAGGGCAAAATTCGTGTGCTGTTCGGTTCTACAAGTATGCTCGGAACTGGCGTAAACGCACAATTCCTGATCAGGTCAATATCAAACATCATTACGGCATTGATCTGAAATCGACTCCGATGATTATTGTCATGATAGTATTGTCGGTCATTATCTCATTGGGCTTAGGTACTCTATATGACAAAAACAGGCAATTAAGCGACAAAAAATCATATGAGATGCGTTACCGAATGATGGAATTAGATTTTCCAAATGTTACATCAAATATTGATTCCGTATACTCACATGACCCTTCTAAATTCCACAAATTGGTTATTAAAAGAGAAGAAGAGAAAAAACTTATCTTCAATATAAAAAAGACACAAAAAGATATTAGAGATTTAGATAATGACAAGCTATAAAAAGAAAGAAAGCTTTTTCTTTGTCAAGAAAAAAGAAAACCTTAGGGGCAGTAATAGTCAGATAAGGAACAAAAAAATCAAAAGAGGGTATTTGCTTTTTTTCATTTAGTAGAATCCGCAGAACAAAAAAAGAGTTCTCCAATACCATCTTATTATATAAATTTGATACCGACTAAAAAGCGTTAGCAATATTTTTTATGAGATATTTATTTATAGGGTGTATTTTTATGGTTTGCACTCTCACTTCTTGCAATAACTATACTAACCAAAACAAATCGGAAGGAACAATCGATACTTCGGAAACATCTAAGCTATCTGACAGTGTTATCTTGATTCAACACGTACATGACTGGAACAATATCTACAACACAAAAAATATTAGCTTGTTCCAAGATCTCTATGCTGATCAAGTACTGCTTTATGGTCAATCCTTGTATTTACGAGAATGTATCAAAAACAAGAATGATTTCTTTAATAGATTCCCTGACAGTAGACAACAAATCAACGGAATAATAACCATTGATAGTATAGGCGAATATGCTAAATGTAATTTCGTGAAACGAGTGATGATCAACAACAAAACTACAGATTATCAATCATACTTGATTTTCGAAAAGCAAGACGACATATGGAAGATCGTCGCTGAAAGCGACTTAATAACAGATAAAAATATAGCAAAAACTAATTCAAAAGTTCCAGATGGTTCAATAAAAGGTGATTTTAATGGAGATGGAAAACTCGATTATGTATGGGCAGTGTCACCAATATTGAGGGATGATGAAATGAGTTGTTTTGGAGAATGTATTGTACAGATTTATTTTTCAGATCCGAACTTATCTATTTTAAAAATCCACGGTATAAATACTTCTCTGGAAAATCTTGGAGATCTTAACAATGATGGAAGAGATGAATTAGGTTTTCAGCCAGCATGGTTTACAAGTTGTTGGCGCAAATATTATGTTAAAACTTGGAAAAACAATAAATGGGAAGATTTAATAGAACCAATACCCACGCACTGCAATCAATGGGAAGCTGGATATTTTCCCATTGAAAAAGATTTAGAAAAAAATAATCATGTCATAGTTACCTACAGCTTTCATAGCGGTAACGACATAAAAACACTTAAAAAATCAATTTTTGTAGATTAAAATTGAAAACCAAAAATCTATATATAAAAATGAATAATAAAAAATATTACATCTGGCAACTTGCTTCATTTTTAGCTAGCCACAATATGAAGATGTCAGGAGAAGAATTAGCGGAACATCTTAATCGAAACAATTTCCTAACAAATTATGGGACAACCTACCAAGGTGGACGAGGTACCTATAAACTTATTAAAGAAACGTGGAAATGGGTTCAGGAAGATCTAAATTTATCTGACGAAGCAGAAAAGATAGCAAATTCCTTTGTCAAACCAGACGGAACTTATGCGTATCAATAAAATAGATTATTATAATGAAAGTATTACTACTATTAATTGTTTTGGGAATTATCATAGGTTGTAGTTCACATACGAAAAATGCAAACGAAAACACTTCTTTACAACAAGAGCCAAGTAGCATTTACACAGAAGATGGCGAGGAAATCACAGACGTGCCTAGTGAAACCGATTATGATGAATCTATACCTATATCTCAATATTTTAAAATAGAAACCATTAATGAAGCCTATTTCTTAGACAATGGATATTGTGTCCTAGATATTGATGTCAAAAATATTTATTCCCATAAATTTACCTCTTTCACATTAAGTGCGATCACATACTATAAATTAAAGAATAGTACAGAATACAGGAAAAGTCATGCTCAGACAGGAAGCGACATTAAAAATGAATATAAAAGAATTACTAATTGGCAACCAAATGAAATCAAAAATATAAAGATAGAATTACCAAGTACTGTGGATAGACCTGCGGAACGATTTCATAGAACGCCAAAGGAGATTTTCGTTGAACTTTCATGTTATGCAATTTCTATTGAAGATGAACCCAATGGTGTCTTTGCCCGATTTGACTTGATGGATTTGTGGAAAGCAAAACAAGAAGAACTCATTTCAAAGGGACAATAATAGACAGTTTACTTAAGTATATTTATTCTTCTATTTGAACCATAGTATTTTAACACAAAAAACCAATAAAGACTTCGTGAGAGGTTGTCCGAAGTGAAATATTACTTCTCGCTAGCTATTTTTACTAACCCTTATTAATAAGAATTTTAGGTAAATATCGCGCACAGGAAGTGATCGATGAAAGAAATGTAGAGAGTAGTCAGAATATTACTGACACTAGCTTGGATATATTATTTCCAAATTCCGGTGATGAGAAAGCAGATTATAACAATTATTGGGAGAAAAAACTCCTGAATTACTTAATGATTTAGAAATGATAAATAGAATATCGAAAATTATCGTATTGGCGATGATAGTTATTATGATTGGAACGTTTTGTGCGAATGCACAAGTTAATAAATGGAAATTGAACGAGAAGAAACCTGCATCAATATCCGATCAAAACAGGCTTCCGTACAAACATTCCGACTATGCAATCGTTAGCAGAAATGTAAAAGAATCGTTTGAAAAATGGTTACAAAAGGGTGAATTTGAAAAGTCGACAGAATATGAGAGAAGAGTAAAAGAAAATAGTAATAGTAAGTTTTCAGAAATTTGTGTTTCTGAAATGGAAAAAATAATCAGTCAAGTGTCAATGAGGATCATTCAATATGATGCTGACAATGAATTATTTATATTTAAATTCAGAAACAGCGACCACATTGGGGTAAATGAGGATAGGTATGCAAGGAGATCGTTAGATTTATCAAAATTTGCTTTCCTATCTGTCCCATTCTCACAAGCTGAAAGATTCAAAAAGGATTTTGAGAATTCAAATTATTATGTTAATAAAGTTATTTTTGGATTGAAATGGAGTAAAATAGGGAACCAGCTTGTCCCAACAAAAGGCATAATAGCTGTATCTGAAAAAAACACTAAGCCAAAAATATTTTCAGCAGGATATCATTTTGTGATTCCTGATGATAATAATCAAGAAGATATTATTTTCTCAACATCTAAACTCAAAATTCAGATTATCGGAATTTCGCCAATCGTGTTTAATTATAGTCAATATTATAACTCAATAGTCGAGCATGAAAAAGAACTAGAGCTTGTAAATGAAGTGAAAGAAATAGAAAAAAAAGCGAGCGAGGATGCGGAAAAATTATCATTATTGATAGAAAAAGAAGCAGAGGAGAAAAAAAAGCAGGAAGAGGAGCAGAAAAGGCAAATTATAGCAGAAGAACAGAAAAACAGAGCGTTTATTGACTTTTCACCTAACAAAATTCTTATTGGTAAATTAAAGGCCTATTATGCTGATAAGGAAATTGCTGTTATCAACTTATATGATGAGAGCTCTTCATCTTTGTTAAAAGGATGTATATCTGTTAAATTGCCCAAGACAATAGCTCCCGCAATAATCGAAAATGTGGAACGGGAAAAAGGAAACTATCCTGGAAAAATAGTAGTTGTGCCTACTCAACATGGAAAAGTAGATTCCTCTTCATCTTTGGAAGCGACTGTGTTATTTTTTCTATATGATAGAAATCAAGGAATGTACGGAGGCACCATCTTGGATAGAAATACGGAAATAAGCATGCATGGTTTATCTATATCAAGGACTAAAAGAACTACGAGAGTGTCCTCTAAAGCCCTGATATTCCCCTATGACCGTCAAGGTATATCTCTAACCAATATCAATGATCCTAAAGCCATAGACAAAAAGAACTTGTTTTATGATTGGAAAATTGCAGAAACCCCAAACTTGCTATATTAAAAGGTTTCAATTAGAGACTATATTTTAAAATCACAAAGGCTTTTGTAGTATGCATTATCCAATTTTACTCAGGTTAACAATCTACGGAGGCAGTCTAATTTCGTCCGAAATATGTCCGAAAACAGAAAAAGCCACTGATAATCAGTGGCTTTTGTCGGGGTGGCAGGATTCGAACCTACGACCTCCACATCCCAAATGTGGCGCGATACCGGGCTACGCTACACCCCGAAAAGGTATCACCTTTGTTGATTGTGATGCAAATATACAGCGATTTCTTTACTTGTCAAGAGTTTTTTTTCATTTCTATAATAACCAATTGATTTATTGTTAAATAGCTTTTTTAAAAGACGTAAATAATAAAAGTCAAAAATTAGACCCATTATATGCTATGAAAAATAATATATATTCCTTACCTTTGCACTCACCTTACAAGTGAGGTGGTTTTTTAATAAAACATTTTTAAAATTAAAATAAAAGCTGTAATATTGCATTCCGATTTTTACAGGATATAAATCGTTTATAATTACTCGAAATCATGGATTTAGTAAAATTTGTAGAAGAACAAGCGGTAGTAAAGAATGAAATTCCCGCTTTCAAAGCAGGAGATACCATCAGCGTGCATTATAAAATTCGCGAAGGAAACAAAGAGCGTGTTCAGGTGTACCAAGGTGTAGTTATCCAATTAAACAGCGAAGGTACTAACGCTACTTTTACCGTTCGTAAAATCTCTAACGGTGTAGGTGTTGAACGTATTTTCCCTGTAAATTCTCCTAACATTGAAAAAATTGACGTAAACAGTGTAGGAAAAGTACGTCGCGCTAAATTATTCTATTTACGTGGCCTTACTGGTAAAGCTGCTCGTATCAAAGCTAAACGTATTACTAAGTAATCCGTTTCTTGCTAGACGACGTCTCAAATCATAAAAAAGGATGTAACAGCGTTACATCCTTTTTTATTTTGCCTCTTAGCGTAGGATTTGGGGTTTCGTCTCCATAATATCGTCTATACGAGTCAATACTTCTGGTGTCAACAAAGGCAGCACATCCAATGCTTTTAAGTTTTCCGTCAATTGACTTTCTTTTGTTGCGCCCAATATCGCCGAAGTCACATTCGGGTTGCTGATACACCATGCAATAGAAAGCGTACTTAAGCTCACACCCAATTCCTCAGCCAAGTCGGCCAATTTGATGACCTTGGAGATTTTATCATCCACCAACGTAGCGTCCTTCAACCATTCATAACCTTCCAAAGATAAACGTGTTCCCTCAGGGATACCATTATTATATTTTCCAGTCAACAATCCTGAAGCCAGCGGTGACCAGATCGTCGTTCCCATGCCTACATTTTTGAAAATCGACAGAAACTCGGATTCCATTTTGCGTCTGTTGAACAAATTGTATTCGGGTTGCTCCACTGCTGGACCTTCCAATCCCAATTCCTTAGCGACCATATGCGCCTCTACGATTTCGGCAGCAGACCACTCACTCGTACCCCAATATAAAATTTTGCCTTGCTGAATCAAGGTATTCATCGTACGCACAATCTCTTCCATCGGCACATTCGGATCCGAGCGATGACAGTAATACAGATCAAGATAGTCGGTCTGTAATCGGGTCAGCGCTTCATGGCAGGCTTCCATTAAGTGCTTGCGGCTCAACCCATGTTGATTGGGTTTCTTATCCTCCCCTTTCCAACCGAAGAAAGCTTTACTCGATAGTACATACGATGTACGGTCCCAATCCTTTTGCTTCAAGACACGCCCCATCATCTCTTCCGATTTACCTGCCGAATACACTTCCGCATTATCAAAAAAGTTAACTCCAGCATCATATGCAATAGACATAAGTCTGTCATTATCCCGATCATCTGTCTGACGGGCAAAGGTAACCCACGATCCAAAAGACAAAACGCTCAATTGAAGACCCGTTTTCCCCATTTTTCTATATTCCATAGCTTTTTTATTTTAAAGTTTTCAGGAAAAAGCTGTATCGGTTGAATACTAAGCTTTTATAAAGATTGTCAAAAAAGTCAGGTAACGATTTGGTAACGGTGCTTATTGCTTTGCTTTTCAACGTGTTTCCGTTAGCTCATAGCAAATATACAAAATTTTAATTTTTCTTTATCAATATATTTATGCAGTCTCTACTCTTCATATATACTTTGAATATTCCTAACAGTTGATTTTAAATCATCAATCAAGCTTTGAGGTTTAAGTACTTTAAGGTTTTCTCCAAAGGATAAGAGTTCCATAAAGAAATCATGTGTAATGAATAGTTTAAGCTGTATTCTCAATTCATCTTCATTATCTATCAGAATTTGCTGAGAATCGTGTAACGGCAATGATTTGATATATTTCCCCTGAAATGCATTGAAAGAAAGTACTACATCTTCTGGCTGATGACCGTTCGGACTGATAATACCAAAGCAGTATCTGTAATGTTCATTTACATCAAAATCTTTTGGAAAGTTGAATTTCTTATTCAAAATTCCCAAATCTGTTAAACGGTCAAGTGCAAAACTCTTTATCTTGTTATCTACTAAATCTTTTGATAAGACATACCATCTGTTTTTGAATTCTTTCAGCGCATACGGTTCCACTAATCTTTCAGTCAATTCGTCTTCCCAATATTTTTGATACACAAATTTTATTTGAATCTGATTTTTAATAGCATGAAGTATTCCATACAAATGTTCTGTACCTTGAGGTTTTCGCTTCTCAAAATGAATATGCTTAGAAAGCCTATCTGTTAAATTCAAAGCATTAAATGTATCGAAAGCTTCCAATATCCTTTCGTTTGCTTCGGGCTGTTCGTCAAAATCTATGTAATAGACTTTTTTAGAAAAGTCAAACAAAATATCGATATTGTACAAAGAACGAATATCATCCCTATCTCGTTGAAATGTACGCTTTGAAATATTGAAATTGTAGGCTTGAATTTCTGATTCCAAGGTAAGATATTCTTCAATTTCGGCAAATGTCGCAGGTCGCTTTCTTAATTTTTTTATAATGAGATTATATCTTGCTATTGATTCTCTTTTTGACATAACTTATGATAAATAGATGCGTTAATATACTGACTTTTATGTTTTTCTATCCCATAGTTGGAATGATTGTGTCCAAATATGTGGTACTTTGGCTCAAACTGAAATACAAAATCACTAATTTCTTTACTGCCAAACCCATTATCTAAAATACCGTGAGGAGGATAATGTGATGCAATGATATCGATTCTATTTTTCGTTTCGATGCCTTTGTAAAAAGGGAAAGCACTTATTCCCATTATGCTTATGTCACTTATTACAATCGATTCGTCATTTAACCATATAATGTTTTTGGGTATCAATTTTTTACCCCATTCTGGTTCTAACTCGAAAGGTAAATCGTGATTTCCATGAATAAATATTTTATGTGGTATTTCTAATTTAACATACCAATCAAAAAAATCAAAAATTTCATCCATATCTCCTGCATTACAAATATCTCCACAATGAATTACAATCTGAATATTTTTAGGAATATCGATTAAACGATGTTTACCATGCGTGTCTGATAACAATAAAATGTTTTGGTCTTTTATTTTAATCGTGTGCATAGCCAAATCCAATTTTAGTTCTATTTATACTGATGGATTCTTCATTACAAAATGACTGTATTTGTTCAAAATTAGTCACAGTGCCATGAACAATTTCCTGTATTTCACTTTTGCGAATAATATTATCTATCTGTCCGCCTGAAAAGTCAAACTTATCTGCGAGCATTTGACAACTCTCATCATCTAAATGTGACAACTTTGATTTCCATATCTTAGCTCTTATTTCTTTTGTAGGTTTCTTGAAAGGTACTTTGAATAAAAATCTTCGTTCAAAGGCAGTATCCAAATTATTAGCTAAGTTGGTAGTTGCCATTAAAATACCTTCAAAGTTTTCAAGCTCTTCCAGTATAATATTTTGAATAGCATTTTCAGTTTGAGCCACATTGGAATTACTGTTTTCTTTCCTTTTAGAAATAATGGCATCCGCTTCATTAAAGAATAAAATAGGCGTTAGTTTACATTCTTTTGCATATGCTCTGTAATCCGTAAAAATTCGTTTAATGATTTTTTCACTTTCGCCAAACCACATAGATTTTGACTGGCTGATTTCTACTTTCATTATTTCTCGGTCTGTAGCTTTTGCCAATTGTTTTACAATTTCGGTTTTTCCTGTTCCAGGTGCACCGTGCAATAAAACTGCAATTCCTTGGGGTAAACCTTTATTTGTCAACCTTGTCTGTGTTTCATGATATTTAGCTTCCTGAAGTAAATTTTGAAGCGTTTCTAATTGATTCATCTCCTCATTATCAAAAACCAATTCACGATAAATAACTTCCGAAGGGACAATAATATTATCTTTTCTCTTTTTGTTTAGAAAAAGTTTAATGCCACAATCATTCAGAAGTTGAAGAGAAGTATCCGTCAATTTCATTTCAGTATCATTGAAAAATTGAGCTTCTATAATTTCAACCAAATTATTGTTAGTAAGGATATGATTACCAGATAACAATTTTTGTATTTCATTTACTCTCTCTGATGGACTATCATAAATACCCTCCAAAGCTCTTCCAATATCTGTAGATTCGTTTCCTGACACTGTTTTCCATATTAAGTATAAAAAAAGATAAGTGTCTTCTATACTTAAACTGAATTGCTTTACTTTTTCTATTAACGCAAAATGAGTGTTGTCTGCAATCAATTTTTCAACATCCCGAAATAATTCAAAGGTTGAAATTTTATCATCGTCTCGTTGATCGCCTAATTTGTATAACTGTTCTAACAAATCTATTATACCCTTTATTTTACTCTCGTTGATTTTGGGCAAAGGTTTATTTTGCAAAATGGCTTCTGTGATTTTTTCATAAATAACAAATTGGTCATTAGCTCCTGCCAACTTCACACGGTGTCTTGATTTCTTTTTTTCAAAAATCCCAACTTTGTGTAAGTACTCAAAATCATCGCTGTATTCCAAAATTTTCATTGGATTACATTCAAAATAATCTATTAAATCGTTTAAATCAACAGTGTCCCCTTTGTAGTTTAGAGCAAAAACCATTGCAATAAAAAAGGTTTGATTCTCTGACGTTTTGAAATATTGAGAAAGTGTATGTAGTTCGGATTTTATGCTTTCAAAAAATGAATTTTCAAGCTTACAATTTTTTGATTGTTCATACACTTTCCCAATGCTTTCCAGAATTTGTTTCTTTGTGATACTTTCCATAAACCTATCTTTATTTGACAAAGGTAGATTGAGAGTAAGACAAAGTGTGTCGTGGTTGTGAAGGTAGAATGTTTTTTATTTATGTAGATTAAAACCAAACAATTCCGATATTTCTAAATATCGGAATTGTTTTCATAAAGATTTAAAATTTCAACAAGAGGGATTAATTCATCAATTAAGTTTTCACAACTTAAAATATAGCAGTTTCTCTCTTCATCAAATTTAAAAGATGAATGATTGAATTCTTTACTCAAATTGTAAACAACCCAATTGTTATTGATTTGTTCCAATTCAACGCCATTTTTTAAATGTAATCTGCTAAAATTTGAGTATTGAGCACAAGAGTAAGCTTCATTGATATGAATTCTAACATATTGCGGGCTATGATATCTAAACCAAAATACAAATGGATTATGATGATAAGAATTCAAACTTTGATTATAAAAAATTTCAACTCTATTCTCATAATTCTTTGTATAAATAGGGTGGTCAAGTATAGTTTTATACTTGGGATTTAAACAGTACCATAACCAACTATCTTTATAACTTGCTATATTTTCTGAAACTTTGGTTTCAATAAAATTATGCCAATCACTAATATTTTCTTTGGAAAATATTTTAAATAACTCTTCAAAATTTGACTTAATTTCTTCATCTGGTGATGCTAACACCCGATGCCATTTTCCTTTTTGTCCGAAAAATCTAAACTCTCCCAAGTTTGAGTATCCTACATTTATGGAATAATCTCCGAAACACAATAACAGACGGATAATATCTTGATAAGCTACTTCTCTATACATGCTATAGAAATTATCTGTAATTTTTTGTAGCTCCGCATTGGTATATGAGGTAAAATCAAAATTGAAAATCAACCCTCTTAAAGTTGAATGGTCTTCAATCTTGAAAATTAAATCTTTTCGAAAAATATCATCTTGAAAAAGATTATATTTTGCTATTTCGTGTTGAATATACTCTTTTCTAAAAGATACTGATATAGTATTCAGATTTTGATAAGGATTAGATATTGATAACGAAAAAATAGTGTTTAGTATATCGTTGTAATAATCTGTTCTTAATTCTGAATCTAAAGATGTTTTATTTTTCTGATTGACATTGTTGATATAATTTCTAATAATTCGTAAAAAGTCTTTCAAGTTAGAGGTGACAGTTATAGAGTCTGCTTTTGTGATATAATTTAACCATCCAAATAATAAAATATTTTCAAAATGTGAAAAATTATCATTGTTAAATATTTTCAGAATAAGATTTAGTGATGGCTGGTTAATTGCGATTCTATCTTTCTGGAATTTTTCAGAGAAAATATCACCAAAATAATCTACCCATTCGTTGTACCCAAGCCCAATTACTAAATCGAATGTTTGAATTAATATTTGTAGGTTTTCTTCTTTTGAATAAACAATATCAATAGCTACATCATTGAATTGATAATTTCTACCAATATTATCTTTATAGTATAGATATTCGGTTATTTTTCTGATAAATGAAAGCATCAATTCATCACATCGCTTCGTGAATTTAGAAACATCTTGTTCTACATCGACCGTTTTATTGAAACTTTCAATCGTGAATTTCCAAAAAACATCTAACCATACACCATCTATTTTTTCTATGAAAAATTTAGATGAGTTATGTGATGATATTACATTTTCAAAAGAAGCCTTAAAATTTTCAAAGTCAGAAAGAGGTTTACCTCTTGCATTCATTTTTATGTATAGGTTGTCGCCTAATCCATATTCATTAATTTGTAAAAAGTGAAAATTAACAGGTCGTTTTTCTTTTAATGTTTCGAATGAAATATCTGAAAAAAGCTTTGATACATCTTCCAATGTTTGTAGAATGCCTTTTACAGTTGGGTCATAGTCCCAATTAAGATTGTACCATGGCTGGTTTTTTATTGTACAAACTATATTTTGCGTGTTTTCTTCTGTTTCAATTCTTATTTTTTCTATGTTTTCATCTTTATTTAATGATTTTAAAAATTCTTTAGCAGATTGTCTCGTCTTGTAACTAAATAGATGTAGACCATTTTCATAAAAAGACACATCGTCTTTAAAAGCAAGAAACCAATAGATTATATACAGCGTGGTTAATCTTTGTTGACCATCAAGAGGAATAAAAGTTGAATTTTCAATATAACCGTACACAAAATCTAAATTCAGATGTTTATCACTTCCATTTTGACTTTCTCGCATAACGCTGTATAAATCTTTAAGAAATTTTTCTCGGATATAAGCCGTTTTTTCATCATTTCGACCTTGAGCATAATCTCTCTGAATCATTGGGATTTCTATTCCATTTTCGATTTGAATATGTTCTTTTGCGATATTTTTCCAAACAAAGATATTATTGGTTAATATATCTAAGAGTGTATAATTAATATTCATAGGTTTCTAAATTTTGGTTTTTTACAAAATTCATCTGCTCTTGAATTTTGAATAAGTATTCATCTCTGTCTTCTAAAGTCCAATAATTAAGGTGTTTTGGATAATCTGAATAGTACTTTAAGAAAGAGTTTTTTGTTGCGTTTGGTATGTAAAAACCGTTTAGTTCAAAATCAATTATTGACTTTCTTTTTACCCCAAATGCACTATTTCCTAATGAAGAATTTTTTTTCGTATCCAACAATGCCATATTAGAAATATGATGTTCTCCAATCAATTTTTCAAATGGTATCTTTGATTTTTTACTGGTACTTTCCGTATTGTTCTCTTTGTAATCAAGGTTTTCTAAAACTTCTCTGGATAAATCTTCAAATTGTAGTTTAAGGTTTTTTGCACTTGTGTCTTTTAATTCTACAATAAGGTTTTCTATTCTATCAGTTAATTCACGATCAGAATCTATTGCTTTAAGAACTTTTTTGTGGTCTTCAAGCCATTGTGAATACTCACTTTGCTTTACCTCTAATGCATTTTGTGGATGGATGTGTTCCAAACTCCATTTAATTTCTTCAACTTTTAATTGCTTGAAAGGAAATCTATTAGTTTTGGAACGGTATACTTCCATCACATTGAAGAATACCAATGTTTTTTCAACTTGATTGTAAGAATTTTTATAATCTAAGTCTTCAATCTTAATATGACAAAAACGTTCTTCTATTTCCTTGAAAAGGTACTTGACAAATAATGTCTTGTTGGATTCTTGATACTCCTTTATAAGAATTAGTATATCGACACCGTCCCAAATAAGTAGTCCTATTAAATGATAATATTCGTGATTTGAATACCAATCTTGAAGGATGGTAAAATATAAGTCAATTTCATTCCAATTCGATTCAATAAAATCATATTCTTTAGACTCTCTAGATTTAACATAAAGCGGATAGTAATATCTAAAGACATCAAACTCTTCTTTTATCGCTATATTTTTATTCCGCACAATTAGTTGAAAGATATAATCTATTCTAGTTGCTAATTTGTTTTCAGATTTATTAATAAAATTCCAGAAATCATCGTTTTGTAAGGCATTTTCTATTTGATTCCATTTGTTAGAAATATCTAATTGATGCGTATATATATCTTTTGATTGATTTTCAAAATTCGCTTTACTCAAAAACAATGCTTTTATTAATTCTGCATTAGTTAAACTTATCTTGCCACTATTCAATCGGGTAAATACTTTTACAAGTTCTTCTCTGTTGCTTTCTTCGACATCGTACCAAATTACTTCAACTTTTTCCAACAAAGTTTGAAAAATATTCATTTCGATATTAGAATCAATTTTTGTTTCCTTTTTAATATTTAGCCAAGAATCAATTACTTTGTAAGCATTTGATATGTGTGAGAAATCGGGATTGGAGTAATCAAAACTTCCTGTGTCTAATTTTTTGAAAAAATCTACACAATTTTGCCTTACTTCAAAATCTAATTGGAATTTTTCATCAATAAATCGCTTGAATCGAGTCAGCAGTATGTATATGGTTGTTAATCTCTGCTGTCCATCAATTATTTCATACTTGTTTTCTTCAATCTTACTTACTACAATAGGTTGCAAGCAATAGGATTCTTGTTTAGTCACATACACTTCATAGATATCATCTAAAAGTTCTTCAACTTGTTTTTTATCCCAACGGTAGCCTCGCTGATAGGAAGGGATAAAATAAATATTATCTGAGAAATTTATCTCTTTAATTTTTTTAGGTTCTATCATATTTTATTATAAACTATTACTTTGCAAATGTATCAAAAACAATTCAGCACAGGCTTTAGCATCGCTTAAAGCATCATGATGATTTAATGAAATTTTATAATGATTGCACAATGAAGCTAAATTTTGTTTAAAAAGACGATAGGTACAATGTTTTTCATACTCGGGATTTTCCATACCATAATATTCCAACGTTTTTTCTAAAACTGGAAAATCAAAAGACAAGCCATTGTGAGCTACAACGGCTTGTCCTTTGATATAAGGTTCTAATCTGTGCCAGATTTTGTCGAAAGTGAGAGCTTCTTTTGTCATGTCTGGAGTAATGCCATGAATGTCAATAAATCTCCCCCAATAATAGTTATCAGGCGGTTGTACTAATAAGTTAATTTCATCAGTGATAATACCATTATTGACACGAACAAGTCCAACCTGACAAATACTCCAACGATAACCTTGTGCAGTTTCAAAGTCTATTGCGGTAAAACATTCCATTTACAAAGCAGGTGCATGTTTTCCTTTGTGTGAGCCATTTGGGTGTCTCATACACGAACCACTTGTTAAGCTTGAAAGAGATGAATACTTTGTCCCGCAATGCTTACACACATACTGCGATTTTTCACTTCCCTCATATAGTTTGTGTTTTCCTTTATGAGAACCATTAGGGTGTCGCATACACGAACCACTTGTTAGACTTGATACGCTGGAATACTTTGTTCCGCAATACTCACAATTGTAATTTGCCATAATCTGTAATTTTTTATATATGCTTACTCTCAAAGTTTTCAGCTTTCCTTATTTTACATAGCAAAAATACTTAAAGAGTAAGCCAATCCGTGTCATACTCTATAAGTTATAAAAAAATAACACTAAGAACCTGTATATTATCTTCTATGCTTTGGATGTTTTTTCTTTTTCATCCGATTGGCAAACTGTTCTTCCTCGTAGTCCTCGCCCTGTGCATCGGGTAATAAGCTGAGTAATCCTAAATCGGAATTGGATGAATGCTCATTTGAAAGAAATTCAAAAAGGTCTTTTGTCGGTACGCTGTCTATTTCATTTGCTTTAGAAACAGGGTTATTCTGTATTTTCAATTCGGGTTTGTTTCCATTGTTCCACCAATCATTAAATACGTTTGCAGACAAATTTCTGTCTAATTGTGAGCCGTTCCAAACGCTACGACTTCCGTGGTCAATAAAGGTCATACCGTAAATTCGTCCTTCATTATTACGTCTCACAACCGTATTAATTCCCTGTTCAGCCAATTGTTTTTTAAAATCCGTTTCGTTGCTTATGGTGTGCATAGCCAATTCAACGGTATTCTTTAAAACTAACCTTGCAGGATTGGTTTTCATTTTCTCTTTGGACTGCTCAAAATGTTTTTGAAGTTGTGCAATTCCTGCATCTTTCCCGAAAAGTGATGCTTTGAATGGATTACTTACCTTGTTTCCATTCTGGTCCAAAGCAACATAGACCAATCCGTTTACAGGTTGTCCATTCCGTTCGCCTTTGACTTCTTCTGCTGTGATGTTGAATAGAGAAAGCAAAGCATTGTAACCACCCATAGTTGAAAAACTATAATGATTTGGCAGATGCCGTACTATCGAAGCAATCTGACTTTTGATGTCACCATTTTTATGATTTATGGGCTTGAAAACTCTATTGTTTTGTTTCTGTTCTTGTTCGGTTGCCTTTTGTAGATTATATTTCTGTTCTAAATCCCTACAGATAGCCATTGAACGTGGGTGGTCGTAATCATCGGGGATTTTCTTTCCATCAATAGCTACACAAGTTGAAACGATATGGATGTGTGTACGGTCTATGTCTGTATGTTTGAAAACGATGTAAGGTTGATTGACATATCCCATACGCTCCATATATTCCTTTGCCATTTCCATAAACTGTTCATCATTGACCGTATCCGAAGGATCTGGGTTCAGTGATATATGCCGAACCGTCTTTTCCGTTTTATTATTTGCTGATAAATACGGCTCAAAGCACTTGTTGAAATGCGCTACGGAATACTTACCATCTACTGTGTCGGGTATCTTATTGAGCAATAGAACCGTTCCGTTTTCCTTGTCCACTTTCTGCTGATTGTACAAAATTGCACCATACATATTGCTTCCCTTTCCAATTTTTGCAATCATAACTTTACTCTTTTTTCAGATACTTCTCTTCAAATTCCTGTGTCAAACGGATGACCTCTTTAGTAACTTGTACCAATTCTATGGTTTCCTTTTCCAATCTAAAAAGGTATGTTCCTGCTTTTTTCTCCGAAAAATTGCGGTATAATATCTTCACAATCTGATTGTAATTTGTTCCGATTGATCGGAACTGGCTAAAAAACCGGGTCAATTTTTCGTGATATTCTATTGCATCCATATCAATTTTTACGGTTTTTACTGTCTTCTGAAAGATACAGGCTGTAATAAAATGAGCGATTACTTTCATTTCTGACTGGTCAAAGAGGGCAAGGAATCTGGCATTATCCTCCGCATTCAGGTTAAAGGAATACCGATGCACCGCAGGGTCAATCTTTGGTTTTCTTCCTGATTTCTTAATCTGTTTTCTTTTTTTCTCTTCCATAATAATCCATTTTAATTTTTAAACAAACGAGCGACTTCGGAGCCGTTTCCAGCCCCCTGCAAGGGCAAGTGCTCTTGAGGTGCGGAAATTTATTTCGAGGACCTCAAGAGATAACTTGCTCTGAACAGGAGTTCAGAAAAATCCGTTTTGCAAACGGATTGTAGTTAGCAGGGAAAACCCATAGCTTCCATTACAAATTTCGGTAAGACTATTTAAATAACAGCTATTTACAACAATGACAATGAACGCCAAATGATGCCACTGAATACCACCTTAAAGCAGATTGGGACTGCTTTTATTTCCTTTGTATATGGCTAGCTAGCTGATTGGTTATATCCTTAATGAAGTAACTAAACAGCATAAATCCCGACAGCAAATCTGCGTGATTGAATGCAGACGAATTGCAGATTTTTGAGTTAATGAACTAACCAATTAAGGGTCTGCAGGTGCTTAGGTAGATAGGTAGTTATATAGATACAACAGTATATACAGCTGATTGCTTAGTTAACCAAACAGCTAATTGGATATAATATTAAAAATGATAGATATGATACACGAAGAAAACAAAAATCAGCAACCCGAAAAAGAGGATTTCTCTATTGAAAATTTCCTAACTGATGAAAAGAAACAATCTTTCACGGAACAACAGGCAGTAACACATCGGGAAGATTTTGTCAAACCCAAAGTAGATGAGGAAGCTATTATGCGTGTAATGGCAGGTGAAGAACCTTCGGAAACTGAAACGGAAAACACAAAAACACCTGCGAGTAATACAAGAAGGATGATTTACAAGCCAAAGAAGCTGACCAAAGAGGACTACTGCGGACGGTTCTTCAAAATTCCCACGACAACGGCAAGCAGGGGGAAATCAGTGTATGTACGGCAGGAACACCACGAAACATTTAACAGGCTTACAAATATTATGGGCATCGACAAACTGACGATTTATGCGTATCTGGACAACATTATCGAATACCATTTTCAAGAGTTCGGGGAATTGATTAGGGAAATCTATAACGAGAAACACAAACCGTTGTTTTGATAACTATACGTGGTGGGTGGTACGTTTCTACCTCTTAAAATTATTTTCCAAAAGAAAAAAACAGAAAAAAAAGAAAGCCATTTTAGCAAGGCGGACAGGCGGAAAAACCAAAAGGAAACGGAATAAGTCCCGAAGGGTGGCAGGGCAAACACAACCACTCGGCGAAGCCACCATATTTGACCTGCCATTATGCCGTAGTCTTTTGGTTGGGTGGTGCGGTGGCTGTCCGCCTTAACTTTGCTACCTTTTTATTCTTTTTTAATCAATTCCAATCAAAGAAAGGGTACAAAAAAACACGTAAGGGCTAAAGATAGGGTGTTTTTGGTATGCTTTCCCTTATCCGTAAAAAACTCTTTAAATGTGCGAGGGCTTTGCAAGGAAAATTTAAAGTGTTTTGAGGATTACTTTCCATTCATATTGTGCCAACATAAGCCAAATACTGCCAAATACTGCCTAATGAAAACAATACATTCCCTTGTGTTCTATATTGGGTGCAAATTTTGAACCTATGGCACAAAAAGTAATACCTGACAAAGAGCAGAAAGAGAAAGAACAAATCAGAAAAAAAGAACATAGTCCTTTGATACAGGTTGATAAGCAGAGTGACCCGATTTCTAATTTCATCGCTAATTTAAAACGTCAGTTCAGGGAAGCAAAAGGCTTAATAGATTGGAACAGGCTATTCGGGGGAAAACGTACTGAACAACAAAAGCAGACTTCCGAACCTGAAAGCATAATAGGTGCGACAAAAACGCTTATCCGTTCGGACTTCAAAAATGAAGAAAAAAATCAGGCTATACAGACCAATAAAAAGCCTGCTTTAAAAATGGACAATACAATCATAACGCAACAGTCTCGTCCTAAAAGTAAGAAACCAAAGTTAGGATTATAGCCTAGTATTTGGCAACTGTACGCCAAATACCGCCATCGGATGCAACATTAAAATGACCTATGTGAATAGCTTTTATTTTAGAGGTTTAAATGATGCAGATATGGAAATAACAGTTTTAGACATTCAGATTTTAAAAGCATTGCATAGGGAAGTTAAGGAAGTTTCCAATTTGATAGCGGAAATGACTACACCCTACAAAGCACTGCAACAGGCAACGAAATGGCTCGACCAACAGGAAGCCTGCCAATTGCTCAACATCAGCAAAAGAACGTTGCAGACGTATAGGGCAAAAGGCATTCTTGGAGCAACGCAAATTAATCGGAAAACGTATTTCAGATTATCTGAAGTGGAGTTACTTATGCAGGGAGAGCGACCATTAAAAAAGCAAAAGAAATGAAACAGATTGGAAATTCAAACGAAGATATGCTTGCCTTGCTCGAAGCTATGGTAGGCATCAAAAATGAATTGTTGTATATCAGAGAATATTTCCACCCATTACTAAAAGGGGAAATCTATCTGTCAGGCGAACAGGTTTGCGAGATGCTCCACATCAGCAAACGGACATTGCAACAGTACAGGGATGACGGACTGATACCTTTTATCAAGCTCGAACGGAAAATCTTGTTTCGTGAAAGCGATATTGTAAAAGTATTGGAAGATAACTATCAGTGTTGGGATAGTTTGGGAATGTAATGTTTTGACCCTTGGCGAAGAAGCGGATTTCGAAGCACAGAGCTTCATTTAAGCACTGAACCCGCTTTTTTGCCAAACCCCTGTTGCCTACTGCCATATTTTCATTCGTCTTTGGTTATTCCGAAAAAGTCGTAAATGTTTTTCCGTCGTAGCGATATAGTCCGCAATTTCGAGTTCCAATCCAAATATTGCCATTTCTGTCTTCGAGCATATTCCAAACCGAATTTTTACCAATACCATCTTTGGTTGTAAAATTTTCAAATATTTTTCCATTGTAACACCATATTCCATCTTCACTCTCTATTGTTCCCGTTTTTTCTTCTCCGCTGAACCAAACTTTACCTGATCTATCAACCAAAATAGGATTACCGATTCCAACCTTTTCGGTATAATTAGTAAAGGTTTTACCATCGTGAAAAAAGTTACCGTTACTTCTGCCACCAAACCAAATTTGTCCGTTCTTATCTTCTATCATATACCTAATCCATCCATCACCATTGGGTTTAGAGCTTGTAATGGATTTACCATTGAAACGTATAACACCTTCTTGAGCAATTGGTCCAGACCCCATCCAAATTATTCCGTTGCTATCTTCTAAAAAGCATTGTATCCATTTAAGCTGAAGATTTTGATTGTTTGAAATGTTGCTCTTATCTAAAAATCGACTAAACGATTTTCCATCATAACAATATAAATCCTGTGAAGTGCCGAACCAGATTATTCCGTTTTTGCCTTGCAACATACTCCAAACCGAATTTTTACCAGACTGTGTTGTTGCAGTCACTACACCAATTGAAGTGGTCATTGTAAACGGAATTTTTGAAATAGTCTTCCCATCGAAACGGCTAACACCATCGTCTGTTCCAAACCAAATGTTTCCCGATTTATCTTCTAAAATTGACCAAATAGAATTGTTACTTAGTCCATCTTTTTCCGTGAATTGGGTAAATTCATTTCCGTCATATCGGTAAACACCTTCGCCTGTTGTCCCAAACCAAAGATTGCCGTCTTTGTCTTGCAGGCTACAATGTACATTTTGATGTTCAGTTGTGCCTTGCGTTTTTGTCAACTTTGCATTTTTACTTGTAAATGATTGTTGTTCGACAACCGTTTTAGTTGGTTGTTCTGTTTTTGTCTGTCCGTTACAAGATGTGAATATTATTGATACCAACAGTAAAGAGAAGATTGGATTTTTGAATTTTGTCATTTGTTGCTTTTGTCTGTTAGTATTTTTAATTTGTTCTATGTTTGCGCGCTGTTGGGAATGGTTGCAGGTAACCTTCGGATTGGCGAAAGTTATCCGTTTTAATTGTTTGTAAATATTTATTAATTTGTTTTCTCAACAGCTAAAATACAAAAAAAAGCCAATGCTTATAACATTGACTTTCTTAGTCGCTTTATGGGTTTCAAAGTTGGGAAGCAAAAGACCTTTCTAATCCCTTAAATTTATGTGATACCTTTTGCATATCCTTTC
Source organism: Sphingobacterium alimentarium (assembly GCF_004342685.1). Lineage (GTDB taxonomy): Bacteria > Bacteroidota > Bacteroidia > Sphingobacteriales > Sphingobacteriaceae > Sphingobacterium > Sphingobacterium alimentarium. The sequence continues at coordinate 26,562 of NZ_SMBZ01000002.1, forward strand.
CAACTTTCTCGTTGAGTATCTTGGCATAAATTTGTGTGGTAGCAATATTTTTATGCCCTAACATCTTGCTCAAACTTTCTAATGGAACACCCTCGCTTAAAAATAGCGTGGCAAAGGTATGACGTGCTAAATGAAAGGTTACTTTCTTTTCTACAAGGCAGTCAATCAGTTGAGATATTCTCTTTAAGCTGTCATTACAAATCGTATTTGATGGTACAGGAAATACCTTTCCGTCCTTTGACAATCCTGCATATTTTTCAATAATCATTTTCGGAATATCCAAGAGCATCACGTTTGATGATGTAGCGGTTTTCTTTCTTCGTACAATAATCCACCTGTTACCGTCAAAAAAATCTTGGATATTGCTGTTTTTAAGTCCTTTCATATCTGAATAGGAAAGACCTGTAAAGCAACTGAAAACAAACAGGTCTTTAACTAATTCGTCTTTCTTTTTCTCGCAGTTGAACGTTACGAGCTGTTCCAATTCATTACGCAACAGATAACCACGGTCTTTATCCTTTTTGGTATTCTTGTACTCGCTGAACGGATTAAAAGCAAGGTGCTTTCTGCTCATTGCCAATCGGCAAAGTGTAGTAAATCCAATCATATACAGCCAAATGGTGTTGTGTGTTAAACTTTGGTCGTCACGCAGGTAGTAATCAAAGTCCTGCACAAAATCAGGTGTAAGGTCGTTAAAGGGCACATCGGAATAGCCGTATTTTGTAAGTGCAAAATTTTGAAGATGTTTCAAAAGTATTTTGTATTTACTGCGTGTGCCATTCACTCGAAGTCCACTATTAACCTTTTTCTCATAGTCGGACAGGAACTGTTCATAGAATTTGAAAAAGGTCAATTCTCCGCTTTCCATTCCAAGAAGGGCATTTTTAAGTTTAGCACTGTTTACAGCTCCCTCGTTTTTCAGGATTTTGGAATAACATTCCTCGATACCCGAACGAATTTTGTCAAGTTTGCTGTTTGTGTCCTGGGCTTCTCGGCTTTTACCTAAAACCCTGCCGTACTTCAAATCCCAATTTGTTGCGGAAATATCCAGTTTTGTACTGAATGCAGACTGGTTACCGTTTACGGTAACCCTGCACATAACCGTAACTTTTCCGTTTTTCTTTGGGGCGTTCTTTTTAAGGTAGAACAGTACCTTAAATGTTGATTTTTTTGTCGTTTCCATACTCACAATTCTTAATGATAAAGTTAAACTTATGTGAGCTACGGAACAATATGAAAAACTATGCAGAAAGCTGAAATACAGTATTTTAATACTTTTGTTCCCAATGTTTAAAAGTAACGTTTTAGTAACCTTACTTTTGCCAAACCTCGCTTTTTTCTGCTTTTTTCCTCATTACCTAAAAATCATAAAACGGCTGTAAAGTCTTTATTTACAACCGTTTTGCCTGTTATTAATCTTTGATGTATTTTTACTGAAACTTTATTTTAAATGTATAAAATCTATAAGTATTTACTGCTCTGGATTTTCACAAAATTTATTATATGACAGTAATTTTATGTAATTTGGGAATAACCATGAGTGTAAATAAATCAATTTTAATTTTTTCCAGTATAATCTTTCTGCTCCAATATACTTACGCGCAGCAGACTATTCAACAAGTGAGAAAACTACAAAGTTCACCAGCCCTATACAATGCCCACAAAATCACTGAAAAGATTACTATAGATGGAAAGATGGAGGAAATATGGGCAAAAGCACCTTGGTCTTCCCTATTTGCGGATATAGAAGGCGATGGCCAACCTGTTCCACCCCTAAAGACCCAATTCAAAATGCTGTGGGATGACAACAACCTTTACATTTATGCCAAACTCGAGGAACCCCACATCTGGGCAAGCATACAGCAACGCGACGCAATTATATACCATGACAATGATTTTGAGGTCTTTCTGAAGCCCACCCCCTCCTCTCCGATTTATTATGAATTGGAAATAAACCCACACAATACGGTAATGGATCTTTTAATGCCCAAACCCTATCGTTTTGGTGGTCAAGCACTCATGCATTGGGATATTCAAAATTTACAAACAGTCGTACATGTAGAAGGCACCTTAAACAATCCGAATGACAAAGACAGCTACTGGTCTGTTGAGATTGCCATTCCTTTTCAGTCGCTCACGAAATTTGGAACCCGCAAGACACCTAGCCTGAATTCGCATTGGCGAATGAATTTTTCGCGCGTACAGTGGCAACATCAGCTCGAAAATGGCCAGTATTCTCGCAAGAAAGAAAACCAAAAACTCCTACCCGAGGATAATTGGGTGTGGTCGCCCATTGGGCTGATAAATATGCACTATCCGGAGCGCTGGGGATACATTTATTTCACTGCCGATTCTACAATTGATTCTTATCCGGCCTCCTATCGCGCCGAGAAAACGGCCTGGAACATCCATTATCTGCAGCAAATTCATAGAAATAAAGAGAAACAGTATGCTGCAGAATTGAGTAGCCTAGAGGGCTATGCTGAATTTCTAAAGGAAGACCTGAAAAATTTTGATGTGCAAATCACCGTAGCTGCAGACAAATCATTCTACCGCGTATCCCTGAAAGAGAAAAATTCAACCCATTTTTTCACCATTGACAACCACGGCAACTATACCACTAATTATGAACAATAGAAGATCTTTTTTAAAAGCAGCAGGCCTAGGCCTTGCAGCACTTCAACTTCATCCTACGCAGCTATTAGGGTCTACCAAATCCTCTTTTACCTTTGACTATTGGCTGTGGGTCAGACCCAATGACAAGGAGAGCGACACCGCCATAAAAAAGAAGCTCCAAAGTTATCGCGAAGCCGGAGTACGGGGTATCTTTTTTGAGAATTACAGTAAAAGACATTTCCAGCTTACGAAAGAATATGGTCTGGAGGCACACCGATGGATGTGGACAATGAATCGTGGTGAGAAAGAATTACTAGAACAGCATCCTGAATACTATGCGGTAAGTCGATCAGGAAAATCTTGCGCCACCAATCCTCCATATGTCGGATATTATCGATTTTTGTGTCCTTCGCATCCTGACGTGCCGAAATATCTAGAAGAAAAAGCGAGAGAACAATTAGCAATGGAAGATGTAGATGGGCTACATCTGGACTATATACGCTATCCTGATGTTATTTTGCCGGTAAACTTATGGGACAACTACAAATTAGACCAATCAACGGAATTGGCAGACTATGACTTCTGCTATAGCAAATACAGCAAGGATGCATTTCTCCGAGAGACAGGCATAGACATTGACAAGGTCGAACGTCCTGAACAAAGTCTTTCATGGCGCGCTTTTCGCTATGGACAAATTACCAAAGTGGTGAACCGCATTTGTGAAGCGGCCAAAGAATATCAAAAACCTGTCACCGCAGCGGTGTTTCCTACACCTGATTTGGCGCGTCGTATCGTACGCCAAGATTGGCCCAACTGGAACCTGTCCGCTGTATTTCCGATGATTTATCACGGCTTTTATAAAGAACCAATACATTGGATTGGTACTGCGGTAGAAGAAGGCGTAAATGCGCTAAAAGGAAAATACCCGCTCTATGCGGGCCTGTACTTGCCTGACTTCAAAAATTTGGATGAATTAGAACAAGCTATTCGACTATCTAAAACGAAGGGCGCAGCAGGAATATCCTTATTTGGCGAATCGGACTTTGATACACAGACGATAAAACTTTTACAAAAAATGCGCTAATATTTTTCTTGCTTGCTAGCAGACAATAGCAAGCAAGAATATTTTAACAATTGATTATATTTCCCTAATCCCAAAAAAAATATTACCTTTGTATCCCGTACATAAGGCTGATGTAAAGGAGTAAAATCCCACATCTAGAGTTGAAAATTCCATAATTGCTATGACTAAATATATCTTTGTTACGGGCGGCGTAACCTCGTCGTTAGGGAAAGGCATTATTGCAGCCTCTCTTGCCAAGCTTCTACAGGCACGTGGCTTTAAAGTTACCATTCAAAAATTTGATCCTTACATTAATATCGATCCAGGAACCCTGAATCCATATGAGCATGGGGAATGTTATGTGACGGAGGACGGTGCCGAGACCGATCTGGACTTAGGTCACTACGAGCGTTTTTTGAATGTGCCGACTTCACAGGCTAACAATGTAACAACGGGTCGTATCTATAAACACGTCATCGAACAAGAACGCGCAGGAGCTTACTTGGGTAAGACCGTACAGGTCGTACCGCATATCACCGACGAAATCAAACGTCGTATGCAACTTTTGGGGCAATCGGGTGAGTATGATATCGTAATTACTGAATTAGGTGGTACGGTAGGTGATATTGAATCGTTACCATTCGTCGAAGCTGTTCGTCAATTACGCTGGGAGTTGGGCAACAATGATTCTTTGGTGATCCATTTGACGTTGATTCCTTACCTTGCGGCAGCAGGCGAATTAAAAACCAAACCTACACAACACTCGGTGAAGACATTATTAGAATACGGCGTGCAGCCAGATATTTTAGTATGTCGTACAGAGCACAAATTGTCTCAAGAAATCCGTAAAAAATTAGCTTTATTCTGTAATGTAAATATCAATGCTGTAGTAGAATCTATTGATGCTTCTACCATCTATGATGTGCCATTGCTGATGTTGAAAGAGCAATTGGATAAGACGGTATTGACGAAATTAAAATTGTCGACCAAAAACGAACCTAATCTAGAAAACTGGAAAGCATTCTTGGGTCGCCTTAAAAACCCTACTAACGAAGTAAATATCGCACTAGTGGGTAAATATGTAGAACTACCGGATGCTTATAAATCTATTTCAGAAGGATTCATCCATGCCGGTGCTGCAAATGAAACTAAAGTAAAAGTGAAATACTTCGCTGCGGAAAGCATGAACGATGAAAACGTAGCGGAAAAACTTAAAAATATTGACGGTGTATTAGTCGCTCCGGGCTTCGGTGAACGTGGTTTGGACGGCAAGCTTTCGACAATCAAATATGTGCGTGAAAATAAGATTCCATTCTTCGGAATCTGTTTAGGTATGCAATGTTCGGTCATCGAATTTGGGCGTAATGTATTGGGATTAAAAGATGCCAACTCATTCGAAATGAATGAAAACACAGAACATCCTGTCATCAACTTGATGGAAGAACAAAAAAACATCAAGAATATGGGCGGTACGATGCGCCTAGGTGCTTACGATTGCGAAATCAAAAAAGGTACAAAAGCCTATGCAATCTACGGCAAAACAAAAATCACAGAGCGTCACCGCCACCGTTACGAATTCAACAACGATTACTTAGAACAATTCGAAAAAGCGGGCATGATCGCTTCAGGAGTAAATCCTGACACGGGATTAGTTGAAATCGTGGAATTGAAAGACCACCCTTTCTTTGTGGCTGGTCAATTTCATCCAGAATTAAAATCAACAGTTGCTAATCCTCACCCACTTTTTGTTAGTTTTGTAGCTGCTGCATTGGCAAATAAAATAGCTTTAAAAAAATAATTTTGAACAAAACAATTTAAATGGATAGAAATAACATTATTGGATTAATTCTAATCTTTATCATTTTCGGAGGTTCATTCTATTTGATGAAACCTAGCGAAGCTGAAATAAAACTAGAACAGGCTCGACAAGATTCTATTGCCATGGCTAAGAATGGCGTAATCGTAAATAAAGACACAAGTAGCCAAACTGTAGTATTGGATTCTGCTGCATTAGCACAACCATTTGGTGCTGCTAAAGTAGCGCAAGAAGAATTGATAACACTAGAAAATGACATTCTCAAAATCGACCTAACTTCCAAAGGTGGTAAAGTGAAGAATGTACTTTTGAAAGGTGAAACAAATTTTGATGGCTCGGCCCTAAATATTTTAGAAGGCGATAACAATAAGTTTGGATTTATATTCAAAGCAGCTGGTGAAAATATCAACACCAATGATTTGGTGTTTTCTGTGGTAAACAAAACGGCCAACACAGCTACTCTTCGTCTTAATTACAAAGACAATCAGTACATTGAGTACGTATATAATTTGACAAATGGCCATAATCTTGCCTTGAATGTCAATGCCGTAGGTATCCAAAATCTAGTGGATGTACAGCAAAAAACAATAGTAATTGATTGGGAAGCTACATTATTACAGAAGGAACAAAATATTAAGTCCGAGCGTGAGAAATCGAGCATCTTCTTTAAAGAATCCAATGGAGATATCGATTATTTGTCGGAATCAAGTGATGACGAAGAAAAAATCGACGAAAATAAAATAGATTGGATTGCCTTCAAACAGCACTTCTTCTCCTCTATTTTCTCGTCAAAACAACAATTTGAAAACACCAACCTTGTGACGCGCCTAGCAACACAAGATGGCGTAGTGAAAACTTATAAAGCTACTGCTGAATTAGCATTCAATGCACAAGCAAATAACCATTATGAGTTCAACTACTTCTTTGGTCCAAACAAATACAAAACATTAAAGGCGGAAAATCAGTCTTACGAAAAAATCATCAACATGGGCTGGGGTCCAATGGGCTGGATCAATAGATTCTTGACGGTTCCTTTGTTTGATTGGTTGGATGGATATGCATTGAGCTACGGTATCGTTATTTTGCTTTTAACTTTATTGTTGAAAGGTGCTATGTTCCCGTTGACGCGCAAATCTTACCTATCGATGGCTAAAATGCGTGTATTGAAACCACAATTAGATGCTATCAAAGAGAAAGTTGGCGATGACAACCCTATGTTGTTGCAACAAGAGCAAATGAAATTATACAAGCAAGCAGGTGTCAATCCGCTTGGTGGTTGTTTACCGATGTTGCTGCAAATGCCATTTACATTAGCTTTCTTCTTTTTCTTCCCTAATTTATATGAGTTGAGAGGTGAAAGTTTCTTATGGATGAAGGATTTGTCTACGTATGACTCTTTTATCACGTTCAGCCCGATTATGGGTATCGGACATATCTCATTGATGTGTGTGTTGATGACGTTAGTTACGCTATTGACAACTTGGTACAATAATGCGACTTCAGGTGCAACTTCAGGAATGGGCAACCAAATGAAATATATTGGTTACATCATGCCGTTGTTATTCTTCTTCATGTTGAATAGTTTTCCTGCCGGACTGAACTACTACTATTTCTTAGGAGCAGTGTTCACATTATTAACACAATTTATCATCCGTCAATCTATTAACGATGATAAGATCTTAGCGAAATTGGAAGAGAATAAAAAGAATCCGAAAGTAAAAAAGAAATCATCCTTCCAAGCACGTATGGAAGAAATGATGAGACAGCAACAAGCTGCACAACAAAATAAAAACAAATAATATCGACATAGATATTACGAAAATAAAATCCCGATTAGCAATTGCTAATCGGGATTTTTTTATGCTTTTGCATGATTTGTAATTGTTCTTTATAGCAGAGCAGACAAACAGATGGTCTATGCGTATTGCAACTCAAACTTATAACCTACACCTTTGACCGTGGACACGTAGTTGTCGCCAATCTTCTCCCTCAGCTTACGGATGTGCACATCGATCGTACGGTTCGTTACCACAACCGAATCTTCCCATATCGACTTCAGAATCTGTTCGCGTGTGTACACTTTATTTGGCTTGGAGGCTAATAAATAAAGCAACTCAAACTCTTTACGTGCTAACACGATTTTCTCTGAACCACGGTAAACGACAAATTCGTCACGATCTATGATAAGATCTGCAATAGCCACTTTGTCTGTTGCAGCATCGGCCACGTCGACTGTATTGCGTCTCAATATGGCATTGATGCGCGACATGAGCGCACGCGGCTTGATAGGTTTAGCGATATAATCGTCTGCTCCCACGTGAAACCCAGCTATTTCTGAATATTCCTCGCTGCGAGCCGTCAAGAATATCATAAAGGTATTTTTGAATTCAACCATATTGCGCATCAATCGACAGGCTTCTATCCCATCCATCACAGGCATCATGACATCCAAAATGATTAAATCTGGTTTTACTTCTTTGGCTTTTTCGATGGCAAGCCTCCCATTGGTAGCTGTGTAAACTTGATACCCTTCTCTCCTTAGATTGTAGGAAATGAGATCTAAAATATCGGACTCATCATCTACCACAAGTATTTTTTGCTTGGAACTCATAGTATCTTTTTTTGCTAAAATATGTACTTAATGGTAAGATAAAGTTAATCAAATATTATGAAATTGTTAAGCCTTAACACAGGACATAACAACTCATATACATTTTATTATTTCTTGAAAGTAGACTGTAGAAAATCCTCCAACTCTTTGCTTCGCAAGTTTTTGGCAATAATTTTTCCTTCAGGATCCAATACTACAGAGCTTGGAATCGCTTTAATACGGTAATCAATAATCACATCCGAAGACCATGCTTTCAGATCCGAAATATTTGTCCAGATGAGTTTATCCTCTTCGATAGCGCGCATCCAGGAGCCTGGATTATTATCTAGAGAGACACCTAAAATCTCAAATCCTTGATTTTTGTAGGTATTGTAAAGACGTACCAAATTCGGATTTTCTTTACGACATGGCATACACCAGGATGCCCAAAAGTCAACCAAAACATATTTACCACGGTATTCAGAAAGTTTTACCGCTTTATTATTTGTTGTATAAGCCTCGATCTCCGGAGCTACCTGTCCCACAGCCAAACGCTTTAGCTTCTCAATTTCCTCACGAAACTGATTGACCATCGCATTGTCTTTAAACTGCTCCTTGATCTTTTCTGAATAAGCAATAAGTTCGCTCTCCGCCAATTCCGGATCCAGTGTACTCACCGCATAAAATCCCGCTAAATTATTGTACTTCTCGGCAAATTTAACGGCTTCCTTTGTATAGAAATTCATCGAATTTCTATACGCACTCATATACTCCGAACGTAGCACTTCAATTTCATTTTCCGACTTATTCGCTATACGCTTCGTGAAATCGGACTGCAACGAATCTTCGACAAATTCTTTGCGCGTCTTGATAGGCGCAAACTCTTTTAATGCGGTAGACAGTTCCGAACCTTCTACTGCATAGGCGTCCGGATTCTGCAGATCAGCCGCAAATGTCAATTTCTCTCCCGGCGTAAGTATGATAGGATATTTATTTTTCCCAACTTGAACCGTCAGCAATCGAGATTGCGTAGCTGCTCGTTCGAATTTGAACCTATTTTGATCAGAAAGAAAAACAGAATCTAACTTACGATCTCCTTCATAAAAAGCTACCACTTTTACATTTCCTGGATTTTGAATCTCTCCAGAGATAGATATCGTGTCTTTGTTCGAACATCCTATCACACTCAACAGCATCATACTTGCAAAAAATGACTGTAGCTTCTTCATATTATTTTGTTGTTTTTATTTTGTTAAAAAATCTTTCGCACGTGCAATTGCTTTGTCCAATCCGCTCGCATCCTTACCTCCTGCTGTAGCGAAGAATGGTTGACCACCGCCACCACCTTGGATGTCTTTTGCTAGATCACGGATCACAGCGCCTGCATTCAATCCTTTTTCTTTCACCAAATCTTCTGATACCACCACCGTCAAACTTGGTTTCCCGTCGAATTCAGCACCCAATACCAAGAACAAATTATTCAATGCACCTTTCAAGGCATAGGCCAAAGTCTTTACCGCATCTGCATTTGGTAAATCCACACGTGCAGCCAAGAAATTCACGCCATCGATATTTTCAAACTTCGCTTCTAAATCCTTCTTCATGGCCAACGATTTTTCGCGGATAGCATTTTCGATTCCTTTCTTCAAGGCGCTGTTCTCGTCGACAAGTTTAGAAATCGCAGAAACAAAATCTTTGGGATTATTCAAGATTTCTCTCATATTCTGAGCCAATTCAAAATGCTCACGGATTACCGCAGCAGCTTTGGTACCTGTGATCGCTTCAATACGACGCACACCGGCTGCAACAGCGGACTCAGATACGATTTTGAAGAAACCAATCTGTCCAGTAGCTTTCACGTGCGTACCACCACAAAGCTCTTTCGAGAAAGCATCATCAAATGTAATCACACGTACATAGTCACCATATTTCTCACCGAATAATGCAGTCACTCCTGATTCGATCGCTTTTTGATATGGCACTTGACGTTCCTCTTTCAAGGCAATATTTTCACGAATCTTCGCATTCACAATATCTTCTACTGCTTTGATTTCGTCATAAGTCATTTTTGAGAAATGCGAAATATCAAAACGCAATACATCCGGATTCACCAATGAACCTTTTTGATTCACGTGATCACCCAACACTTGTTTCAAGGCAGCATGCAATAAGTGTGTACCTGAGTGATTAGCTTCTGTGTCCAAACGCTTTGCAACATCTACTTTCGCCTCGAAATAACCTTCCAAAGAAGACGGCAATTGATTCACAAAGTGAACAAACAATCCATTTTCCTTTTTCGTATCCGTAACGAATACTTTTTCACCGGATTCAGAAATTAACACACCTGTATCCCCTACTTGTCCGCCACCTTCCGCATAAAAAGGTGTTACAGACAATACCAATTGGTATTGATCCTTGCCTTTTGCCGAAACTTTACGGTATTTTATGATTTCAGTATTTGCAGTTAAGGAGTCATAACCAACAAATTCTGATTCATCAATATCACTTACGGTAACCCAATCTCCTGTATCAATAGTAGTAGCCGCTCTTGAACGATCTTTTTGTGCTTGCAAAGCTTTATCAAAAGCTTCCATATCCACATAAAGTCCTTTTTCACGAGCTAATAAGTCCGTCAAGTCAATCGGGAATCCATATGTATCAAATAATTCAAACGCAAAATCCCCATCAATTACTTGATTGCCTTCGGCGTAATTTTCGAAACGTTGGATACCTGTTGTCAAAGTACGTAAGAAAGAAACTTCTTCTTCCAGAATGACTTTCTCCACGAAATCTTGTTGTGCATACAACTCATCAAAAACACCTTTGAACTGCGCTGCTAATACAGGAACCAATTCATGGAAGAACGGATTTTTGAAATTCAAAAATGTATAAGCATAACGTACTGCACGACGCAAAATACGACGGATTACATAGCCCGCTTTATTATTGGATGGCAACTGACCATCTGCTATTGCAAAACTCACCGCACGGATGTGATCAGACAATACACGCATAGCGATATCTGTCTTTTCATCTTGTCCGTATGGAATACCTGATTTCTCAGAAATATATTGAATCAATGGTTGGAATACATCGGTGTCGTAATTTGAGGTTTTCCCTTGTATACAACGTACCAAACGCTCGAAGCCCATACCTGTGTCCACATGTTTGTTTGGAAGATGCTCAAGACTTCCGTTTTTCAAACGGTTGAATTGCATAAATACCAAGTTCCAAATCTCTATTACTTGTGGGTGGTCAGCATTTACTAAATCTTGACCTTTCACCGCAGCACGCTCTTCATTCGAGCGCATATCAAAATGGATTTCCGAACAAGGGCCACACGGTCCTTGGTCGCCCATTTCCCAGAAATTATCCTTTTTATTTCCTAATAAGATTCTATCTTCTGCAATATGTGCTTTCCAAAAATTGAAAGCTTCACTATCACGCTCCAAATTCTCCGAAGCATCGCCTTCAAAAATTGTTACATACAAACGGTCCTTGTCCAATTTCAACACTTCTGTCAACAATTCCCAAGCCCATTCTATTGCTTCTTTTTTGAAATAATCTCCAAAAGACCAATTACCCAACATTTCGAACAAAGTGTGGTGATAGGTATCAATCCCCACCTCTTCCAAATCATTGTGCTTACCAGAGACGCGCAAACAACGTTGTGTATCGGCTACTCGTGGATATTTGACCGCTGCTTCACCCAGAAACAATTCTTTGAATTGATTCATCCCGGCGTTTGTAAACATTAAAGTAGGGTCATTTTTGACTACCACAGGAGCTGATGGTACGATATGATGTGATTTGCTTTGAAAATATTCCAAAAACGCTGCGCGTATTTCTCTACTGGTCATGAAATTATACTTTTTTAAAGTCGCAAATTTACTCAAAATAGCTGGCTAAAACAATCATATTGATTATTTGTTTGCCCTTTTCATTTCGAGCAAAAATCACCACAAACATATCTAAAACCTGCATTAATCATATTTTTATTGAAGAATGTTTAGTAAATTTATACTGTTACTTTACAGCGATAACTATACTTCATGACAAAAACAATATTAGTTCCGACAGATTTTTCGACAAACGCTTTATATGCAGCACGCTATGCTTGCCAAATAGCTACCACGAACAATTACAACATTCATCTATTTCATTGTTATACCAGCAGTACGGCCGTAGAAGCAGACAACTCTACCGAATTAAAAGCAGACGTACTCATTCAGGAATTAAAAGAGCAATTATTAAAAAATTACCCTTTATTAACTATCGAGACTGAATGTGTGTCCAGGTTATTGACAGATGTATTGCCGGATTATGCGGTGGCACCAAAATTTGCTTTAGTTGTAATGGGCACAACGGGAGCTGGTGAGGGTAAGCCTATTTTATGGGGAAGTAACACTTCATTTATAACCAGTAAAGTAAAAATCCCCGTTATTGCTATCCCATCAGGTGCGGAAACATTCGCTGCTGACAATATAGCTATACTTACTAATTTTAAAGCCGAAGAGGTAGAGACGCTGAACAATTTTATAACATACGTATCACCTATCAAAAATCTGGATATCATCCATATCTACAAGGACAATAAGAAAGCAAAAGATGTGGAGCAACAGCTTCAGGACTGGAGTTTCAATATTAAAGAGCTAAGTGCTATCGAAACGGTTAATACGATTGCGCAGCCTATTCAACATGACAATGAAGAATTAGATACTATTCCCGAAGTTATCAATCATATTGTGGGTAGCAACTCCTATGATATGATTCTTGTGACGAAGGTTCGTAAGTCGTTCTTTCAGCGTATCACTTCACCATCGGTGTCCCGTCAGATCACATTGAGTCTGCAAAAACCTACTTTTTTTGATAATATTTAATTTTAGAATATGAACAAGCTATTAATACCGGTTGATTTTTCGATCCACTCTGACAAAGCTATTGAATATGCCGTTCAATTAGCACAAAAAAGCAAACATACCATCGACTTGTTGCATGTATTTACCGATCACAGCAACATTTATCAAAATGCACTGACAAATCCAGAACTGATAGATCCGCGAGTACCCGAGACCAAGCAAAAGATGAAAGCATTAATTGATCGGATACAAGCTGAACTTCCCGAAATCCAATTGAATACGATTTATGCCGATGGCAATCTCTATGATGAAGTGAGCCGCTTGGCTGTCAAAGAAGAATATGACGCCATCCTCATGGGTACCAAAGGTGCGTTTGGATTGGATGCACTATTGGTAGGTTCCAATATGTTTGATGTTTTCTTGAATACGAAAGTACCCGTGCTTGCAGTTCCGTACAGCGAAAAAACCTTTAAAGTAGATAAGGTTGGTTTGCTATGTAATTTCAAATACGGAGAAATCGATGTGCTGAAACAGGCCATCAAAGTATATGGCAATGATTTCGAACTGGTGCTCATTCACGTGAATACATCCAACGAATCCATTCATAATATTGACAAAAGCTTTGATGTCTTTATTGAAAAGATCATTGAAGAAACTGGCATAGAGGATATATCCTATGTGATCAAATCTCAAACTTTCTTCGTACAATACAAAGAGGATATCTCGTCGGCTATAAATTCTGTAATTTCAGATGAAATGCTAGACGCTTTACTTGTAACAAAGAGTAAAAAAGGATTTTTGAGAAAGATCGTCGAAGAGAATATCGTTCGTCGGATGGCTTATCAAATTCAGATTCCCAAATTCTTTGCGCGCCGTCTAGAAGAATAGAAATGAAGACGTTGTAGCGATACATCGACAATAATCACCATACTTGAGTGTTTTCAATCCGAAAGTATGGTGATTATTTTTTTTTGGCAATAAAATTGAGATAGGAGTTAAAAAATTATATTTATGATACGCAATAAATACAAAAAGGTTTCTTTGATGATTGCAGCAGGATTAGTGTCCTCAGCTTCATTTGCACAAGTTGCACACTCCACAATTGAAGGTACTACTCCTTTTGCACCTAGTACAGATTACAAAACATGGTCAATTGGATTAAATGCTGGTGTGTTAAACCAATCCAACATCTTTGGATTCAACCGTGCTGGATTTGATAAATTAGACCATAATGTGGGTTATAGTGCTTATATCAAAAAATATATCTCTCCATCATTTGGTTTAAAAGCACAATATTTGGGCGGTAAAGTGGGTGGTAAAAACGAAACTACCAACGCTGAATTTGAAGCTAAGATGCCATGGTCGGCAGCATTATCTGCTGAATGGACTCTAGCAAATACCAATTGGAGATTCGTAAACAGTATCATTAAGCCTTACTTCTCAGTAGGTGTAGGAGCTATGAATTTTGAAACGACTAGCACTATCGGCGGAACTTCCAATACCGCTGAAGAACAAACAAAATTATATGTTCCTGTGGATGCAGGTTTAAAATTCGCTATTGCCAAAGGTGTGAACCTGGATTTAGGTTACCAAATAAACTGGGCTAACCAAGATTTTGATGGCATAGCAGGTGGTCAATACAAAAACGATTTATTCTCATATGCACATGCAGGTCTTGAATTTGCATTGGGTGGATCTGGAAAACCTTTCTTAGGAAATAGCAATCCAGCTGCAACATTGGCTGCGGATGTGAATAAAAAATATGACGAAATCAAATCTGAACGTGATGCGTTAATCGCATCAAACAATGAGCTGAAAGGTCAAATCGCACAAATCAACAACGACCTGAAAGATGATGATGGCGATGGTGTGCCAAACAAATTCGATAAATGTCCTAACACACCTTCTGGTGTTCAGGTAGACGGAGCTGGTTGTCCTATTACAGTGAAAAACGAAACTAAAGTTATCGAGAAAATCGTCGTAACGGAAGAAGACAGAAAAGTAGTGGACGAAGCTATCAAAAACTTAGAGTTCGAAACTGGTAAATCTACTATCCGCTCGACATCGTATTCTTCATTGGATCGCGTAGCTGCAATTTTGATTGAGAAAAATTTTAGCTTAAAATTAGCAGGTCACACAGACAATACAGGTTCATTACAAACGAACTTACGTTTGTCAAAAGAACGCGCGGAAGCAGTGAAAGCTTATTTAGTATCTAAAGGTGCTAATCCTTCACGTATTGAAGCGACTGGGTACGGTCCAAACCAACCTATTGCTTCTAATAGTACGGCTGAAGGTCGTCAACAAAACCGTCGTGTAGAGTTTACATTATACTAGGATACGCAATAACTTACTTTCAATATAAAAAGTGCTTGGTCATGACCAAGCACTTTCTATTTTACTTCCGATTTCAAGAACAAATTAATGTTTGAAATTTATTTTTGCATTTCATTGAAATCTAAATAATTTATCTATATTTACAACATAAAATTGATTAAAAGCAATTTTATGTTGTAAATATGAGCTGCACTGATGACTATAATTAATTATAATTTATCAGTTCTCGTAAAGACAATATTCTGCTAAAATTAGGACAATCACTATTTTAACAAGATTATCTTACAAATTTGAACTGAGGATTTGAGGTTTTAACACTGTAGTCAAAAGTCCAAAAATCGCCGCGTAGAATTTTTCATAAAATTAATTTTCTCAGGATTGTTAAGGGTTAAAGGGGACATTCGCGTCCCCTTTATTTTATACAAAAGCACTAAAACCAGTTATACTGCGTCCCACGATTAGGGAGTTAATCTCTTTGGTTCCTTCATACGAATAAATAGCTTCGGCATCCGCCAAAAAGCGTGCTACATTATATTCTAAAAGGATACCGTTACCACCCATGACTTCACGAGCCCGCGAAACAATATCTCGGGTCCGTAGTGTACAAAAAACTTTAGCCAATGAAGCATGCTCGTCTTTCAGTTTTCCTTCATCCTGCAATTCAGAAAGCCTATACACCAACGTTTGCATGGCTGTCAGATTAGACAGCATTTCTACGAGATGATTCTGAATCAATTGGAACGAGGCAATGGGTTTACCGAACTGCTCCCGCTTCAATGTATATTCCAGGGCATTCTCATACGCACCGCGAGCACAACCTACAGCCATCCACGCTACACCTGCACGGGTCATTTGCAATACCTTTGCCGTGTCGCGGAATGTATTGGCATGTGGCAGTCTGTCCGCTTCCGGAACGACACAGTCCGTGAGCGTAATCAATCCATTCTGCACGATACGCAATGCCATCTTGCCTTTAATCTTTTCGACAGAAAAACCAGGATTTTCTTTACGAACGATAAATCCCTTCACCTGATTGTCGTCCACATCTCTCGCCCAAATGATTGTTATATCCGAAAAAGTGGAGTTGCCTATCCATTTTTTCTGACCGTTCAGCACCCATCCATCTGCCGTTTTCTTGCAGGTAGTGGTCAAACCGCCTGCTGTTGCCGAACCTACTTCGGGTTCCGTAAGACCGAAAGCTCCGATTTTTTTCAGTTGCTGCATCTGCGGCAACCATTCTTGCTTTTGCTCTTCCGAGCCACAAAAGTATATGGAGCCCATGGCCAATCCACTCTGCACACCCAGGAAAGTGGCAATAGAAGGATCGATACGACCAAATTCGGCAGCTATGATGCCATCCACTAATGAACTGCCTCCAGCGCATCCATATCCTTCGTACACGTAACCGCATACATTCAAATCGGCCAATTTTGGTATAATTTCAAATGGGAAATCATCATGCAACCAATATTTATTGACTAAAGGTTTGATTTCTGCTTCCAAAAATGCACGTACTTTCAGTTGCAGTGCGCGATCTTCGGGAGACAACTTCGCTGAAATATCATAAAAATCTGCATCAACGGGAGGCGGATCTTTCTTTTTCTTTGTGGAGGTCAACATTTTCATTGCCATATGCAATTGCGCTTCATCCATCTTCGAAACTGAATTAATTATCGCAGCCAAATCGACTTTCTGCGAAAGTTTTTCCAATTGGGCAAGATCCACCGTTTTGAACAATTTTATGAGTTTTTGAAACTTATCAAACATATTATCTGCTTTAGTTTAAAATGTTGTATTAAAATAACTTTTTATTCTTGCATTTTAAGAAAACTGTACTATATTTGCATCCGAAATAAAGTATTATTCAATTTTATCAACTGATTTTCAGCGGATTAAAAAGAAAATAAAAATATTTTTATTTTGTGGGTTACCTTTTAAAGGTACCCGTATTAATAGGTATAGTAAACAAATTTGTTTCAATTAAAATAGAAAATTAAAAGATGAAAAATTTATTCGCATTCGGATTTTTAGCATTAGCTTTAACTGTAGCTTCATGTAACAACACTACTCAAACTGAAGAAACTGCTGATTCTTTAACTAACGTTATCGATTCAACTGCTACAGCTTTAACTGATTCAATCAACGCTACAGCTGATTCAGCTACTGCAGTTGTTGATTCTATCGCTGACTCAGTTGCTAACGCTCAATAATTCGAAAAAGAGTTAAAATACTCCAAAAAGCTCGTGTTGTGATGACACGGGCTTTTTTGTTTTTAAACTACCCTGTACTACAATATTTTCGTATTTTTGTGGCTAGTTAATTAGTCCTTCTGACGCATATATAAAACTTATGACATTATCATCGCTTACAGCCGTAACTCCAATTGACGGAAGATATTACAATGCTACCAACGAATTATCTGAGTTTTTCTCTGAGTTTGCACTTATCAAGTACCGTGTATTGGTAGAAGTAGAGTATTTCATTGCTTTGACCGAATCCGGTATTCCTCAGTTAGCTCATTTTGATGGTTCACTCAATGATAAATTGAGAAATATTTATCAAAACTTCTCCATCGAAGATGCACAATGGATAAAAGACACGGAGAAAGTAACCAATCATGATGTCAAAGCTGTTGAATATTTTTTAAAGAACGAATTTGAAAAATTAGGTCTTCACGATTCGCTGGAATTCATTCACTTTGGATTGACTTCTCAAGACATTAACAATACGGCTATTCCTTATTCTTGGAAACAAGCCATTCAAAACGTATATCTACCTACTTTGACTGAACTGTTGAATGAGCTGAAAAGTTTAGCAGAGGAGTGGAAAGATATTTCGATGTTGGCACGTACGCACGGTCAGCCAGCCTCTCCTACTCGATTGGGTAAAGAGATTAAGGTTTTCATTGAGCGCATCGAAAAGCAGGTGAATGCAGTATCAGCTGTTCCGTATTCTGCCAAATTCGGTGGTGCTACAGGAAATTTCAATGCACATCATGTAGCTTATCCAGCAGTAGATTGGGTAGCTTTTGGAAATAAATTTGTAAACGAGCAATTGGGCTTAGATCGTTCGCAGACAACCACACAAATCGAGCATTACGATAATTTTGCGGCAAGCTGTGATGGCTTAAAGCGTATAAACAATATTTTGATCGACTTATGCCGTGATATCTGGACATATATTTCGATGGATTACTTCAAGCAAAAAATCACTGCCGGTCAGATTGGATCGTCAGCCATGCCACACAAAGTAAATCCTATTGATTTTGAAAATGCAGAAGGAAACTTGGGTATTGCGAATGCTATTTTCGAACATCTAGCGGCTAAATTGCCAATCTCAAGATTACAACGCGACTTAACAGATTCAACGGTACTGCGTAATATCGGTGTACCATTTGCACATACACTTATCGCATTTAAGTCCACATTACGTGGTCTTCGCAAGTTAATTTTGAATGCGGATGCATTCCAAAAAGATCTTGAAAACAACTGGGCTGTAGTAGCTGAAGCGATTCAAACAATTTTGCGCCGCGAAGGATATCCGAAGCCTTATGAAGCACTTAAAGACTTGACACGCACCAATTCACACGTGACACAAGAAACTATAGCTGCATTCGTCGAGGGATTAGATATCAGCGAAGAAGTGAAAGCAGAAATCAAAAATATCACGCCTTGGAACTATACAGGCGTGTCTTTATAAGCTTTTACGATTCAATGACTGTGAAATTTATACTATCTAGTATATTTGAATAATTAATAAAGGAATATGGCAACTATTAACGTATATACTGAATCTACACCAAACCCATCAACCATGAAGTTTTTGGTAAACAAACTTCTGATCAATGGTAGTGTAGATTATCCAGATAGAGAAAAAGCACAAGAATCTCCATTTGCACGTGAGCTTTACAAATTTAACTTCGTAAACGGTGTTTTCTTCGCTTCTAATTTTGTAACGATCACCAAAACGGACGATGCAGAATGGAGTGACATTGAAGCACTACTGAAAGAATTTGTAAAGGGTGCTGTAGAATCGGAATTAAAAATCCAAGAAGTCGCAAAAGATGAAGATGTTGCTTTTGAGGGCTCGGATGTAGAAGTAAAAATTCAGCAAGTACTGCATGATTATGTAAGACCCGCTGTAGAACAAGACGGTGGTGCTATTGCATTCAAATCTTTTGATAGTGGAACGGTGACTGTAGAATTGAGAGGTTCATGCAGTGGGTGCCCTTCATCGACTATTACGTTGAAGGCAGGGATAGAAGGTTTGTTAAAACGCATGGTTCCGGAAGTGGAAGAAGTGGTTGCAGAAGCCATGTAAATGCATAATATTGCCTCCATAAAAAGGCTTAGTATTTTTTTACTAAGCCTTTTTTGTGTAATTATTCAATCCTTTGACTAACTTTATGAAAATGCTAATGACCATGAAATACCTCTACTTACTTGCTTCTTTGCTATTATTCATTCGTTGTACCACGAATATAGAAGCGGACCTCATCGTCTACAATGCACGCGTATATACTGTTGACTCTGCTTTTAGTATTCAGGAAGCCTTTGCAGTCAAAAATGGGATTTTTATCGACATTGGGAGCAGTAAGCATATCCTAGAAAGATACAAAGCCAAACAGATTATAGATGCCGAGCAAAAGCCTGTGTATCCTGGATTCTATGACGCACATGCCCACTCCTTCATGTTGGCTGATTATTTCCAACAGGTTGATCTCGTAGGTTGCCAATCGGTGCAAGAATTAGTTAGTAGATTACAAGAATACCAAAAGAAGTACCCCGACAAGAAATGGATCGTAGGCGGTGGTTGGGATCAAAATCTTTGGCCCGAAAAGAAATACCCACATCGGGATACGTTGGATAAATATTTCCCTGATGTTCCTATTTTTATAAATCGCATAGACTATCACGCCGCTTTAGTCAATTCAGAGGCTTTACGCATCGCCCAAATTGATTCTGCCCAGATGGTAGAGGGTGGGCTGATAGCTACGGATAGCAGTCAACGCATTACCGGTATCCTTGTTGATAATGCGATGGCTCTAGTATCAAAATATATTCCAGCGGGGAGCGAAGACAATATTTTACACAAACTAAGACAAGCTCAAGACTCGCTGCTCTCCGTAGGGTTGACTTCGATTGTAGATGCGGGATTGGATACCGAGCAATTAGAGCTTCTACGCAAATTTTACGAAACGGATTCGCTACAGATTCGCAACTATGCGATGATGTTTGCGGAACCTCACAATATCAATAAATACATCAACGAAGGAATATACGAATCCGAAAAGCTCACCATAAAGGCTATTAAACTAATGGCAGATGGCGCTCTTGGCTCACGAGGTGCTTGCTTATTAGAAAATTATAGTGACGATAGCAGTAGGGGTTTCCTTTTACATTCACGCGAAGAATTTCAAAATGCTCTTGAACAACTGGCAAAATCGCCTTTTCAGGTAGCTATTCACGCTATTGGCGACTCTAGTAACCGGATGTTGTTGGATATCTATGGTAGCTTAGATGTCAGAAACAAAAGGTGGCGGATTGAACACGCACAAATTGTGAGTCCTGAAGATTTCATTAAATTCAAAACTTTTAGAGTTCTTCCTTCCATCCAACCGACTCATGCAACTTCCGATATGAATTGGCTTTACGACCGTATTGGTCCCGAGCGTGCTAAAGGTGCGTATGCTTACCGCAAACTGCTCGATGCCTATGGTAAAGTGATGATCGGCACAGATTTTCCGATCGAACATTTTAACCCACTATATAGTTTTCATGCAGCTGTAACGCGTCAAGATAGTAAAGGTCTACCTAAAGGTGGTTTTCAGATGGATAATGCGTTGTCGCGGGAAGAAGCCTTGCGTGGAATGACCATATGGTCTGCTTATGGTTGTTTCCAAGAGAAAAAAAGAGGTTCTATTGAGAAAGGCAAAGATGCGGATTTTGTGATCTTGGATGATGATATTATGTCTGCGCCAAATGATAAACTTCGAACGATAAAAACTTTGAAAACTATTATAGCAGGCAATATAGTTTACAGCAAAAATTAATTAAACAATAAAGGAGCTCATTTGGAGCTCCTTTATTGTTTAATTATACCTCGTAGGGCATAATTATATTTTACATATCAAATAGATGTTTCTCCGCATGATACGAAGATCTCACCAATGGACCAGACTCTACATATTTGAAGCCCATTTGTAGTCCTATTTGTTTATATTTTTCAAATTGTGCAGGCGTAATCCAGTCTATTACGGGATGATGTGCTTTTGTTGGTTGTAGATATTGACCTAATGTAAGGATGTGCACACCTACATTATACAGATCTTGCATCGCCTCTATTACATCCTCTTCAGTCTCTCCCAGCCCAAGCATAATTCCTGATTTGGTGCGTAATCCAGCCTCAGAAATACGTCTTAAACACTCCAAAGAGCGATCATACTTCGCTTGAATACGAACTTCTCTCGTCAGACGACGTACAGTTTCCAAATTGTGAGATACCACTTCTGGTCTTACTGCCAATACACGACCCAAGTTATCCCATTGCCCTTTAAAATCCGGAATTAAAGTTTCCAAAGTTGTTTCTGGACTTTCGCGACGAATAGCATTTATCGTCTCGGCCCAAATGATCGATCCACCGTCTTTCAAGTCATCGCGGTCGACAGAAGTGATTACACAATGCTTTACTTGCATCAACTTCACAGAGTTGGCTACACGATTTGGCTCATCCATATCCACTGCAAGTGGACGACCTGTCGCCACCGCACAAAATGAACATGAACGCGTACAGATATTTCCCAAAATCATAAATGTAGCAGTACCAGCCCCCCAACATTCTCCCATGTTAGGACAATTGCCGCTCTCACATATCGTATGCAATTTATGCTCGTCAACCAAATTACGAACATGACGATACTCTTTTCCTACAGGAAGTTTAACGCGCAACCAATCAGGCTTACGCTGTGTCTGATGGACAGGTATAACGGGTAGTTCAATCATAGGTACAAATGTAATGAAACTTTGTAAAATCTACATGCTATTATTACGTATGCAATTCATAGAAGTGTAATAATCGAAAATTATTAGACCGAACTAAATAAAACATTCATGATACATCGGGTATCACAAACAGCCATGAAAGTCACGGGCTCATAGTCCCAATAGCATTTAGCCAAAATGGTATCTTAGTACCAATAAATATAAGACATATGGCTGTCAGTGGATTACCCTTTATTCTTGATCGTGGTTGTGGACTGGATGTCCACAAAGACACAGTAGTTGCTACCATTAAAGGTAGTGATTTTGACACAGAGACAAAAACCTTTTTAACTTTTACGGATGACCTATACAGTTTAGTGGAATGGGTTCAATCTCATTCCATTAGACAGGTTGCCATGGAGAGCACTGGTGTTTACTGGCGACCGGTTTACGCGGTTCTTGAGGATTACTTTGATATCTTACTTGTTAATGCGCGTCATATCAAAAATGTTCCGGGACAGAAGACCGACAAGAAGGATAGCGAATGGATCACCAAATTGCTTCTTTCGGGTCTGCTGAAGGGGAGTTTCATCCCACCACAACACATCCGTGAGCTTAGGGAGCTGTATCGACATACACGCAAATTAATCGCTATGCGGACCGCAGAAAAGAACCGGTTACAGAATATCCTTGAATCGGCAAACATCAAACTTCGGAGTGTAGTCAGCGACGTATTTGGAGTAAGTGCCATGAAAATGGTGCGAGCCATGGCTGAAGGTCCGAGCGACCCTTTAATATTGGCAAACATGGCTAAAGGGTCGCTAGTCAAGAAACACGCAGAGTTACTCAAGGCACTTACCGGTAAGATTACAGACCATCACCGCTTCATGTTGAACCTTATACTGCAATCCATCGATCACATCAATCTACAAATAGCACAATTAGAGGCTCAGATGGAACAGTACACTCGCCTCATGAAACAGGAGCTGGAACTACTGAAATCGATCCCGGGAGTATCTTCCAGGGTAGCCTTGGGAATCGTTTCAGAAATCGGAACGGACATGACCCATTTTGCAACGCATCAGAACCTTGCTTCATCGGTTGGGGTTTGCCCGGGTAACAATGAGAGTGCAGGAAAGAAGTACTCCTCAAAAATAACACATGGAAACAAATACCTCAAGACAACACTCGTTGAGGCCGCATGGGTAGCCTCTAGATCTAAGGCCAATCCCTTACTTGCCGTAAAACATCATCAAATCGCTGCACGAAGAGGACAGAAAAAGGCAACAATAGCCATTGCACATAAGATCTTGATCGCCGCATATCATGTTCTCAGGGACAAGGAACCCTATCAGTTACATCCTCAGGATATAAAAATAGTGGAAAACAGAAGACTTAAGAAAATTAAAAGATTACAGAAGCAATTGAGTAACCTTAAAAATACGTCATACAAATAGAAGATCGACTTTTTTTGGTGGTTTGACACCCCGGAAATAAAACTGATATCAGACGTTAAGAACCAACAGTTGATGCCTTTTGAGCTCGTAGAAAAAATTATACTCTTGTTTTTATCAATCACTTCTCTTGATAAATAATCATTAATAAGAAACAGAAACGAATAGTATAGATGAAAAAACAGACCCTTGAACACTCACTGGTCTACTATTGTATTGCAGTAAACTTGAAAACAATCATAACTTTCAGAAAAAAAAAGGTCTTCCTTATCGGAAGACCTTTATCTACGATTCATCGGATGGATTAAAATTCAAATCCAACACCAAATGATAATACTCTATTTTTCACGTCATTGGTTAGGAATTTATCACCAGCAATATTGGTAAGACCTAAACCATAATTTGCATTGATTAAGAAACCACCTGCTAATTTAACACCAGCTGTGATGTTAGCACCAAAATCAACACCTTTCAAAGTTTCATCCTTACCAAATTTAAACTCATTTAAAGTTGTTGAAGAACCATCACCATCATCACCGATTCTGTTGAATTTATTCTTTCCACTTAAACCGAAACCTACATATGGTCCTGCTCCTAATTGCAATTCCGCGCCACCTAAAGGTAGTTTACCTACAAAGTTTACCGGAACTTCCAACCACATTGTGTTTTGAGTCAACTCATATGTATTTCCATTAAAACGTGCTTCAGCGAATTTTGCACCTTTACCTTGTAAAGATAATCCTGGCTGAATAGCAAAGTTCGGGCTCACATTCGCATTTACATAACCAGTGATATAAAAGTTGGTTGCTGACTTCGTATCCGAAAGATCATCCGAACTTCCGTAGCTATACGAAGGAAGTGTAACACCCGCTTTCAATCCGTAACCTGTTTGAGCTTGAGCTCCTGCTGCCATCAATAATGCTGCACCTAACGATAGTAAAACTTTTTTCATAACCTTAATATTTTGTTTATCCAATTATTTAAAGCTACCTCAAAATCGAAGTAACTAACCACATAGGGTTTTACAAATTTGATACCAAAAATAATCTTCATGCTTTTTGAAGTTTATTTTGAAATTATTTTGGCATTTTCAAAATTAAGAGTTACTTTTGCACACCCAGTAAGGGAAAAGGGTCGGATGGCCGAGTGGCTAGGCAGAGGTCTGCAAAACCTCCTACAGCGGTTCGAATCCGCTTCCGACCTCGTTAAAACGTAAAATAAAATATTAAATACAATGGGAGTTACACGTTTAAAAAGAAAAGATAGAAGAAACAAAACTGTTTCACGTGTTGAAGTTCAGTTTTTGAAATTAGGCCGTAACATCGAACTAGGTTCTCGTTCACAAATGCCTAAAAAAAGTCAAATCGTTAAAAACGATGAAATCTTAAACCAATTAGCTGCTGAAGCTAAATAGTTTATACTTCATCTCTAGGATATAAAAAAGGATTACAGCATGCTGTAATCCTTTTTTATTATACCTCATTCATCCAAACATAAAAACCCCCGTATAGGAGCTATACGGGGGTTTTGGTAAGTGTACATTGTATTTTATTAGTCCTGAATCGCCGCAATACCTAGCAGGGTCTTACCCTCCATGTATTCCAATAATGCTCCTCCTCCTGTACTTACATAGCTTACATGCTCTGTCATATCAAATTTAGCTACTGCTGCCGCTGAATCTCCACCACCTATCAAAGAGAAAGCTCCTTGTTCAGTCGCCAAAACAACCGCATCCGCTACAACTTTTGTTCCTTTAGCAAAAGTATCAAATTCGAAAACTCCCATTGGGCCATTCCATAATAAGGTCTTGGAAGCTGAGATAACCTGCGCAAAATGTCTTGCAGATTCTTCACCGATATCCAAGCCTTCCAGATTCGCAGGAATTTCATCAATTGGACCATTGTATACTGTAGCATCGTTAGCAAATTTATCAGCAATTTGAGCATCCGTAGGTAATACCAAGTTTACGCCTTTTTCTTCTGCTTTCTTTACCAATTCATTCGCCAGATCCAATTTATCATTTTCACATAATGAATTACCAATCTCGCCACCGCGTGCTTTGACAAATGTATACGCCATACCACCGCCAATGATCAGATTATCCACTTTATCCAATAAAGCCTCGATTAGTTGGATTTTGTCCGATACTTTGGCACCACCCATAATTGCTGTGAATGGACGTTCTGGGTTATTCAACACTTTCTCGGCATTGCTTAGTTCAGCTTCAATCAAATAACCGAAGTATTTAGCTTCTGGGAAAAACTGTGCTATTACAGCAGTCGAAGCGTGAGCACGGTGTGCAGTACCGAAAGCATCATTTACATATACATCGCCCAGTTTGGATAATTTTTCAGCAAAATCCTTATCCCCTTTTTCTTCTTCTTTGTAGAAGCGTAAGTTTTCTAATAATAATACTTCTCCCGCTTGTAATGCTGCCGCCTTATCAATAGCCTCCTGACCGATACAATCATTCGCAAACTGTACATCTACGCCTAATACTTGTGAGAGATGACTCACGATATGACGCAAAGAATATTTATCGGTAGGACCTTCTTTTGGACGTCCCAAGTGAGACATCAGGATCACAGATCCACCGTCATTTAAGATTTTTTTTATTGTTGGAGTAGCTCCCTGAATACGGTTGTCATCTGTAATGGCAAAATTATCATCTAACGGCACATTGAAATCTACACGAATTAGGGCTTTCTTACCTGAGAAATTAAAGTTGTCAATTGTTTTCATACGCTTTTATAAATTCGAAGAAATTTTAAAATTATTGCTAATTCAATTTCGGTTCAAATTATTTTTAGTTAAGTTGATTAAAGGTGTAAATATATAAAAAGCCAAGAACTTATTAAGTTACTTAGCTTTTTGTTGTTAATAAATTTCAATAGTATACGGAATACGTGCTTGAATGCCTGTATTCTTAAGTAGACGCTGCATTTCAGTCATATATTTATGGTAGTCACGCATTTCCTCTGCAAACATCCACATCTTGATTTTCTCTTTTGACGTAGAAAAGATAGCTGCAAACTTATCTTTAGATTTAGGATATTCTTGTACATGGTACGAATCTATTTTCCCTTTGGCTGCAGCAGATTTAATTGCAGTTTGTAAATCGCCAATCTTATCTACCAATCCAATCTGAAGAGCTTGGTCACCTGTCCATACGCGTCCTTGGCCAATACTATCCACTTGTGCTATAGACATGTTACGGCCTTTGGCTACGCGATCCATAAATGTTTGATATACATTGTTGACTTCCACTTGAATAATAGCTTTCTCTTCTGCTGTCAGGGGTTTATCCGGGCTATTCATCAAGCCTGCATATTTGCCCGTGTTGACTTCCTCAAATTTAATCCCCAATTTATCATTCATCAAACCTTTTAAATTAGGTATAAGACCGAAAACACCTATCGAACCCGTTAATGTGGTTTTCTCTGCAAATATAGAATCGGCAGCAGCTGCAATATAATAACCGCCAGAAGCAGCATAATCGCCCATCGAAACGATCACCGGCTTAACCTTTTTGGTCAAGGTAACCTCTCTCCAAATAATGTCAGAAGCAAGAGCTGATCCACCGCCCGAATTAACACGTAGTACCACTGCTTTTACTTTATCGTTTTCACGCAATTTACGGAGCTCACGAGAAATACGATCACCGCCAATTTCACTGGTCTCTCCTTCTCCATCTACGATATCTCCATAGGCATACAGTACCGCTATCTCCTCACCATCTTTATTATCTGTTGCTATTGCATTATAATTTGAAATAGAAACTACAGAAACATCCTTCTTCTCACTTATATCAAGACGCTTCTTCATCTCGGCAATTAATTCATCCTTGTAAAGTTTGCCGTCAATGAATTTGTAGGTCAAAGCTGCATCTGCATTGCGGATTAAGTAAGCATCTGCATAGTGACGAAGGGAATCTTTACTAATTTTTCTTCCTGCAGACACATCATCCAAAAATGCATCATAAATACTATTTAAATAAGACGTCACTTGCAGTCTGTTGGCATCACTCATCTTATCCAACATAAAAGGTTCGACTGCTGACTTAAAAGTTCCCACTTTAATGACTTGCATGTCTACGCCCAACTTATCCAATGCGTCTTTCATAAACATGGTGCTGGAACTCAAGCCTCTAAAATCTATTGATCCTTCCGGATTTAAATAAATTTTATCTGCTACAGAAGATAAATAATAGGCTTTTTGCGAATATCCTTCGCTATATGCTACAATAAATTTTTTACTTTCTTTGAAGTCGACTAAAGCATCACGAATAGCCTTTAACGTCGCAAAACCACCTCCTACTGTGTAGGGATTTAGATATATTCCTTTGATATTATCATCGGTCTTGGCAGCTTTGATTTTGGACAAAATTTCATTTAAGCCCATGGATTTGGTAGCTACTCCCAAGGGAAGATTAAGATCAGCAAAAGGGTTTGGCTCGTCCTTCTCTAGGATATCAAAATCAAAGGATAGATACAATACTGAATTGGTAGGTGTTGGGGCATTTTTATCACTAGACGAACTCTGGATTAATACCGCAATAATGAAAATAAATACAAAGAATAAAATAATTCCTGTAATAAATACACCTGTAATAGTTGCTAAAACTTGTTTAAAGAAGCTCATACATTAATTTAAATTAAAGTAATAAATTTACAGAATTATTATTAATTATGACTAAAAAACATCACGACAAACGAAAATGAATAAGATATACATCTTATTGGGGGCTAATCTAGGCAATCCGACACAGCAGTTGCAGAAGGCTCAAGCCTTACTAAGTGACAAATTAGGTCCATTATTACACGCTTCTGCGCTGTATGAATCCGAAGCTTGGGGCGTGGAAGACCAACCCATATTCATCAATCAAGTATTACTCTTAGCGACCGAGTATTCCCCGCAACAGTGTCTAGCCATCTGCCAGGCTATTGAAAATGAATTGGGCCGGGTACGAAAAGAAAAGTGGGGTGCCCGCTTGATTGACATCGATATCCTGTATTACAATTCGGAAATCATCCAGGAGCCTGACTTAGTAATTCCTCATCCATATATCCAAGAACGAAAGTTTACACTGATGCCGCTTGTAGAAATAGCTGCCACGTATTTACATCCAAAATTTCAACTCAGTAATGAACAATTATTGCTAAATTGCACAGACAAATTGGTAGTAAAAAAAATGAATACTATGACCTTTCAAATAATTAGTCTGGATATTCTCAATCAGTCGATGATGGGTAATAGTGAATTGATTAAACAACTGATAGATATGTACATACAGCAGTCTCCTGTGGATTTTGAGACTTTAAGAGAAGCTATCCATACCGGCGACAAGGTCTTGATACGCGAACGTGCACATCATATCAAACCTACTATGCAGTATATCGGTGCCCAAAATTTGCAGGATGACTTCCAGAAATTGGAAACGCTAGCAAAAGAGGACGCTCCTTTAGCAGAAATAGAAGAACTATTTAATCAGATACAGCCATCTTTCGAATTAATGATGCAGGAATTAAAAAGCATCGCATAAATCTGCGGATAAGCACCTTATACAAACATTATAGGTGTTTATCCTCATACACAAAAAAATAAACTTTCATTAGGTTTACACCTATTCATCTTCTATCTACAAGCGAGAACTAATGCTAAAAAATCAGCATATCTTATGCGATATTTTTAATAAGTTTGTATTAGAATAGAATTCATTTTCATGGCATACAAGGGCAATTCATTTAAGAATAATACATATAATAAATCTTCCAAAGAAACGAAAGGTACAGCTAAAGCTACTCCCAAAAGAGATCCCATAATCAAACCCTTCGATAATATTGATTTTTCGGAAGGACAGCGCAAAGCGCTCAAAATAGTTGGGCTATTCTTAATCTTGTGCTCGTTCTTATTTGCGGTGGCTTTCACCTCTTATTTATTTACATGGAAAGAAGATCAAAGCTACATTTCGATAACGAATGGATCATGGAACACCTTATTCAGCACAAGCGAAGAGCTTATTGATGAGGGTGTGGAAGTCCCTATGGTGCAAAATAAGCTAGGTAAGTTGGGTGCATTATTGGCAAATCAATTTATCTTCGAATGGTTTGGCGTAGCTTCCTACTTATTTGTGCTCTTATTCTTTGTAATTGGGTACAAATTCTTGTACCGCAAATCTCTTTTACCTATTTGGAAGACCGTTTTGTATACGTTGATCGGTATTATCTTCTTATCAGTCACATTAGGATTTATTCAGGATTATATTTTCGAAGTACCCCATATTCTCGAAGGTAAATTCGGCTATTGGACGAATCAACTCCTCAATGCACAAATCGGGAAATATGGTGTCGGTGGACTAATCTTATTTGCCTATTTGGCAGCACTGGTATTAATTTATAATCTTGATCTCAAATTAGCACTTAATAACTGGTCCTCTACAAACGATGACACGGAAGATTTTGATCTTGTCCAAGATAAACCGATAAGCAAATCAGACAATATCAACAAAACAAATTCTATCGAGACAGAAGGAGATGGCGAGGAAAATATCGATGGCGCCGTGATTCAGGTATCTAATACACTACGTGATAAGTCTACAGATACCGTATCTATCAATGACCGATATGCGCATCTTCACCAACAAAAGACTGAATCAGAAGACGAGGAAATTGGTTTAGATGAGGAAGAAGTTTCGCATAGTGTACACTTTGAAACCAAAGACACTGCCGTGGAAACCGCTTCAAATTCTTTTGACCTGTCTGTGGATACCCCATTAGAGATTGAAAACACGCCGGAAGAACCCGTAGTAGAAGAGGTGTCGCTGGCGGTAGAAGAAGTTAAAGAGGAAAAACAGATTACAGCGAATGATTTAGTTGCTCAATTCGGAGAGTATGATCCAAAACTGGATTTGTCGGGTTACCAATATCCTACTCTGGATCTGTTAAAAGAATACGGTACCGGAAAAATTACGATTAACCAACAGGAATTAGAAGCTAACAAAAATAGAATTGTAGATACGCTTCGCAACTACAATATCGAAATCGAACATATTAAAGCTACAATCGGGCCGACGGTTACTCTATACGAAATCATTCCAAAGCCAGGTGTTCGTATTTCGAGAATCAAAAATCTCGAAGATGATATCGCCTTAAGTTTAGCGGCTTTGGGTATTCGTATCATTGCTCCTATGCCGGGTAAAGGTACTATCGGTATTGAGGTGCCTAACAGCTCTCCTGAAATGGTATCCATGCGTTCAGTTCTAGCTACCGAAAAATTCCAAAAGACGGATATGGATCTACCTATTGCATTGGGTAAAACCATTTCGAACGAAGTATATATCGCTGACTTAGCAAAAATGCCTCACTTACTCGTAGCAGGTGCTACAGGTCAAGGTAAATCCGTAGGTATCAATGCGATTCTGACATCGCTATTGTATAAAAAGCATCCTGCCGAACTAAAATTCGTACTTGTCGATCCTAAGAAAGTGGAGCTTTCGCTTTTCAAAAAAGTAGAAAGACATTTCTTGGCGAAACTGCCAGGTGAAGAAGATGCAATTATTACGGACACCAAGAAAGTAATCAATACTTTGAATTCGTTGTGTATTGAGATGGATCAACGTTATGATTTATTGAAAAACGCACAAGTTCGTAATTTAAAAGAATATAATTCAAAATTTGTCAATAGAAGATTAAACCCTGAGGAGGGTCATCGATTCTTACCTTTTATAGTTCTTATTGTTGATGAGTTTGCAGATTTAATGATGACAGCGGGCAAAGAGGTCGAAACACCGATAGCTCGTCTCGCACAATTGGCGCGTGCCGTGGGTATTCACTTAGTCATTGCGACGCAACGTCCTTCGGTAAATATTATCACAGGTACGATCAAAGCCAATTTCCCTGCACGTCTAGCATTCCGTGTGCTATCTAAGATAGACTCGCGGACCATCCTAGACACAGGAGGTGCTGATCAGCTAATTGGTCGTGGAGATATGCTTTTGGCATCCGGGTCCGATCTAATCCGTATTCAGTGTGCCTTTGTCGATACTCCTGAAGTAGAAGGAATATCCGATTTCATAGGCGGACAGCGTGGATATCCATCCGCCTTCCTGCTGCCTGAATATGTGGATGAGTCGGGCGAAGGTTCGGGATCAAGTGACTTTGATCTTTCGGATAGAGACCAACTTTTTGAAGAAGCTGCACGTCTTATCGTTATGCATCAACAAGGCTCTACATCTCTTATTCAGCGTAAACTGAAATTGGGATACAATAGAGCCGGAAGAATCATCGATCAACTGGAGGCTGCTGGTATAGTAGGTCCATTTGAAGGTAGTAAAGCAAGAGAAGTTTTATACCCCGATGAGTATTCTTTGGAACAGTTTTTAGAAACGTTAAGAAAGGAAAATTAGAATGAAAAAACTTTTATTATCATTTATCTTTATCGGTGGATCGATTGGAGCTTTTGCGCAAACAGATGCCGCTGCCAAGAAAATTTTGAATGATGTATCGCGCAAATACAATTCTTATCAGACTATTCAGTCTGATTTCACTTTGAGCATCCAAGATGCCAATAAGAAGACACATACCACCAAAGGGCTCATGTTATTCAATAAGCCTAAAAATCAATATGTAATTTCATTGCCGGAGCAGGAAGTAATATCTGATGGCAAGTCGGTGTGGAATATCTCCAAGGATATCAAAGAGGTGCAGATCTCCGAGAACGAAAATAATTCCAGTGCAATTGGTCCGAGCAATTTATTTACGTTCTATCAAAAAGGATATAAATATGTGCTTATGCCCGACGAAAAGATCATTCGTCAAGATAAGCCAGAAATGGCAAAAGTCATAGAGCTAACACCAGAAGATACAAAAACGAATTACTTCAAGATTAAGTTGAGAATAAACAAAAATAATCACATTCAAGACGTGACGATTTTTGACAAATCAAGCAATAGATACACGTATACTATTCATACCTTATATCTGGGCAAGAAGTTCAGTCCGCAGCTCTTTACCTTCTCCAAAGAGAAGTATAAGGATTACGAGATTGTAGATTTAAGATAAAAAAGAAAAAAGAACTAGTTTACGCGAGGGCACTGAAAAACTATCCAATAAAAAAGGGCTTATGAATTTTTATACTCATAAGCCCTTATCCTTTGTTTATTTGAATGCATTTAGCAACAACTCTTCAAATAAGAGATTCTCAATGGGTTAAATATGTGCTTTTTCCCTTTTTTTGATACTCAAATTTTTGAA
Source organism: Sphingobacterium alimentarium (assembly GCF_004342685.1). Classification (GTDB taxonomy): domain Bacteria; phylum Bacteroidota; class Bacteroidia; order Sphingobacteriales; family Sphingobacteriaceae; genus Sphingobacterium; species Sphingobacterium alimentarium. The sequence goes on from NZ_SMBZ01000002.1 coordinate 59,528, forward strand.
GAGGACTTTTTCAGTGCCCTCGTTTACGCTAGTTCTTTTTTTTGCGTCGAGAATGACAGCTGTTATCAAGGCTATTGCAGTCTTTGATATTCAATACATACAATAGTTCAATAGTTCGTATAAAAAACAAGGGGCTTTCCAAAATGGAAAGCCCCTTGTTTTTTATAAAGAGAAGAAGATTAATCTTCTTCTTTAGAAGCTAATAATTGATCGTATTCCTCGCGAGAACCTACGATAATATTGCTGTATGAACGTAAACCTGTACCTGAAGGAATCAAGTGACCTACGATTACATTCTCTTTCAATCCTAATAAGTCATCACGCTTACCTGCGATAGCTGCCTCATTCAATACTTTAGTAGTCTCTTGGAAAGAAGCTGCTGAGATGAATGATTTAGTACCTAATGAAGCTCTTGTGATACCTTGAAGCATAGGGCTTGAAGTAGCTGGAACAGCATCTCTTACTTGTACAAGTTTCAAATCTTGACGTTTCAAGTTGGAGTTTTCTTCACGTAATCCACGTAAAGTAACAATCTGACCTGGACGTAATACATTTGAATCACCTGCGTCTACAACTACCTTCTTATCAAACAATGAATCGTTTTCTTCCATGAAGTCCCATTTGTTCACTGCTTCTTTTTCTAAGAAACGAGTATCTCCTGGATCTTCGATGTGAACTTTTTGCATCATTTGGTGTACAATAGTTTCGAAGTGCTTATCGTTGATTTTTACACCTTGAAGACGGTAAACCTCTTGAATACCATTTACGATATATTCTTGTACAGCAGCCGGACCTTTGATAGATAAAATATCACCAGGAGCGATTTGACCATCTGACAATGGCATACCTGCTTTTACGAAGTCATTATCTTGTACTAAGATATGCTTAGAAAGTGGAACCAAGTATTTTTTCACTTGACCGTCACGAGACTCGATAGAGATCTCACGGTTACCACGTTTCACACCACCTAATGTTACAACACCATCGATTTCAGTTACTACAGCTGGATTTGAAGGGTTACGAGCCTCGAACAACTCAGTTACACGAGGAAGACCACCTGTGATATCTCGTGTCTTACCTGTAGAACGAGGGATCTTAACAAGGATAGCACCTTCTTTCAATTTTTGACCATCTGAAACAGCAACGTGAGCTCCTACTGGAATGTTGTATGAACGAATTACCTCACCTTTATTGTCAAGGACTTTAATAGTAGGGTTTTTCGTTTTATCACGTGTTTCGATAATAACTTTTTCTTTGTGACCTGTTTGCTCATCAGATTCTTCACGGAAAGTAACGCCTTCGATGATCGCATCGAATTCTACTTTACCCGCAAATTCAGAGATGATCACTGCATTATATGGATCCCAGTCAACAAGTTTAGTACCTTTTTCAACTTTCTCACCTTCTTTCACGTATAAATTCGATCCGTAAGGAATGATTTGTTGGTAAAGAACTTTACCGTTGTTAACGATTTTGATCTCACCTGAACGACCTAATACAATGTTGAAAGGACCTTCTTCACCTTCTTTTTCTACTGTACGTACATTTTCGAACTCTATAGTACCTTCGTATTTAGCAATGATTGCTGAATCAGAAGCGATGTTAGAAGCCGTACCACCCACGTGGAACGTACGAAGTGTCAACTGTGTACCTGGCTCACCGATAGATTGTGCTGCGATTACACCGACAGCTTCACCTAATTGAACACGTTTACCAGATGCCAAGTTACGACCGTAACAACAAGCACATACACCACGTTTAGACTCACAAGTCAATACCGAACGAATTTCTAAACCTTCGATACCCGCTTCGTCAATAGTTTGAGCTACTTCTTCTGTAATATCATCGTTAGCTGCTACGATTAATTCGTTAGTCTCTGGGTGGTACACATCATTCAATGGTGTACGACCTAAGATACGATCGTATAATGGCTCAACGATATCATCATTATCTTTTAATGCTGTTGTATAGATACCTCTTAAACCTCCACAGTCAAAATCAACAACGATCATGTCTTGAGCTACGTCATGTAAACGACGAGTCAAATAACCCGCATCGGCTGTTTTCAACGCTGTATCGGCAAGACCTTTACGCGCACCGTGGGTAGAGATAAAGTATTCTAATACGGATAGACCTTCTTTGAAGTTGGATAAAATCGGGTTTTCGATAATCTCACCACCTGATGAACCAGATTTTTGAGGCTTAGCCATCAAACCACGCATACCAGCCAACTGACGAATTTGCTCTTTCGAACCACGAGCACCTGAATCCAACATCATATAAACGGAGTTGAAACCTTGGTTATCATTCGAAAGAATATCCATTACGTGTGATGTCAACTTATTGTTGATACGTGTCCAGATATCAATGATTTGGTTGTAACGCTCGTTGTTCGTAATGAAACCCATGTTATAGTTATTCATCACATCTTCTACTTCAGCAGTAGCTTGAGCAATCAAATCAGTTTTAGCAGCTGGAATTTGAACGTCTTGCAAGTTGAACGATAAACCGCCTTTGAATGCTGTTTGGAAACCTAATTCCTTCATATCATCCAAGAATTGAGCAGCACGCGCCATACCTGTATTCTTCACGATTTCACCGATTACATTACGTAATGATTTTTTCGTTAAGATTTCGTTGATATAACCAACTTCTTCTGGTACGATTTGGTTGAAAATTACACGACCTACAGTAGTTTCGATAATTTTTTGAACCAACTCACCGTTTTCATTCAAGTCTTTAGTTCTTACTTTGATCCAAGAGTGAAGATCTACTTGTTTCTCATTCAAGGCAATGATTACCTCTTCTGGAGAATAGAAAGTACTTCCCTCCCCTTTCATCTTACGGTTTTCATCCGATTTGCGGCCTTTAGTGATATAGTAAAGACCCAATACCATATCTTGAGATGGTACTGTAACTGGAGAACCGTTAGCCGGGTTAAGGATATTGTGTGCCGCCAACATTAATATCTGGGCTTCCAAAATTGCAGCATTACCTAAAGGTAAGTGAACTGCCATCTGGTCACCGTCAAAATCGGCGTTGAATGCTGTACACACTAATGGGTGTAATTGAATCGCTTTACCTTCTACTAATGTAGGTTGGAAAGCTTGGATACCCAAACGGTGAAGCGTAGGAGCACGGTTAAGTAATACCGGGTGGCCTTTTAATACATTCTCCAGGATATCCCATACGATAGGATCTTTACGATCTACGATTTTCTTAGCCGATTTTACAGTTTTTACAACACCACGCTCAATCATCTTACGAATGATGAATGGTTTGTAAAGCTCTGCAGCCATATCTTTAGGTAGACCACACTCATGTAATTTCAAGTGAGGACCTACAACAATTACCGAACGAGCAGAGTAGTCAACACGTTTACCCAATAAGTTTTGACGGAAACGACCTTGTTTACCTTTCAAAATATCAGATAATGACTTCAACGCACGGTTACCTTCTGTTTTCACAGCGTTAACTTTACGTGAGTTGTCAAACAACGAGTCAACAGCCTCTTGAAGCATACGTTTTTCGTTACGTAAGATTACTTCAGGAGCTTTGATTTCGATCAAACGTTTCAAACGGTTGTTACGGATAATCACACGACGGTATAAGTCATTCAAATCCGAAGTAGCGAAACGACCACCATCCAAAGGCACTAAAGGACGTAACTCTGGTGGAATAATAGGAACAATCTTAACAATCATCCATTCTGGTCTGTTTTCGATACGTGTATTAGCACCACGGAATGCTTCTACAACGTGAAGACGCTTTAAAGCTTCGTTTTTACGTTGTTGAGAAGTTTCATTAGCCGCTTGGTGACGTAAATCGTATGATAACTGATCTAAATCTAAACGTTTTAATAATTCTTCTAACGCCTCAGCACCCATTTTAGCAACGAATTTTTGAGGATCGTTATCGTCTAAGTATTGGTTTTCTTTTGGTAAAGTATCTAAGATGTCTAAATACTCTTCTTCTGTCAAAAAATCCATGTAAGAAATACCATCATCTTCTTTGATACCCGCTTGGATAACTACGTATCTCTCGTAGTAGATGATCATATCTAATTTCTTAGTAGGAAGACCCAATAAGTAACCGATTTTATTAGGAAGAGAACGGAAGTACCAGATGTGTGCTACAGGAACTACCAAAGAGATGTGTCCCATACGCTCACGACGTACTTTTTTCTCAGTAACTTCAACACCACAACGGTCACACACGATACCTTTATAACGGATACGCTTGTATTTACCACAGTGACATTCGTAATCCTTTACAGGACCGAAGATACGTTCACAGAATAAACCATCACGCTCAGGTTTGTATGTACGATAGTTGATCGTTTCTGGTTTAGTAACCTCACCGCTTGAACGCTCCAAGATAGTCTCTGGAGAAGCTAAGCTAATCGTGATTGAAGTAAAGTTACTTTTAATTTTATTATCTTTTTTGTAAGACATACGTTGTATAACTTAAAGATGTATGTTAGAGCATAAGAGGCTCATCACCTCCTATGCTTGAATATTACTTGATTAATCTAATGTGATATCTAAACCTAAACCACGCAATTCGTGTACTAATACGTTGAATGATTCAGGAACTGATGGTGTTGGTAAGTTGTTACCTTTTACGATAGCTTCGTAAGTTTTAGCACGACCTACTACATCATCCGATTTCACAGTTAAGATCTCTTGTAAGATGTTAGATGCACCGAATGCCTCAAGCGCCCAAACCTCCATCTCACCGAAACGTTGACCACCGAATTGAGCTTTACCACCCAATGGTTGTTGTGTAATCAAGGAGTAAGGACCGATAGAACGAGCGTGCATTTTGTCATCTACCATGTGACCTAATTTCAACATATAGATAACACCTACTGTTGTCGGTTGGTCAAAACGCTCACCTGTCAAACCATTGTACAAGTATGTACGACCAGACTTAGGTAATCCTGCTTTCTCTACCCACTCTTCTACTTGATCCATTTCTGCACCGTCAAAGATTGGTGTTGCGAACTTCATTCCTAATTTTTGACCAGCCCATCCAAGAACTGTTTCATAAATCTGACCTAAGTTCATACGTGATGGTACCCCTAGAGGGTTCAATACGATATCCACTGGAGTACCGTCTTCTAAGAATGGCATATCTTCATCACGTACGATACGTGCTACGATACCTTTGTTACCGTGACGACCCGCCATCTTATCACCTACTTTCAACTTACGTTTCTTAGCGACATAAACTTTAGCCATCTGTACGATACCAGAAGGAAGTTCATCACCTACAGACACCGCAAATTTCTCGCGTTTGAAAGCTCCTAGCTCTTCGTTCAACTTGATGTTGTAGTGGTGAAGAGCTAATTTGATCAACTCGTTTTTATCTTCGTCTGTAGTCCATCCAAACGGATTAATGTTTGCATAGTCTAAGTCAGTTAAGATTTTTTGAGTGAATTTAGCACCTTTAGCTACCAACAATTCTTTGTATACATTGTAGACACCTTGGCTAGTTTTACCATTCACGATAGTGAATAACTTCTCTACCAAACGCTCTTTCAATACTCTCACATTCTTATCATGTGCTACTTCTAATTTTTCTAAAGCTTTTCTTTCGACTTCTTTAGACATTTTCTTAGCACGTGAGAACAATTTCGTATCGATAACCACACCTTTGATGGAAGGAGGAGTTTTCAAAGAAGCATCTTTTACGTCACCCGCTTTGTCACCAAAGATGGCACGTAATAATTTCTCCTCTGGAGATGGGTCAGATTCACCTTTAGGTGTGATTTTACCAATTAAGATATCACCTTCACCTACTTCTGCACCGACACGGATAATACCGTTCTCATCCAAATCCTTAGTTGCTTCTTCGGATACGTTAGGTATATCAGCAGTCAATTCCTCTTCACCACGTTTTGTATCACGCACTTCCAATTCGAACTCTTCGATGTGAAGAGAAGTGAAAATATCTTGAGACACTACACGCTCAGAAATTACAATCGCATCCTCAAAGTTGTATCCTTGCCAAGGCATGAATGCTACTTTCAAGTTACGACCCAATGCCAATTCACCATCTTCAGTTGCATAACCTTCACATAATACCTGACCTTTAGTCACTCGTTGACCTTTCTTAACGATTGGCTTCAAGTTGATACATGTATTTTGGTTGGTTTTCTTGAATTTGATTAATCTATATGTTTTGATATCATCATCAAATGATACTAAACGCTCATCTTCATTACGTTCGTAACGGATTTTGATTTCTTCAGCATCAACGTACTCTACCACACCATTACCTTCAGCATTGATCAAAGTACGTGAGTCAGAAGCTACACGACCTTCCAAACCAGTACCTACGATAGGTGCTTGAGGGCGTAACAATGGCACCGCTTGGCGCTGCATGTTGGATCCCATCAATGCACGGTTGGCATCATCATGCTCCAAGAAAGGAATCAATGAAGCCGCGATAGAAGTAATTTGGTTAGGAGCAACGTCCATATAATCCAATTTCTCAGGCTCGATAATCGGGAAGTCACCCTCGTATCTTGCTTTTACTTTTGGATCTTCGAAGTTACCTTTATCGTCATAATAAGCATTTGCTTGCGCAATTGTCTTACTATCTTCATCCTCCGCTGATAAATAAACAACAGGCTCATCAACGACTACTTTACCATCTCTTACTTTACGGTAAGGAGTCTCGATAAATCCTAAGTTATTAATTTTAGCATGTACTGCTAAAGATGAAATCAAACCAATATTTGGTCCCTCTGGAGTTTCGATAGTACACAAACGACCGTAGTGCGTATAGTGAACGTCACGAACCTCGAAACCAGCACGCTCACGTGATAGACCACCTGGACCTAACGCCGATAGACGACGTTTGTGCGTGATCTCAGCCAATGGATTCGTTTGGTCCATAAACTGAGAAAGTTGGTTTGTTCCGAAGAACGAGTTAATTACTGATGATAATGTACGTGCATTGATCAAATCAGTAGGGGTGAATACTTCGTTGTCACGAATGTTCATACGCTCACGAATAGTACGTGCCATACGAGCCAAACCTACACCGAATTGAGCATACAACTGTTCACCAACAGTACGTACGCGACGATTTGACAAGTGGTCAATATCATCCACCTCAGCTTTAGAATTGATCAAGTTGATCAAATACTTCACAATAGCGATGATATCTTGACGAGTCAAGACTTTAGTTTCAGAATCTGTATCTAACTTCAATTTACGATTAATACGGTAACGACCTACATCACCTAAATCATAACGTTTGTCTGAGAAGAATAAACGATCGATGATACCACGAGCAGTTTCCTCATCAGGTGGTTCAGCGTTACGTAATTGACGATAGATGTGCTCCACCGCTTCTTTCTCGGAGTTAGAAGTATCCTTCTGTAAAGTGTTATATATAATGGAATAGTCCGCATTGTTAGACTCATCTTCTTTTGCTAAGATAATCGACTTAACACCAGCTTCGATGATCAAATCAATGTGGTCTTCTTCTAATACAGTTTCACGTTCAAGGATAATTTCGTTACGATCGATAGATACTACTTCACCAGTATCCTCATCTACGAAATCCTCCGTCCATTTATTCAATACCCTTGCCGCCAAACGACGACCTACGAATTTCTTTAATCCAGATTTACTAACTTTTACTTCATCCGCTAGATCGAACAATTCTAAGATATCCTTATCCGAATCATAACCGATAGCACGTAACAAGGTAGTAACTGGGAATTTTTTCTTACGGTCGATATATGCATACATCACGTTGTTCACGTCAGTAGCAAATTCGATCCAAGATCCTTTAAAAGGAATTACCCTTGCAGAATAAAGTTTTGTACCATTTGTGTGTCTACTCTGACCAAAGAAAACGCCAGGAGAACGGTGTAGCTGAGATACGATTACACGCTCGGCACCATTGATAACGAAAGTACCCTTTGGTGTCATGTATGGAATTGTACCTAAGTATACATCTTGTACGATAGTTTCGAAATCTTCGTGTTCTTCGTCATTACAAGACAACTTCAATTTTGCTTTCAAAGGCACGCTATACGTTAAGCCACGCTCAATACATTCTTGGATATCATAGCGAGGTGGATCAATGAAATAATCCAAAAACTCTAGCACGAAAATGTTTCTTGAATCAGAAATAGGGAAGTTTTCCGCGAAAACCTTGTACAACCCTTCCTGATGGCGGTTATCAGAAGTAGTTTCTAATTGAAAAAACTCCCTGAAAGACTCCAATTGCACATCCAAGAAATCCGGGTAATCGATTACCTTTTTACTTGTAGCAAAATTTACTCTTTCGTTTTGAATATTATTGTTTGCCAAGGGAATAAGATTTTAGTTTAAAAAAACTGAACTTAAATTTTTGCTGTTTGTGAGTGCTCATACATGCGACAGCATACACATGAAAAGCTTATTATATATTAAAACGGGAATAGACTCTGATAAAATATCAGAGTCTAATCTCGTTTTGGTGGTATTTGAAATTATTTAATCTCAACTACAGCACCAGCTTCTTCTAATTGTTTTTTCAAAGCTTCAGCTTCGTCTTTAGAAACACCAGCTTTCAATTCTTTAGGAGCACCGTCCACTAAATCTTTAGCTTCTTTCAATCCTAAACCAGCTAAGTCTTTTACTAATTTAACTACAGCTAATTTTTGACCACCAGCTTCTTTCAAGATAACGTCAAATGAAGTTTTCTCTTCAGCAGCAGCAGCGCCACCTTCAGCTGGAGCAGCAGCAACTGCAACAGCAGCAGCAGCAGGCTCGATACCGTACTCGTCTTTTAAGATATCAGCTAGTTCTTTAACTTCTTTTACTGTTAAGTTAACTAACTGTTCAGCAAGTTGTTTTAAATCTGCCATTTTATTTTGATTTTTGAATGTTCTTTTAAAAAATATTGTTAATTAAACTACGATTTTTTTTATCTAGAAGGTTTTCGTTAACCTCTTTGTTCTAAAGCTTTTAATACGCCAGAGATTGTATTTCCACCCGATGAAAGAGCAGAGATAACATTTTTCGCTGGAGATTGAAGTGCCGCGATAACGTCTGCTATAAGCTCTTCTTTCGATTTAAGACTTACTAATGCATTCAATTGATCATCACCAACAAAAGCTGTCTCTTGAATATAAGCTGCTTTTAATACTGGCTTGTCACCTGCTTTACGTAATTCTTTAATCAATTTCGCTGGAGCATTACCTGACTCAGAGAATAATAATGTAGAAGCACCTTTCAATACACCTACTAATTCTTCTGATTCGATACCTGCTTCGATTAGGGCTTTCTCAATTAAAGTGTTTTTAGCCACTTGCATGATAATACCTGCGTCGAAACATTTACGGCGAATTCCGTTGATTTTTTCAACAGTTAAATCAGCAGTATCAGTAATATAGAAGTTACCGTAAGATTTAATCTGCTCTGCTAAAGCTTGAACAATTTCTTGTTTTTCTTCTTTTCTCATGATTAAATACCTGCTACTGATTTAGTTTCTACATGAATACCCGGACTCATTGTTGATGAGATATGGATACTCTTGAAGTATGTTCCCTTAGCTGCTGAAGGTTTTAATTTTGAGATTACTTGCAATACTTCTAATGCATTCTCATAAATCTTCTCCGCCGGGAAAGACACTTTTCCTACTGAAGTATGGATGATACCTGTTTTGTCAACTTTAAAATCGATCTTACCGCCTTTTACGTCTGTTACAGCTTTACCTACTTCTGTAGTTACTGTACCAGTCTTAGGATTTGGCATTAAGTTTCTTGGACCTAAAATACGACCCAATTTACCTACTTTAGCCATTACCGAAGGCATAGTGATGATAATGTCAACGTCAGTCCAACCACCTTCAATCTTGCTGATGTACTCATCTAGACCTACGTAATCTGCACCTGCTGCTTTAGCTTCTTCTTCCTTGTCAGGAGTTACTAATGCTAAAACGCGAACAGTCTTACCAGTTCCGTGAGGTAATGTCGCAATACCACGAACCATCTGATTCGCTTTACGTGGATCTACGCCCAAACGTACGTCGATATCCACTGAAGCATCAAATTTAGTTGTAGTAATCTCTTTAACTAATGCCGCAGCATCCGCTAAAGTATACGCTTTACCAGCTTCAATTTTGGATAGTGCCGCTTTTTGATTTTTTGTTAATCTAGCCACTTTCTTAAACTGATTTCGTTAATTAATTTTTCCAAGGAGCGTCACCTGCAACAGTGATACCCATACTACGAGCCGTTCCAGCCACCATACTCATTGCCGCTTCAACAGTGAATGCATTCAAATCTGTCATTTTATCTTTAGCGATCGTCTCCACTTGCTCCCATGTAATAGAAGCAACTTTCTTACGATTTGGCTCGCCTGATCCACTTTTCAATTTAGCAGCATCTTTTAATTGAACTGCTACTGGTGGAGTTTTAATGATAAAATCAAATGATTTATCAGCATAAACAGTGATAACAACGGGCAATACTTGTCCTGGTTTGTCTTGCGTACGAGCATTGAACTGCTTACAGAAATCCATGATATTCACACCTTTAGCACCTAAAGCAGGTCCTACTGGAGGAGATGGATTTGCTGCACCGCCCTTTACTTGTAATTTTACTAACGCACTGACTTCTTTTGCCATTTTGTTTTGAATTTAATTTGTTAAATGTTTGTTAGTAAGTTGGAAGCAATAACGTAACATTTACTTTTTCGTCAGCTACTAAACTAGAGTTTTCGCAACTAAACGAGGTGCAAAGATAATAAGAATATTTGAATCACAAAATAGTACAGCATAAATATTTTTTTATTCAAATAAATCCTAGGTCCTACACCCTCACAGTTTCAGACGAATATTGATTTTCGACAGGCCCACGGCCAGCCAAAGCATCACATATGACCATACTAATGATCCTACAATACACCAAATAGGATTACCCAAATATTTGTAGAAAAATATGGGCAGACCATAGGTCCAAATAATTAAATAGACTATATCCGGAAGAATGTATGTCGTTAAGGAATTCTGTCCAGCACGCTCAAACAACTTCAGCCCGCTATAATTTTGTTTGACATCTACGATATAATAAAATAAAGCAAACAACAGTAAGCTAATCCCTGTACAGATCAATCCCCAGCTTGGCGTTGCATAGATCTTTGATATAACAAACCAATTGCGTAATAAAAAACCTATGACTAGGCATAAAATACCTAACACAATTACATTGCGCAAAAGAACGGTTGGAAGAGTTTTTGCTTTTTTGATTAATAAACCAACAAGAACACCCATCAGTACAATAAATGGAATATTACCTTCGATAATAACATTAAATACAGGCATCAGAAAATCCACAAAACCTAGAAGCTTTGCACAATAAAGAATATTAAGACCTAGAAAAAACACAACCAGAATACCACACTTAAATAGACTATCTCTACACCAGAGACTCGCCAATGCTCCAACGAGATACCCCCAGCCTATCAGTCCCAATATACCCCACCATCCACGTTGCATCCAACCGACCTCCTCTATTGTTCCTGACCGGAAAAACAGCAGCACACCTGCTAAGAGCACTATACCTATCCCTTGGAGTATGGTAAATAGCTTATTATACTTCTCACTCCTGGGATATTGATTCCATACCAAAAAAATTACCACAAACAACAACAGTGCCCAAGCAAACTTGCTCACACCTACTACTTCGACATTCAAGGATCCCTTATTGAATAAGAGCAAGCTGATTAGGATCAAACTACCTGCCCGCAACAGTATATGTCTGGTAATTACAGATAAGGACTCACCTATCTTCTGACGATTAGCAATAGCAAAGGGAATAGAAATTCCGACCATAAACAAAAAGCCCGGAAAGACCCAATCTGCCAAGCCCATTCCGTCCTCATGCGCCTCTGTATGCAGGAGCCATTTCGGTACACCGGGAATATAGAGATCGTTAACAAACAACATCAAAAAAAGGGTAAAACCCCGCATCATATCAATGGAAAGCAAACGTGTCTTAGGAGAACTCATGCAACTGGATAATTTAGGTTGGGTAAATATACTCATTCCCATTATAAATGAGAAAGGCTTCTTATTTGGAATAAGAAGCCTTGTGTATTTTTATAAATAGTATTTATGTTATTCTTTTTCTACTTGCATGTAGTTTAGCTCAAGTGGAGTCTTACGACCGAAAACCTTAACCATTACCGTTAATTTTTTCTTATCCTCGTGTACTTCTTCGATTTCACCTGTGAAACCGTTGAAAGGACCGTCAGTTACTTTCACCGATTCTCCTACATAATAAGCAACGTTGATAGACTCACCTTGCTCGGCCATCTCATCGACCTTACCTAAGATTCTATTTACCTCCGCTGGACGCAAAGGAATGGCTACGCCTGATTTATCACCTAAGAAACCTATTACACTATTCAAATTTTTGATAGCGTGCTCGATCTCTCCATCCAATGCAGCTTCAATCAACACATATCCAGGATAGTAGTTACGCTCTTTAGCTACTTTCTTACCGTCGCGCATTTGGTAATACTTCTCCATGGGAATTAAAACCTGAGGTACTAAATTTTGGATACCTAATCTGTTTACTTCCGCTTCAATATATTGCTTTACCTTCTTCTCTTTACCACTTACAGCACGTACTACGTACCATTTTAAACTTTGATCAGCCATAATATCTTTTGAGATAAAACTTTAGTTAGTTCCGTAAAATAACTCCAATACATTACTTGAAGCCTTGTCCATTACCAATATTAATAAAGCTATGATCAACGAAGCTACAAGTACTACTATTGCATGATTTTGCAACTGAGCCCAAGTAGGCCAGGTAACCTTCTCAGTAATCTCTTGATAAGACTCTTTAAAAAAATCAAGTACTTTAGCCATTGTATGATTATTTATTTAAGTTATTTAGCACGGGCACCAGGACTCGAACCCAGACCAAAGGTTTTGGAGACCTTCGTTCTACCTTTAAACTATGCCCGTGTATTTCTTATTTTGTGATGCAAATATAGTGTTCTAAGTGCATTAGACCAAATATTTTTTGCTTTTTTTTATTGTATAAAGAACAGTATTTGTCTTGAAAAAAATAAGCTAATCAGCATCAGCTAATTAGCTTATTTTATATTTTATTATTTAATCAATAAAGACTAGATAATTTCAGTTACCTGACCAGCACCTACTGTACGACCACCTTCACGGATAGCGAAACGTAGACCTTTTTCCATTGCGATTGCGTTAATCAATTTAACAGTGATTGTAACGTTATCACCTGGCATAACCATTTCAGTACCTTCTGGTAAAGAGATTTCACCTGTTACGTCAGTTGTACGGAAATAGAATTGAGGACGGTATTTGTTGAAGAATGGCGTGTGACGACCACCTTCTGCTTTTGATAATACGTAAACCTCAGCTTTGAAGTGATCGTGAGGAGTTACTGTACCTGGTTTAACGATAACCATACCACGTTTGATATCAGTTTTCTCAATACCACGTAACAATAAACCTACGTTATCACCAGCCTCACCGTAATCTAAGATTTTACGGAACATCTCAACACCAGTTACTGTAGATTTTAAGTTCTCAGCACCCATACCTAAGATTTCAACTGGATCACCAGAGTTGATTACACCTCTTTCGATACGACCTGTAGCAACTGTACCACGACCAGTGATTGAGAATACGTCCTCGATAGGCATCAAGAAAGGTAAGTCAGTCAAACGTGGAGGAATTGGAATGTAGTTATCTACAGCATCCATTAATTCCATGATTTTTTCAACCCACTCAGGCTCACCATTCAATGCACCTAAAGCAGAACCTTTGATTACAGGAATATCATCACCTGGGAATTCGTAGAATGATAATAATTCACGAACTTCCATTTCAACTAAGTCTAATAATTCTGGATCATCAACTAAGTCAGTTTTGTTCATGAATACTACTAACGCAGGAACACCTACTTGGCGAGCCAATAAGATGTGCTCACGAGTTTGAGGCATAGGACCATCAGTAGCAGCAACTACGATGATAGCACCGTCCATCTGAGCAGCACCAGTTACCATGTTTTTCACGTAATCGGCGTGACCTGGACAGTCAACGTGTGCATAGTGACGGTTAGCTGTTGAATACTCAACGTGCGCTGTGTTAATAGTGATACCACGTTCTTTTTCTTCAGGAGCAGAGTCAATTGAATCAAATGAACGAGCTTCTGATAAACCTTTATCAGCTAATACTTTAGTGATAGCTGCAGTTGTAGTAGTTTTACCGTGGTCAACGTGACCGATTGTACCTATGTTTAAGTGCGGTTTACTACGGTCAAATTTCTCTTTTGCCATGTTTATGCGAATTAGTAATTATTAAATATTTCTTATTAAATTCTTTACAAAAATAATAAACTTATTGTATCGAGCCAAAGATGGGATTTGAACCCACGACCTCTTCCTTACCAAGGAAGTGCTCTACCCCTGAGCTACTTCGGCTTTTATAAAAGCTTATTTACGGAATTATGCCTCCACCTTACACATTTTGACCATGAAAGATAGAGACTGAAAAACCTTGAAAATTAAGAGCGGAAGACGAGGTTCGAACTCGCGACCTATAGCTTGGAAGGCTATCGCTCTACCAACTGAGCTACTTCCGCTTTTGTTTACAATCTCAATTTTTTATGACTTAAATTGTAAACAACAATTTAGTGTGGAGGGAGAAGGATTCGAACCTTCGAAGCCGAAGCAACGGATTTACAGTCCGTCCCATTTGACCGCTCTGGAACCCCTCCAGACCTGTGATGTCTCACATTTGAGCCTCCTATCGGAATCGAACCAATGACCTACTGATTACAAGTCAGTTGCTCTACCAGCTGAGCTAAGGAGGCTTTTATTTCTTTGTCTTATCAAACTCTCGAAGAACATCTACTCTCCCGGAGTAGCTGGTGCAAAGATAGAAAAATTCATTTCAAATTTGCAAGAGAATTTATTAAAAACTTTTTCTTACTTATTTCTTAAAGAACACAACCAAAAAACCCCGTTAATCTGACCGATACTGTTCGTTTTTGATGATGCAAAGATAGACACAGGATTTACATTTCAAAAATATTTACTTAAAAAAATACACCTCTAAAAGTCATTAACCTGATATGCAGAACAATAATTTTTTGACAATAAATAAATCAGCCCGGTTAAAATGTTTTAATTTATATTTGAAACGTTGATTTTTAGCAAATGTTATATGAAAAAAGTTTTAATATTTTTTTTTAGCACAATCCTACTATTGCCCGCACAAGCGCAGCAATCCGATAATTTAATCCAAAAAATCATCAAAAAAGCATTTTCTACGGAGAAAGACAGCACACGTAAAGCCAGCTTTTTCATACTTCCCGCCTTTGCTTACGCACAAGAGACAGGAGCCGAATTCGGTGTCGCTGCCACCTACGACTTCTATCTCGACAAACAAGATATAAACAGCCGTACCTCCAACATCACCCTCATCAGCACCATTACCACCAAAAGCCAAAAGAAAATAAATCTCAATGCCGACCTTTGGACTAAAAACAATGATTACCACGTCTTATTGGAATTGCGTGCGCGGGACTGGCCCTTTAATTTTTATGGCTTAGGTAACGAAACTTGGAAAGCCGACGAAGATTATCTAGACCAAACCTTATATAGAGCCAAGGTAGATGTGGAGAAAAGAGTTATACCAAATCTGTATCTTGGGGTGAATGCCAGCTATGACAATTACAAAATCAAAGACGTAGAAGCTGGAGGCATATTCGAATCCCACAGTATCTTGGGCAAAACGGGAGGCCAATACATGACTTTCGGAGTTTCCGCTTTATATGATACGCGCGATGTGACTACTTACACCAATAAAGGAATCTATAGCCGACTCAAATATGCATTGGCTCCTGACCTATTTAGCGAAACAGATTTTACAGGATCATTATTTGAAGCAGATGTAAGAGCGTTTCATCCTTTGCACGAAAAGATCAATCTTGCGGCACAGGCGGTATACCGAGGCACATATGGTACGCAAACACCTTTCTATGCTATGCGCGACTTAGGAGGGGACATGACTATGCGCGGTTATTACCTCGGACGCTACAAAGACAAAAATTACTTCGCGACGCAAGCCGAGTTGCGCTACCGTTTTCACCCGCGATTTGGCATCATGGGTTTCCTCGGTACAGGCACCACTTTTTCCGAACAGCACAAAGCGCGTTTTGTGCCGACATATGGAGGAGGATTCCGCTACTTCTACAGCATACAGCATAGCAGCAGCATCCGATTAGACTATGCATTTGGCGAAAAGAGAGCCGGCGAGGAAAGACAATCTGGATTTTACCTAAGTATAAGCGAAGCTTTTTAGAATTTAATACAATCTGTAAGGATAACGCAATTTAAAGGTTTCTTTGGGTTGTTCGGTCCGCTTGCACAGCACCCCAAATTCAAAGAAGTCAATCAGCACAATGAATCGTTGGTCAGCCTGCATAGCAGCCCAAAGGTTCTCCGCTTCTCCCCTATGTACATCTTTCAAAAAAATCATAAAGTAATCTTCTTGCAGTACGGCTATTTCATCTACCGATATATCCTTTAAGCTTAACACCAGAAAATCTTCTTTCTGCTTATGCAATTGCTGCATATAGTACCACTGTATATCATCTATCAACGAAAAGCTGCGCGAAATGTTCTTATTATAAATTAACTCATCAGCAAGTGTATACACAAAAGGCGAATGGGTCCCATGTCTACTATTGGCCGTCAAATAATGAGCTAGTTTTTTAAGCAAATAAAACATGGAAGCAAAAATACAAATATTGTCATGCTTGATTCAAAAACCGCATATTGTTTTTTAAGTTAATCTATTTTATTAAATTTATATAATGAATGAACAAGAACTTAAAGCGATAATATCCCTCTTAGATGATCCAGATATGGAGATTTTCAACCATGTTGAGCAGCAGCTTATTACTTTTGGTCCGGAAGTTATTCCTCAATTGGAAGCGTCTTGGGAGTCTTCGTTTGACCCATTATCCCAAACAAGGATTGAAAATATCATTCATAAAATCCAATTTGATCAAATCAAAAACGATTTACAATTATGGGATTTAAAAAACAGTGAAGACTTATTGGACGGACTGCTGATCGTCAATCGATATCAATATCCTAACCTGGACGAAAGTAATGTATTCCTGACCTTGGCTGACCTCAAGAGAAATGCGTGGTTTCAGCTCATGTATGATATGAGCCCCGTAGAAAAGGTAAAATTACTCAACAACATCCTTTTTAGAGAGTATGGCCTTTCAGGCAACACAACAAATTATCACGACCCTCAAAACTCATTCATTCATAAAGTGCTGGAGAGCAAACGCGGTAATCCCATTTCGCTTTCGTGCATCTATAGTATCATTGCCCAGCAATTGGATATACCGATCTATGGCGTCAATCTGCCCAAGCATTTCATCACTGCATATGTGGAAGACCTAAGTCAGCCACCATTGTTCTATATCAACCCTTTCAATAGAGGGCAGATCATGCATGAGAATGATATATATTCCTTCTTGAAACAATTGGATCTGCCACTGAGCGAAGAATATACGATGCCATGTACGAATAAAGCCATTATCAAACGCGTGCTTCGCAATTTAATAATGGCTTATGATAATATGGGAAATCCTCAGAAAAAGGAGGAAATCGATATCTTGTTAAAAATTATAGAAGAATAATCTAATTCCGCGAATCCAAAGATAATCCGGCAGGGGTTGCACCATTCAAATTAAGTGATTTATTCGGCGCCACATTACCTTCGTCTGTAATTTCAAAGCGCAGGACCAACTTGGCTTGTGAATCTGCTACATATATATACTTCCCATCCTCGAGTGGATCGATAGCGATATCCATCGGTCGCGTGAGGTTTGTTGCTACACCGCTAATCACACGAGTAGGTACAATATTTTTATTAGATACATGCGATGAAAAATTCTCAAAAATCAAAATACGACCATCACCAACAGCACTTCCGGTACCCTCGTAGTCTGTCAATACCATTATATCCTTTATTTTGGAATACGCCATGCCACGTAGATTTCTCGATCCGGTCACGGTCAGTGTGTATGATGGTGTGATATTCAGAATAGAGTCCGTTTTTTCTACAAATTGATTGGTCATATTATTAAACACGACTAAACCGCCTTCATTACCCGTCTTCACCATTAAAACATCCTTCTCATCAATATACATCCCCCATGGAACGAAATTTAAGGGCACTCTAAAGTTTGGAACTTTAAATCCTCCTGAGTTCCGTGGATTCAGAAAAACGAATAAATCGCCGAATTGATTCCCAGCACCTTGATTCAAGGCCAGCAAAAATTCAGAACTTGCATTAATACCACTATTGACGATGGTGTGAAACAATCCACGTACGTTATCAAATTTTCTGTTTGCTAGCCTGCCAGATGGTGAGACTACCCCGGCATCATTAATACGCAACACGTGGATAGCTGTATCATTCAATCCTGGCGTGTTGATACCAGCCTGAAATAGTGCACCACTATTCAACGGTGAAAAATGAATAGTGCGTCCTCCCCGCACGGTAGAGCCATAAGATGTTAGCGCAGCAAATGAATTCTCACTAGCAGCAGAGTCAATTACCCAGATGTTATTAACCTGCGTAGCGGCCCCCGGCTCATAATCCGAAGTCGACACATATAATCTGGAGATAATTTTATTTGGATTCACAGCAGGCTCATCGTCGTCACGCTGACAAGAAGCGAAACCTATGAATAATAAGGGTACAATATAGAATAAAATATTTCTGCACATATAATTAACCTAAGTTCAATGAATACAAATGTATAATTTTTGCGTGTAACAATTCATACGAAAATACTAATCTAAACGCGACAATATTGAAATAACTTTTAAAAGCCATAAGATTTCCGTAAAATTGCAAAGGAATATCATAATCGATATGGATACTAAAAAAGAATTAGTAAGAGAAAAACTGGAACTTCCTAACGAAGGCAAAAAATTGCTTTTGCACTCCTGCTGTGCCCCCTGTGCGGGCGAGGTGATGGAGGCTTTAATCTCTTCGGATATAGATTTCACCATATACTTCTACAATCCGAACATACATCCACGCAAGGAATATGACATCCGTAAAGAAGAAAACATACGTTTTGCGGAGAAACACAATATTCCTTTTATAGATGCAGACTATGATGTGGATCATTGGTTCGAATTGGCCAAAGGTATGGAGCACGAGCCTGAAAGAGGAAGCAGATGCACAATGTGCTTTGATATGCGCTTCGAGAAAACAGCAGAGTATGCTGCAGCCAACGGATTTGACGTAATATCGAGCTCATTAGGTATTTCAAGATGGAAAAACATGGAGCAAATCAATGACTGTGGTCTGCGTGCTGCTTCGCGTCACCCTAATATGGAATATTGGACATTCAACTGGCGCAAAAAAGGAGGTTCTTCTCGCATGCTTGAAATCAGCAAGAGAGAGAAATTCTATATGCAAGAGTACTGTGGCTGTGCATATTCCCTTCGCGACACCAATAAGTGGCGTATGGCAAATGGCCGTGATAAAATCGAATTGGGTGTCAAATATTATGGGGATGAAGAATAATTATTTCATAAAATAATTGCATCCTTAAATTTAAAACATTAATTTTGCAGGCTCAAATACAAGATTGTGAAGTATCTAAAACAATATAGAATTCCCTTTTCGGGACTAGCGGCGGGAAAACACGATTTTGAGTTTGAGATAAACGATAAGTTCTTTGACTGCTACGAGCATTCATTAGTAAAAAAGGGTGAATTGACAGCAAAAGTATCTCTTCAAAAACAAGAGGGTATGCTAATTGTCAATTTTGACATCAACGGTACGATCAAACTTACTTGCGATGTATGCTTAGCCGAATTCGACGCCCCAGTTTCATTTCAAGAACGCTTGATAGTGAAATTTGTAAATGAAGAATGGGACCAAGAGACAGATGAGGTTATTATCTTGAACAAGACAGATCACGAGCTAGATATAGCGACGCTGTTGTACGAGTACATCAATGTTCAAGTACCTTATTACGCTAAGTGTTCTGAGCAAGGTGTAAACATCACCTGCGATCCTGAAATGCTGGCAAAAATCAGTACAGAAGAAGATACTCAATCGGATATTGAGACAGAAAACATTGACCCGCGTTGGGCAGCACTAAAGAATATTAAAAACA
This sequence comes from Sphingobacterium alimentarium, assembly GCF_004342685.1. Lineage (GTDB taxonomy): Bacteria > Bacteroidota > Bacteroidia > Sphingobacteriales > Sphingobacteriaceae > Sphingobacterium > Sphingobacterium alimentarium. The sequence continues at coordinate 79,755 of NZ_SMBZ01000002.1, forward strand.
ATTAAAAAACATAATACGAGATGGCACATCCAAAACGTAAAACTTCGAAATCAAGAAGAGACAAAAGAAGAACGCACTATAAGGCTGAGAGACCTACATTGACAGTATGTAAAGAAACAGGTGCTGTACACGTACCACACAAAGCGTACGAAGTTGATGGCAACTTATATTACAACGGTAAATTAATCGTTGAAAGCGCTACAGCTGTCTAAAAATATCTTTAGATAAAACATCCCAAATTAAGTGAAAAATTTATTTTTTTGCTTTACTTTGGGATGTTTTTGCGTATTATTGAAGTAGAAAAATAATAACGGATGAAGATAGGATTAGACGTTCTTGGAGGGGATTATGCCCCTAAATCAACTATTTTAGGTGCTATTGAAGCACAAAAAAGTCTTTCGGGAGACCAACGATTAGTTTTGTTTGGAGACCAAGAAGACACCATTAAACGCATAGCAGAGGCCGGAGCAGATCCTTCATTATTTGATTATGTACATGCTCCCGAAGTAATCTCTATGCACGAGCATCCCACCAAAGCTATTACACAAAAACCTAACTCGAGCATAGCTAAAGGTTTTGAACACCTTAAAAATGGTGAAATAGACTCTTTTTCGTCCGCAGGTAATACAGGTGCTATGCTGGTCGGCGCCATGTTCAGCGTGAAAACAATTCCAGGAGTGATACGTCCTGCTATTGCCACGAATGTTCCCAAACTCAAAGAAAGCTTCGGTATTCTTTTGGATGTAGGCGCGAATGCTGACTGCAAGCCCGAAATGTTAAACCAATTTGCACTACTGGGAAGTCTGTATGCCGAATACGTATACGGCATCGAAAATCCAAAAGTCGGATTATTAAATATCGGCGAAGAAGAAGAAAAAGGTAATGCTCTTACCATCTCAACCTACCCTTTACTCAAATCTAACCCTAAAATTAATTTCATAGGCAATGCCGAAGGCCGCGATTTATTTTCGGATCATGCTGATGTATACGTCTGTGATGGATATACCGGCAATGTGGTTCTAAAATTAGCCGAATCATTTTATGTAGTTACTTTGAAAAAAGGTTTTAAAGATGATTTCTTTGATAGATTCAACTATGAGCAATATGGTGGAAGCCCGATCCTAGGTGTAAATGCACCTGTAATTATAGGTCATGGTATCTCCTCGCCTCTTGCAATTAAAAATATGGTATTACTATCTAAAGGTATGATCGAATCGAAATTTATCGATAAGATGAAAACTGCTTTTAACTAACATTATATGTCTAAAATTCACGCAGCTATAACGGCGGTAAACGGATATGTTCCTGATTACATATTAACAAACAAGGAACTCGAAACAATGGTAGATACGAATGACGAATGGATCGTCACTCGTACTGGTATTAAAGAACGTCGTATCCTAAAAGGAGAAGGATTAGCTACCTCAGATCTTGCTGTACCTGCAGTAAAAGGTCTACTTGAAAAGAGAGGTATTTCCGCAGATGAAATTGAATTAATCATCTTCTGCACCAGTACTCCAGATATGTTGTTTCCAGCAACGGCAAACATTCTAGCAGACAAAATTGGCGCTACAAAAGCCTACGGATATGACTTGCAAGCCGCATGTTCAGGCTTTTTATTTGGCTTGACGACAGGCGTACAATTCATCGAATCAGGCAAGCACAAGAAAGTACTTGTAGTGGGCGCAGACAAGATGTCTTCAGTAGTAAACTACGAAGACAGAAATACTTGCATCCTATTTGGTGATGGATGTGGAGTTGTATTGTTAGAGCCGAATGAAGAAGGTTACGGTATACAAGATACTTTATTAAAAACAGATGGTTCAGGCGGACAGTTCCTTAATATAAAAGGTGGTGGCTCGTTAAATCCTGCTTCCCATGCGACGGTAGATGCTGGATTGCACTACGCATACCAAGAAGGACGTACTGTTTTCAAATTTGCTGTTACAAACATGGCAGATGTGGCACACGAAATCATGGTACGCAATGATCTTACAGCAGATGATGTAGCCTGGTTAGTACCACACCAAGCCAACAAAAGAATCATCGACGCTACAGCAGAGCGTGCAGGATTACCAGAAGATAAAGTAATGGTAAATATCCATAAATATGGCAATACCACGAGTGCAACTATCCCAATGTGTCTTTGGGAATGGGAAAATCAGCTTAAAAAAGGTGACAATTTAATATTGGCAGCTTTTGGTGGTGGATTTACTTGGGGGTCTGTTTATTTGAAATGGGCTTACTAGCATACATCATTTTTTACTATATTTACCGACTAATTTCTAATTAATAATTAACATTTTGAAAAAACCTACTATCATGAGTATGGACATTAAACAAATTCAAGACTTGATTAAATTCGTATCCAAATCAGGTGTGAATGAAGTATCGATCGAGGAAAAAGATTTCAAAATCACGATAAAGACAAATCAAGAACCAACCTATGTAACGGCAAGCATTCCAGCAGCTATTCCTGCTACAGCGCCTGTACAAGCGGTTCCTGCACAACCAGCAGCGGTATCTACACCTGCGGCTCCAGCGGCAGCAGATGACGAGTCTAAATTCATCACTGTGAAATCACCAATGATTGGTACTTTCTACCGTTCACCAGGTCCAGACAAAGGTTCATTTGTCAACGTAGGTGATGAGATTTCGGCAGGTAAAGTGTTGTGTATAATCGAAGCAATGAAATTATTCAACGAGATTGAATCTGAAGTATCTGGTAAAATCGTTAAAATATTAGTGAACGACGCACAACCAGTGGAATACGATCAGCCATTATTCTTAGTTGATCCAAGCTAATCTCTAGCTGCTTAGGCAGCTTTTTGAGTTTAATAGTACTAGCTGTCATCACCTAGTACATTGGTATAATTAGTCATTCATTATGTTCAAAAAAATATTAATAGCCAACAGAGGAGAAATCGCTTTACGTATCATCCGCACATGTCGCGAGATGGGCATCAAAAGTGTAGCGGTATACTCTACTGCTGATAAAGACAGTTTGCACGTACGCTTTGCAGACGAAGCGGTATGTATCGGTCCTCCGGCAAGTAAAGATTCTTATTTAAATATCCCTAATATCATTGCTGCTGCTGAATTAACCAATGCAGACGCAATACATCCAGGCTATGGTTTCCTTTCGGAGAATGCTAAATTCTCGGCTATCTGTGCTGAATATGGTATCAAATTCATTGGTGCTACAGCCAATCAGATAGAACGTATGGGAGACAAAGCATCGGCTAAAGAAACAATGAAAAAAGCAGGTGTCCCTACGGTACCTGGCTCAGAGGGTCTTATCCCAGATGTAAAAACGGGAATCAAATTAGCCAATGAAATCGGTTATCCAGTGATCATCAAGGCCACTGCAGGTGGTGGTGGTCGTGGTATGCGTATCATTTGGAAAGATGAAGAATTCGAACCTAATTGGGATTCTGCGCGCCAAGAGGCTGCTGCAGCATTTGGCAATGATGGTATATATCTTGAAAAATTCGTTGAAGAACCTCGTCATATCGAGATCCAAGTAATCGGTGATCAATATGGTAAAGTATGTCACCTTTCGGAGCGTGACTGTTCTATACAACGTCGTCATCAAAAATTAGTGGAAGAAGCACCATCGCCATTTATCACGCCAGAATTGCGCGCGAAAATGGGTGAGGCTGCTATCAAAGGTGCAGCTGCCGTGAATTACGAAGGTGCTGGTACTATTGAATTTTTGGTGGACAAGCACCGCAACTTCTACTTCATGGAGATGAATACACGTATCCAAGTAGAACACCCTGTGACGGAAGAAGTCATCAATTTTGATCTTATCAAAGAGCAAATCAAGGTGGCTGCAGGTATTCCGATCTCCGGTAAAAGTTACGAGCCGACTATGCACGCCATAGAATGCCGTATCAATGCCGAAGATCCATTCAACAATTTCCGTCCTTCACCAGGAAGAATCACCAATTTCCATTCACCAGGAGGTCACGGTGTACGGGTAGATACGCACGTATATGCTGGATATACAATTCCACCAAACTACGATTCGATGATCGCTAAACTAATCTGTGTAGCGCAGACTCGCGAAGAGGCTATTGCAACCATGGAAAGAGCATTAAGCGAATTCGTGATTGAAGGTGTGAAAACAACGATCCCATTACACTTAAGGTTGATGCGTGATCCGAACTTCAGAGCAGGTAACTTTACAACAAAATTCATGGAAAGTTTCGATCTTTCGGAATATCCGGAAGAAGAAGCGTAAAAATTTTGTGTTGATATTTAATTAATACCATTCTTATCCCAAAGAATGGTATTTTTGATTTCCGTTACTTATAATTGCATATGTCAAATAAAAAACTCATTGAGGCTATAAAGAATAAAGGAAAAAGTATTGAGGCAGAAATGTCTTTCTTTGAACATCTCGAAGTATTGAGATGGCACATCATCCGCTCGGTCATAGCTATATTCGTATTTGCACTCCTTGCTTTCTCATTTTATGATTTTGTCTTTAATCAGATAATCATGGGACCCAAAAATCTAGATTTTTGGACGTATAGAATGATGTGTAAAGTAGGTGATCTGCTTAATCTTGATGGTTTTTGTGTCGAGCGCATTCCTTTCAATATTATCAATACGGAGCTGGCGGGTCAGTTTATGTTACAGATCAACTCCTGTCTGCTGATGGCTGTAGCTATGGGATTCCCTTATTTATTATTTGAGATATGGTTATTTATTAAACCTGCATTGACAGATATTGAACGTAAATCAGCAAGCGGTTTTGTTTTTTACGCAACGATATTATTCGTTTTAGGGGCATTATTCGGTTACTATATCGTAGTTCCTCTATCAGTGAATTTTTTGGCAAATGTGTCCTTAAGTGAAGAAATCACCAATCAAATTACGATAGATTCCTATTTGTCGACTATTGCGACATTGACTTTGGGTTGTGGTATTATATTTTTACTACCAATCCTTATCTTTATCCTATCAAAATTGGGATTGATGACGCCACAGTTTATGCGTGCCAGTAGACGATATGCTGTCGTGATTATCCTTATTATCGCAGCTATCATCACGCCAACTGCAGATGTGATTACGTTATTAACAGTGAGTGCGCCGATGTTTATCCTCTACGAACTGAGTATCTCGGTATCGGCAAATGTACACCGCAAAAAACTGGCTAAAGAAAAAGAATTTTACAACAACTAATATTTTATAATATGAAAATTGCAATCGGTAGTGATCACGCGGGCTTTGATTACAAAACCACATTAGTGGAATATTTGAGGGAATTGGGACATGAGGTTCAAGATTTCGGTCCAGTATCAGCGGATTCTGTGGATTACCCTGATTTTGCACATCCTGTTGCTTCTTCGGTAGAATCTCAAGAGAACGAATTGGGAGTCTTGATTTGTGGCAGTGCAAATGGTGTGGCTATCACAGCCAACAAGCATCAAGGTATCCGTGCGGCTATTGCTTGGCAAAACGAAATCGCTGCTTTGGCGCGCCAGCATAATGATGCGAATGTATTGTGTATCCCTGCTCGTTTCATTGATTTGGATTTAGCAAAAAAAATCACACAGACATTTACTACAACAAATTTTGAAGGTGGCAGACATGCTACTCGTGTAAATAAAATTGCTTGTAATTAATTATTATATATACCTATTATGAAAAAAATCTTTTCGTTATTATTCATCTTGCCATTGGCATACAGCTGTACGGTAGCACAAAATCCGTCGAAGTATGCTAATATCATCACGGAGCAATCCTCAAAAGATCATTTGACTATCCTAGCGAGCAAAGAATTCGCTGGAAGAGGAACAAATCAAGAAGGTGGTAAAAAAACTGTTAAATACTTAGCAGAACAATTTGAGTCTTTCGGCCTTAAGCCAGTAGTGAACGGCAGCTATTACCAACCTGTTGCTTTAATGCAGGTCGCTTACAAAGTAGACTCTTTCCAATTGGCGGGTCAATCTTTAATCAATGGCCAAGATTTCTATATACAAGGAGATAATACCAATGCGACTTTTCATGGAGAGGAAATTGTCTTCGTGGGTTACGGTATCCAAGACGAGAAATTCAACGAGCTTAAAAATACAGACCTAACGGGCAAAATAGTGCTTGTTATCAATGAAGGTGAGCCAAAAGATGCGGATGGCAAATCTCTTATCACCGGCACAACAGATAAGTCTACTTGGTCTACAAGTCGATTCAAAAGAATTCAAGAATTGACAAAACTCAATCCAAAATTAATCTTGGCAGTCAATTCGCAAAATGAAGCGATGATCACACGCATGAATAATCGTGGAATGATGGGACGCGTAGCTTTGGACAGAGGCAATGCCGCTCCAAATCAAAGACAATCGGTGCCTGTAGTGCATATCAAAAAATCTATTGCAGATCAATTATTAGCGAAAGTAAACACTAGTTTTGATCAATTTATCGCAACAAAATCTGCAGCACCATCAACTGCTAAAGTTATTAAATCAGCATTGCATGCATCTATGGGTGTGAAGCAAGAAAAATTCACTGACCCTAATGTTGTTGGTTTCTTAGAAGGATCTGACTTAAAAGACGAAATTATCGTCGTATGTGGTCACTGGGATCATGATGGAATATTGCCAGATGGAACTTATTTTCCAGGTGCCGATGATAATGGTTCTGGAACTGTTGCTGTCGTAGAATTAGCTAAAGCTTTTGCTCAAGCAAAAAAAGACGGTAAAGGTCCACGTCGTAGCATTTTGTTTATCGCATTAGCAGCAGAAGAAAAAGGATTATTAGGCTCGCAATTTTATGTAGAGAACCCAATCTTTCCTTTAGCACAAACTGTTGCTTGTATAAATATCGATATGATTGGTCGTATTGATGACAAACACTTGAATGGCGATCACAATTATATCCACGTAATCGGTGTAAACAAGTTAAGCACAGACTTAAAGCCTATCGTAGAAAAAGCGAATGCTGAAATCAAAATGAAATTAGACTATGACTATGATCATCCTGAGGAGCCAATGCGTCTGTACTACCGTTCGGATCATTACAATTTCGCGAAGAATGGAATCCCTTCTTTATTCTTTTTCTCAGGCTTACACCCACATTACCACACACCAGAAGATACAATCGATAAGATTGACTTCACTATGATGACAAAACGTGAGAAGCTAATTTTCAACACAACATGGGAAATTGCTAATCGTGATAAAAAACCCGTAGTCGACATGCCTCTTGAAGATGCACAAGGCACAGGAAGATAATACATATAAAAAAAGCTAGCGAATATTGAGGGCACTGAAAAAGTCCTCTTCAAAAATTTGAGTATCAAAAAAAGGGAAAAAGCACATATTTTAGCCCATTGAGAATCTCTTATTTGAAGAGTTGTTGCTAAATGCATTCAAATAAACAAAGGATAAGGGCTTATGAGTATAAAAATTCATAAGCCCTTTTTTATTGGATAGTTTTTCAGTGCCCTCCGAATATTGCTAGCTTTTTTATTTATAGCTTCACCTGAATGGTATCCCGGTAAATAATCTGACGCTGTTCATTCTCATACTCTAAGAAGTAGCGATTGGGCGGTAACTTCACCTTGACTATGCTATCCTTACTTTTTGCATCCAATATATGGAAGTAATTGATTCCCGTTTGCGTCTCATACTGGGCAAATAGCTTCAGAAAGATTTTACCTTGGTTATAATCTAATCCCTCGGGGACTTTTATATCCGTATCTGCAATTGTGTCAGATATATTCTCAGCGATTAACCAATTATCTCTATACTGCTTTTTCGAATCTTGAAGGTTTGAAGTATTGATTTTGGCCAAATATTCCAACTTACAAAACCGACAATTTTGATGCTCTTCCTTGTTAATGTAATACACGAGGCTCAAAGTCTTTTTCCCTTTCTCAAATGGAATCACCACATGCCGAATGTCCAATTGACCTAACACATAATCTTTCTCCAGATAAAATTGCTCATCATTCACTTCCCGACGTTCAAATTCTTCTGTGCGCGGTAAAGGCTTATTATGAACCAAAGCCAATAGATTATAATGAGGAAGACCAGAGGGAACCGCAGAAAACAAGACTTTTGAACCTTTAGATTTTAAACCAGTTTTCTTCAGAACTTCTACATCATTTTCATAAAAATCATGTAGTCTAACTCCGGTACGCTCACCATCCTGATGAGGGTAGAAATTCATATAGGTCCAGACATTCAGCTTTAGCGAATGATTAAAATATTCATCAACATCATTTACAAATACACTTTCTTTCGCAAACTTATAGGATGAACATCCTGATAATACACAACAGAACAATAAAACAAAGCAATACTTCATCGTTACCTTTTAGTCAAATCCAAACGAATCGGTAAAGCATATGCCACCCTTACAGGCTTTCCATTTTGTATACCTGGAGACCATTTTTTTGAAGTTTTTAAAACTTCTACAGCAGCCTCACCTGTGCCATGCCCTAAATCCCGTGTGGCCTTGATATCGCTAAGCGCGCCATCTTTCTCCACAACAAACGTAACGGTAACCGTTCCCTTAACTTCTGCATCAATAGCGGCTTTAGGATACTTATAATTATCAGCGACCCATTTACGGTAAGCAACTAACCCACCTGGTGGCTCAGGCTGAATTTCAGCTTGAGAAAAGGTTTCTTTCTTTTCCTTATCGTCAAGTATTAATTGACCACCACTTTTACCACGAATCGTATCTTTTGCGATGTCTTGTGTATAATCCGAGACTCTATCCATGCCTACTAAATTTATTCGTATTGGCATTTCAAAAGCAAAACGAACTTTGCGACCATTTTGAATAGCAGGCGACCACTTAGGTGCTTTTTTTAGAACATTTACAGCAGCTTCACCTGTACCATGGCCGATATCTTGTACAGCTTTAATATCTGACAATGAACCATCCTTTTCTACTACAAACCGCACCCTAATCGTTCCTTTAGCACCTGCATCAATAGCAGCTTGGGGATATTGATAATTATCACCAATCCATTTGCGAAAAACACTCATCCCTCCTGCAGGTTCAGGCAATATTTCTGTCTGTTTGAAAATTTCATTTCCACCTTCTTTTATTGTGTCCTGCGCTATTGCGTTACTACTATGTTCAGCATTTTGATAAATATTCGATTGAGAAGTATTTTCATTATCAACTGCTAATTTTAAATCCTCCATTTTTGATTCCACATTAGCGACTACTCCTTTTGCTCTAGAAGTATTAAATACAACAGTAGACAATCCAACAATTAGTGCCGCAGGGACAATTCCCAAATACAGAAAACGTTTATTTTTTGATGATTTATTTTTAAATAACATCATGATTCTTTTCTTTAAAAATGATTGATTGGAAAACTCATGCACCAGTACATTTTGGGGTACTTTCATCGCATGGGCTACTAATAACTCGGCATAAGCTACTTTATCTTCCGAACTCAATTCGTCTTCAATACATTCATGCTGGAATTTGATTTCTTTTACCAAACGGTAGACGATAGGATTAAACCAATTGAACGCTTTAAACAGTTCCATAAAAACAACATCATAACTATGTCCTTGTTCCATATGGATTTGTTCATGACGTTCTACACTCGCATATTGCTTTATCTCTTTTCCTAAGAATATTTTGTTGAAGAAGGAAAACCCCAAATAATTGGAGTTGCTGCGAAACATCTCCCTTACTTGCCATAATTGCCATCCCAGCAACCCTAAACTTATCAATAGGCCGATGGCATAAATCCATATTAAAAGGTCTAAGAGTACAAGGGACGTGCGCTGTGCAGTGCCCACCACCACAGATACATCTATGATCTCTTCCATATTGACAATCGGAATATATACCTGATCATCAAAATAAGAAGACAAATCAATAAATAATCCTATAGGGATGAGTAAAGCAAAAATCACAGTTCCTAATAAGTACAGCCTATTCCATTGGAAAAATGTCAATTTGCGTAGCGTGAAATAATAGATCATATAGCCTAAGCTTACAGCTACATTGACCAATAGCAGATAAATTACCATAACGAAAGTTTATAAGTAGTTTATAATTTTTTATTTATGCTTATTGATAATATTCAAAATATCATCCAGATCTTTTACATCCAATTTGCTTTCTTCCAGAAAGTAGGAAAGCATCTGCTTGGGTGAATTTTCAAAATATCCACTTAACAGTTTATCAGCGACTACTTTTTTGTAATCTTCCTTGCTGATTGCGGGAATGTATTTGTGACTTTTACCATAAGTTTGATGATTCACAAAACCCTTGGTTTCGAGAATACGTATAATCGTAGAAACAGTATTGTATGCAGGCTTTGGTTCGGGTAATCGGTCGATTACTTCTTTTACGAAGCCCTCGCCCATCTCCCACAGTTCGTGCATAATTTGCTCTTCCGCCTTTGTTAGTTCTTTGATTTCGTCCATGATTCTGTTTATAATAAATAAATGGCACGTCTGCCTATAATCGATTACAAGAACTAATTTAAAACTAAATTTTTAGTTACACAACTATTTCTTTAGTTGACAGAAAAAAAACTAACACGATTACTCCATTCGCCATCTGCGATTGGATTTTTTCTCGGCGTGTTTGGACTTCCGATCGAGGCGCGCTAATATCTTAGAACGCGGTATTTTGGTTGCTACGCGCTTTTTTGAGGGCTTAAGGGATTGTTGCAGGACGTATACCAACTTTTTGAAAGCATTCTCTTTGTTGGCCAATTGACTCCTACTTTCCGAAGACTCTATTTGTAACAATCCATCAGCTTGCAGTCGGTTTTGGAGTTTTTCTTTGAGTAATATTTTTTGTTCTGGATTCAGCAACGAGGAATTTTCAAAATCCCAGAGTAAGGCTACTTTGGATTCTACTTTATTCACATTTTGACCACCAGCACCCGAGGAGCGTGAAGTCTTGTATTTTATTTCTTTTTTTAATTCTTCAGAATAGACAATCATAACATAAAGATTACGTTTTTATTGCAAAACGAATGTAAAACCTTCCTTACCTTTGCTTGTTATAAAATTATAAATAATTCTTCATGAAAATTGGTATTGTTTGTTATCCTACATTTGGTGGTTCTGGCGTTGTAGCGACAGAATTGGGAAAAGGTCTAGCCTCAAAAGGACATGAAGTGCATTTCATCACTTACAACAAGCCTGCACGATTAGATTTCTTTTTAGAAAATTTATATTATCATGAAGTTTCTATTTCGCAATATCCTTTATTTGATTTTCCTCCTTATGAATCCGCGCTGGCTAGCAAGTTGGTAGACGTGGTGCGCTTTGAGGAATTGGATATCCTGCACGTACACTATGCCATTCCCCATGCATCGGCAGCCTATTTAGCCAAACAGATTTTAAAGACTTATGGCATCAATATTCCTGTTGTCACGACCTTGCACGGAACGGATATTACACTAGTAGGCAAAGACAAAACCTTTAAGCCGGTGGTTACTTTTTCAATCAATGAATCAGATGGAGTGACTACAGTATCCGAAAATCTAAAAAGTCAAACTTTAGAATTCTTTGATATTACTCGGGAAATCCAGGTAATTCCCAACTTTATCGACTTAAATCGTTTTGTCAATAAAAATAGATTACATTTCAAAAAAGCTATTGCTCCTGATGATGAACGCATCCTGGTGCATACATCCAATTTCCGTAAGGTAAAAAACACCCAAGATGTGGTGCGTATATTCCATAAGGTATCACAGACAATCCCTAGTAAATTATTGATGGTGGGTGATGGTCCCGAACGCAGTAATGTGGAGGAATTGTCCCGTCAGTTAGGCATTTCGAATTCTGTACGTTTCTTGGGTAAGCAAGATGCTGTAGAAGAAATTCTTTCTGTTTCTGACTTGTTCTTGATGCCATCCTCATCCGAAAGTTTTGGTTTGGCAGCCTTGGAAGCGATGGCTTGTCGCGTTCCAGTCATTTCGTCGAATATAGGGGGCCTTCCGGAGCTGAATGTTCCTGGTGTGACAGGTTTCTTGAGTGACGTAGATGATATTGAAGATATGGCTAAAAATGCCATTTATATCTTAGAAGATTGCGAAAGATTAGAAACATTCAAACAAGCGGCTTACGAGCATGCGAAGAAGTTTGAAATCAGCCAAATTTTGCCTCAATATGAAGAGTATTATCAACGCACGATTGATAACAGCAAAAAATTGTAACTCATGTATGTTGATTAAGTTTGCAACGGCGCTGCATAAATTTAAACATACACATAGATAGCAGGAAAAAAATTATATCTTTGTCTTTTGGAAATCTTCCAAAGAAATAACTATATGAAATATAAACGTATCCTACTCAAACTTAGCGGAGAAGCCCTAATGGGTGAGCAAAATTATGGTATTGACATCAACCGTGTGGCTCAGTACGCTAACGACATCAAAGAAATTCATTCTCAAGGTTTAGAAATTGCAATCGTCATCGGTGGTGGAAATATCTACCGCGGACTAAGTGCAGAAAAAGCGGGAATGGATCGCGTGCAAGCGGATTATATGGGCATGTTGGCCACAGTAATTAACAGTATGGCTTTGCAAGATGCGTTAGAAAAAGTAGGATTGAAAACTCGATTACTTACAGCCATCAAAATGGAACAAATCTGCGAACCGTTTATTCGCCGTAGAGCTGTTAGACATTTGGAAAAAGGTAGAATAGTAATCTTCGGAGCTGGTACGGGTAACCCTTACTTTACGACAGATACTGCAGCTTCACTTCGTGCCATCGAGATTAATGCAGATGCAGTGCTGAAAGGAACGCGTGTAGATGGTATTTATACTGCCGATCCGGAAAAAGATCCTACAGCTACGAAATACGAACATATTTCATTCAACGAAGTATACCAAAAAGGTCTCAATGTCATGGACATGACTGCCTTCACTTTGTGTCAAGAAAATAATCTTCCAATCATTGTTTTCGATATGAACAAACCTGGTAATTTGAAAAAATTGGCCGATGGTGAGCACATTGGTACAGTGGTAAGTTAAGCATAAAACATTAAACATATGAACGAACTGATTTCTATAGAATTGGACGACTGCAAAGAAAAAATGACTAAAGCAGTTGCTCATACCGAGTCAGAACTTACAAAAATCCGTGCTGGTAAAGCGTCACCTTCAATGTTAGACGGCATCCACGTGGATTATTACGGTTCTTCTACTCCACTTTCTCAAGTAGCAAATGTGAATACTACAGATGCGCGTACTATCGTGATTCAGCCTTGGGAAAAATCAATGTTAGGAACAATCGAGAAAGCGATCATTGATTCAAACATCGGATTAAATCCCCAAAATGATGGTGTCATTATTCGTTTGGCTGTTCCTCCTCTTACGGAAGAAAGAAGACGCGATTTAGTGAAAAAAGCGAAAGAAGAAACGGAAAAAGGACGTATTGCGATCCGTAACATCCGTAAAGATGCAAATGAGTCCATCAAAAAATTGAAAAATGATGGTGCTTCAGAAGATGAGATCAAAGTAGGTGAAGCAGAAGTACAAAAATTGACTGACGCGTACATCGCTAAAGTAGATCAGCTAGCAGAATTGAAAGAGAAAGATATTATGACAGTATAAAAGCAGCTGATTGCGCTATAAAAAATAAAAAAGGATTCTTGACAAGAATCCTTTTTATATTTTTGAACAATATGTATATTTAATCAAGGATCTGACGAATAGAAAGGTTCGGCTCAATAAATCCAAGACTTATATTATGCAAAACTCAAGAAGAAAATTTTTAAAACAGGTTGGAATTGGCGCTCTTAGTGCTTATGTAGGCTCATCATTGCTTTCCGCTTGTGATTCAGGCACTAAAGTCGCATCTGCTACAGGCCCAATCAAAAATATTGGTTTGCAAATATTTTCGCTTCGCGATCTGCTTTTCCAGGATCCTAAATTGACCTTAGAAACGGTAAGCAAAATCGGATATTCTCATATTGAAACCTTTGGCGTAGATGTAGCCAACAATGCATTTTGGGGTATAAAAGTTCCCGATCTCAAAAAATTACTCGCAGACAATGGGCTATCGACTCATAGCGGGCACTACGATATGAGTAAATATCTGGATAGAAATAGTACAGAAAAAGAAAGCATCGAAAAGTATATAGAGGTAGCGCAAGCATTGGGTCAAAAGTACGTAATAGCCCCAGTGAATCCTATGCATGATTTGAATAACCTAAAGGTTGAAGATTATCAATATGCTGCGGAGCAATTAAATAAAGCCGGCGAATTGGCCAAACAAGCGGGTATCAAAATCGGTTATCACAATCATTTTTGGGAATTCAGACAATTTGCCAATAATACGCGTGGATTAGATATTATGTTGGCTTTCACGGAGAAAGATTTAGTAGCTTTCGAAATGGATTTATTTTGGATAGAAAAAGCAGGACTTAATCCCCTAACCTATATCGAGAAATATCCGGGAAGATTTGAAATGTGGCATGTCAAAGACATGGACAAGCAGTTTACGAAAACAGTAATAGGTGAGCAATACGATCAAGCACCATTAGATTCCATCTTCAAAGAGGTAAAATATACGGAAGTAGGGACTGGCGCTATAGATTTTGCAAACATTATACAAGCAGCCGAAAAATCAGGACTTGTACACGCTTTTGTGGAGCAGGACGATATTTACCTGCCTAATAAATTTGAAAGCGTAAAGAAAAGCTACGAATACGTACAGAAATACTTAGCAAAATAGAAAAAGGGACCTTAGTGGGGCAGTGCATAGCGGTCCCTTTTTCTATTTAGAATTTCATATTTTCTACTTCTGTCGCGGTCTCCTCCACCTTTTCTTTTAACCCTTTTTTGAAAGTCAAAAGATTGGCAGCGATTTGCTCATCAAAGGTTCCAATAATCTGAGCAGCCAATATGCCGGCATTCTTTGCGGCATTCAGAGCTACTGTTGCTACAGGAATGCCATTAGGCATTTGCAGTATAGACAATATCGAATCCCATCCGTCTATAGAATTGGAAGACCTCACTGGAACACCTATAACAGGCAAATGGGTGATTGATGCCACCATACCTGGTAAATGCGCAGCACCACCAGCACCAGCGATAATCACTTTCAGACCACGCTCGGCAGCTTGCTCTGCATACTCAAACATACGGTGAGGTGTACGGTGAGCAGAAACGATAGTCACTTCGAATGCTACACCTAATTCTTTTAATACATCTACAGCATCCTGCATTACTGGAAGGTCGGATTTGCTTCCCATTATAATGCCGACTTGTACACTTTGTGAACTCATAAACTTCTATGCAATAACTTTTAAAATTTCTTGAACCTTACGGGCATTGCTGATAGCTAGCTCCCTTTCAGGATTAACGATGCATACGTGTCCCATCTTACGGAACGGCTTCGTATACTTCTTACCATATAGATGTATATACACACCATCAATAGCTAACGCCTCCTCTACTCCTTGGTATTTTGCTAATCCTTCATATCCATCCTCACCCAACAAATTGATCATCACGGCATTCGAAATGGCACTGGTATCACCTAATGGTAGATTGAAGATAGCACGTAGATGTTGCGCAAACTGAGAAGTGATATTTCCTTCTATTGTCTGGTGTCCCGAATTGTGCGGTCTTGGAGCCAATTCGTTAACTAGAATTTCGCCCGATTTTGTTAAAAACATTTCCACAGCCAACAGACCTACTATCTGTAGATCATTCGCAATTTTCTTAGCCAATTCTTCGGCTTGCTGTTGGATTTCAAAACTGTAGGTGGATGGAGAAATTAAAAACTCCACGAGATTAGCTTGCGGATTGAATTCCATTTCCACCATAGGAAACGTTTTGATATCACCACGGTCATTTCTCGCCACGATAACAGCTATTTCCTTTTCAAAATCTACTATTTCTTCTATGATCGACGGCTCTGTAAAGGCATTTGGTAGATCATCTTCTGTACGAATCATCTTTACGCCCTTGCCGTCGTACCCATCCTTGCGCAGTTTTTGCACATACGGAATAAGCAGATTAGCGGTTTTCAAGGACTCCGCATTCGAAATAAATTGAAATGCCGAGGTAGGAATATCATTTTGCTTAAAGAATTGCTTTTGTAAACCTTTGTCTTGAATAAGACGGATTACACGAGATTGTGGATATACGATCACACCCTCTTCTTCCAAAGCTTCCAAAGCTTCTACATTTACTTTCTCGATTTCGATCGTGATCATATCCAGGTTTTTACCAAAGTTATAAACCGTATCATAATCACTCAATGAGCCACATTCAAAGTGATTACATAGTTTGCGACACGGTGCATTTTTGTCCGGATCTAGTATATGTACATTCACATTGAAATTGATAGCTTCTTGGATCAGCATACGCCCGAGCTGGCCGCCACCAAGAATCCCTAATTGTAACTCACCATAAAAATCTTTTGCCATATTTATATCTAACTATTAAACAGTTTCCTCAAAATACTTATCGTGAAGAATTTGTTCATTTTCTATTTTCTTTTGTAATTCTAAAAAAGCGCCAATGAGTGCTTCAGGTCGCGGTGGGCAACCTTGCACATACACATCCACTGGAATAATTTTATCTACCCCCTTTACCACATGATAGCCGTGTTGCCAATAAGGTCCTCCACAATTCGAACAGGACCCCATGGAAATCACATAACGTGGCTCCGGCATTTGTTCGTAAAGTCTTCTGATGCGATCTGCCATTTTGAAGGTCACTGTACCCGCAATAATCATTACATCGGATTGACGAGGCGAAGGACGGGGGAACACCCCAAATCGGTCCAGGTCGTAGGTAGATGCCATCGCGCCCATCATCTCAATGGCACAGCAGGCAATACCAAAACTCATAGGCCATAAGGATGATAATCTAGCCCAATTCAACAGGTCGTCAATCTTAGCGATTACGACCCCATCTGATTTAAGTTGTTGCTCTAGATTTGTCATACGTTCGGTTTTTTGAATCGCGGCTTAAAGCCTATTGAAGTTGTGGAGCCAGGAGATACTTTCTTTTCCTCATCATCTACTAAGGAGGATGCTCTATAATCCTTTACAGCATATTCTTTAGCATTCAATGACTGGTAAGCATCCGAAGGAATCCCAATCTGAACAGAAGGTATTGTATGTTTGGGTTTAATCCAGTTCAAATCTCCTCTCACCCATACGTACACCAGCCCCAACACCAAAATAGATAAGAAAACACCCATCTCTACTAAGGTAAACCATCCCCATCTCGCATCCGCAGCAATCAATTCCGACTGACCAAAGACTGTAGCCCATGGAAAGACAAAAATAAGTTCTACATCGAATAACAAGAATACCAATGCAATAACATAAAATCGGGGATTGAACTGCACCCACGCACTTCCTGTGGTTTCTTCACCACATTCGTAAGTACTCAGTTTGATGGGATTAGGTTTGTTGGGCGCAAGGACTTTAGCCAACAACATCGTCACACTAACCAATAGGACTCCTATAATTCCTATAAGGAGAATATTTCCATATGCAGACAGCTGTGTGGGGTGATCGTCCATAGTGCAAAATTAAGAATTAATTCTTTCCTTATAAAATTAAGCAACAAAAATCATTTTTAAAACAAATCCAAGCCGTTTTAGGGGCTTGGATTCTATATTTACATTTCTATTATATCTACTAAAATGGCTTACCAGGCATCTTTGGCATATTGCGCATCATCTTGGCTGCCATCGCAGGATTAGACATCTGCTTCATCACCTTACGCATATCCATGAACTGCTTGATCAGTTTATTCACCTCATCAATATTTGTTCCCGATCCTTTGGCAATACGATTACGGCGACGTTGATCGATCACATCTGGATTTTCTCTTTCGAATGGTGTCATCGAATCAATAATTGCTTCAATAGGTTTGAAAGCATCATCTTCGATTTCAATATCCTTCAACGCTTTACCTGCTCCTGGAATCATTCCGATCAAATCTTTCATGTTACCCATTTTCTTGATTTGCTGAATTTGAGAACGGAAATCGTTGAAGTCAAATTTGTTCTTGCGAATTTTCTTTTGAAGCTCTGCAGCTTGCTTCTCGTCAAATTGCTGTTGTGCACGCTCTACCAAGGAAACCACGTCACCCATACCCAATATACGGGATGCCATACGATCTGGATAGAACACATCCAATGCTTCCATCTTCTCCCCTGTTCCTATGAATTTGATAGGCTTGTTTACAACAGATTTGATCGATAAGGCAGCACCACCACGAGTATCACCATCCAACTTGGTCAATACCACACCTGTGAAATCCAAACGATCGTTGAATGTTTTGGCAGTATTCACCGCATCTTGACCCGTCATAGAATCCACCACGAAGAGAATCTCTTGAGGTTGAGTTGCTTCTTTGACAGCTGTGATCTCATTCATTAATGCCTCATCGATAGCTAGACGACCCGCCGTATCGATGATGATAACATTGTTACCATTTCTTTTACCTTCTTCTACACCCGCTCTAGCAATCGCTATTGGATCTGTAGAATTACGATCGGTATAGACTGGAACACCTACTTGACCTCCTAATACTTCCAATTGATCAATAGCCGCTGGACGATACACGTCACCCGCTACCAACAAAGGTTTTTTACCTTTTTTGTCTTTTAAGAAGTTAGCTAACTTACCAGTAAATGTAGTCTTACCCGCACCATTCAATCCCGCAATAAGGATTACTGTAGGATTGCTGGATAAATCAAGATCTGTAACCGTTCCCCCCATCAATTCGGTCAACTCATCATTCATGATTTTTGTCAACAATTGACCTGGCGAGATACTTGTCAATACATTTTCACCTAAAGCTTTTTGTTTTACATCATCTGTAAAGCTTTTGGCTGTTTTATAATTCACATCGGCGTCTAATAATGCCTTGCGAATCTCTTTCATCGTCTCAGCGACGTTGATTTCCGTAATATTTCCTTGTCCCTTTAATACCTTAAAGGCTCTATCTAATTTATCTTGAAGATTTGAAAACATAGTTAATCTTTTGAAATTCTTATGTTAAGCTACAAAGCTACGAAATTGCCACGAAAGGATATTCATCCAAAATGCAATAACACCAAAAAAAGGGGACAATAATATCCCCTTTTAATTTATAAATGTTCTAATTCGACTAATCTTTGCGTCCAAATAAAATACTTGCATAATATAATAATGTAACCAAAGCAGATAAAGCAGCAATTACATAGGTCATAGCAGCCCACTTTAACGCATCTTTAGCGCCATCATGCTCATAACGGCTGTGGGTGATATTCGCTGAATCTAACCACACTAAAGCACGTTTAGAAGCGTCAAACTCTACCGGTAAGGTAATGAAACTAAATACCGTGGTGACCGCTAAGGCAGCTACACCGATTTGAAGTAATAGATAGTTGTTTGACCAAATAGCCAGCATCACACCTATCATCAGTGTAAAAGATACCACCTTCGACGATACATTTACTAATGGCACCATTGCCGAACGAAACTGCAACCACGAATAAGCTGTAGCATGTTGTATAGCGTGGCCACATTCGTGCGAAGCCACTGCTGCTGCTGCCACACTACGACCGTGATATACTTCAGGGCTCAGATTGACCGTGCGATCAGCTGGATTGTAATGGTCGGTTAATTGACCTTCTACCGAAATAATACGCACATCGTAAATGTTGCTATCATTTAGCATCTTCTGTGCCACTTCGGCACCTGAGAGACCCGATGTCAGCGGCATCTCCGAATATTTCTTAAACTTATTCTTAAACCTTGATTGTACAATCATGCTGATTATACCAATTCCAATTAGCAAAAACCAAATCGTCATATCGTAATTTTATAGTATTTTAAAATGTTATATTAACCATCTATCAAAACCGGTTCCAAACCCAGAATCGGCCGCTGAAGTCTGTCATCTTGACAAATCCCAACTTCAAATATAATAAAATCCGCCAAATATTCCGCAAATCCGGCTTGTCAAAGGTTCAAAAATTAAGTGAACGCATCATTATTGAAATTGAAAAGAAAGATTATTTTCCTCTATCATTTTGCGCAGATTATGCAAAGCATAGCGCATACGCCCTAGAGCCGTATTGATACTGACATTCGAAATCTCCGCGATATCTTTAAAGCTCATCTCACAAAAGTGACGCATAATGAGCACCTCTTTTTGATCATCGGGAAGAAGTTGAATTAATTTTTTGAGGTCTACGTCCATCTGTGTCCGCACCATTTTACGTTCGGTATCATCATCCGCAAAATCCATGACCTCAAAGATATCGTAGCCATCATTGTTTATCACAGTGGGGCCTCGCTTCTCCTTACGAAAGTGATCTATAACCATATTGTAGGCTATACGGATTACCCAAGGTAGGAATTTACCTTCTTCATTGTATCCGCCAGATTTGATCGTATTAATTACCTTGATAAAAGTTTCCTGAAAAATGTCTTCGGCTACGAAATCATCTTTTACACGCATGTATATTGAAGTATATATCTTACTCTTGTAACGATCAATCAATACACTTAAACCGTTTTCATCCCCTGAAGCATACAGATGAATGAGTTGTTCATCGGTCATGTTATTTAAATCTTTCATAACAATTTCCTATTTAAGTTTTAAGTTGCAGCAAAAATTAAATTTAGAGTAAGCGTGTTTCGATAGGCTTTAAAATTTATGTTCTATTTTTTTAATTATTATATCTGTCCGAAGATTCAAACTTCCGGAGACCAAAGTAGATGAAAAAAAAAGTAAATTCAAACTGATTAATTATATTTTAACATTAATTCACAATCGCACTTTTCATAAAAACACAAAAAAAGCTCCAAAGTTTTTCTCTGGAGCCTTAAATTTATTTAATTACAAATGGATTACTTGTACAATGGGAATTTGGCCATCATTTCTTTCACTTTACCGTGAATTTTATCCAATTGTGCTTCATTACCACGATTTTGTAATGCTTCATCAATCAATTCACCGATTTGAATCATCTCTGCCTCTTTCAATCCTCGTGTCGTAATTGCAGCAGTACCAAAACGTACGCCTGAAGTTACGAATGGTGAGCGTGTATCGAATGGCACCATATTTTTGTTTGTCGTGATACCAGCTAGACCCAATACAGCCTCAGCTTCTTTACCTGAGATATCTTTGTTGCGTAAGTCAACCAACATTAAGTGATTGTCTGTACCGCCAGAAATGATTTTATAGTCACGATCTGTGAAGTATTTTGCCAATGCTTGTGCATTTGCACGTACTTGTTTTACGTATGTCAAGTATTCGTCCGTCAAGGCTTCACCGTAAGCAACCGCTTTAGCAGCAATAGTATGCTCTAAAGGACCACCTTGTGTACCTGGGAATACCGCTAGATCCAATAATTGAGTCATCGTACGGATTTCGCCTTTTGGAGTTTTGATACCCCAAGGATTTTCAAAATCTTTGCCCACCATGATCATACCACCACGAGGACCACGTAAAGTCTTGTGTGTCGTTGTAGTCACGATGTGACAGTGAGGAAGAGGATCTGATAATAAACCTTTAGCGATAAGACCTGCAGGGTGAGAGATGTCAGCCAATACTAGCGCACCAATCTCATCAGCTACCTTACGGATACGTGCGTAATCCCAATCGCGTGAGTAAGCAGAAGCACCACAGATGATCATTTTTGGTTTTTCGCGTAATGCTGTTTCCTCCAAGGATTCGTAATCGATAAGTCCAGTATCTTCTTTTACACCATAGAATAAAGGTTGGTAGATTTTACCGGATAAGTTTGCTGGAGAACCATGTGTCAAGTGACCACCATGCGACAAGTCTAAACCTAGAATCTTATCCCCTGGCTTTAATGTTGCTAAAAACACGGCTGCATTTGCTTGTGCTCCAGAGTGTGGTTGCACATTAACCCATTCAGCACCGAATAATTGTTTTGCTCTATCAATAGCAATAGTTTCGATAGTATCCACTACTTCACAACCGCCATAATAGCGTTTTCCTGGAAGTCCTTCTGCATATTTATTTGTCAACACAGAACCCGCAGCTTCCATAACTTGTTTACTTACAAAGTTTTCCGAAGCAATTAATTCGATACCCTCTTCTTGGCGTTTTAGCTCGTCAGCGATAAGATTAAAGATAGCTTGATCTCTTTCCATTATACTTAATTATTGTTGGATGTGCGTAATATTTATTAGTTGCAAATATACGATTATCTTACCTTTTCTTTAAATTGTTTAATACTTCTTTTTCAAAAGAATGAAAGAACCATAAATTCTTCATCAAACGCAGGCAAATCTTTGAAAAAATAAAATTTAATTAGGCAGATAGTTCTTTTTTAAGAATTATTTGCGCAGCTGTGTAGGGATTGGTTTCGAGCTCCGCCATATGCTCTAAGATTAAAGCGATGTAATCATCCACTGCAGCTTCTGGCGATATAGTGTGAGCCGTATTCTTGAATAAAGCTACTGTATCTTCTTTGAGTCTTTGTATAGTCAACCACGCATTGTCCGATACGTACAATTGCTGGGTGAAGTTGTGCTGGAATTCATTTTCTACATCATTAATTAAAGCTTGTTTGTAATGCTGTATCGAAAGGTTGGCATTATGGTTGCGCAACATCACTTCATACGGTGAAATACGATGTGCAAACAGCAGTAATCTTTCGTATGCTGTGAATACAAGTTGCTGTGTATCCTTCATCAATTCTTTGTGCTGATTGTGGTTGTTAAGCCGCAAGACGAGGGATTCAATTTTTGGCCAAACAGTATACACCGCCAATACCAATGCCGCCAATACCCCAAATGCAATAATGAACAACTGCTTAAAAAACTCTAATAATTCCATGTATGTAGTGTTTATATTTTGTCAAAAAATAGAAGGTCTTATTTAAAAGGCTAAAAATATGTAATTTTGTTTAACAAACAATCTGGAAAGGCAATACTATGAATACTGAAAATATAATAACATCGGCTCCTGTTACATTAACGGGAGGCGCAGTTGCAGAATTAAAAAAATTAATTGATCAACAAGAGCTAGGTCCAGACTTTGGTCTACGCCTAGGTGTAGAAGGTGGCGGTTGCTCTGGAATGAGTTATATTTTGGGATTTGACCAAAAGAAAGAAGGTGATTCGGAGTACGAAATCGCAGGCATCCGCATTTTTATGAATAAAGCACATGGCATGTATTTGGCTGGTATGGAAGTGGATTTCAAAAATGGTCTAGATGCGCGTGGCTTTACATTCAATAACCCCAATGCAACTAGCACTTGTGGTTGTGGATCAAGCTTTTCAGCGTAGTTATAATCAAATTAAAAATCATTCAATGGCAAAAAATGAGTTTCGATAAATAATCGAGCTCATTTTTTTTGTAAATATACTTCCCTTCGTATTGTAAAAGAAAGTCTACACCTTTAGCTTAATTAATTTTCACAAAATTAACTTGTAATATATTTACATGAAAATTAATGCAATATTAAATTGAAATTATTTAAAGGAATTTTAATTTATGCAATAGCATTAATATTCTTGGTTTGGCTATTTTTCTATGGTATACCCAACGATTTCCTAATTCAATATCCAATATTATGTGCGCTAGCTGGAGTAATCTGTATCGCTTCCCTTTATTTATTAATGGCGATACTAAAAAGTTTTATCGGACCTCAACCCGAAGTTGATAAAAATACTGAGGTTAAACATCGAAAACTATTATGTTATTTGTTCATTACTCTCTCTCTTGCTGTTCTTTTAATTTCTTTTTTTGGCACCACTATAAGTTTAGTATCAAAAGGTTCCAAATTAAAATCAATAGAATTTGAAGAGAATGGTATTTTTACTACTGGGATTGTAGTTAGTGGGAAAATTTTAAAATCTAGAAAAGGAGATCTTTCAAAACTTACCGTTAAGTATAATGTTGATGGCAAAGAATATATTGAAGACGCTCAAATGCCCGCTTCTAGTGTAGAAGAATATGCCATAGGACAAGAAGTACCGCTCGAATACTCTAGGAGAAAAACCTCACTTATTCAACGTTTTAAATTTACCTAAAAAGAAACTTAGAATTAATGATTTAATCAATGTTTTAGCTTTACAAACCCCCAACGAACCATTAGATCACCTCGATTCAATTTGTCAGAAGTGGACGTTTGAAAATAATAATCCTGACGAACATATCGTTTATAAAAACAACATACAAGAATCAATAATAAAAGTGATTAAAGACAAAGAGTTACAGTACGCTATGTCTGATAAGATTGTAATTCATGACGATTCAGATCTTAAGGAATTAAATTTCCAACCTATTAAAATCACCCCATTAAAGGGAAAATCTTATCAGAACAAAGATTACATCCTAAATATCCAAAAAGAAATGCCAAAACTAGAAGAAGATGAATCTTATAAGATATATTATATTTTCACACTGCTAAAGAAATAATAAATTCAAAACACGAATCTATAATACACGAAAAGCACTTCGCAAAGAAGTGCTTTTCGTGTATTTAGGCAGGAAGTCGTCCCCTTACATATATTCTGCTAGAGTAGCAATCACTATCCCCATAATGGTCACCGTAGATAACACAAACAAGATAACATTCAACCTGCTTTTATTTTGCTTAAAAACAAGTTGAATAAAGGATATCCCGAACGCAACAACCGTAAATAATAAGGATGGAATAGTCAATAGTTCTTGGAAAACACCCACAATCGTACTCAGTATATCTGGAAGGAGGGCATAAAAAAGACTATACAAAATTATGCTTAACAGAAATACTGTGGCAATTATTTGCACCAAGCACAAATACCTTAGATTTTTTGAGGATATCATAAGCAGTTTTCGATTTATTAAAAATAATAAATGATTTGTAGTAAAAAAAAGGATTATCTGGCGGGTATATTTTTCACTTTCCATTTTCCAAGTTAATTGATTAAATTAGCGACCTTTGAAAAAATGATATAAAATACGTGATGTACAAGGAATATAAGCAGTTAAATTTACCGGAAATCGGCAAGCAAGTTTTGAATCGTTGGGGTGCAGAAAACATCTTTGCTAAGAGTATTTCGAACCGTCCTGCAAGCAAACCATACACTTTTTATGAAGGTCCTCCTTCGGCGAATGGTATGCCAGGCATTCACCACGTGATGGCTCGTACGATTAAGGATATTTTCTGTCGTTATAAAACCTTGAAAGGTTACCAAGTAAAGCGTAAGGGAGGTTGGGATACACACGGATTACCTATTGAATTGGCTGTTGAGAAATCTTTAGGTATTACTAAAGAAGATATCGGAACAAAGATTTCGGTAGAAGATTATAATAACGCATGTCGCAAAGAGGTCATGAAATACACAGACGTATGGAATGACTTGACAGAAAAGATGGGCTATTGGGTGGATCTTGAAAATCCATACATTACTTATCAAAATGAATATATTGAGACCTTATGGTTCTTGTTGAAAGACTTATACAAAAAAGGTCTTTTGTACAAAGGATATACTATACAACCCTACTCTCCTGCTGCAGGTACGGGATTGAGTTCGCATGAGCTTAACCAACCTGGCACGTATAAAGATGTAAAAGATACTACTATCGTTGCTGAATTCCGTATCGATAAATCACAGGTACATCCATTGATCAATACGCTCGTGGAAACAGCAGATGAAGATGTAGCTTTTATCGCTTGGACCACTACACCTTGGACATTGCCAAGTAACTCGGCATTAGCTGTAGGACCAAAAATTGAATACGTAAAAGTTAAAACTTTCAACCAATATACAGGCTCACCTGTCTCCGTTGTATTGGCTAAAAACTTAATCAGCAAACATTTCAAAGCTGAAGGTCAAAACGCTTCATTCCAAGATTACAAAGTAGGTGACAAGATCGTGCCTTGGGAACAAGTAGCAGAATTCAGCGGTGCTGAATTGGTTGGCTTACGTTACCATCAATTGTTCCCGTATATTACTTCCGAAGAATTATTGGAAAAAGCGTTCCGTGTAATTCCTGGCGACTTCGTTACGACTGAAGATGGTACGGGTATCGTACACATTGCGCCTACTTATGGTGCCGATGACTTTAGAGTAGCCAAAGAAGCAGGTGTTCCAGCTATTTTGGTAAAAGACGAAAATGGCAAAGAAGTTCCAACAGTAGATCGCACAGGTCGCTTTGTGGAAGAAATTACTGACTTCGCTGGCCGCTTCGTAAAAGAAGAATACTATTCGGCAGAAGAACGTGCTGACAAAGATTTCCGCCCGACGGATGTATTGATTGCTATCAAATTAAAAGAAGACAACAAAGCATTTGACGTTAAAAAATACGAACACACCTACCCACACTGTTGGCGTACTGACAAACCGGTATTATACTATCCATTGGATAGCTGGTTTATCAAAACTACTGCTGTAAAAGAGAAATTGGTGGAATTGAACAAAACGATCAACTGGAAACCAGAATCTACAGGTACTGGTCGTTTTGGCAACTGGTTAGAAAACTTAGTAGACTGGAACTTGTCTCGTTCGAGATATTGGGGTACACCGCTTCCTATCTGGAGAACAGAAGACGAAAACGAAGAAGTCTGTATCGGTTCTATGACAGAATTGAAAGGTTTATTAGAAGCTTCCTTGGCATGTGATATTCTTTCGGC
Source organism: Sphingobacterium alimentarium (assembly GCF_004342685.1). Classification (GTDB taxonomy): domain Bacteria; phylum Bacteroidota; class Bacteroidia; order Sphingobacteriales; family Sphingobacteriaceae; genus Sphingobacterium; species Sphingobacterium alimentarium. The sequence goes on from NZ_SMBZ01000002.1 coordinate 106,328, forward strand.
AGAAGAGAAAGCAGTTAACAAAGAGTACTTAGATAAATTCGGATCGGATAAATTAGACCTTCACCGTCCATATGTGGATCACATTGTGTTGGTTTCTGAGTCAGGACAGAAAATGTTCCGTGAGCCAGATCTGATTGACGTATGGTTTGATTCAGGTGCTATGCCATATGCACAATGGGGCTTAGACTACGATAAATTAGCGGCGGGCGATCCTCTTCCATTCAAAGCAGCTTATGATTCGGCTTTCCCAGCGGACTTCATCGCAGAAGGTGTTGACCAAACACGTGGTTGGTTCTTTACATTGCATGCGATCTCGACGATGGTTCGTGGTTCTGTAGCCTTCAAAAATGTAGTTTCTAACGGTCTTGTACTAGACAAAAACGGCAACAAAATGTCCAAGCGTCTAGGCAACGGTGTTGATCCATTCGCTACGATTGAAAAATACTCGGCAGATGCTACCCGTTGGTATATGATCAGCAATGCATCGCCTTGGGACAACTTGAAATTCAACGAAGAAGGTTTGGATGAAGTACGTCGTAAATTCTTCGGTACATTATATAATACATACGCATTCTTCGCGTTGTACGCGAATATTGATAAATTCAGCTACGCTGAACCTGAAATCGCTATCCAAAATCGTCCTGAAATCGACAGATGGATTATTTCTTTATTGAATAGTCTTAGCCAAGAGGTGGATGGATTCTACGCAGATTACGAACCTACGAAAGCGGCTCGTGCTATCCAAAATTTTGTGGATGAGCATCTGAGTAACTGGTACGTACGTTTGTGCCGTCGTCGTTTCTGGAAAGGTGAATATTCTGAAGACAAAATTTCTGCTTACCAGACGTTATATACTTGTTTAGATACGATTGCTAAGTTGATGGCTCCTGTTTCGCCATTCTTTGCCGATCAATTGTATTTGGATTTGAATAATGCGACTAAAAAAGAAAACTTTGAGTCCGTACATTTAGCAGACTTCCCTGCTTACCATGCAGACTTGGTAGACAAGGCGTTAGAAGAAAGAATGGCTCTGGCACAAGATATTTCTTCGCTTACATTATCGCTACGCAAAAAAGTTGGCATAAATGTACGTCAACCATTAAGCAAAATATTGGTTCCTGTATTGGATTCAGCCTTCCAAGAGAAAGTAGAGAAAGTAAAAGATCTAATCTTGTCAGAAACGAATATCAAGGATATAGAATTTATTTCGGACACGACGGGAATTATTAAGAAAAAAATCAAACCAAACTTCAAAGCACTCGGTGCCAAAGTAGGTAAAGATATGAAAGCTGTGAGCACGGCTATCCAAGCATTTGGAGCCGAAGAAATCAGCGCACTAGAGAAAGATGGATCTATAGTGTTAGTAGACACTGGCTATACGATAGGTTTGGAAGATGTAGAAATCATTGCTGAAGACGTAGCAGGATGGCAAGTAGCCAATTTGGGCAACCTGACAGTAGCATTGGATATACAAATCACCGACGAACTAAAACAAGAAGGTATCGCACGCGAACTTATTAACCGTATTCAAAATTTACGCAAGGAAAAGGGATTTGAGGTCACAGACCGCATTCGTGTCCAAGTAAGTAGAAATAATGAGATCGAAGAAGCTGCCAAAAATAATTTATCGTATATTTGCACGGAAATACTAGCTGATTCATTTGATTTTGTGGACGTTGTTCACACCAATGACAACATTGAGATTAATGAGATTAAACTTGAGGTATTAATTGCAAAAAATTAGATTATGGGAGAAAACACAGAAAAAACACGTTACAGCGACGTTGAACTTCAAGAGTTCAAAGGTATTATTCTTGAAAAATTAAGAATTGCCCGCGAAGAGCTTGATGCATTAACCAAAACTTTGAGCGGAGGTAATGCCAACGGCACGGATGATACCGCAGGTACTTATAAAACACTAGAAGATGGTTCAGCTACGCTCGAAAAAGAGCAAACGAACCAATTGGCTGCCCGTCAGAAAAAGTTTATTGACAACTTAGAAGCGGCACTCGTACGTATAGAAAACAAGACTTACGGCATCTGTAGAGAAACGGGTAAATTAATTCAAAAAGAACGTTTGAAAGCTGTACCTCATACCACACTTAGTATAGAGGCTAAAAACAAACAATACTAAACAAACAGAATTTAAAACGAAAAATAGCCTTTGCAATTTTTACTATTGTAAAGGCTATTTTATGAGATTGATATGAAAGGCTACACGAGACCCATTACATTAATTGCGATTATACTACTGATAGACCAAATCTCTAAGTTTTGGGTAAAATTGAATATGACCATTGGTCAAGATTTTAAAGTTTTAGGCGATAAATTCTTGATTCACTTTATTGAGAATCCCGGCATGGCCTATGGCATGGAATTCGGTGGTGAATATGGAAAATTATTCCTGACGCTATTCCGCATTATCGCTGTGGCAGGTATTGGTTATGGATTGCATTATATGATTCAGAACAAATACAACCGTGGCTTTATTTTGAATGTAGCTCTGATTTTTGCAGGTGCGGTGGGTAATATTATCGATTCAGTGTTCTATGGTGTCATCTTTAGCGAGAGCACATATTATACGACTGCAACTTTGTTTCCTGAAGCTGGTGGCTATGCCTCTTTACTTCACGGCAAAGTAGTCGATATGTTATACTTTCCTCTTATCGAAGGAAACTTTCCTGATTGGTTTCCAATCTGGGGAGGTGAGCATTTTTTATTTTTCAGACCCGTATTTAACATTGCTGACTCTGCAATCTCAGTAGGGGTATTTTTGATATTAATCTTCCAGAAAAGATATTTTAAAGAAGAACATAAAGAGAAAGAAACTCCACACAGTGAAATTCTTGAAGATTAGAAATAAAGGGCTAGACATAAAAATCTAGCCCTTTATTTTTATATTTACTTATCCACTTTTACGACAATATGAAAAGACAACTTTTATTTTTTGTACTATTTCTTTCTTTTATAAGTTTCAAGCTTTCAGCGCAAGAAATTGAAATCAATAGACTAAAAAAACACATTTATTTCTTGGCCGATGACAAAATGAAGGGCAGGCCTACAGGCTCACAAGAATTAGCTAAATCCGCAAAATACATCGAAAAAGAATTCAGAAAATACAAGCTTAAGCCATTAGGCACAAAAGGCTATAGACAAAAGTTCGAAGCCAAAGTACGCCGAGTGCCTGTGCCCGATAGCATTCGTCAAACCGAAAATATCATTGGATTTTTGGACAATGGGGCGCCATATACCATTGTCGTAGGTGCACACTATGATCATTTAGGTCATGGTGATTTTGGTGGCACAAGGGACACTTCACATATCGGACTGATTCATAATGGCGCAGATGACAATGCTTCGGGTGTAGCTGGACTATTGGAATTGGCAAGGTATTACAGCAGCAACAAGATCCCAGAAAAATACAACATCCTATTTATCGCGTTTTCGGCAGAAGAATTAGGTTTATTGGGTTCGAGATATTGGACCGAAAACCCTACCCTACCTTTGGACAAAATTCATTGGATGCTCAATATGGACATGATTGGTCGATACAATCCGGATAACGGATTAGCCATCATAGGCTATGGCACGAGTTCAAAATTCCCCGCTATATTTGAAAACATCAGTAGCACGATCAAGTTCAACAAAAGTAAAGATGGGAATGGTGGTTCGGATCAAACCTCTTTTTACAAGAAAAATATTCCGGTTTTATTCTTTCACACGGGCGGACATGATGACTATCACAAAGCGACCGATGATGCGGATAAAATCGATTATGAAGCTTTAAAGGCCATCTTGGAATTGGAAGTAAAAGTGATTAATAATTCCATGTTGCAGGACAAAATGGATTTTATCTGGACTAATTAACTATGCGTGTACTACTTACTGGTTCTAATGGTTTTTTAGGACAAAAATTTTGTGAAAGACTTTCTGAATACAGCCAAATAGAAAGCATACTGGGGCTATCGAAATCCGAAAACCGAAATCCGTATTTGGATGAAAATAGTTTTCTACAAGTGGATTTATTGGATTTTGAAAAATTGGAAGCAATTATAGTAGGCTTCCAACCCACCCACATCTTACATACCGCAGCATTGACCAGCGTCGAAATGTGTGCCGATCAGCCTCATTTGGCCCAGCAAATAAATGTGGAGCTCTCCGCTAAATTGGCTCAAATCTGTAAAGAACAGAACATCCATTTCACCTTTATCTCTACGGACTTTGTCTTTGATGGACAAAATGGTCCATATCAAGAAACGGATCCTGTCAAAGCGACAAATGCCTACGGCCAAAGTAAAATCGACGCAGAAAAGGCTATTTTGACCACCTATCCGGAAGCATCTATATTGAGAACTATACTCGTGTATGGCGCTATTCCGGACAAGAATCGGAATAATCTGGTCTTATGGGCAAAAAAACAATTGGAACGCGGTGAAAAAATCAATGTGGTATCGGACCAATGGCGTATGCCCACATTTGTAGATGACTTGGCCGATGCCTGTTATTTAGCTATGCAGCAGAAAGCATCGGGTATTTTTCATATCTCGGGAAGCGAAATGATGACCGTATGGGAGGCGGTCTACTTAATCGCTGACACGTGGAACTTCGACAAATCCCTCATTCAGCCTATTACTGCAGCCGAAATTGGCCAAGCAGAGAATAGACCGCACAAGACAGGGTTTATTTTAGACAAAGCCAAGACAATACTTAACTACGAGCCAACTTCTTTTGTTGTATCTTTGCAAAAAATTGAAGCGCAATTAAAAAAATATAATAGCTAAATGGAAGCAAAGAAAGCACACGAATCCTATACCGAGATGAACGAATTGGTTCTGCCCAATGACACAAATACATTTGGCAATCTGATGGGAGGACGATTATTATACTGGATGGACATTTGCTCCGCGATGGCAGCACAAAAGCACTGTAGCAATGTGGTGGTAACGGCTTCGGTGGATAATGTATCGTTCAAGCGTTCGATCAAACTCGGTGAAGTGGTCACTATTCAGGCTCAAGTAACCCGTGCTTTCAATACTTCGGTCGAAGTGCGAATGGAAATATTTGCACAAAATTTACCTAAAGGCACAAAAGAAAAAAGTAATGAGGCTTACTACACTTTTGTAGCACTGGACGCTGACGGCAAACCCAAAGCAGTACCTGCACTTATACCCGAAACGGACAAAGAGAAACAATTGTATGATGAAGCGCAGCAACGTCGTGAATTGCGCCTCATATTGGCGGGCAAATTAAAGCCTGAGAACGCCACCGAATTAAGACATGTAGTCGGTCTTTTTGATCATAAAGGATAAACAAAATGGGACTTCTAGCGAAGTCCTGTTTTGTTTATTGAAGTCTGACCATTACGGATTTCGAGGCATCTTTATAAACTGCCCGTATTCCATAATTCTTCGCATCATCCTTCCCTAGATTATACTCCAAACTTCCGTCGACGGAATCGAACTGCTCTAGTCCCGCGCCGGTATCTTTATACAAAATATAATGATTGACTTCTGTACGGGACGGACGGTTCCAGCTCAATAATCGGACTTCGCCTTTGGTAGATATTTTGAATCCCTCCGGAGCTGGTTTTGCTGTAGCATACACAAAAACGGAGAGCGGATAGCTTATTACGGATTGGTGGCCATCGAAGTCAAGAGTAGCCAACGCATATTCATTGTAGGCCGTAACAAATATGACCTCGAAATCAAAACTTCCTAGCTTTTCCAAAAATTGAAAACCATTCAGTTTAGGCATCTCAACATCCAGGAATAACACGTCGATTTCGAGCTCTTTAATTTCAGCTAATGCTAATTCAGGGTTGCTAAAAATCTTTACAACGGAAAGTGATTCGTCTAAACTATTAAGTTTGTGTTCAAGCAAAGAGCTACCTTTGGTTTCATCATCTAGTATGACAGCTCTTATCATAATCGGCTAAGTTTTAATGTACAACTACATAAACTTAAAACTAAGTTAAGAAATTATTGATGACAATTAGCAAGTTCACCCTATTAATGAGTAGGGATACCACAATGAGGAGCGAACAAAAAAAATCCTTAGCTAAAGGGGCTAAGGATTTTATATTTTTAAGAATTACCTAACTCGACAATGCGGTCAAACTCTTCAGGCTTGAGCGGCATTACCGATAGCCGTCCTTGCTTGACCAAAGCGACATCTTGCAGCAGTTCGTCAGCCTTAATTGCTTCCAGTGTTACAGTCTTCTTGAATGTTTCTACCGGAGCCAAGTCTACGACCACCCAGCGTGGATCTTCTGTAGTTGGATCTTGATAAAACTCTTTGACCACTTTCGCTATGCCCACCACTTCTTTGCCTTCATTGCTATGATAGAATAATACCAAATCACCTTCTTTCATAGCTTTGAGATTATTACGTGCCTGAAAATTGCGTACGCCATCCCAAAATGTCTGACCATCTTTATTAAACTGCTCCCAGCTATATTTGAATGGTTCTGATTTTACCAAAAAGTAATTCATATTTACGTTTAAATAGCAAGTTAACCTTGTTGTTCTAACACTTCCATTTTTTCTGCAAAATGCGCACAATAATCACGCAAGTCACCGATTACCTTGTCGGCCATTGGGTCGCCGCCTGAAGCTCTTAAAAAAGAATCTCCCATAGTCTGTAGTGTCTCATAGAAAAAGCGCTTCATCTCATCGTATGGCATATCCTTGGTCCACAAATCTATACGTAATGAGTTTTTGTATTGGGCATCCCACAAGGCTAAGAACATTGCTTTTGCAGGAAGAAATTCATCATTCTGTCCATCTGTAGAGGACCAATTAATCGTTTCCGGAACATTGCTTTCATCCAATGCCACATTTAATTTTATTTCTGCTGTCTTCATTTACTGTATTTTCAATATAATCATCAACATTCCTACAATCAATATAAATGCGATCTGTAGAAACCATATTTTCTTTAAATCTTTAAATAACAATCGAAAAGCGACATCAACGAGGCTGATGACCACGATCCAGACTATTAACCACCCCAAAGAAAAAATCTGCTCCTGATCCATCTGCCATTCGGAAATGACCCAGACCAAAATCACGGCTAATGTGATATTAAGGGGTGTTAGTTTCAATTTTATGAATTTTTAAATTTTTTACCCTTTTTCTTCACTCCATCTTTACCAATAGGAGCTCTTCGTGCTTTGCCTGCCTTTTTCTTTGCATTGATTCTTCGGGTTTCCTCGATCTTCGCCGCATGTTTTTTCTCATGAAAAGCACCTTGATAATCCGGATTGTCCTTTTTCTTCTGGTTGTCTATCTCTCGTGCTATAGCCTGACGTTCTTCAAAAGGAGTTTTTTCAACAAAAACCTCTTCAGGCACTTCCGCCACCGGAATAGACTGGCGAATCAATTTCTCGATCTTAGCGATATAATATAGCTCACTCTCATTGGCAAAAGTAATCGCATCCCCCGTGCTGAAAGCACGTCCAGTACGTCCGATACGGTGTACATAATCTTCGATAATGATAGGCACATCAAAATTAATCACATGACTGACGTTAGAAACATCCAGCCCGCGTGCAGCCACATCTGTCGCTACCAAAAAGCGAATTTCTCCCGATTTGAAAGCATTAATAGAATTTATACGGGTGTTCTGACCTTTATTGGCGTGAATCACACGTACATTCTCTGGCCCATATTTACGTTCGACGAATCCATAGACATTATCTGCCACCTCTTTAGTTTTACAAAAGATAATGACACGATGAAAGATTTCATCATTCTTGAATAAATGCTGTAATAAGTTAATTTTAGTCTTCAGATTAGGCACATGATAAAGCACCTGCGTTACCGTACTAGCTGGAGTAGCTTGCTCCGAGACCTCTATCAATGTAGGGAATGCCAAGAAATCACCGGCTATCTTACGCACCAATTCACTCATAGTAGCCGAAAACAATAGATTTTGGCGCTTACGCGGCACGATTTCTAAAATACGGTGTATCTTAGAAATAAATCCCATATCCATCATTTTGTCGGCCTCATCCATTACGAGGAATTTTAGCGACTTGGTGTTAATATGTCCTTCTAAATATAGTTCCAGAAAACGTCCGGGAGTAGCGACGATAATATCGCAACCTTTTTCAAGTTGCTCCTTTTGTGTTTTTGGTCCTAACCCACCAAAAAGCAACACCGTACGAATATCCAAATACGTGGTGAATTGCTTGATATTTTCATCGATCTGCATAGCCAGCTCGCGCGTCGGAGTAATAATCAATGCACGCGGATCTGTACCTTGAGCATACTTAAGCTTCATCAGCATAGGAAGTACAAATGCCGCCGTCTTTCCAGTACCCGTCTGTGCGATACCCATGACATCTTGGCCAGCCAAGATTGGCGTGATGGCCTTTTTCTGGATTTCAGTAGGTACTTCATACCCAGCTTCGGTTATGGCATTTAATATCTGTTTATTGAATTTGAAGTCTTCGAATGATGCTTGCATTTGACAAAGATAGGCAAAACCTCGGACTATCTTTCCTAAAGAAAATCCGTGAAAAGTAAATATTCATATAACAAATTTTGTTTTACGCTCGATTAAAACCAATTTTGTTTTATTAAATAAAAAATACGATGAAAAAAATAGTATTATTAGTAGTGCTATGTGTGAGTACTCTGGCCACTATGGCAGACGAAGGCATGTGGTTCTTAATGCATCTAAAACGTCTCAATGAGGCTGATATGCAGAAAAAAGGTCTAAAATTGACCGCAGAAGAAATCTATAGTATCAATAACTCCAGCCTGAAAGATGCTATTGTACAATTCAACGGCGGATGTACAGCCGAAATCGTGTCTTCTACAGGGCTGGTATTCACCAACCACCACTGCGGATATGGCGCTATCGCTGAACTTTCCACAAAAGAAAATGACTACTTAACAAATGGTTTCTGGGCAAAGAATCATGCCGAGGAGCTAAAGCCAAAATCGTTGTATGTTCGTTTTTTCGTACGTATGGACGATGTATCCAAACGCATCTTAAGTTTGGTGAATGATAAAATGTCTGAAAAAGAACGTAATACCATCATTCAACAAGAGATTGCAAAAATTGAGAAAGAAAACTCTGAAAACGGAAAGTACGTCGTGAATGTACGCTCTTTCTACAATGGAAATGAATACTACTATTTCGTGTATCAAGACTATCATGATGTACGTTTGGTAGGCACTCCTCCAAATAGTATTGGTAAATTTGGTGGTGACACTGACAACTGGGAGTGGCCGCGTCATACAGGTGACTTTTCTATTTTCCGTGTTTACGCTGATGCCCAAGGTAATCCCGCAGCTTACTCAAAAGCTAACGTACCTTTGAAACCAAAATACCATTTGCCAATCAGCCTAAAAGGAATTAAAGAAGGTGACTTCTCGATGATCTTGGGCTATCCGGGACGCACAAACCGCTGGATGCCTGCTGCCGGTATCGATCAAAACGTGCAGTATGCTTACCCAGCATGGGTGGAAGCTTCCAAAGTAGGTATGGACGCCATGAAACGCCATATGGACAAAGACCAAGCTGTAAACATTAATTATGCATCCAAATACTCAGGCGTAGCCAATTATTGGAAAAACCGTCAAGGTATGATAGATGCACTTACGAAGCACAAAACTTCTGCAACTAAACGTAAAGCAGAAACAAAATTCAATAAATGGGCGAATAAGGCCGCAAATAAAGAACAATATGGTGATGTAATCAAAACCATTAACGACTATTATGCAGCGACCAACCTGAAAGCAAGACACGATAATTACCTTACTGGTATGCTTCGCTCCTCTACTTTCGCAATGCTTCCATATTCATTAGGTAATGGATTGGTACAATATGCACAAGCCAATGAAGCCAAACGCCAGGAGCTTAAACCACGTTTAGAAGCTTTTATCGCGGACAATTACGAAAAGATCTACATCCCACTAGAGATTGATGTATTGGCTGAAGAATTGAATCTGTATTCGAATAAAGCAGGTGACAATATTGCTCCATATATCGCTGAATTAGCCAAACAAAATAATAATCAGTTTTCTGGTACAATTAAAGCGGCATTTGAAACAAGTGTATATGGCTCTAAAGAAAAATTAGCGGCATTCTTAGCAAATCCAAATGCTGATAAGATTCAGAATGACCCATTATTCAAAATTTCTAAAGCTGTAGCTGACAAATATCGTGAAAAATCAGAAGCTGATCAGTTAGCCGATGACAATTTCCAAGCTGCACACCGTAAATACATCGCAGGATTCTTAGCGCAAAATCCAAAGGCTAAATATTATCCAGATGCTAATAGTACTTTGAGATTGACGTATGGTACTATCCGTGCATTGCCAAAAGACCCACGAAATGACGCTAAAATCAACAATTACACGACATTAGATGGTACGATTGCGAAGTACAAACCGAATGATGAGGAATTCGATCTTCCAAAAAAACTAATGGAACTGCACGAAAAGAAAGATTATGGTATATATGCGGACAAAGCTGGTTACATGCCTGTAAATTTCCTTTCGGATCAAGATATCACAGGAGGTAACTCTGGGTCGCCTGTATTGAATGCAAACGGAGAATTAATAGGTCTTGCTTTTGATGGAAATATTGAAGCAATGGCTGGTGATGTCATCTTCGATCCGAAATTACAACGTACTATTTCGGTAGACATCCGTTATGTGCTTTTTGTCATTGACAAGTTCGCTGGCGCTCAAAATATTATAAACGAGTTGACAATTAGAAATTAAAACACTACAAAATCACCTTTTTTTTGCTAAAAAGTGTGATTTTGTTGTTTTTATGTTTTTTTGTTTTGTATATTTATTACATCTTAGTAATACAAAATAGAAAACTAAATTATATTTAATAAAAATGGAAAACTACACTAAACTAAAAGATCTAGTAGCTTCAATCGAAGGTGATGCTGAAAAATTCTTTAACAACGGTAACTCTGCAGCAGGTACTCGTGTACGTAAAGGTTTACAAGAAATTAAAACTTTAGCACAAGAAATCCGTAACGAAATTACAGCTACGAAAAACTCAGCTAAGTAAGCTGCGTATACAGTATGAACAATAAAGGCTCACCAATTTGGTGAGCCTTTGTCATGTTTAGGCACTTCCTTATAGAAGTGCCAATTTCATTATATACTTTACAGTTTCTACATTCATAAAATTCCCCATTGCTTCGACAAACTGTTTTTCCATTTCTGCACGGGTCATTCGTTTTATCTTTTGGTTGTCTAACAACTTCTTGTCCAAGACTACAGCATTGCTGATCTCGACTTTGGTCGCAAAATACGATACGTGTTGACTAGGTACTACCAAACCCAAGATCAATCCTGGTAAGCCATTTATAGACTCAGGACCACCATCAATCGGAATCTCTACCGCATAGTAGCCTACCACATAAATTGAGTCTGGAGTGATACCATTCGCACGACGGCAGTTGTATCCCGCTATTTCGCGATACTCATCTGTGATTTTCCACTTGATATTCTTTACGCTATCTTTTATGATAATTTTTTGGCCTACGATATCATTATAACGCTGAAATTCTTTGGTTTTCAAATTAGAGAATGTAGTGGCTTCGAAATCCAAGGCCAATTGCATGATGGTCTGTTTCAATTTCATGTCCAATTCTTGCTTCACAGGACCAAACACAGTCTCATCGCCTTTGAATCTTAATTCTTTTTTCAGTACGGCATTCTCTGGAAGATTCGGAATCATGGCCTGAAAAAATGGTCTTGAACGCTCGTCGGATTTCTCTACATACTGTTTGCGGACGATATTCTTCATGTACATGGTCTTATCATAACTCACCACACCTGATTCTGCAAACATGGCATATTGTGCTTCGGCTTTAAAAAAGACGCCCAATACCAATGCTACTACGATATATAAATATTTCATGTTATTATTCTCCTTATAAATTATTTTACAAACATCTTGTTAAAGTCCCATGATAGTTTCAACATATAATAACGTTGAATGGTATCGAATCTACGTTGTACAAAGACAGAGTTGTTTTGCGATCTAGAGTACCCAATATTTTCGTTTAGTAAATCATTGATCGTAAAGTCAAGCATCAACGATTCATTCTTAAAGAATTTTTTGCTGATACCTGGATGAATCAAGAAACGAGACAAATCTTCGTTGAATGCTTCTGTAGCTGCTTCGAATGAATAGTCGTAATTCGTATAGATTTTGAAAGTCTTCGTTACAAAATATTCTACCGAGCCATTTGAGCCAAACACAAAACCATTGTTATTTTGATCCGGTCTCAAGTTAGAAGTCATTTTTCTATACTGAGGACTGAAGTTCAAATTAAAGTTTAAGCCTGTTTTTGTATCGCGCGTGATCTGATAAGTAAAATTATAGTTTGCTGTTTTCACCACATTTTCTTGGCCATCAAAGAAGTTGTAATTTTCTGATAGGTTGACACTCACTTGCGGCGAATTACTTAATCCTAAGTCCTTGCTAAGTTTGAAATAGTTACCTCCCCATAAGCCCAAAGATTTATTCGTGCGGCCATCTATATTTGCCCAACGGTATATATTCTTACCTTCATTTTGGGTAATATTTTGTGCAATAGGATCTTTAGTCATCGAAGCATTTAAGCCTACATACATATAGTTACCCGATAATACTTGGAAGGAGTTGTAACCTACATTCGCACTATTGATAAACGATGGCTCCAAGTTCTCATTACCTTCGTATTGATTCAATTCATCGGTATTATTTCTCAATGGTTGGATCTGTGACAAAGAAGGCAATTGGTTGCGTCCATTGTAGTTGAACCACAAGTGCTTGTTTTTCGCAATGCTATATGAACCATTAATCCTTGGATTGTACGTGAAGAACGAGCGTTTCAAAATATTGGATGTATAATTATTCTTTTGCTCTAGCGCATCATCATTCAGATTGTTAACAAAGCTACCGCGAAGTTTTTCGGTCACATAGCTTAATGTCACATTGTAATTATTGCTTCGACGATTGAAGTCATAGTTGTTACTGAAGTTTTCATCCAATATATCATAATTGTCTGTCGTGCTCTTATTGAATGACTCCAATAATGAAGCATTATCACGACGGTCAATATTGTATCCCAAAGACAAATTCAAGACGCTGCTAAGCGGCTCCGTATAGCTAATACCTGCTTTTACATTGGTCATGTTTTGGTCTCTGTTCTTAAATTGATCTGTAATTGTATCCGGTAGACTCACCAAAGATCTTGTAGAATACAATGTACCAAAACCATACGTTCTATCTTTCTCCGCAGCTGCTGTAAGGGATAACGAACGTCCTTTTTTCATAAACTTCTTCGTATACAATAAGTTCATAATGTAATTTTCGACATCGTTATCTTCTACTTGTCTACTTCTGTTTGAAGCAATTAAATTTTCATTGTTGTTAAAATTGGCAGAATTTAACCTATTATCACTCCACAGCTTTTTACGTGTTACACCACCGCGCACTAACACGGAGTTTAGAGAGTCTAATTTCAGATCATAACGCAAATTGATACGGTGTTGCTCATTTTCAGTGTCAACAATTTTGCTGGAATTACTATTGACTACGCCAGACATGATCGTTGATTCTGTACCATCTGCCTGCAGATTTCCATATTTGTAACTCAAATTAATGGTATGCTTGTCTCCTCCTAATTTATCATTGAAGTTGACACCCGAATTAATAGCTCTTGGGATACCAACTACACCTTGTCCTGAAAATGGATCTTGGAAAGAACCATCTACAAACATGCCCCCTTCGTCATTAATAGTCACACCAGAGTCGCCACCAAATTTCTGCGCATCTTCCCAGTTCATACTGGTGGTACCATTGTTACCAAATAGACCATAAGCAGAAATCTTTTGTGAACCTTTGAATTTGTTGAACATCAACTGCCCCATATAATATTTGTCCGTGCCCGCGCCAGCAAGTGCTTTACCAAAGATGCCATTTTTAGCGTCTTCTTTCAGTTGTACGTTGATCGTCTGTTCACGCACGCCATCATCCACACCAGTTCGTTCGGCTTGGTCCGATCTTTTTTCATACACTTGTACTTTATCCACCATATCCGATCGAAGATTTCGGGTCACTAAAGTAGGATCATCCCCAAAGAATTCTTCGCCATCTACCAATACTTTTTTTACAGTTTTACCTTGAGCGGTAATATTACCTGCTGCATCCACCGTGATACCGGGAAGGACTTTCAATAAATCCTCTACCTTGGCATTCTTCTCTACAGTAAATTGTGAGGCGTCATATTCTGTTGTATCGCCTTTGATTGTGATAGCTGCTCGCCCGCGGACCACAACTTCCTCGATCAGATGTGCGACACTTGTCAATAACACTTCACCAAGATCATTTTGATTATCATCGGCCTTTAGTTCCTTGTAGAAATCTGCATATTTGGGATAGGAAACAACCAGCAAATGATCTCCCGCAACAGGTTTCGGAAATTCGAAATATCCATTTTCATCTGCTCGCGTATAATCGATCAAGATCGAATCCTGCGCCTGCAATAGCATAATGGAAGCGTTTTTAAGTTTTAATTTATCCGATATGTCTAATACCTTACCGGAAATCTTACTTTGTGCAAATGTATTTGATAGTAAACCAAATAGTGTAAATAAAAAGAGGAAAGAACCCTTCATATAATTTTAAGTTAAAGAATGTTTAGTTTAATAAGCGCTATTTACAATAGCCTTCCCATAATCAGACACAAAGAAAAGATTCTTTGCGCATTAATCCATATAAAAAAACGTTAATCCATGCAAAAACTCGGTAGATAGCACTTTTTTGTCGGTAAAAAATCCATTCTCAGATTTATTGTTTTATGCTAATAATTAAAATATACCACTGCTTGGCGCGTGAAATTTACTTTACTCCAACACATAAAACTATTATTAAACAAATATTCCCTATTTTTGCTAAAAACCATTTTTAAAATGCAAAACATCAAAGAATATGTAGAAGCGAACAAAGATCGTTTCTTAGATGAATTATTTGAATTATTGCGCTTTCCATCAGTTAGTGCTGACCCTCAATATAAAGAAGGCGTATTAAATACAGCAGAGTTCGTAGCTCAAAAATTAAAAGACGCTGGTGCTGACAATGTGGAAATATGTCCTACTGCAGGATATCCAATCGTATACGGAGAGAAGATTTTTGACGCTTCGCTACCTACCGTATTGGTATATGGTCACTATGATGTACAGCCAGCTGACCCACTAGAGCTATGGCATACACCTCCATTCGAGCCTACTGTACGTGATGGCAAAATCTATGCGCGTGGTGCTGCAGATGACAAAGGTCAATTCTACATGCATGTGAAAGCCTTTGAATACATGGTTCGCGAAAACCAATTGGCTTGTAATGTTAAATTCATGATAGAAGGTGAAGAAGAAGTAGGTTCAGAAAACCTTGGTATCTTCGTAGCCGCGAATAAAGAGCGTTTGAAAGCAGATGTTATCGTGATTTCGGATACATCTATGATTAGCCTGGAGCACCCATCTTTAGAGACTGGTTTGCGTGGTTTGTCATATGTAGAAGTAGAGGTTACTGGTCCTAACCGTGACTTGCACTCTGGTGTCTATGGTGGTGCTGTAGCAAACCCTGCTACTATCCTTTCCAAAATGATTGCATCTCTTCACGACGAGAACAACCACATCACTATCCCAGGATTCTATGATGATGTCGTGGAATTGACTCCAGAAGAAAGAAAAGCTTTGAATGAAGCTCCTTTTGATATCGAAGAATATAAAACAGATCTAGGCGTACAAGATGTATGGGGCGAAGAAGGATTTTCTTCTATCGAACGTACAGGTATTCGTCCTACATTGGAGGTCAACGGTATTTGGGGAGGTTATATCGGCGAAGGTGCCAAAACAGTATTACCTTCCAAAGCATTTGCTAAAATCTCTATGCGTTTAGTACCGAACCAAAATTCGGAACGTATTACGCAATTATTCAAAAACCACTTCGAAGGCATAGCACCGAAATCTGTAAAAGTAGAGGTAAAACCTCACCACGGTGGCGAGCCTGTAGTTACACCTACGGATAGCATCGCTTATCGTGCTGCCGAAAAAGCGCTGGAAGAAGCATTTGGCAAGAAACCAATCCCTACACGCGGCGGTGGTTCTATTCCAATTGTAGCGTTGTTCGAAAAAGAATTGGGTATCAAAACCGTATTAATGGGCTTCGGTCTGGATAGCGATAATCTTCACTCTCCTAACGAAAAATATGGTATCGAAAACTACTTAAAAGGTATCGAAACAATTCCATTGTTTCACAAATATTATGCGGAGTTAAGTAAATAATCTGCTACTCCAGCATTAAGAATAATAGGTCTAGTTGTGCTAGACCTATTATTTTTTCTATATATTCGTCCTTATTAGTCTAAGCTTGGAATTGATTTATGACAAGGATATTAAGAAGAACACATACCATTCTCTATCTAGGAGCTGTTCTGCTCTTTTTCATTCCTTTCTATCCCTTTTTATATTTTTTTACGAGAAATCCGCACAAATATTACAATCAGATCGTTTTCTGCCGCAAGTGGATTAGTCTGCTAGCCACCAGTATCGTGGGAATCCGTTTCAAAGTCGAATACGAGAGCAACATAGACTGGTCTGAACCCTATGTAATTTGTCCTAATCATACTTCCATCCTAGATATTACCGCACTCACCTACCTCTGCCCACAGCCGTTTTCGTTTATGGGCAAGATCGAATTATTAAAAAACCCCGTGACAAGGGTCTTTTTCAAAAGTATTGATATTGCAGTGGATCGAAAAAGTAAAATTTCAGCATTCAGGGCGTTCAAAAAAGCCGACGAAATGCTGAAGGAAGGAAAATCTATTGTCATATTTCCCGAAGGAAAGATTGACGATGAATATCCTCCACGGCTGCATGAATTCAAATCAGGCTCCTTTCGATTGGCAATTGATAATAAAGTCAAGATTCTTCCTGTAGTCATCCAAGATGTGTGGCGAGTCTTGTGGGACGACGGTAGCACCTACGGATCAAAGCCTGGAGTCGTGCACATAAAAGTGCTCGAACCCATAGATACACAGACGCTTACCCAAAAAGAATTTGATGAATTACAGCACTATGTGTATCAGAAAATGAATCAACATTGGCTACAAGTGAATGCTTCGTAATTTAATAAATGTGACCACATGTGACATTAATGTAATTTCGATGAAATTAAACTTGCTTTTATTAAATATTATATTATTTTTGCGAAAAGTGAAATTTAAATTGTTAGACTATGTATTGGACTCTAGAATTAGCATCACATTTAGAAGATGCACCATGGCCTGCAACTAAAGATGAATTAATCGACTATGCAATTCGTTCTGGTGCTCCTGTAGAAGTAATAGAAAACCTTCAAGCTTTGGAAGATGACGGCGAGCCTTACGAAAACATCGAAGAGATTTGGCCAGATTACCCAACAAAAGATGATTTCTTTTTTAATGAAGACGAGTATTAATCTAGAATAAAAATCGCACTTAATAAGTGCGATTTTTATTTTTATCCTATTCCAGTTTATTCTTATTTCGGTTAAACGATTTTCAGTTACCTTTGTCTTTACTTCAAAACATATGGTATGAATAAATTACTTTTCCTTGGCTTATCTTTCTTTTGGGCAAATTTCTGTTTTGCACAATCCCCTAATTCCATCCATGAGCCAGACGTAACATCCATTACCATTCAACCCAAAATCGGCTATTCTATCTCCAAATCCTCTTTCAATATAGCGGGTAATGAGTTAGGACAAAATCCTACGGTACTCTCGGAGCTGATTTGGGATCCGACAAACGCGCTGGAATATGGTATAGAATCCACTCTTTCGCACAAAAAACTATTTCTTCGCACAGATATCGCACTGCAAAGCACCTTATACGGCAATGTTTCTGATATTGATTATGACGGTGACAACCGCACCTCACCCTATAGCACATTATATCTTAGCAATCATAAAGGCCTAGGATATTCCCTAAAAATCCAACCCGGATACTATTGGACACGATCGAATAAAACGTCATTTGCGACCTATGCGAGCTTGGATTATTCGGGTCGCAAACTGTATTTACTCAATGATAAGGACTGGCAAACCAACAATACAAATTACATTCCCGGTCTAAATTCTTATTACAACTATAGATTCCCCAGCTATGGCGTCGGTGTCCTTTTGGATCAACGACTCTCCAATACTTTGTCTACACAGATCGCTTTGGAAGGATACGTATCGCAATACGCAGCTTATGGCAACTGGAACCTTATCGACGATTTTGAAAAGCCCAAAAGCTATGAGCACAAAGGCACAGGGAAAAAAATCAATGCGCGATTGGGACTCTCCTATCACCTTACAGCACGCACGAGCCTTGGGATAGAATATAACCTTAATCACTTTGGAGTGAGCAATGGTAAAGATTACCTGTACAGCAAATCATCGGGCTTATTGAAAGCTAGATTGAACGATGCCAACGAAACTAGACAGGCTTTCTTATTTAATTTACGCTATTCACTACCATTTGTCCATAGCAATTAATCTTTTGCCTTAATTTAAAGTCATAATTCAAAATTATAACTATGCGATTTATTTTCTCTTTTATCATTCTTATGCAAAGCTGGGCTGTATTGGCGCAGAATAATTCCTCTACTTCCAAAGATGATTTACAAATCATCCGTAACTTTGTAAATGATATGGTCAATGAGGATATCAAAACAGATGTTATCCTCAGTCAATATATTATCGTAGAGAATCCCAATGACGAACTTTACGATTACTTACAAGTCAGCCTGGATGAAGTACGCATCAACCTATGGAGCAAAAAAATAGACGATATACGGTACACGGCATATGCTAATATGCCACGCAAAGATGTACGCGACATTGATATAGAAAATATAGACCCAAACCGTGTTTATTTCCTACATTATAGAAATCGACAAGTATTGGCGGTATATCTAGAACACGACAAAATCGCATCCTTTACCTTAGTTTCCAAAGGAGACAACAAAGCACATTTTGTATTGTATTAAAAGTCACTAATATGTTGGAAAATTGGTAAACCAATAATTTTTTACAAAAACTCTTGACATTATTAAAAAGATAATTGATATTTGTTAACAACAATAAAGAGATGAATCAATTTGTATCAAATAACGCATGGTGGTGGCACAACAGTTAACGTTGTGGCAGTCCTCTATTGCATAAATTTGTATACAATCAAAAATATAATGGGCTTGCCAATAAGGTAAGCCTTTTTATTTGGCATCAACCTAAAGACTGAATTATTAATTTTTTACATTGACCCAGCAGAATGAAAGATATATTAAAGCATTTATTTGAGTACAAATCGTTCACGCGCCAAGAAGCATATGAGATCCTGACAAATATTGCGACCGGAAAATACGACAATCACCAGATTGCAGCTTTTATGACGGCCTATGGAATGCGCAGTATTCGTGTGGAAGAGTTGGGCGGGTTTCGCGATGCGATGTATGATTTATGTCTTAAAATGGATTTCAAAGGCTATGATCTCATCGATATGTGTGGCACGGGTGGTGATGGCAAGAATACATTTAATATTTCAACGTTGGCGTCTTTTGTTGTGGCGGGTGCGGGCTACAAAGTGGCCAAACACGGTAACGTCGGTGTATCTTCAGGCTGTGGGTCATCGAATGTGATGGAACATTTAGGCTATCAGTTTACCAACGATAAAGATAACTTACAAAAGCAGTTGGATGAAGCCAATATCTGCTTCCTACATGCTCCCCTATTTCATCCAGCAATGAAAACCGTAGCACCTATCCGTCGTGCCTTAGGGATCAAAACGTTCTTCAATATGTTAGGCCCATTGACAAATCCTGCGAATCCCAAATTTCAATCTGTGGGCGTATTTTCTTTGGAATTAGGGCGATTGTATGGTTATTTATATCAAAACACAGAAAAACAATATAGCATTATCCACGCTTTAGATGGATATGATGAAATATCATTGACAGGAGATTTTAAAGTCATCAACAATGAAGGAGAAAGTTACTATGCGGTAGATGAATTGGGGTTTGAAACTGTAGAGGCAGAGGCGCTTGCCGGAGGTGACAACGTAGAAGAAGCTGCTCAGATTTTCAGAAACATCATCGAAGGAAAAGGAAATTCCGTTCAAAACAACGTGGTGTTGACGAATGCAGCATTTGCTATAAAGACTTTCCATCCCGAAAAATCTTTTGGTGACTGTTACTATGAGGCTGAAGAATCCTTATTGGGATTAAAAGCTTTAGATAGTTTGAAGAAATTGACCACTGAGTAGGCTGATTGAAGGACTAATTGACAGATGTTTCATTCCGGTAAACATGACATAATAAATTGTCTTTCTAGCGATAGGAAGAGTCTAAAAGATAGAATGCTCGAAACCTCTGAACGACCAAGTGGCATATTGTGGAAAGCGAAATATCTTTCGATAGTTGAATAGATACCTCCTTGCGTGGGAATGACAAGAGAATGAAAATATGAACAAAACATTAAAAATAAAAGTTTGTGGAATGCGAGAAACTGAAAATATTCAGCAGCTTGCACTGCAGCCTATAGATTATATGGGATTCATTTTCTATAAAAAATCAGCTCGCTTTGTCAGTCAAAATCCTAATATAGATCTTCCCGAAAGCATCAAAAAAGTTGGAGTTTTTGTAAATGCGGATAAAGAAGAAATTGAAGCAAAAATACACGATTTTGATTTGCAAGTGGCACAACTGCATGGAAATGAAACCGCAGCTTTTTGTCAAGAAATCAAAAATTTGGGGATAGAAACCTTCAAAGCATTTGGCATTGATGAGGCGTTTGATTGGACTCCATTGTCCGAATATGTGGGTAAAGTGGATTATTTTTTATTCGACACCAAGAGCAAACAATTTGGCGGAACCGGCCAGACATTTGATTGGTATAAATTAAAAGAGTATCCGTACGATACACCCTATTGGCTAAGCGGAGGTGTTTCTTTAGAAAACATCCAAGAAGCGGCCAATTTTGATGATAATAGATTATATGGTTTAGATTTGAATTCGAAATTCGAAATCGAGCCCGGATTAAAAAATATAGATTCGTTAACACAAGCATTCTCAATTATAAAATGAGCAAATATCAAGTAGACAAGAGGGGTTATTATGGACCATTTGGTGGTGCATATATTCCCGAAATGCTTTATCCCAATGTGGAAGAATTGCAAAATCAGTATTTACAAATCATGGAAGACCCGTCGTTCAAAGCAGAGTTTGAACAACTTCTGAAAGATTATGTGGGTCGTCCATCCCCGCTTTATGAGGCTAAAAGATTATCCGAAAAATATGGTGTTAAAATATTCTTAAAGCGTGAAGATCTAAATCATACAGGCGCACACAAAATCAATAATACGATCGGGCAAATCTTATTGGCGCAACGCTTAGGCAAAAAACGTATCATCGCCGAAACTGGTGCCGGCCAACATGGTGTCGCTACAGCTACAGTATGTGCATTGAAAGGTTTGGAATGTGTGGTATACATGGGTGCGATAGACATCGAACGTCAAGCGCCAAATGTAGCACGTATGAAAATGATGGGCGCTACCGTCGTTCCAGCGACTTCGGGCAGTAAAACACTAAAAGACGCGACAAACGAAGCGTTGCGTGATTGGATCAACAATCCTGTCGATACGCATTATATTATAGGTTCGGTGGTAGGACCGCATCCGTATCCGGATATGGTAGCACGTTTTCAATCGATTATTTCCTTCGAAACAAAAAAACAGCTTTTAGAAAAAACAGGCAAGGAAACTCCTGATATTGTGATGGCTTGCGTGGGTGGTGGATCGAATGCAGCAGGTATGTTTTATCATTTCTTGGATGAAGTAAATGTAAAAATAATCGCTGTAGAAGCGGCTGGTCATGGAGTTGAATCGGGAGAAACGGCAGCAACTACCGCACTTGGGAAAGAAGGCGTGCTTCATGGTTCTCGTCAAATTTTGATGCAAACTGAAGATGGTCAAGTTATAGAACCCTACTCCATTTCTGCGGGTCTTGATTATCCTGGAATTGGTCCTCAACATGCTTGGTTATTCAAATCTGGTCGTGGTGAATATGTTTCTGCTACAGATGATGAGGCGATGCAAGCTGGTTTGAGATTAACAAAACTAGAAGGCATTATCCCTGCAATTGAGAGTTCACACGCCTTGGCACATTTAGAAAAAATGAATTTCAAAGGCGATGAAACGGTAGTGATTTGTCTTTCTGGGCGTGGTGACAAGGATTTAGATAATTACATGAAGTATTTTAATTTATAATAATGCAACTGACCAAACATTCAAACGGATTGTTGTCCATATATTTCACAGCGGGTTACCCAACTTTAGATAGTACGGTGGCAATTGCGAAAGCTTTGGAAGAAGCAGGTGCCGACTTCTTGGAAATCGGCTTCCCCTATTCGGATCCTGTTGCCGATGGCCCTACGATTCAGCATGCTTCGGAGGAAGCCTTGAAAAATGGAATGACGCTAAAAGTTCTTTTTGAACAATTGAAAGATTTACGCAAGCATGTAAGCATTCCCGTTTATTTGATGGGCTACGTGAATCCTGTTCTTCAATTTGGTGTGGAAAATTTCTGTAAAGCCTGTGCAGCAGTGGGTGTAAATGGCACTATAATTCCGGATTTACCTATATACGAGTATGAAGAATTGTACAAAACAGTTTTCGAAGAAAATGGAATCAGTAATATCTTCTTAGTAACTCCCCAAACCTCGGAAGCGCGCATTCGTAAAATCGATGATTTGACTACGAATTTCATCTATTTACTTTCGTCGAATGCAACGACTGGTAAAAATCTAGAAGTTAAAGATCAAGCAGAAGCTTATTTCAAACGTATCAAAAAGATGGAATTGAAAAATCCATTTATCATTGGTTTTGGTATTTCTAATCAAGATACTTTCCAAAAAGCGACTACATATGCAAATGGTGCGATTGTGGGAACAGCTTTTGTAAAATTGCTAGGTGAGGAAAATTATTCAGAAAAGATTCCAGCATTTATAAAAAGCATCAAGGGAAAGACAAATCATAGAGTCCAATAATATTATTCGACTCTATGGTTAATATCGAATCTTATTTAAATTGATCATTATACGCAGAATATTTTTCTAGGTATAGGAGGATCTTTGAAAAACATAGCTGCCAGTTTTAAATTAGGTTATAATCCTAAAAAGCTGCCTTAAGTCATTATTATAAGGAATCAACATCATTCTTTAAAATCCTAAAAATCGTTAATTTGTCTTCATACTTAAAACAGACAATTATGAAACAGTTAGAAAATAAAGTAGCAATTGTTACAGGTGGAGCCTCAGGTATTGGAAAGGCAATTGTTGAGCTATTTATCAAAGAAGGTGCTAAAGTTGTAATCGCAGATTTAAATGAAGACTTGGGGATTAAATTATCAGAATCATTAGGTGATGCTACTACTTTTGTAAAGGCAGATTCTTCTTCTCCAGAAGATAATAAAAAATTAGTGGATACTGCTGTTGAAAAATTTGGTGCACTACATATTGCAGTGAATAACGCTGGTATTGGTGGTGATGCCGCTATTGTTGGGGACTACAGCCTTGAGAGTTGGAAAAAAGTTATTGATATCAATTTGAATGGAGTATTCTTTGGTATGCATTACCAACTTCCAGAAATCGAGAAAGTAGGTGGTAGCATTATCAATATGGCTTCTATCTTAGGATTGGTTGGCTTTGCTAATTCTTCGGCATATGTAGCAGCAAAACACGGCGTCGTTGGATTGACTAAAACTGCTGGTTGGGAATACGGTACTCGCGGTGTTCGTATTAATGCAATAGGTCCAGGATTTATATCCACACCACTCATAGACAATAATCTAGATAAAGACACTTTAACATACCTTGAAACCCAACATGCTATGCAACGTCTAGGTAAGCCGGAAGAAGTTGCAGAATTAGCATTATGGCTAGCTTCCAATAAGTCTTCTTTTGTAACTGGATCATATTACCCAGTGGATGGTGGCTATCTAGCAAAATAAAACGGGGTGAAAATTTAAGATTGCCTTCCCTAAATGCGTGCATTAAGATAATTTCTATTTTTCATGCATTAGGGAGTGCTCTCTTTTTGTTTTATCCTTTTTTCCTATTTACACTTTCCTCTTTCATGCCTTCTTCGATTATCTCTTCGACTTCTTCTTTCTCTTCTGTGTCTAGATGTTTCACGTCTTTATCCTGCTCATGATTAGCTTTGTCAATATAGAATGTACAGCACATAGGAAAATGATCGGAACCTATAGAAGGCAAAATTTTCAAATCTTCAACAAACACGTTCGCGCTATGGTATAATAAATCCAAAGGAATGCGAAAGAACCAATACTTGGCATGGAAAGTCGCCAAATAACCGCGTCCATATCGTGCATCTATTAATTCACTCGCCTTTTTGAACAATCTGGAAACGCGCGACCAAGCCACTGTATTAAAATCTCCCGTAATCACTACCGGCAATTTTTGCTTTTTAGCACGCTTTGCTACACTCAATAGATCGCCATCGCGTTCTTTTGATGTGTCTTCTTCCGTGGGACTCGGTGGTGGCGGATGTACGCCAAAAAACACAAATCGGTAGCCATCCTCCGTTTCCAATTCAGCTTCTATGCTCGGCAAATCATCCACTACAAAGTAATGTACATGCAACTTATGTACTTTCAACTTCGTGTAAAAATGCATGCCATAGGTATTTTCTAAAGCGATTTCCTCATAATGTGGATAAACATCTTTTAATTCTTGAAAAGCATTTTCCCAATCCTGATTGCTTTCCATGGTGAGCAGGATGTCTGGATGCTCCTGGTGCACTAATTTGATTAACCGATGATACTCCGTATTGAATTGATAGACATTCACAGAAATTATTTTTACTATATCGGAATGTTCGTTTGAAACGCCGTGCTTGGTACTTCTCCAAAATTTGGTGAAGCGCACGAATATATAACAATTATAAATTATGCACCCCAATACAATCAACAACATCCAGATACGAAAGTCCAATTCTGACCAATACAAAAATGCTAAAATTAATGTCAGCAACTGCAAAAAAAGCAATTGTGGACGTATAAAATCAGGAACACGAAAAATCCAATGCTGATTTCTTACGAAAGGCAACAGATGCAATATCAAGAATAAAACAGTACAAACCCAAAGTGTTGTAACCATATAGTGATTGAGTAAAAAAATGGACAGAATGCATAGTCGTAACAATTCTTAAAGCATTAAGTTTTATTAATTTTTAATAAATGAGACGATAGATTTGTGACGATGGACTTTATCTGCTATTTCATAGGTCATGAAATACTATTTTCAATTATTACGATATCAACGTATAATACGGCAGACTGGATTACCATTATTGCTATTTGTCTTATTTGCATTGGTAGTTTATTATTTTGCATATCACGCTGTACAAAAGTTTTCATACGCGCCCTATGTGTTGATAATCATAGTAATTTTTATATTGGAAAGAGCACACAAACGCGATAGGGTTGAGAATCTTAAAATACTTTTTGTTGATCGAAAAAAATACTTTCAAGTGAGGACAATTGAAAATGTAATTTTCATATTACCTATTTTACTGTTAGCCACTATATCGGGGATCTATTGGATACTTCCAATTTTGATTGCTATCAGCATTTTTTACGCCGTAATTAAATCCACAATCCTTTTCACTTCCAATACAGCTATACCCACTCCTTTCGGAAAATATCCATTCGAAATGATTCGCTATTTCCGCACCTACTTATTAGCAAATTGTATTGCCATTTTTCTATTTGGGATCGGAATAATAGTTAGCAATGAGAATCTGGCTATTTTTGGAATAGCTTTAATACCTTTTTTCACAATTAATCATTTAGAAAATTTGGAACCACTAGAAGTTTTATGGAACTACAGCATGAAACCAAGTCGATTCTTATTCCATAAGATCAAAAGAATCACCTTGAAACCTATGTCTTGATAAGTCCCCTTAGTGCGGTATTGGTTATACGCGAATATGCTCATCAAGTTTTACTTCTCGTAGGCGCTATCTACCTTCTTACCTTTCTACTTATCTTGTCATATCAATTTATGAAGTATAGCGTCTTTCCTCGCAAAATAGGCATTTTCGAGGGAATTATTTTTGCTTTGAGTGGATTATTTCCACCAATAATACTAGGACTATTTCCATACTTCTACACGAAAGCTATCAGAAATCTAAACGAATATTTATGATTACAATCAATAATTTAACTAAAAAGTTTGGATCGATTACCGTTTTAGACGACATAAGTATTCATTTTGGAAAAGCCAAAGTCTATGGTATCGTCGGAGAGAATGGTTCGGGCAAAACGACATTATTTCGTTGCATCGCTGAATTAGAAAAATTTGAAGGGACAATTGTCAGTGAGTTAATCCCCATAAGACAGCAGCTGGGCAACATTATGGCGGAGCAGTTTTTTATCAGCAAAATAACAGGAGAAGAATATATTCGGTTATTGCTGGAAGCTCGAAGTAAAAAAGGTATCGATATTAAGTCAAGGAATATTTTCGACTTACCTCTCGATAGGTATATAGAAAGCTATTCGACGGGTATGAAGAAAAAATTAGCTATTACAGCCAGCATATTACAAAACAATGAATTTATTATCATGGACGAACCTTTCAATGGTTTGGATCTATCGAGTTGTATAATCTTGACTGAATTAATCAAAATCTTAAAAAACAAAGGCAAAACGATTATTTTATCATCCCACATATTTGCTTCATTGACAGAATGTTGTGATGTAATTATCAAATTAGAAAATGGAAAATTATCCAATATTATTCATCGAGAGTACTTTAAATTATTGGAGGAAGAGTTGAAATCGAAGATATTACCGCAAAATATTGCTGATTTTTTATAGCTGTAAATTTTAGGATGAAAAGCCTGAAAATTAGCTTTTATAACACAATTTAATAGCGTATTTTTGTACTTCAAAATAAGCAATATAAATTCCTAACATATAAAATGGAACATACACGAATAAAAGAATTATTAAAGTCCGAAGAATTTGGTAAAGAGATAATTGTAAAAGGATGGGTTAGAACTTTTCGTAATAATCAATTTATAGCGATCAATGATGGTTCTTCAATTAATAATATCCAAGCTGTAGTTGATTTTGAAAATACGCCAGAGGATATTTTAAAAAGAATCACTACGGGTGCTGCTGTTCGTGTAAAAGGAAATTTGGTGGAGTCGCAAGGTAAAGGCCAGCGTGTAGAAGTAAAAGCTATTGAAGTTTCAATTATCGGCGATTCAGATCCTGAAAAATATCCATTGCAACCCAAAAAACACAGCTTAGAATTTTTGCGTGAGATAGCACATCTTCGTGTCCGGACAGGAACTTTTAATGCCATATTCAAAGTACGAAATGCATTATCATTTGCAATACACAAGTTTTTCCAAGAGCGTGATTTCGTATATTTCCACTCCCCTATTATCACTGGATCAGATGCAGAAGGCGCAGGTGAAATGTTCAGAGTGACGACTTTGGACCCTATCAATCCACCATTGACGGACGATGGTAAAGTAGATTTCAAAGAAGATTTCTTCGGAAAATCAACGAACTTGACTGTTTCTGGTCAGTTGGAAGGTGAATTGGCAGCCTTAGCATTTGGAAATATCTATACTTTCGGTCCGACTTTCCGCGCGGAGAATTCAAATACGACTCGCCACTTAGCAGAGTTTTGGATGATCGAACCCGAAATGGCGTTCTACGAATTGGAAGACAACATGGATTTGGCGGAAGGTTTATTGAAATACGTTATTAAATATGCTTTAGATACATGTCCGGAAGAAATTGAATTCTTGAAAAACCGTCTATTGGAAGAAGAGAAATCAAAACCGCAAGCTGAACGTTCGGAATTGAACTTAGTTGATAAATTGAATTTCGTATTAGAAAACAACTTCGAGCGATTGACATATACCGAGGCTATCGATATTTTGAAAGCTTCAAAACCAAATCAAAAGAAACAATTTAAATACTTAATCGAAGGTTGGGGCGCTGACTTGCAGTCCGAGCACGAAAGATATTTGGTAGAGAAACACTTCAAGAAACCTGTTATCTTGACCGATTATCCACGTGAGATTAAGTCATTCTACATGAAACAGAATGAAGTAGATGCACAGGGCCGCCACACAGTACGTGCGATGGACATTTTGTTCCCAGGTATCGGCGAGATGGTCGGCGGATCGCAACGTGAAGAAAACTTAGAAAAATTGTTGGCTCGTATGGCTGAAGTGGGTATCCCTGAAGAAGAGATGGACTGGTTCTTGGATACACGCCGCTTTGGTTCGGTGCCTCACTCCGGTTTTGGCGTTGGATTCGAACGATTGGTATTGTTCACCACAGGAATGACAAATATCAGAGATGTAATTCCTTTCCCACGCACACCGAAAAACGCAGAGTTTTAAAAAAAGAACAAATAAAGCAAAAGAGTTGTTATTCATTAAACAGCTCTTTTTTTGTAGTTCAAATTTTAGTTTTTACTTTTTAATTTTGACATTTTACTTCTTAGGTTATGCTTATTAAAATATATAACGACAATCCGAATCCCAAAGCTATTGATCAAGCTGTGGATATATTGAAAAAGGGAGGTGTGATCATTTACCCGACGGATACCGTTTATGGTATTGGCTGTGATATCACCAATCAAAAGGCAATAGAAAAAGTGTGTCAGATACGAGGACTGAAAACCGATAAGGCGAACTTATCGTTTATATGTCATGATCTGACGGATATTTCGCAATACACCAAACCCTTCGATACGGCGGTTTTTCGTGTTCTGAAGAAAGCATTGCCAGGTCCATTTACTTTTATCTTTAATGCTAGTAATCAAGTACCCAAACTATTAAGTTCAAAGAAGAAAACTGTAGGTATTCGTGTGCCAGATAATGCTATCGTGCGTGAAATTGTCAGACAATTAGGCAATCCTATTGTAACTACCTCCATCCGCGACGAAGATGAAATCATCGAATATTCGACCGATCCGGAATTGATATATGAAAAATATCAAGATCAGGTCGACTTGGTTATCGATGGCGGGTATGGTGACAATGTTGCCTCTACTGTTATCGACCTGACGAATGGCGAATTTGAAGTGATCCGTGAAGGAAAAGGTGACCTGGATTTATACTTATAGGAAGATAATACTATTATATAAAGTAGCAAACGTCATTTCTCCATACGGTCAAAATGACGAAAAAGGGCTTGTAAATAAAATACAAGCCCTTTCTTTTAAATATGATAGCTTTGATTTTGAAATTCCATAGCTGCATAATATTCATACTTTTTCTTATCCAATGGATAATCCCAACAGCCCATTCGGTGAAATATCTGTCCTCCGAATCCCGATTTGAAACGATAAAGTCCATACATCGGATGGGCGCTGTCTGCTTCAGGCGATATTCCAAAGAAATCATATTCCGAACAGCCCTTTTCCCGCGCCAGTTGCATCGCTCTCCACTGTAAAGCATAAGTGCCCATATAATTTCTATTCTCCGTAGATGAAGCTCCATACAAATATGTTGCTCTATTCGCCGAGATCACCAAAAACATGGCCGCTAATGGTTTGTCATCGACATACGCCACCAACATATACACGTCCGCTGGGGAATCTGAATTATTTGCACGAGCCGATAATACTATTCGGAAATAATTGATATCATGCAAAAAGAAGTTGTTGCGCTTCGCAGTTTGACGATACAGATCATACCATATTTCTAAGCTCTCCAGTCCATGAGATTCAATACGGACACCTTTTCGCTTCGCGAGGTTGATGTTGTATCGGGTTTTAGGTTTCATCTGACCCAATAGCATATCATCACTGTTCTTTAGATTCATGAAGATGGTATTGGAGGGCAAAATATCGGTATTTGCTTTACGCAAGTTACCATATTCCGTATTAAAATTGACGCGCATCTCTTGTACACGCTTGGAAGGTAAACCAATCCAGGTGCCGTGCAGGTCATAACAATCATCTTCATTGGCCCACTGCGACTGCCATGACAAATCATAACGAATCAAGATACAAGTCGGTGGCAAATATTGCCTCAAAGCTTCAGATAGCTGTTCCAAAAAATATCCTTGCTGCTCCGGCGAAGGTTCTATCTCTGGACCATAAGGGACATAAGCAATACAATGGTCAGCATCTAGATATTGAAGCATAATCAAAAAATCTCCTATCACATAGATTTCATCTGATTCGCTGCAAAAAAGATCCGCTGACTTGGTTTTAAAATTATACGCCAATGTATCAATTCCCTGAAGTTTTTTTACCGTCGACCAATATGCCGTCTGTTGAATAATTCCTGTTTTATAAAGGTGACTATTGTCTTTCTGTTCTAAATCCGCAATCATTATAAATGATTTATTATCAATTATTTATTAAATTCACAAATGGCACAAACTTAGCCAAAATAGCATAATCAAAACAGACCGATTTGTCATAATCGGGTAACAAGAAAATATTGGAATGATTCTAAAGAAGGTCGAAATACCTTATTTTTTAAGATATGAAATATTGAAAACAACGACAGCAACAAAGATTAATCCATAAGCTATACCTTGTAGTGAAGTGATATTTTCATTAAAATAAAATACAGCCAATAGGAATGCAATAATAGGATTAATATAGAGCAGGACGCCGACTACAGAAGAGTCTAACCCCTTGAGCGCATACATATTGAGGAATAATGGTATAATCGTAAACAATACAGCAATTAGTAATACATACTGAAAAAACAAATCGGAATGCATCACTTCACTACTTGAACTTAATCCCATTGGAATCAATAGTATTGCACTGATTAGAATGTGTAAGGTTAGCGTGAAAAATCTATCCAATTGTGTATTGGCCTTTTGCAGCACCAAATATATGGCATAGGATAAAGCGATGATGACACTATAAAGCATATCCATAAAGTGTCCGTACGATAGCATTATACAGCTCAAGATGCTCATCCCTACGGCGACCCATTGCCCCGTATTCAATCGTTCTTTTAAAAATATCCCGGCTAATACGGTGGTTAATATCGGACAAATCAAATACGCCAATGAAGTTGCATTTACGCTGACTGTATTCATCACATAGATATATAAATACCAATTCACAGCCAACATAATCGCACTAAAGATAGTCGTGCCAATAATTTTATTACGTGCCGGAAGAGTCAATGAGCGAATATAGGACAGGTTGGCTTTGGTGACTTTATAGCGAACAGTTAAGCTAACTATGGCAATAATTATGGCGGCAAATGCGACGCGGTAGGTTAATATATCTAAGGCAGCGTAATCACTGAGCGGTTTCAGAACAAGACTAAACATGCCCCACACTACAAATGAAAAAAGTGCAGCGGCGTAATACTTGAGTTGCATGGAATAATGAATATTTTTTTTAGAGAATCACAAATTCCTCGACAATGACATGGCCGACATGCTCATTGACACGACCAATAATTTGTCGACGATTGATGGCTAATTCATGTTTTACGACAGCAGATTCTACTTTGACATAGAGCTTTTTGTCTTTGATGTAAATGTGCTGTGTGCGTTTGGCAATATAGGGGCCGATAATTTCTTCCCAAAAGCTTACAACCGAGGATTCCTCATATTTGCGTCGCAATCTATATACTTCCAACCACTTCTCCACAGCTTGCTTCATGCTGATGTCGTCACGGGTCGGTATTTCATCCACTTTCTTCTTATATAGCATGAGCTTGTCCTCCTTCGATATCAAAGATACGGATAGGTTGTTGTATTTCGTCAAATATTCGTTGGATTCTTAAGGCATCGGTATCCGTAATAAAAATCTGCCCGAATTCCTCATTTGAAACCATCTGCATGAGTTTTCTGGTACGCTGATTATCCAATTTATCAAAGATATCATCCAATAACAGCAAGGGTTTGAATTTATTTTGCTCATGCAGATATGTATACTGCGCCAGCTTCAAGGCGATCAAAAATGACTTCTGCTGACCTTGCGAACCAAATTTTTTAAGTGGCATCTCGCGATGAATGGTAAACAACAGATCATCCTTGTGAATACCTTTGGTGGTTCGTTCGAGGATACGATCTTTTTCTAACGATGACTCCAATAATTGGGTGAAATCAGCGCCGTGCAATTGGGAGTCATACACCAAAGAGACCTCCTCCGCACTATCACTCAGGTATTGGTAATGACGCTGAAAAGAAGGTGTAAATTTTTCCATGAAAGCTTTACGCTTGTGGTATATCACCTCGCCTACTTCCACGAGCTGCATATTCAAGACCTCCAACAGTCCGATATCAAATACTCCCTTTTCCTTGATGTTTTTTAATAGGACGTTACGTTGCAGCAAAACTTTATTGTACGCAATTAATGTATCCAGATAGCGGTTGTCAGTCTGAGAAATAACATTGTCCACAAACTTGCGGCGCTCTTCGGAACCTTCCAAAATAATGAGTGTATCATTCGGCGATATCATCACCAAAGGAAATTGACCGATATGATCAGCCAGACGCGGATAATCCTTTTTGTTGCGCTTGAATTGTTTTTTCTGATTTCTTTTTAAGCTGCAAGATATTAAATCCGGCCTGTCGTTTCTTTCAAATTCACCCTGCACCATGAAATACTCCTCGCCACTTTTGATATGTTGCGAATCAATGGGATTAAAATAAGACTTGCAGAGCGAAAGGTAGTGAATAGCATCCAGCAGATTCGTCTTACCTGCACCATTAGAGCCTGTAAAAGCATTCACCTCAGGCAAAAAATGCAAATTAGAATCTGTATAATTCTTAAAATTTAAAACGGAAAGCTGCTTCAACCACATAGTACAAAGTAAAAACTAAAAAAGAACAAGTCAAAAAAATAGGTTGATTAGTTTTGAACACCAATCAACCTATCATAACAATGAATATGAAAATCTACTTTACCTCCTCAAAATCAATAAATTCACCTGCATTTGCACCTACCTTGCGCTTTTCCTGACGGGGTGGTACATAATCAATTTCTATTTCGCCTTTTGGAGTATTGTCTTGTTGATTATAATCACGGTATGTGGATTGCTGACCAAATGGATTGCCTGAAGTGTATGTATAAGTAAAACCACCTCTACCTTGTTGCGCTCTCTTCATCATACGTTCTGTTAATTTTTTCATGGCATAAGGCAACAGCAAACGCATTGAAAATTTTAAAGCATAATAAGCGGCAATAACAAATAAAATAAAATATAAAGCTGTCATGTAGTATGTTCTATTTATTCAAATATATCAAAATCGCGAAAAAATAAAGTCAAGTAAATGTCAGACTGAAACGACTTAACAATTTTTAAGATTTCGACTTGAGAATCGCATTATAGAGTTCCTCTTGTCGATGTGTACCGATAATATAGATCAATCCATCCTTATCAGTGAGCCATACCGCATCTTTTCCCCCAGAATAAAACCGAATCTTTCCATTCTTATGCAGATTATAGACGGGGTTGTTAAACACATAAGTGCTGTATGGTTTCTTCTCTATTTTGGTGATGGAAGCCAAGTCGATTTTGACCAAACGTGTGGACCACAATCCGCTCAATACCACATTGCCGTTGTATACATCGGTCTTATAATGTACCAGATACATCATGATAATGGAAACCAAAATAATACAACTACCTACGATAAAGAACAATTGCCTCGAAGGCAGATGATCTACATTGAGATAATATACTATGAAACAAAAGAGCGCTAAAGTCATACGG
Source organism: Sphingobacterium alimentarium (assembly GCF_004342685.1). GTDB lineage: Bacteria > Bacteroidota > Bacteroidia > Sphingobacteriales > Sphingobacteriaceae > Sphingobacterium > Sphingobacterium alimentarium. Next base: position 140,130 of record NZ_SMBZ01000002.1, read on the forward strand.
ACACTGATCCAAGACTTATCTCTACCTAAATATTGTCTCTCGACAAAATGCTTTTCTTGACTCATATTACTTTAAATTGCAAACTAATTTAAGCACTTTCTGTGTATTATCCCTAATCTTAAATCTTTCATCCAAATGGTAATTGACCACCCAGATGATTTTGCCGTCACCATTTACCAATATCGGCACTCTTTTTTTATCAAGAATATTGATCTTTTTTTGGATAAAATAATCACTCAGTTTCTTTTTTCCATTCATCCCTAAGGGCTGAAAAGTATCCCCCTCCTCCCACTGACGAATAGTCAAAGGATAAACGAGAGATGCCGTGTCAATTTTGGCTATTCCGGCTCCATTCTCTATAGCAAGATCCGAATTTCCCGTTATTTCAATCTGAAATGCGCCCCACTCCACACGCGTGGTGGCTAGATCGATGTGCACAGGCTCCAGGTCCATATTCTTTTTGGATAATATTACATCTTCTCGATCCGTGACGATAATATACGTATCCGAGGCAAATTGTTTACCGGAATCTTTATGCAAGCTTTCCAGCAAATCTTGTAATACGGTCTTGCTAAAACCAAATGGTTCAAACATAAAATACAGCTCACTCAGCTGCAGGTGCTCCAATTCTTCTTTGGCGATACGCCAAGAATGATCACTTCGCGCAATCATAATCTGGGATCGTAACTCTTGCATATGGTTGTTTATGACCTCCTGCGCATCCCGAAATCGTGCTATATTATCCGCCATGATACGAATAAAATGTGGATTCAGCTGCTCGAATTCGGGTATAATATCCAACCGAATTTTATTGCGGGCATATTTATTGGAAAAATTAGAAGAATCATCGCGATAAGGAATACCTTGATTTTGCACAAAATCCGTGATTTCTTCACTGTGTAGAAACAATAATGGACGTACAACATGTGAATCATCACGCAACGGTAGAATGCCTTGCAGCCCCTGTAGTCCTGTTCCACGTGACAAGTTAAACAATACCGTTTCTACAGAATCATTCATATGTTGAGCCACCGCAATGACTTTACAGCCACGCTCCATGCGCAATCTTTCGAACCACCCGTAGCGCAGTTCGCGTGCTGCGATTTGTATAGAAACTTTGTGTGTAGCAGCATATCCTGTAGTATCAAAGCGCTGCACATGAATCGGTATTTCATTAGCCACAGCAAATCCGCGCACCAATTGCTCATCGGCATCGGACTCTTCCCCTCGTAATTGAAAATTACAATGTGCTATTTCGACGGGATAATAAAGCTGATGAAGCAGCCACAGAAGCAACATCGAATCCCTCCCACCACTGACCGCTACAAGGATTTTTTCGTCCTTGCTAAACAGCTTATTATCTTCCACATAGCGTTCGAAGCGCTTAAGAATCTCCATAATTCAAAAGTAATCATTAAAAATTGATTTTATTTAACACGAAAAATCATCCCTTAACATTTTTTTGCTATTTAATTATCTATTTTTGCCAACGTGAAGCAGTATTGTTTTTTATTACTATTTATCCTTAGCGGACAATTTTTGTTTGGGCAGGTAACTACTCCATCCAACGAATCCGCGCGTATGAATTTGGTGTCTTCCAATTCGGGGAGAATCAATGCCAAAACCGGACATATGACATTCTACCATCCGGTATACGAGCACAAAGGAAATACCTTATCCGCTGATAGTGGATATATCTACGAAAATGAAATTAAACAACAGTTTTTTGAGGCTTTTGGAAATGTAGTAATTACGCAGCCATCAGGAACTGTGATATATTCCGATTACTTGCATTATGATGCGTCATCACAACAAGCTCGCCTACGCGGCAATGTGAAGATGGTGGATAGAAACTCGGTGCTTACGACCAATTTTCTGACCTACAACATGCGGTCTAAGGTAGGGACCTATACGGGAGGTGGCCGGATTATAACGCAGACGGATACCATTACCTCCAGAAATGCTTATTATTTCGAAAACACGGGCGATGCCTATTTTAGGCACAAAGTCATTGTGCGCAACCCCTCTGTGAAAGTATACACAGATACGATGCGCTATAATAGTCTATCTAAAAACACCTATTTCTTTGGACCCACAAATATAAAAGGCAATAACCAGGAAAATTTATACACCGAAAGAGGTGTCTACAATACCGGGACGGGTGTTGCCAACTTCAACAAACAAAATTTGTACACTGAAGGAAGTAGATTATTAAAAGGTGATAGTCTGCATTATGACCGCGATTCAGGCATTGGCAAAGCGTTCCGCAATGTAATATTTGTAGACACAGTAGACAAGTTTTATGCTTATGGTGGTAAAGGTGAATACCGACAAAGTGAGGAATCCATCTTGATGACTGAAAAACCGTATATCATCACGGTGGTCCAGAATGATTCAGACTCAACACAAACGGATTCTGCCGCAATCAGCCCGCCGGTAACAGCTCCCATTGAAGAAAAAAAGACGAAAAAGGAAGTCACAAAAACAGTTGATCAAAGCTCGTCCGTGACAAATACCGCGCAAAATCCTGATGTTGTAAACAAGCCGCTTCTTGTCAACAGCAAGCCAGAGCCGAAAGTAGATTCCGTATACATGACAGCAGATACCCTATTTTCGAGAATGATTTTAGCAAAAGAATATGTTCCTTTGAATCTGAATCTGGATAGAAATGGTGGACAATTGATAGAAGAGGCCGAAGAGGACTATGGCGAGGACGAAGAAGACACCATACTAGCTGAAGGAACTGAAGGAGCAATCCAAGAGGAAGGCTTACAGGTAGTAGGAAAAACGAATGAAAAAGTCCTTCAAAAGCCTAATGAGACCACAAAAAAAACAACTGCTCCAAAAATTACAAGCAACAATACGAGCGGTAATAGGCACGGCGAAGGAAGAAAAGAAATTGATAATACGCTGAAAGCAGATTCTATTCTGCGGCAGCGTGCAATCATTCCAGAAGCAGGACACGCGGATAGCGCCATTAATAAAGCGTTGAAAATTGCGCAGCAGCCTACCAGCAATGATTCGAGCACGACAGCTGTTTCGGACACATCACGCACCCGTATTGTCAAAGCCTATTATAATGTTCGCTTATACAAATCGGATTTGCAGGCTGTAGCGGATTCCGTGTATTATGGCATGCAAGACTCCATGTTTAGATTTATGGGAAGACCGATGATCTGGGCGGAAAATTCGCAGATATCTGCAGATACCATTTATATGCAGATTCTGAATCAGAAAATGGACAATGCGCTACTCAAAGAAAATGCTTTTATGGTCAATGCATTGACTGACTCCACCAAGTTCAATCAACTCAAAGGAAGAAAAATCACGGCATTCTTTGCAAATAATAGTATAGAAAGGTTATTCGTCGATGGAAACGCAGAAAACCTTGTTTTCTCAGTGAATGATAAAAACAATATCGTTACGGAGATGTTTCACGATCGCGGTGGTCGGATTAAAGTCTTCATGGAAGACAAAAAAATCAAAGATTATTTTACTATCAAAAAAGTAGATCAAAAGGTTTATCCATTCAACCTTGTTACCCAAGAGAATGAGATATTGCCTGGATTTATTTGGCGACCTCAAGACCGACCAAAATCCAAAGAAGATTTGTTAAATCGAAAACGCGAACTGCCGAAGGATACCGAAGTGAAGGGCGAGAAGGAGGATTCCGATGAAAATAGCAGTACCAGCAAACCTATAGAAAAGAAAGTGGAGGAAACACAAGAATCCACTGAAGAAAATAATTAAAACAAAAAGGAGCTCCATTGGTGAGCTCCTTTTTGTTCTAATTGTATCTTTTATAATCCTTTTAAGAATTCCGCCAATTTGCCAACAGCTATGGCACGATGGCTAATCGCATTTTTCTCCTCTGCAGACATTTCTGCAAAAGTCTTGTCATAACCATTGGGAATAAAAATCGGATCATAACCAAAGCCCTTTTCTCCCCTTCTTTCTTTAATGATTTGACCTTCGATAGTTCCTTCGAAAAAATGTTGTTGCTCATTTAGATAAAGCGAAATAACAGTTTTGAAACGTGCATTGTTGGGACTGTCTCCCAATTTTTCTAACAGCAAATCAATATTTTTTTCCATATCGCGAGAACCAGAATAGCGCGCAGAATATACACCTGGTTCGCCATTCAAAGCATCCACCTCAAGGCCCGAATCATCCCCAAAACAGTATAATCCATATTTATTCACCAGATAATCGGTCTTCTGCTGTGCATTCTCCTGGAAGGTAACACCTGTCTCGGGAATATCATCCTGGCAATCAATATCGCTCAGTGATTTCAATATAAATTTATCGCCTACAATAGCTTGTACTTCTTCAAGCTTATGCGCATTATTCGTCGCAAATACTAATTCTAACATGTAGCAAAGTAAAAACTAAAAATTAAAAAGTCAAAAAGTTAGAAGGAAAAAGGAAAATATAAATAAGTCGAAAAACTTATTTTTAAGAAGCAATAAAAGTCTTAAACTCTCCCCAAAAAAGTTTCTTTTTGCTGATATCAGCAAACATTTCTTCGAACGAGAACGTATTGAATACAGCCGCTGCGCGACCTTTTAAATAAGAATTGTGTGGAATTTCAGGAAGAACTAACGATTTGGGTTCTACGCCAAGCAATGTGATTTTCGTCGGCGTGAAGAAATCTCTGATGCGGCTGAATTCGTTGGGATTTTGAGGGTTTGCAAGATTGACTACAGCCACATTTTCCAGCGTCAATCCTAATGCAGCAATTGTCTTGACAAAAGCTTCTTCCGCTTCGGGTGAGAAATAAGGATAATCTGGATAACGCAGAATAAACAATATACCTGCAGACTTGTCTCCCTTGTACACGAACTCTTCCGTGGAAGAATCCCAATTTACTGAAGGTAAATTCTCCGAAGAAGAATTTTGAGCATTATCCATAACAAAACCAGCAGAAAACAAAGTTTCATTCATCAGTGCTTGTAAGGCTATTGGATTATCTGTTAATAGATTGCTCATAGAAAGGTGATAAATGAGCAAAGAGAAAGGCTAAGACCTCGCTCTTTGCTCTTTATTAACAATATTATTGTCCTAAAATCCAAGCGAATACCAATGGCGCAACGATAGTCGCATCCGATTCGATCATGAATTTAGGTGTATCGATATCTAATTTACCCCAAGTGATTTTCTCATTGGGAACCGCTCCTGAGTACGAACCGTATGAAGTCGTAGAATCAGAAATCTGGCAGAAGTAAGACCAGAAAGGAACATCTGTCCACTCTAAATCTTGATACATCATCGGTACTACACAGATTGGAAAATCACCAGAAATACCACCAGCGATTTGGAAGAAACCTACTCCTTTACCGCCTGAGTTAGCACGGTACCATTCTGTCAAATAAATCATGTACTCGATACCTGATTTTACAGTTGAAGCTTTTAAGTTACCTTTGATTACATTAGAAGCGAAGATATTACCCGTAGTTGAATCTTCCCATCCTGGACATACGATCGGTAAATTTTTCTCTGCTGCAGCAACAATCCAAGAATCTTTAGGATCAATTTCGTAGTATTGCTCCAACACACCTGAATTCACCACTTGGTATAAAAATTCATGTGGCAAATAACGCTCACCTTTAGCCTCTGCTGCATGCCAAACATCTTCTAAATGCTCTTGAAGACGACGGAAAGCCTCCTCTTCAGGGATACAAGTGTCTGTCACACGGTTGAAGTGTGTATCTAACAATTCGCGCTCTTGCTCTGGTGTCAAATCTCTCCAGTTAGGAATACGTTTGTAGTGTGAATGTGCAACTAAATTCATCACATCCTCTTCTAAGTTTGCACCTGTACAAGAGATAATATGAACTTTATCTTGACGGATCATTTCCGCTAAAGAAACACCTAATTCTGCTGTAGACATCGCACCACCTAATGATATCAACATTTTACCACCTTCTAGTAGATGCTGCTCATATCCTTTAGCTGCATCAACTAAAGCTGCTGCATTAAAGTGACGGTAATTGTGCTCAATAAATTGACTAATTGGACCTTTTTGTGTACTCATCTTTATCTATTTTTAATAAGTAGTACAAAGGTACTGATTTAAATTTATTTTAGGTTGTTTACCATGCTATTGCCATACGTCAACATCTATTTTTTAACAAATGATAAAAAGTCATCTTACTGCTATGGAAATATTCAGCGCTATACCCTTAAACTTCCTATGATACACCGTGATACACGGGCCCTCGAAATTATTTATGGCACTATAAAAAATAAAATTATTTTTGCATATTAGACTATTAACCATAATTAAGAAATGAAAAATCCTGTACTTGTTGATAAAATCACTATCGGAACTATTGAGTTTGCCGCTTATATTGTAGAATACGAAAATAATTTAGAGGCCTTTACTATCTATTACCAGCACGAAAAAGAACCCCTACTGATGTTTCAACAGATTGACAGCGGTGCAAATGAGGTGGAAATAAAGGTAAATCAAGAAATGGTCGATAAGTTGCAGCTTCTAAAATCCAAAGATCCACAACAACGTAAAGCGCATTACATCGCATTCCGAGAATTTGCGTTGAATGCAGAACAAAAAGCTAAAGAAATAGCCCTAAAAGACAAAAAATTGTACTATCTCACGGATGTACAATTGATCAAATGCCTGGAACAAGCTTATTTGGTGGATTAAAAATAATGGATTATTTTCTTTTCAATAATTTTGAAAAGAATAAATAGGACGCAATCAAAAAAGTGACGAGAACAATAAGGACAACAACTTCCTCCTTACCGATTCCCCAAGACATTGTATTCATACTACCAAAATAAATAAAAAAGGGTGATTATTCATCACCCTTTTTCTAAAAATTATTTTTTCTGAATAACTGCTTTGTAAGCTCCTGGAGTCAGATCCAGAGAGATATCATACGTACCTGCAGCTGTAATTTCCAAATCAGCACCTCCATGGGTGATCTCGCTTGGAGTGCCACCAAAGTTGATCGGCCAATCATCGTTAGCTCTGAACTTTATTTTACCCGGTACTAGATTAATAGTGATTTTCCAAATATAAGTTCCTTTGCCACCAGCAAAAGTCATATCCGTATCCGCATCCCAACCTGTAGGTGTTGCGTCACCGATAATACCCATCTTAAGTTCAAGAACTTCATACGTTAACGCTTCTGAATCCATGCGCACACGGTAAAAGCCATTTTTCTCTACCGTAAGATTATCCGCCTCTTCGTCTTCAGAAATCGTTCCTGCAGTAGTACCTTTACCAAAACCACCTGCCCAATCTATGTTAGTAGGCAAGAATTTGAATCCCCCGTCTGCTGTCAAATACTCAAAGATTTCGAATTTTGTTTTACTCTCGGCATCGTACAGTGACATCAATGTGGCATTAGAAGGCTCCCATCCAGCTCCCGTAGAGCCACCTACGATATACATCGCCGGGGTGCTTTCTAAGAATGTAATAGGATGCTTCTTGGTAATAGTCTGCCCACCAGATTGGTAACTCACGATAAGATTTGCTTCACCAATGTAACTCTCGTCCAATGGAATATCAAATTCTCTTTCGGTGATTTTTTGATTTCCTTCCAAGGTTACAGCTTCAGTCATCAGGGTTTCTCCATCTTTCTCAATCGCGAAATCAAAAGACTTCACGTTATTAGTGATAAAACCAACTTTAAGTTTCTTACCAATTTGTAAGGATGCAGCTGTAGATTCATTGATCGAAACAATTTCATCGTCAATCGTATGTTCTACCTTCTTGCAGGCATTCAGTCCGCCCACAAAAAGGACACATAGACAAATTGCAATATATTTATGTAGTGTTTTCATGAGATCATTAATTAATATCCAGGATTTGGTGTTAGATTTCCATTATTAGCCAGAGCTGTTGCTGGTATTGGGAAAAGTCTTTTGTGCGTTTCCGAAGGATTAGCAGGCTTGAACAACATGGCATCTTCCCATTTACCAAAACGAATCATGTCGGTACGTCTTGTTACTTCAAAGGTAAATTCCAAACCTCTTTCTTTGTAAATAGCATCTAATGTCAACGTTGAAGTAGTGAAGTGCTTCTCCGGATTAATAGGGAAAGCTCTTTTACGAACTTCATTAGCCGCTGTCAAGGCTTCTGCAGCAGTACCATTTGTAGCACCACGCAAGATAGCTTCTGCTTTCATCAATAGCACATCAGCCAATCTTAATACAACCACATCATTACCTGCATCACTGCCTATATGATTTTTATCGGGTTGGTATTTAACACAACGTGCGCCTGCAAGACGACCACCATCATCAGCACCACCAATATCAAAGTCAGATCCTGGCAACAAATTATAGCCATTAGGATTGATCACGATATTCATACCGTTATAGATTAATGGTTGTCCTGTCGAATTATACTGTTGGCCGTACAACCATTGCTGCTTACGATTATCTTGGTCTTCAAACAAGTTAAAGTACGCTGGTTGAGCACTCCAGCCATTCCAAGGGTTACCATTCAATTCAAATGTCTGACGGTGCGCATAATGCAACACTTTATTGAATAAAGCATTTCCTTTAGCACGAGAAGCGTCAAACGGAATGGAGAAAATTGGTTCTGGACTATCAGCCCCATTATCCGGCTTAAATTGAGCCAAGAAATCATTTTCTAGAGAATATTTTCCCGAAGCAATCACAGCATTCGCATTTTCTACTACTTTATTCCATTGTGCTGTACCGGTGTACACCTGTGCATTGAGGTATGCTTTTGCCAATAGCGCATGTGCAAACCATTTTGTAGGGCGACCATACGTCGCTAAAGATTTATCTTCACTCAATAAAGCTAGATTTTCTTCCAATTCAGATACAACAAATGCAAATACCTGTGCGCGTGGAGTAGTAGTTGGCAACTCTGTACCTGTATCAAAGGTCGTCACCAAAGGTATATTTCCATAGGCATCCATCATCAGATAATAATACCAAGCACGCATGGTTTTAATTTCTGCTAATGTTTGATTTTTTTGCTCTGATTCTTCAGATTTTTCCAATACACTGAGTACACGATTACATGTACCTATGGCATTAAAACCCCAATTCCAGGCATTACGAACCACCTCGTGCGAAGGAGACCAGGTGTGATAATGCATATCACGCCATTTACCACCGTCAAACCAGTCACCACCACGTGTTGGGATGATTACCTCATCCGAACCAGCAGTCTGTAAATCAAAGTAATCTCCAAAAAAACCACGTGCAGAAGTATACACGGGACCTGTTACGGCCACAAATTGCTCCGGTGTCTTTGGAAATGTTTCTTCTGTATAAGAGGAATATACTTTATCGTCAAATTTTGTACATGAACCACCTCCAAATAAGGTAACTCCTGCCAGAAGAAATATATATAGTTTATTATTTTTCGCTTTCATATTATCTACGTATTAAAATGTTAAATTGACACCTAGGATAAATGATCTAGTCTTAGGATAATAACTTCTATTATCTATACCTGGAGACAATCCGCCAAGGCTTAACTCGGGATCCACCCCTGTATAATCAGTCAATGTAAATAAGTTTTGCGCTGTCAAGTACATTCTTGCTTGTTTGAAATACTTCGCTTTACTAGTGTCAAAACGGTATCCGAGCGTCATATTATCTAGACGCAAGAAAGAACCATCTTCCAAGAAACGGCTTGATGCAATCAGTGGAGTCTCGAAAATACCTTCTTTCAAGGCGTCATTCGAAATGTTGGTCACATTAGCTTGTTGCAATCTGGATAAGTCCGCACGTGTAGCGTTGAATATTTGGTTACCGTACACCCCTCTCAAGAAGATGTTTAAATCCCAGTTTTTGTATGCAAAATTGTTGTTCCAACCGTAAGTGAATTTTGGAAGTGCATAGCCCATGATTTGGTAATCATCCGGTGCGGAGATCTGATCTTGCGTCACCAATTCTCCCGAAGGCTTTTGGTAAATAGTACGTTTACTTACATCATCATAACCAATGTATTTGGCTACATAAAATGTACCCAAAGGTTGACCAGGTAATACGATGGAAGCAGTTTGGCCTGTCCATCCTTCTAGCCCAATATCTCCTTCATAACGTTGGGATACACCGATATTCTCGATATTAGAAGATAAGGAACCTACTTCATTGACGTTTCTAGCAAAATTCACGGTAGTAGAGTAACGGAAATTGTCATTTTTATATACATTCGCATTCAACACTACTTCTACCCCTTGATTGTTCATGCTTGCACCATTTGCCAATAATCTGTTGAATTGATAAGGAGGCGAAGGCACATCATACTCATACAATAAGTCTTTGGTTTCTTTGTTATAATACTCGATGGTACCGCCAATTCTGCCACCCAAAATTTCAAAGTCCAATCCCACATTGAACATAGAAGTGCTTTCCCATTTCAAATCTGGATTTTCATTTTGGTTAACACCATAGGCATTCACCCATTTACCGTTGTAGAAGAATTGTCCATCACGAGGACCGAACATGATAATACTACGGTATGGGTCGATATTTTGGTTACCCGACACACCATATCCTGCTCTTAGTTTTAATTCGGAGAACAATTGCTGATCCTGCATAAAGGACTCACGCGTCAAACGCCATGCAGCAGAGATAGAAGGGAAAGTTGCCCATCTGTTGTTCACCCCAAATTTGGATGATCCATCACGACGAATAGAAGCACTGAACAAATATTTTTCATCATAATTATAACCTATACGGCCATACGCTGAGATCAATAAAGATTCTTTGATATGAGGGAAATCACTATAAGGATTATAACCATCTGGCAAAGCACCCAAATTCAAGTTATTGTCAAGAAGATCATCAGACATGAATCCCACAGCTGTACCACGTAGTCCATCATCATTTTTGGTGCGTTGGTAAGAATAACCCGCCATTGCATCAAAACTGTGTAAATCTCTAGTGAAATTGTAGTTCAAGTAAGATTCTAAAATCTTGTCGATATGCTTTAATGCCGTACGATCCGCAAAACCTCTACCCAAAGCAAAAGAATCAAAATCCGTACGCGCCATATAATAACTCCTATCCCAATGCGTACGTTGGTAAGATAATACATTCGACCAGATCAAACCGTCGATGATTTTTAAATCCGCTTTGAAGTTTCCTAACAACGTATTGTTGCTGCGGGTTTCATCACGTTGATTGAGCATTCCTACTGGATTCATGTATCCGGTACGACCTACTACTTGAAAATATCCACCATATTGTCCATATTGAGGATCGTCTGACATAATAGGTGATGTAGGCACAAAACGAGCTGCACCATTGAAGATACCGTAATCTATATGTTGCGAAGTATTGATACTATTTGCCAAATTGAAGGATAATTTCAATCGGTCGTCAAATGCATTTTGATCCACACCCACACGTGCTACGATTTTTTCGACACCACTACGCTTCACAATACCTTGATTATTGAAATAATTTAATGAAGCATTGTATCGTGTGCCTTCACTTCCACCTGTAAGGGACAAATTGTGGTTGTGCGATACACCAGGTCTCGTGATAGCCTTTTGCCAATCTGTTTCGTATCCAGTTTCGTTCGGTGCTACAGTCAGCCCATTTTCTTCTACAAAAGCTTTGTGCTCGGCTGCAGTAAGTACATTCACACGATTGGAAACTGTTTCAGTCGCTGCATATCCACTGTAAGAAAGTACAGGTGCTCCCGCTTTACCACGTTTTGTTGTTACAAAAATAACACCGTTGGCGGCTCTAGAACCGTAGATCGCTGTCGAAGAAGCATCTTTCATCACATCCATAGACACGATGTCATCCGGTGCAATCAATTCGATATTTGCGCCAACAATTCCATCAATTACATACAGTGGAGAAGAACTTGCTGTCAATGAAGAAGGACCACGCAATTGCATCGTAGATCCCGCTGTCGGGTCACCCCCCGATCTATTGACCGTAAGACCAGCAACTTTACCGGCTAATAATTGATCCGGAGAACTCACCACCCCTCTGTTAAACTCCTCAGGAGTAACACTGGAGATGGAGCCTGTCACTTGTTTACGTCGCGCCGTACCGTAACCGATTACGACCACTTCTTCCAATTCATCAGAAGCACCTGTCAACGTAATGTCTAACTTATTCTCACCCGCCGCAACGGTAAGAGTGGTTTGGAATCGTTCATAGCCAATCATATTGACTACAACAGTTTTACTTCCTAATGTTTGATTAGAAAGAACATAATTACCATTTGCATCAGTAGATGTAGCCGATGAAGTGTTGAGAATACTAACAGTAGCTCCCACTACGGCCGCGCCTTGCTCATCGGTGATTCTACCAGAGATAGAATTTGTTTGGTCTGCTGCAAAAGCAAAATTAGCCATTGAAAGAAAGCTAAACAGCCAAAACAAACCATAGAGCAAAGAATTACGAAATGTAAAATTGTGCATAATTTGAGTTTTTGGTTTATTAAAAGAGTTTAATTTAGGTGCTTATACTCCTATAAGTACAATCATCTTATAATTTTTGTTTGTTTGATATAATGGTTATCCGTATTTTGGGAACGTTCCCAAAACACGAATTAAAGATAAATATAAAATTTCACTACTTCAAAAATTAATTTGAATTAATCATCCACAGAACTTTAAAAATAGTTTTCTATCTTAACCCTTAAATAGCCCTAGGTATGCAAAATCAAACACCAAAATCACTATTCCAAATCACTAATTTGTGTGCTGGTTTTTTGGGAATTCAAATTGGTTTTGCGTTGCAAGCAGGGAATGTAACACGGATTCTTCAAAATTACGGGGCAGACTTGACCGAGGTATCACTCTTTTGGCTGATAGCTCCGCTATCTGGAGCAGTGGTGCAACCACTCATTGGCTATTGGAGTGACCGCCGAATGAACAATGGCACATCAAGAGTTCCTTTTCTCCTCATCGGCGGAATTCTAAGTGTACTCGCACTCTTGGCACTGCCGAATGCCAATGCGCTATTAAATGTATGGTCACCGTTATTGATAGGTGCTATCCTGCTGGTGGTAATAGATATTTCCTTCAATGTCAGTATGCATCCTTTGCGGGCAGCAATCTCGGATTACCTACCCATATATCAACAGCCTCGAGGTTTCGCTATACAGACTTTTTTGATTAGTATTGGTGCTATACTGGGTTCTACATTACCTTATATCTTACATCGGTTTTTTTCGGTTGAAACCATCAGCAGCGATGAAGGAATACCTCTCAATGTGAAATGGGCCTTTAACATCGGAGCTTCTATATTATTGATTACCATACTTATTACTTCCAAGACGATCCTGAAACAAACAATAGAAGTAAAAGCAATCGCTTCCAGTCAGAAAACATTTTATTTACCCTCCATACCCATCAATATGTGGAAACTGGGGGTCATCCAATTTTTTAGTTGGGCAGGCTTCTTCCTGATCTGGATATTTATGACTCCTGCCGTCGCGCAACATATCTTTGCGGAGTATAATTATGACCCAAAATCATATTCCTATTCCGAATCGGCAAATATTACAGGCGTGTTATTTGGTTGTTACCACTTGTCAGCAAGCATTTTTTCCTTAGGCTTACCTGTGCTCTACAGAAAATACAACATCATTACGACACATCTTATCGCTTTGTTAATGGGAGGATTTGGGCTAATATTGGTATTTCTATGTACTGAGATTCATCAGCTCTATCTCCCTATGTTACTGCTGGGGATAGCATGGGCAAGTATTTTAGCCTCACCTTTTGCATTACTGAGTCGTTTAATTCCACAATCCAAAGTAGGTTTATATTTCGGTGTATTTAACCTTTTTATCACTCTTCCGCAGATAGCAATAGGACTTTTTAGCGGAGTGATCATTGAAAAGCTATTTGGTGGGGAAGCGATCTATGCCATTATGATAGCTGCAATTTGCTTGATTATAGCCGCTATCAGCTGCTTGATATATCGTAAATCCTTATCCTTGTGATGATTTTCGAATTTTTAGTTCTGACTTCAATACAATTTGATCTGTGCTCGGAGTGAGATTGGGGTTTTTGAGATTTTTGAGCAGTAAGCGCGCTGCTTCCCGCCCTATCTGTTCAGCGGGCTGAACAATAGTAGACAGCGGTGGAGATAACAATTCTGCAATTTGCAAACTGGAAAACGCCACGACTTTCACCTGATCGGGAATGGACACTCCAAGATGATTACACACGTAGTAAGTCGAAAAAGCCAAGCGTTCTACAGATGCAAAAACCGCATCCGGCTTGTCCGTAGTCAATAAATCCGTGATGATCACAAAATTTTCAGTGTACGAATTTGAACAATTAACGATCAATTCTTCCCGCACAGGCAGCTGATGTTTCTTGAGCGCATCCGTATAGCCCATGCAGCGCTCTTTACCAATAGAATGATCCTTGTCAATGACCAAAAATGCAATAGACTTACAGCCCTCTTGAATAAGATGCTCGGTGGCTTCAAAACTGCTTTGGTAATCATCCGTCGTAATTCCGGGAATCGCCACATCATCGTATAAGCGATCAAAAAATACGATGGGCATCTTTACTAAATCGATATTGAATAGGTAACTGTGGTCGTGCCCCTCACCTACTACAGACATGAGTACACCATCCACTTTTCCATTAGAAATACTTGTCACAAACTCACGCTCCTTGCACACATTATCGTCAGTGGCATAGACCAAGGTATGGTAGCCTGCTTCTTTGGCAATTTGCTCAGCACCCTTAATTATCTGCGTAAAATAGTTGTTTTCGAGTTCAGGAACGACCACTGCAATGGTTTTGCTTTTTTGTTCGCGCAGATTACTGGCATAATGATTAGGTCGGTAGTTGACCTCATTGGCATAGGCCAGAATACGTGAGCGTGTATTGGCATTTATATCACTATTGGATTGAAATGCACGAGAGACAGTGGACTTGGAAAGATTCAAAGCCTTAGCTATAGATTTTATATCTACTTTACTCATCCGGGTGACAAATTAATGATTTAAATAGCAATATAAATAAAAGTGTGTGATTAAATCATTTTTATTTATATCCAATAATTAGAATTAAATAATGTAGCAGAAACACAAACTGCTGGCTATATGATATAACCATTACAAAATTATGAAAAATCAATTTTATTTTATGCGCTTTTAGGACTTGTATCAGTGAGCTGCAAAAAGACAATAGTGTATCTTCTGAATTCCTACAGGGAAAATGGATAGAAAAAATTGAGGGGTTTAGAACGCACACCAATTATTTTTATTATACATTTAAGAAAGAGAATAAAGAATGTCAAATCTATATTCAAAGAGACAGATATTATTATGCAACAGATACTACAATATCCAAAAAATATATTTTTGACGAAAAGGAAAATATATTAAGCCTATTTGAAGCTAGTTCTAAAAATACGGATATAGAAAAATACAAAGTTTCACAAATAAACTCATCCACAATGCAATGGAAAGCATTGACAGGAGAAGACAATGGTTGGGATAAAAAAATGATAAAACAAAAAATGGGTGATTAAATCACCCATTTTTCACATTTATCTAAAAATTCTTTTCGAATATCAGCTCCAATACCAAGGCTATCTGAAATAGTTATCTCATATCCATTGTACAGAATTCCTCCGATTACAGGATCTTCTAAATGTCCTACCATACAGGTATCCAGATCATAAAATTTCACATTAGGGGCAGCATAAGCAAAGTGCACTTTTGCAGCTAAAGCTAATCGCGACTCCAACATTCCTCCTATCATACATGGAATATTGTATTCCGCTGCCACGGCTTGAATTTTCAAAGCTTCATAAATTCCCGAGGATTTTGAAAATTTGATATTAATATAATCACATGCATCTGCTTTGCATAGTCGCTCTGCGTCATAATGCGAGTATACAGACTCATCCGCCATGATTGGCACAATAGTTTGTGTACGTAATTCTGGCAACAAGTGATCATTGTAAGTACGCATAGGCTGCTCACAAAATTGAATTTTGTAAGGTTCTAAGCCTTGTAATGCTTCTACCGCCCCTTCGAAGGACCAGCCTTGATTTGCATCAATACGGACAGGAATATCAAATCCCACGGCTTGACGAATAGCTTTGATACGTGCAATATCATCTTGCGGATTTTTACCCAGCTTGACCTTTAGCGCAAAAGCGCCGCTTTCCTTGAGCGTGAGTGCTTTGGCGGCCATCTCCTCCGGAGAAGCTATTCCCAACGTAATATCGGTAACAATATCTCTTTTCTTACCGCCCAGGAATTGATATAAAGGTAATCCCGCCGCTTTAGCTGCCAAATCATACAAAGCCATATCAAAAGCCGACTTAATCGTGGCATTACCTGCAATATAAAGATGAAGTTCTGCGAGGCGAGCCGGAATATCTAAAGGATTCTTCCCTTTCCATATTTTGGCAAAATCCTGCGCCACTGCCAGACAGGTGTTTTGGGTTTCGCCCACAATCATCGGAAAAGCCGAACACTCTCCTACACCATATATTCCAGCATCTGTGCTAATTTTTACAAATGTATTTTGAGCATAATCCATTGTTCCTGTAGCAATAACAAAGGGTTCCATTGGGATGCTCAAGCGATATATTTCGATTTCTTTAATAATCATGATTCGTTTGTATAGAACAACAAAAAAACGAATGAAATTTCAAATAATCAATCAAACGCCGAAATAAATACAATCTCTTTAAAACTAAGTAGAAATCTAATTATTAATTAATCAATATTAATACATTTTTATTGAAATAATTTCAAACAATAATCGAAATTATTTTTATATTAGCAAACTCTAATTGGAATTAACATAATTAATATAAGACAATGCAGCAAGAAGGTCTTTACAACCCCGAATTCGAACACGACGCTTGTGGTGTGGGTTTTGTAGCGCATATAAAAGGTAGAAAATCGCATAGCCAGGTACAAGATGCTCTGATTATGCTTGAGAATATGGAACATCGTGGCGCATGTGGATGTGATCCCGAGAGTGGTGATGGCGCAGGAATAATGATCCAATTGCCGCACGAATTTTTATGGGAAGAATGTATTGACCTAGGCATTCAACTCCAAGAGCCGGGATACTATGGCGTAGGTATGGTATTTTTACCAAAAGAAAAATCACTCAACGACATATGCCGTCAGGTAATCATTGAAGCAGCGACCGAACGGAAAATGGAGTTTTTAGGCTTTAGAGCTGTTCCGGTGAATAAAGAAGGAATTGGACTCACGGCCTTGAGCGCCGAACCTGAGATCGTACAATTTTTTGTATCCAGACCCGAAGGCGTAACCAATACAGAGGATTTTGAACGGAAATTATACGTATTACGCAGACTTATCATTCAAAAAATCAAATCCGTCCAAGCTTATCCACTTCCACTTTATATTGCCTCTCTTTCTTGCAAAACAATTATTTATAAAGGTCAATTAACGACTTATCAAGTTGGCACATATTTTAAAGACCTGAGAGATCCACGCGTGGTATCCGCTTTTGGATTAGTACACTCGCGTTTCTCTACCAATACGTTCCCTTCATGGTCATTGGCTCAACCATTCCGCATGATTGCGCACAATGGCGAAATCAACACATTGACGGGTAACTTGAACTGGTTTTATGCGAATGTACGCTCCCTCTCTTCGCCCTATTTTACGGAAGAAGAGATGGAAATATTGCTTCCAGTAGTGGACAAAGGACAATCGGATTCTGCCTGCCTGGATAATGTCGTAGAATTGCTATTGCACAGTGGCCGTAGTTTGCCCCATGTGATGTTGATGTTGGTACCGGAGGCTTGGGATGGAAACACGCAAATGGATCCATTGAAAAAAGCGTTCTACGAATATCATGCTACGCTCATGGAACCATGGGATGGTCCCGCAGCTTTATGTTTTACAGATGGTAAAATTATTGGTGCAACCTTGGACAGAAATGGATTACGTCCATTGCGCTTTGCCGTGACTTCTGATGATCGCGTAATAGTGGCCTCAGAAGCAGGTGCATTGCCTATAGATGAGTCAATCATCATCAAAAAAGGTCGTCAACAGCCAGGCAAAATTTTCGTTGTCGACATGGAAGCGGGCACAATCCGTGCCGACGAAGAAGTAAAAGGCGAATTAATCCGTCAACAACCGTATGGCGAATGGATCAATAATTATAAAATAAAATTAGAAGAACTAGCTGACCCGCGTGTAACTTTCACTTACTTGTCAAAAGAGTCCGTATTCAAATACCAACAAGCATTTGGCTATTCACGTGAAGATATCGAGACAATCTTAACACCGATGGCTACAACGGGTTACGAACCTATCGGTTCGATGGGAACTGATGTGCCATTGGCGGTATTATCGGATCAAGCACAGCACCTTTCCAGCTATTTCAAACAATTCTTCGCACAGGTAACTAATCCACCGATCGACCCTATCCGTGAGCGGTTGGTGATGAGCTTAGCTACATTTATTGGTAACTCAGGCAATATATTAGTAGAAGATAAGAAATCTTGTCACTGTGTGACGCTAGATCATCCTATACTCACATCGAGTGAACTGGAAAAACTACGCTCCATAGATACAGGAATTTTTCAGGCCAAAACGCTACAATGTTATTTCCGTGCAGATGGCAAACCGGATTCTTTGGAAGCTGGTATCGAAAGGTTGTGTCGCTATGCAGACGATGCGGTACGCGATGGATTTGAAGTAATTATTCTTTCAGACCGTGCAATCGACTCACAGCACGCAGCAATACCTTCCATTTTGGCAGTCTCAGCAGTACATCACCATTTGATCAAAACCGGAAATCGTGGTGCTGTAGGTTTGGTAGTCGAAGCTGGAGATGCTTGGGAAGTACATCACTTCGCCTGTTTGTTAGCTTTCGGAGCCACAGCAATCAATCCTTACTTGGCATTAGCAAGCATCCGTACATTGAAAGCAGAAGGCTTGATAGATACGGATCTAGAATGGGAAGATTTGCGCAAAAACTACGTGAAAGCAGTATGCAGTGGCTTGTTGAAGATTTTCTCTAAAATGGGAATCTCTACGCTTCAATCTTACCATGGCGCACAGATATTCGAAGTGCTAGGCATCGATCAATCGGTAGTTGAGAAGTACTTCTGTGGTGCGGTATCACGCATTGGAGGTCTATCTTTGGATGACATTGCCCGCGAGGCACTGACCAAACATTGGCGATCGTTTGAAGCGCCACGCAATGTTAAACCTTTGTTACCTGAAGGTGGTATTTATCAATGGAAACGTCGTGGTGAAGGCCATCTTTGGAATCCTCAAACCGTCCACTTGCTTCAACAAGCTTGTCGTAACAATGATTATGAGTCCTTCAAAAAATATTCTGCACTAATCAATAATCAGAAAGAACGCATGTTTACTTTGCGCGGATTATTAGATTTTGCAAAACATAGAAATTCAATTGCTATTGACGAAGTAGAACCGGCAAGCGAAATCATGAAACGATTTGCCACAGGTGCCATGTCGTTTGGCTCTATCTCGCATGAAGCACATAGCACATTGGCTATAGCCATGAACCGCATCGGCGGAAAATCCAATACAGGTGAAGGTGGAGAAGATGAGATCCGTTACCAAAAATTACCTAACGGGGACTCCATGCGATCGGCCATCAAACAAGTCGCGTCTGCTCGCTTTGGTGTGACATCCAACTACTTGACGCAAGCCGATGAGATTCAAATCAAAATGGCTCAAGGTGCAAAACCGGGAGAAGGTGGACAGTTGCCGGGACATAAAGTAGATGACTGGATTGCTAAAACTCGTCACTCCACGCCGGGTGTAGGGTTGATTTCCCCTCCTCCACACCACGATATTTATTCCATCGAGGATTTAGCGCAATTGATATTCGATTTGAAAAACGCTAATCGTGATGCACGTATCAACGTGAAATTAGTGTCTAAAGCTGGCGTAGGAACCATTGCTGCGGGGGTAGCAAAAGCACACTCTGATGTCATCCTGATCGCTGGTTACGATGGTGGTACAGGAGCATCGCCTATCAGTTCGATTAAGCACGCGGGTCTTCCGTGGGAACTTGGTTTGGCAGAAGCGCATCAAACTTTGGTACAAAATAAACTAAGAAGCCGCGTCGTATTGCAAGCGGACGGACAGATGAAAACAGGTCGCGACTTAGTTATTGCGACACTGTTGGGTTCCGAAGAGTGGGGTGTCGCTACTGCAGCATTAATCGCTGGCGGATGTATCATGATGCGCAAATGCCATCTGAATACCTGTCCTGTAGGTGTGGCAACACAAGATCCTGAATTACGTAAATTGTTCTCCGGAAAACCAGAAGATATCGTTAACCTATTCCATTTCTTAGCGGAAGAAATGCGCGAGATTATGGCGCAATTGGGTTTCCGTACCATTAACGAAATGGTAGGCCGCGCACAATTCTTGAAAAAACGTGAAGACGTAGGCCATTGGAAAGCGCAAAAAGTTGATTTTTCTGGAATTCTACATGTAGCACGCAATGAAGTAGGTCAATCACTCTATAATACCGAAGAGCAAGACCACGGCATGAGCATGATCTTGGATTGGGGATTATTAAAACAAGCTAAAGAAGCCTTAGAAAATAGAACACCTGTATTCGGAACCTTTAAGGTTAAAAATACAGACCGTACAATCGGAACACTACTGTCTAACGAAATTTCTAAAATATACGGTTCGGAAGGATTGCCGGACAATACCATCAATTTTAAATTCGAAGGCTCCGCAGGTCAATCATTCGGTGCATTCAACACAAAAGGTATCTCTTTTGAACTTGAAGGCGAAGCAAATGACTACGTAGGTAAAGGCTTGTCTGGCGCACAATTAGCAATTTATCCCGCTAAAGAAAGTGCATTAACACCACACGACAATATCATTATAGGTAACGTAGCCTTATATGGTGCCACTTCGGGTCACTTATTCATCAATGGTATGGCAGGGGAACGATTCGCTGTCCGCAACTCTGGCGCGACCGCTGTGGTAGAAGGCATCGGCGATCATGGCTGTGAATACATGACTGGTGGGCGCGCACTAATCTTAGGGGACACCGGAAGAAATTTCGCTGCTGGTATGAGTGGTGGTATTGCATGGATTTACGACTTGAGCGGCAAATTCAAAGAAAATTGCAACCAAGAGATGGTGGATCTGGATCCGTTGGAAACGGAAGATGAAAATGAAATCATTGCCTTACTCAAACGTCATATCAACTTAACCAAAAGTGCTAGGGCAACCTATATCTTGGACAATTGGGCAAGTGAGAAGCACCGCTTTATCAAGGTATTTCCGCGTGAGTACAAAAATGTGTTATTGAAAAAAATGGTTGTAGCTTAATTTAAGGAGGAAATAAAATCATGGGAAAAGCAACTGGATTTTTAGAATTTGATAGAGTACTTCCTCAAAAAGAGGCTGTAGAAAATAGAAAACAAAATTACCAAGAATTTGTCCAATCGTATTCAGACGAGGAACTGAACCATCAAGCAGCACGTTGTATGAATTGCGGCATTCCATTCTGTCACTCAGGATGTCCTCTAGGCAATGTTATTCCTGAATTCAACGATGCGGTTTACGACGGCAAATGGGAAGAAGCATACAATATATTGTCCTCGACAAATAATTTCCCGGAGTTCACGGGGCGTATCTGTCCGGCACCATGCGAATCGGCATGTGTATTGGGCATCAACAAAAACCCGGTGGCAATTGAGGAAATCGAAAAACATATTATTGAAATAGCCTATAAAAAAGGATATGTAAAAGCACATAAATCTGCGATCAAAACAGGAAAAAAAGTTGCTGTAGTAGGTTCAGGTCCGGCAGGTTTGGCCGCAGCGGCACAGCTTAACAAAGCGGGCCACGATGTCGTGGTCTACGAACGTGATGACAAAGTCGGCGGGCTGTTGCGCTATGGTATTCCTGACTTCAAATTAGACAAATCTGTCATCGACAGACGTGTGGAAGTGATGCAAGAATCTGGCATCGAGTTTCGCACAAATGCTGAAGTGGGAAAAAATGTACCGGTTACAGAACTGGATCAATATGACGCTGTGGTATTATCCGGAGGGTCGACTATTCCTCGCAACTTAAACATCCCGGGACGCGAATTGAAAGGTGTTTATTATGCCATGGAATTCTTGAAACAACAGAATAAACGTGTAGGCAACTCACCTATCGATACGGAGGAAATCTTGGCAACAGGCAAAAATGTGTTGGTAATCGGTGGTGGTGATACCGGTTCGGACTGCGTGGGTACTTCAAACCGTCATGGTGCGAAATCTGTTACTCAGTTTGAGTTGATGCCTCAACCTCCACAGACACGGACGAATGCTATGCCTTGGCCTACTTATCCGATGCTATTGAAAACTACTACTTCGCATGAAGAAGGCTGCCAAAGACATTGGAGCATCAGCACCAAAAAATTTTTTGGAGACGAGCAAGGTAATCTGCGAGCAGCATTAGTTGTAGACTTAGAATGGGAAACCGACGCTTTGGGAAGACCGACCAAATTCAAAGAAGTGGAAGGTTCGCAACGGGAGATCCCTTGTGAATTGGTGACATTAGCGATGGGATTTTTGCATCCACAATACGAAGGCTTATTGCAGCAATTAGGTATCACATTGGACGAACGTGGTAATGTGAAAGCTGCTGAAGGTTCTTATCAAACAAATTCGAGCAAATATTTTGCAGCCGGTGATATGCGTCGCGGCCAGTCTCTGGTGGTTTGGGCCATTTCAGAAGGACGCGAATGTGCGCGCAAAGTGGATGAATTCTTAATGGGTTCGACTGTATTAGAAAGCAAAGAAGCTATCTATACATACGCATAGTTACTAATCACCTATATATATATCAATCTAACCTTCTTACATCCCGGTGAGAAGGTTTTTATTTATTTTAAGAAAACAAAAATAGTGCATTCGAGTTAAAAAGACTACGGACTAAGAATGTATTTATTTTATTGTTTGAACACGGTCAAATTCATACTTTCCTGTGTCAGGATTATGGGTTTTTTATATCGCTTTTCAGGTGATTTTACGTATGTTTGTACATATTTTTCATTAATCTTAAAGTACATTGGGCGGAATTCTACTTTATATTCTAATTACTGCTGTGCTATTTGGCTTCATCGCCTTATTTGCTTTATTTGCCGTATATGCCGAACGCAAAATTGCGGGTTTTGTACAAGACAGATTAGGTCCTATGGAAACAGGTAGATATGGTTTATTACAAACCTTCGCCGACATACTCAAACTTCTTCAAAAAGAATTAATCAATCCATCTGCCGCGGATAAAATTTTATTTGCCATAGCGCCTGTTATTATATTTGGTGCGGTATTCATTGGTTATTCCGTCGTCCCTTGGGCGCCCGGTTTTGTTCCTGCCAATACACATACAGGCTTATTTTTCATCATGGCCGTTGTATCCATTGATGCACTGGGCATTTTGATGGCGGGATGGGGATCAAATAACAAATATTCGCTGCTAGGATCTATCCGTGCTATAGCGCAGATGGTATCTTATGAAATTCCGGTAGGTCTATCACTTATTGCGGCTGTTATGATCACACAAACGCTTAATCTAAATGAGATAGCGATCAATCAGGGCGTATTAAGCACTGAAAATTTACTTTTTTTAGGCTTTTGGGATGTATCCGACATTGGCGGAATACTCGCATGGAATATATTTCAAGCACCGCACCTGATAGTCGTTTACGTCATATTTTTCATTGCGACATTAGCCGAATGCAACCGTGCTCCATTTGACATTCCCGAAGCTGAATCAGAGCTTATTGGCGGTTTTCATACCGAATATGGTGGTGTCCGTTTCGCCTTTGTATTTTTAGCTGAATACGCAATGATGTTTTTGGTGGCAATGCTGGGTGTGGTTATATTTCTAGGAGGCTGGAATACACCTTTACCCAACATAGGATCCCTTCGATTAGCAGATTGGACAACGGGATTATTTTGGGGTTTATTCTGGACCCTGTCCAAGTCTTTACTGATTGTGGGTATACAAATGTGGATTCGCTGGACATTACCACGCTTCAGAGCCGACCAGCTCATGAATTTATGTTGGAAAATAATGATTCCTGCAGCATTTATTTGCATGGCAATTTCAGGTTTGTGGCGTATATTAATAATGAATTAAAGTGATTTTAAAAACAACCATACAAGGATTTTTGACAGCGGTGAAAGGCTTACTTTTGACCGTAAGTCACCTCTTTGGTGCCAAGAAATCACGAGAGAGCAGAGACATCCGTCAGAAAGACTATTTTGAGAAGCAAGATGGTGTCACTACCGTCCAGTTTCCGAAAGAAAAAATGCCTATACCCGAAATAGGAAGGTATCAATTGCATGTAGAAATTGACGATTGCATTGTCTGCGACCTCTGTGCAAAAGCTTGTCCGGTAGATTGTATTGCTATCGAAGCTGTAAAATCACCCGAAGTCATTGGCAAAACCTCAGACGGAAGCGTGAAGCGTCTCTACGCCGCGCAATTTGATATTGACATGGCGAAGTGTATGTATTGCGGACTATGTACCGTGGTATGCCCGACAGAATGCATCACTATGACCAATCAATACGACCGCAGCACCACAAAATTGACGGACCTGATCTACGATTTTGGTGAAATGTCGGATGAAGAAATAGCACAACGAAAACAAGAATGGACAAAATTTCAAGCTGAGAAGGAGGCAGCCAAAAAGAAATAATGAATCTAGAACTATTTCTTTTTTATGCTTTTGCAGCTTTAGCCATAGGCTCATCCCTTCTGGTAGTAAGCCTGAAGAATCCAGCGCGGGCTTTGTTTCTTTTCTTTATCACCTTATTTGCAATGGCGGGATTGTTCTTGTTTGCGTTAGCAGATTTTGTTGCCATTACCCAAATCATGGTGTATGTAGGCGGTGTGCTGATATTAATGATATTTGCTTTTATGCTTTCCAATAAAGAATTGTTGGCGGACATACAGCACATTTCCGGATCATTTTTGAGTTTACCGAGTTGGCAATCCATACTTTTGGCATTAGGATTTTTTGCGGTGTTCATTTTAGGAATTCGAGAATGGAATAATGATATGCCCGAATGGATGTTGAGCAATATACAAGAAGGCATGGTGATCACTCCTCATGACAACAATATTCAACAGCTTGGCATCAAGTTTATGACGCAATATGTACTACCTTTTGAAGTGATATCGATCTTTTTGTTGATGGCTTTAATTGGTGCAGCGCATCTATCCCGAAAGGAGGAAAGTCAATGATCACGCTTACACATTTTCTGGTCGTCAGCGCTTGTATCTTCTGTATCGGATTGTATACCGTTATCGCTAAGCGCAATGCCATCATGATATTGGTTGGAATAGAATTAATGATCAATGCAGCTATTTTGAATTTAGTTGCCTTTGGCAAATACGATAAACTTAATTATAGTGGACAGATATTCGCTTTATTTGCGATCGTCTTGGCTGCAGCTTCTGTAGCTGTAGGATTAGCGATTATTTTAAATGTGTACAGACATTACAAAACGATTAATCCAGATAATATAACAGATTTGAGAGATTAATGAATAGCCTATTGACCATATCGCCTATCGGAGCCAGTATATTAGTTGTACTGTTGCCTTTGCTTGCCTTCATCATACAGGCTGTATTGGGCAAAAAATCCACTTCCGGAATCTGGTCTCTCGCGGCTATAAGTATCAGCACCCTACTCTCTGGAATTTTCGTCTTCGCCCAAGTATGGAACGGCACAGCCTTGCAGGTGGATTATTCGTGGTTCACGATAGGGGAAAAAACATTCAACGTTGGCATTCTATTGAATAATCTAACCGTTCTGATGCAATTTATAGTCTGCATCATAGCCCTCCCTGTGCATATTTATTCCAAAGCATACATGAAAGGTGATGCGGGGATACATCGGTATTGGATGTATTTAAGCTTATTCTGCTTTGCGATGCTCGGGTTGACGATTTCTAAAAATTTACTGCTCATGTATATTTTTTGGGAATTGGTTGGATTTGCTTCGTACTTACTAATCGGCTTTTGGTATACCAAAGAATCTGCTGTACAAGCCAATAAGAAAGCTTTTTTGATGAACCGAATTGGGGATTTGGGCTTTTTAATAGGCATAGCCATTCTTTTCAACACCTTTGGCACTTTAGATATAGTAGATATACTCGGAAAAGATGGGTTATTGTATCAAGGTATTGTCGATCAAAATTCTGGGCTTATGACTGCAGCGGGCATTTGCTTTTTCTTAGGAGCAATGGCCAAATCCGCACAATTTCCCTTACATCTGTGGTTGCCAGATGCCATGGAGGGACCAACCTCTGTTTCATCCCTGATACATGCTGCCACGATGGTTGCTGCCGGCGTATTCTTGCTTAGCTCCATATTTCCCTTATTCAATGGCACTGTATTACTCATCATCGCCATTATAGGAACGATCACCGCAGTTACCGCAGCGATTTTTGCGTTGGCGCAATATGATATTAAAAAAGTATTGGCTTTCTCTACCATATCCCAACTGGGCTATATGATGGTGGCCGTAGGTATTGGTGCTTGGGACGCGGGTATGTTTCATTTAGCTACCCACGCCTTTTTCAAATGTTTGTTATTCTTGTCTGCGGGTGCCCTAATTCATGAAATGGCGCACTTGAAAGCACATAATAATGGGGATTTTGATCCACAGGATTTACGAAATATGGGCGGATTACGTCAGTACATGCCAAAGACTTTTGTCCTGATGACTGTAGCTTCACTAGCCTTGGCGGGCTTCCCTTTGACATCAGGATTTCTGAGTAAGGATGCTATCGTCATTTCGGCTTTCGAATGGGCCATGCAAAAAGGTGGAGTACACCTCCTAATTCCTATTCTATTGGTATTGGTGAGTATATTAACAGCTTTCTACATAGGACGTCTGATCTTTAAGGCGTTTTTCGGAAAATTGCGGGTGTCCAATTTAGAAGCTCCTGCCTTACACGAAGCTCCAAAAACCATGTTACTTCCTATGGCATTTTTGGCCGTATGTTCATTGTTTTTTGTATTCTCGTTCAATCCATTTTCGTATGCCAACAGCGGCATATTGAATGGTCTTGCCGTGCAGTACAGCTTTACCGAAATCCATGCTTTGCATACTATTATTCCTATTACATTAACATTGACAGCACTACTCAGTTGGTGGCTGGGATATAATTGGTACGTAAAGGGAACATATCCATTACAGGCAAATAGCTCCTGGATGCGTTTCGCACAGAATCAATTTGGCATGAATGAATGGATGGAGAAAACATTTGTAGCCCCTACCCTTTTACTGGGAAAGGCAAGTTATTGGTTCGACAAATACCTCGTAGATGGTCTAGTCAATGGCGCATCTTATGTGATTCGCAAAATAAGTGAAATTATCACTTGGATTGACAAACACATCGTGGACGGAATCGTCAACGCCGTAGCGCAATTAGCCTACGAATTAGGAAATGCTTTTCGTTTTGTACAAAACGGAAGGTTACAAAATTATCTCGGCTTCACGCTGACAGCAGTTTTGATTGGAATTATTTATTTGATATTACGATAAAATGGGATTACTCTCACTACTCATATTTTTGCCTTTGGTCGCTACAGCCTTAATTTTGCTGTTGCCAAACCGTATGCAATCCAACTACAAGTACATTGCGCTAGGCTTTACAGTGATACAATTCGCATTGGCAGGTTGGCTGTATGTACAGTTTGATAATAGCGCAAGTGGAATTAATCAGATTAGCGGATTTCAATACCTCGAACAGCTACCTTGGATACGATTGGATCTGGGCAGCTTAGGCCAGTTGGAAATCGATTATTTCTTGGGTGTGGATGGCGTGTCGATGCCACTTTTGGTTTTGAGTGCTTTTGTCATGCTTATGGCAATAGGTGCTTCGTGGAATATAACCAAAAGTACAAAAGGTTATTTCTCCTTACTTATGTTGCTTAATATGGCGGTGATGGGTATATTCTGTGCCTTAGACTTCTTCCTTTTTTACATATTTTATGAGGTGATGTTGCTTCCGCTTTATTTTCTAATAGGAATCTGGGGTGGCGCAAACCGAGAATATGCAGCGATCAAATTTTTCATCTATACCCTATTCGGTTCGGTATTTATGTTGCTAATTATTGTGGGATTATATTTCTCGGTTGTAAATCCGGACACAGGCGCGCATACGTTCAACATGCTGCATATGATGAATCCCAACAATTACGTGGATGGTTCTTTCTTTGCTTATCTAAATAATTATTATGAAGTGTTGGGTATCCCGGCGCGGATGTTAGGCTTTATCGTCTTGTTTGTGGCTTTTGCCATCAAAGTGCCTATTGTACCCTTACATACTTGGCTTCCAGACGCCCACGTGGAAGCTCCTACACCGGTATCCATTATCCTTGCAGGAATATTGCTTAAAATCGGGGGCTATGGAATCATTCGCGTGTGTTACAGCATTTTTCCAGATGCGGCGGTAGATGCCAACTGGTGGCTAGGACTTATAGGTGTGATTTCCATATTGTATGGGGCCTTGAATGCTTTAGCACAGAAAGATTTAAAACGTCTTATCGCCTATTCATCGGTATCGCACATGGGTTTTGTCCTATTGGGCGTAGCGTCATTGACGGCCGAAGGGATATCAGGTGCTTTATTCCAGATGCTATCTCATGGATTCTTGTCCGCAGCCTTGTTCTTTTTGGTCGGCGTAATTTACGACCGCGTACACGATAGGTATATCTATAACTTCCGTGGATTGGCTTCCCATATGCCCGCTTATACAGGATTTGTGGCCGTGGCATTCTTTGCTTCCTTGGGTTTACCTGGATTCTCCGCATTTATCGGCGAGGCATTTGTTATTATTGGGACATTCAACGCAGAATCCGTAGGTACGGGTATTCCACGATGGATGGCTATAGCAGGTTCAATAGGTATTTTGCTGAGTGCCGCATATTTACTTTGGACGCTGCAGCGCATGTTTTTCGGTCAGACTCGCTTCAAAGGTGGAGAAGCTTGGGCTTCTGCATTGACAGATATCAATACCCGCGAACGTATAATCTTATTCCCTACGTTAGCCTTAGCTTTAGTATTAGGTATCATGCCTTCATTGGTGTTTGACAAAATGAACGCAACAGTACTTAATTTGGTTTCATTGGTTTCACAGTATCTATAATGCAAGATATCAACGTACAATTACCGAACTTACTTGATCAAGTCATACAATCAATTCCGTACTTCAAAGCGGAACTAGCATTGATATTTGCTTTTCTGGGAAGTATTCTAGCGACGTTGTTTGTGGATAAATGGTGGAAACATGGTTCATTTGTCATTACGCTGACAGGCATCATTATCTCTTTTATACTTTCCACTCAACAGCTGGGCGCGCCACAGAACGGCTTTTTCGGCATGCTCATCGTGGATAATTTCTCGGTGTATGCGCGGGGTATATTGCTTTTAGCATTACTCTTATGTGTGGTCTTTATCCAACAGCACTTCAGAAATAAAAAGTTTAGTAAAAATCTTGGTGATATCTACAGTATATTATTAACAGCAGGTCTTGGATTAAATATCCTGACCATGACCAGCAATTGGCTATTGGCATTTATTGCGATAGAAACGGTGTCCATTAGCTCCTATATTTTAGTAGGCTTTTTCTCCGAAAACAAAAAGCAGGCAGAAGCTTCCATGAAATATGTACTCTTTGGTTCGGTATCAGCCGCGGTCATGTTGTATGGGCTTTCCCTTTTGTACGGATTCACTGGAAATCTAGACTTCACATCTTTCGAGCATATACAAGGGCTCATTGAAGCCCCTAAAATTTTA
The DNA here is from genome assembly GCF_004342685.1 of Sphingobacterium alimentarium. Lineage (GTDB taxonomy): Bacteria > Bacteroidota > Bacteroidia > Sphingobacteriales > Sphingobacteriaceae > Sphingobacterium > Sphingobacterium alimentarium. The sequence continues at coordinate 169,907 of NZ_SMBZ01000002.1, forward strand.
CTTTCCTTAGCCCTACTTTTTATGTTTTCCGGGATTGGCTTCAAGCTCAGCTTTGTGCCTTTTCATGTATGGGCACCGGACGTATACGAGGGCGCACCGACTCCTGTGACGGCATTTTTATCGACAGTACCCAAAATTGGTGCTTTAGTCCTTCTCGCTCGATTATTCGAAGAGTGGACTTCTTCCTCTTTCTATTTCTCCGAATTGGTCTTAGTGCTGGTTAGTGTAGCTGCTATCGTGACGATGTTGGTCGGTAATCTTGTGGCGTTGCGGCAGACCAATATCAAACGTATGATGGCGTACTCTTCAATCGGTCATACGGGATTCTTGTTGATGGCCTTGATTGCCAATTTGGCGTCAGAGCCGCAGGTGTTGCTGTTCTATATTGCCGTTTATACCATTATGAATTTGGCGGTATTTGGATTAATTGATGTCTTAGAACAAAAAACTGGTTCGGCACAGTTGGAAAGCTACCAAGGGCTAGGTAGACAGTTCCCTATCTTATTTACTGTTTTTACTTTATTAGGTATATCCTTGGTGGGATTACCGCCCACCGCAGGTTTTATAGGGAAGCTATTTGTGTTCAGTTCTGTTTTTGATTTATTCCAATTCAACAATAATAAATATTACTTGATTCTTTTAATAGTTGGTGCACTGACTTCTGTCATATCACTGTTTTATTATTTTAAGATTCCTTTATTCGCTTTTCTACGCAAAGGCGAAGAGGTGAAGGTAGCTTACAGCAAATCAGCACAATTGGTTTATATTATTTCTATTTTGCTTGGAATTTCTACTTTAGTGTTAGGAATTTTTCCTTCAATTTTATTGTCTCTGTTCAAATAGAATCTTTCGGGTTATCTTAATTTGTATATTTGTATTATGATTAGTACTACTGCAAACTCTATTTTTCAACGTGCTATAGCAGATTATCACGTCAATGATGCAATTGATCATCCCATCTCGAATCCTTATGATTTAGATTCATTGGAGCATTTATTGTATTTGAAATGCTGGATTGACACGGCGCAATGGCATATGGAAGATGTAGTCCGTAATCCCGACATTGACCCCAAAGATGGTTTGTATTGGAAAAGACGTATTGATAAACAAAATCAAGTGCGTACGGATACGGTAGAATATATCGATAGCTATTACTTACAGAAATATGCGGATGTCGCTCCTATGGCCGATGCCAAAATCAATACAGAGAGTCCTGCATGGGCAATCGATAGGCTTTCCATCCTTGCTTTGAAAATCTACCATATGGAGCAAGAAACGCATCGTACGGATGTAGATCAAGCACATATAGAGGCTTGTCAGCAAAAACTGAATGTACTGTTGGAACAGCGTCAAGATTTGTCACAAAGTATCGATGAACTACTAGCGGACATCCAAGCCGGTAAAAAATATATGAAAGTGTACAAACAAATGAAAATGTACAACGATCCAAACTTGAACCCTGTACTTTACGGAGCACAAAAATAATACTCTATGAAGCGTATCATTGTCACTCGTTTTTCTGCAATGGGAGATGTTGCTATGGTCGCTTCAGTTCTCAAAGAATTTCAACAACAACATCAGGATACCGAAATCATTTTAGTGTCCCGAAAACTGTTTTCCGCATTTTTTGAGCATATCCCTCGAGTCAAATTTCATACGTTCGACCCGAAGCATAAACATAAGGGTCTCGGCGGAATATATAGCCTTTTTAAGGAACTAAAGACCTATAACGCAGACTTTGTCGCCGACCTACACAACAACCTACGCAGTCGTGCTTTAGGTTTTCTTTTTAAGATGGTAGGTTATAAAGTTGAGATATTAGATAAAGGGCGTAAGGAAAAGGCGGAGTTGACTCGAGCAACAAATAAAATCAAGAAACAGCTCAAACTGACCACAGAAAGATATGCAGATGTATTCAGAAAGCTCGGTTTTTCGATTCAACTGTCGCATCTGCTTGTTAAAGAACATCGACTGATTCCAACTCAATACCTTGGAATATTAGCTTCTGATAAAAAGAAAATTGGTATAGCTCCTTTTGCGCAACATAGATATAAAGTTTTTCCACTACAAAAAATGGAGGCGGTGATTCAATATCTTTCTTCACAGGATTACGAAACATTCATCTTCGGTGGTGGAGAAAAGGAAAAATCCATCGCCGAAAATTGGAGTCGCAATTATCCCGCTGTAAGAAATACGATTGGAGAATTTAGCGTTTCTCAAGAATTAGATATTATCGCACACCTGGACTTGATGATTAGCATGGATAGCTCGGGCATGCATATGGCCTCGCTGATGGGTACGAGATGTCTTTCCATTTGGGGAGCGACACATCCTTTTGCCGGCTTTTTGGGTTATGGACAGTCCATGGCGGATTGCATACAGGTCGAGCATCCCAATAGACCATCTTCAGCATATGGCAACAAGCCTTGTGATTGCGATGGGATTGAAGCTATAGATTTAGTAACTTCGGATATGGTTGTTAATCGAATCACTCAAATATGCGCATAGGCTTTGATGCTAAAAGATATTTTCTAAACAAATCAGGTCTGGGCAATTACAGCCGTGATTTGGTTCGGGTAATGGAACAGTATTATCCCGAAAATGACTATATAAAGTACACACCAAAAATCACTGGTACTGGATTTAGTGACAATAGTATTAAGCTACCGCAAGGCAGACTTAACACCTTTTTGCCTAGTATTTGGCGCAATAAGTGGATTGTTGAAGATCTCAAAAAAGATGATATCGATATTTATCACGGCTTATCGGGAGAAATCCCTATGGGATTAGCAAAAAATGGAATCAAATCGGTTGTTACGGTACACGATTTAATTTTCTTGAAATTCCCCGAACTCTACAAACCAGTTGACCGATACATCTACAACCGTAAATTTAAACGCGCGACGCAGGAAGCTGACAAAATAGTAGCAATCAGTCAACAGACGAAAAGAGACATTATGGAATTTTATGGTATTGATTCGCATCGAATTGATGTCATTTACCAAGGCTGCCATCCTGCCTTCAAAATCCAAAAAACTGCAGAACAAAAAGAACTGCTGCGTGCGAAATATAAGTTACCCCAAAATTTTGTGCTTAATGTGGGTTCCATCGAACCGCGAAAGAATGCCTTTCAAATAGTCAAAGCTGTAGAACAACTGGACATCCCCTTGCTAATTATTGGTAAGGAAACAATCTATTCCAAAGGAATAAAAGAGTATATCCACGCCAACGGTCTCCAGCATAAAATACATATTCTCCAGGGCTTCAACATGGAGGAACTATCGACTATATATGCAATGGCTGAGCTATTTATTTATCCTTCCAAATACGAAGGCTTTGGCATTCCGATTATCGAAGCTTTGTATAGCGGCACACCAGTTATCACCACCAATTCTGGTGTTTTCCCAGAAGCTGGCGGTCCATTCTCCTATTATATTGACCCCAAAAATACGGAAGAATTAAGTTATGCCATTCAATCTGTACTGGACAACAGCATCATGCGCCAAGAAATGATTTCCAAAGGGTTAGAATTTGTACAGCAGTTTAACGATGATAAGATTGCAGCTCAATGGAATGGTATTTATACAAATCTTAATGGGTAAATCTAAAATATTTATCCAAAACCATTAAAGAAATTACATCCTCACGTTTTGAATTTTTAAACTGATTGACATATGCATGCGCATTGCCGATTATTTCTAGCGCCTTATTTGTATTTTGGCTATAATAATTCAACTTTTCTTCCAAGTCAGAATAATCATCCTTTATACAGATATAGTGATGATCCGGCACTAATGTACCTTCCATATACCACGTCTCATAAGTCGGCTTAGGCATGACAGCAATAGAATTGGAAGACATGATCCATTTTAGATTGGTTGCCACATCATTCCCTTCTAAGGCCAGAATAAACTTATAATCCAAATGTCCAGCGATGGAAAGATAATCCGGATCCGATTTTCGGGTAGCCTTTTTCAAATTGCATAAGTGATGATCCGCGTACATAGCGTAGAATCGCGCACGGTGTGCTTGTTGAAAACCACTTCTTCCCACCAACTGATCCTTTTTTTGTTCAAAAGAAATATCATCTTTTATAAAATTAAAATGCCTCGCTTTATCCAGATTCAAAAGCACGGAATTGGAATTATTTCCATCCACCGGTCTACTTTTTACAATAGCCGGGTAAGCAGGCACATGCGTTACATCTCCAGGAATCAGTTCCAATCTATGCTGCCCATCAAAATAGCGTAGGTATTCAATACTATCAAAATAATAAACACGAATCTTATCGGGAATGTGATAGTCCTTGATAGCAAAGGCAGAGGGTGATAATGGCTGTGAATCCACTAATTTATTGTAATAATCTACACGAGATTGTACATACTCCCTCTCGGATAAGGGGAGATTTTGCAAAAGTGAATTTCTCTGCGATCTATAGTACGCATTGGGGACTAAAGATTTCAAAAATGTCTTGACGTAATAGTATAGCTTATTATTTTTATTCTTAAGAAGAATCCGTTTAAAATTGATCATAAAGATACGTCCAAATGTTATAAAAAGCGCTGTAGACCATCTTCACATCGACGTAAGTCATTAGCTATGGTATTCTTTAGAATTTCATCATTCCTGGCTAAGGAAGTTTTAGGCTCTTCAGGATGAAATAAATGGTACCCAATTGCAACAAATTTAATAATTTTCCCTTTAATACCTTGATTGAATAATCGCTCCGCAAATTCGCTGTCCTCTCTACCCCAACCTTGTATTTTGTTATTGAAACCATTGACAGCCACTATATCTTTGTAGAAAAAAGACATATTACATGACCTGATTTTATTTTTATTTTTAAGTGTTTTGGCGAATAACTTACCTAGGAAAGTCGATCGAAAAGCCGTCAGGCGCTTCTCCCAGCGACTTTCTATTTTCGAATCCCACATACTTATAAGAAGTTGGCCGCTTGGCTCCTGAAGCACCTCATGGGTTTTGGTAGAGGTCATTAGCACCCTCCCTCCTTGAATGAAATAGCCTTCTTCGGCATATTGCAGATGATCTTCGACAAAATGTTTTTCTAAGACAATATCGCCATCAATAATGATGACGTAATCAGACTGCACTTTGGATAAAGCCAAATTACGGGACTCTGCAGCTCTAAACCCCCTATCCTCCTGCCAAGAGTGGATCAAGGGCACGGGATATTGTTGTTGATACTTTTCTATTAAGTTTTTGGTTTCCGCTCCGGACCCATCATCCGCGACGATCACCTGCTGAGGTAACGTAGTCTGATATTTGACCGAGTTTAAAACGCATGCTAAGGCATCCGGTCTGTTGTATGTAGTTATTATCAGGTCTGCTTTCATATCAATTGCAGATTCAGATATTTATCAATACCATTTTCACAGTAGGATTTCTTGCTCAATTTTGCTTCCTCAAATACGGCTTCATTTTGAGATAGATTTGCCTTATTATTGATCTGATGCCAAAGATGAAAAACGATACCCCCAAATTTTAAAAACCGCTTCTTCAATCCCAAATTCAGTAACCTGGCCACAAATTCTTTGTCCTCTGGCCCCCATCCTACAAAATCCTCATTATATCCATTCACCTGAATGGCATCCTTACGCCAGAAGGCCATGTTACAGCCATGGATCTCCCAGCGTTCATTGCCTTTAATCTTATAGTTGTACTCAAAAAATGATCGCAGAAAAGGAATTCGAAGGGCACTCGTCGTATTCGACACCCCTTTATCGAACAAGTTTACCCTGACATCTCTATTGCTGATTTTTAGTTGCGTCAGATCTGGGTCCAGGTATATTCTACTTGCGCGTACAAATGAGTTGGGTTTCGCAAAGTCGATATGATCTTTTATGAAATAAGGGTGCAATATTAAGTCGCCATCTATTTGGACAATATAATCCGATTTTGACACCGCAATAGCCTTATTACGAATTTTTGCTAATTCAAAACCACTATCTTCATGCCATATATGTATCAAAGGAAGGGATGAATTTTGGCTATAACTCTCTATGAGCAATTTCGTACGATCATCCGAGCCATCATCAGCGATAAGAACTTCATGGGGTATTATGACTTGATTTAATATACTTATAAGACATAAATCCAATGCCTCGGGCCTATTATAAGTCGAAATTAAAAGTGCTATTTTCATAAACAATAAACCAAAATTACTAATATAAATACGTATAATCACTACGAATAGCTACATATACGCTTCAATTCGTAGAGAAAGATTTTTTTAAGCAATATTGTAACATTCTTAAGACGTATTGCGTTATATTTGTAAATACGTCTAAGATGATCCAGCGAAAAACTATTATTCTATGTGCCCCTACCGATTACGGATTTGCCGAAACAATAAGAAAAGCTTTGCTTGATCAAGGTTTTATCGTGTATGCATTTCCTATTTCCCGAGAACCTTTCAAATACAAACGGCTTACCGATCGCCTCTATAATTGCTATAGAAAAGTTTTCTTTAATGACTACAGTTATAAAGAAAAACTGAAACATGAAGCGCAGTATGACAAACTCTACGAAAAATTAAGATCATTCGATGAAGTAGCAGATTATGCGCTTTTCATTCGTCCGGACTTATACCCAATGGAATTCGTTGAAGCCATCAAGTCTAAAGCCATTAAGACTGTTGCCTATCAGTGGGACGGTTTAGACAGATTCCCCGCAGTGTACAATTATATTGACTTATTTGACAGATTCTTTGTTTTTGATAAAAAGGATTTAAATAAACATCCTAACTTACTCCCGCTTACAAATTTTTTTATTCCCAAGATATCCCACTTAAAAGCAAAGGATAAAGCGTATTTGATAGCAACATTTGATGATTATAGATTTCCTCTAATCCGTCAAATAAAAGCTGAATTTGAAAAAATTGAATATCCTCATCATTTTTCTGTAGTAACTTGGAATCATAATCAGACTGAAAGGTTACTTCATGCAGGATTATTAGTAGGAAAAGCTTTGGATTACGAACAAAACCTCTCAGAGGTGCAGAAATATAATGTCCTAATCGATATTCATGCTCCCATACATAATGGATTGTCTTTCCGGATTTTTGAAGCCCTCTGTTATGGAAAAAGATTGATTACGACAAACCAAGCTGTTAAAGACTACGACTTTTACCACCCAGACAATATATTTATTTGGAACGGTAATAATCAATCCGAGTTAAGACAGTTTTTAGTGAGGGATTTAGTGCCTTTACCATCAGAGCTAATTGAAAAATATAGTTTTGCAAATTGGATTAAATATGTTCTGGATATAAAAGGTCATACCGAAATTACATTACCTGTTAATCACAAGAAAAAAGAAGACTACACTTTTGCTTAGATTTTAATTCTCTAAGCAATTGATGGATTATGTAGCCTTTTAGTAATCTCCCTTAGCTAGCTACCTTCAAAATTAAAAAATTTTTGGTATTAATTTCATTTTAAATAAATAAATTAAAATACTATAGAATTTTAACGAAAAAAGATCATCAAATTACTTATAAAAATCCCTACCCAATTCACCTTCATACGTCATAATCTTTCTTGATTTTGAGGTTTTACCTCAATAGAGATGTTCCTTAGATTATATCTTTATTTGAAAGTAGTTTCGTGATATCAGTACAGATTTATCGTCTTTATGATGATTACTTATAAAAACATTTTTGAAACGCTCATAAATTGGCTTATTGGTATTTAATAAAAATACCATAAAAATATAGAGAAAACAAATTCACACACAATCATCCTCCCCCAATCATTTCCCATAAGTTTATAAAACAAACAAAACCAACTGAAAATCAGTTGGTTTTGTTACTTTAAAGCAGAGAGGAAGGGATTCGAACCCTCGATACGGTTGCCCGTATACTACCTTTCCAGGGTAGCTCCTTCAACCACTCGGACACCTCTCTAGCGCAAAAGTAAGGAAAATAAGGATATTTCAAAGATTTAATTTAAACTGTTATCTTTAGTACATGACAGTCAAAAAGTTATTTCTCATCCGCCACGGAAAAGCCGAAGAACATTCTTTCCTCAAAAAAGATTATGACCGTAATCTTATTGAAAAAGGTCAAAAACGTACCGCGCTTATCGCTCAAAAACTTATCGCCCATCTCAACTCCGGCAAAACGCAGGTCGTGAGTTCCACGGCAAATCGCGCTTTACAGACAGCACGGATATTTTGTGATGTTATTCATTACCCACAGCAGGATATACAATTAGAAAAAGGGATTTACGAAGCCTATTACAGCAACATTTTACGGGTTATTAATACCATTCCAGATGATGTAGAACAGGTTTTGGTTTTCGGACACAATCCTGGATTATCGGATCTGACCAATTACCTCTGTCATTCTTCCATAGATCTCAAAACCTCGCATGCAGTAGAAATCATTCTACCGGAAAACTTTAATTTTTCAGAAATTTCGGGAGGCACATGTCATCTTCAAACTGTTATCACTGAATAAATTTCAGTAACTTCGTCTTATATGGCAAACAACCTTCTACATGAAAACTCTCCCTATCTGAAACAACACGCACACAATCCCGTGCATTGGTTTCCATGGGGTCAAGAAGCCTTGAACAAAGCAAAGGAAGAAAATAAACTCATCATAATAAGCATTGGCTATTCGGCCTGCCACTGGTGCCACGTCATGGAACGCGAAAGTTTCGAAAATGACGCCATTGCGGAGACGATGAATAAGTTTTACGTATCGATCAAAATTGACCGAGAGGAAAGGCCGGACATCGATCAAATCTACATGATAGCCGTCCAACTGATGACGAATGCTGGAGGCTGGCCTTTGAATGTAATTTGTTTGCCGGATGGAAGACCTATTTATGGAGGCACCTATTTCAAACCCCAAGATTGGCAAAATGTACTCTTGCAGATCGCACAGATGTGGGAAAAATCGCCAGAAACGGCCATCGATTATGCCGAAAGACTGACTGCGGGAATAAATAAGGCGGAGAAACTTCCTATTGCCCCGATTCCTGAGGAATATACACTGCTCGATATAAAATCCATCGTACTACCTTGGAAAGAACAATTTGACTTTCGTGATGGCGGCTATAGACGAGCACCAAAATTTCCTTTACCGAATAATTGGTTGTTTTTCTTGCGCTATGGCGTATTGGCAGAGGATGATGACACCTTACAACATGTACACTTTACGTTGGAAAAAATTGCCAATGGCGGAATATACGATCATATTGGCGGCGGCTTTGCGCGCTATTCTGTAGATGGCAAATGGCATGTTCCACATTTCGAAAAAATGCTGTATGATAATGGTCAATTAATCAGCTTATATAGCGAAGCCTATCAGCAGAAACCTTCTTTGTTGTACAAGAATGTGGTCTTCGAAACCATCGCTTGGGCCCAACGTGAAATGCTCGCGCCCAATGGTGGATTCTACTCGGCTTTGGATGCCGATAGTGAGGGTGTAGAAGGCAAGTTCTATACATTTGGCTACAGCGAATTTGACATCTTGAAAGACGATGCGGATATTGCTCGTGAATATTTTAATATTACACCTGATGGCAATTGGTCGGAGGAGCAGATAAATATCCCCTTCGTGCAGCCGTCCAATCAGCAGCTCATTCAAGAAGCGGGATTCACCCCAGAAGAATGGGATAGCTATATCAATGAAATTAAAGCCAAACTATTAGACTACCGCAGCAATCGCGTTCGTCCGGGTTTGGACCACAAGCAATTGACAACATGGAATGCACTCATGCTCAAAGGACTGGTAGATGCATACCGTATTTTTGGCGATGAATCGCATCTAGAGCTTGCACTTAATGTGGCTCATTTCATCCAAAAGCATTGTACCGTAGACAATAATACCCTGTTGCATCAGCCCAAAGACAGCAATCGACAAATTGAAGCTTTCTTGGATGATTATGCTTTTACCATCGAAGCATTTGTGGTATTGTTCGAGGCTACATTCGATGAGAAGTGGATTTATGCAGCACAAGAATTGGCTTACAAAGCCATCGATTTATTTTATGATGGCCACGCAAAGACCTTTTATTACACCTCCAAGATTGCCGAAGAGCTCATTGCCCGCAAGAGTGAGATTATGGACAATGTCATCCCCTCTTCCTCGTCTACCTTTACACGGCAGCTGTACCGTCTAGGCTTGCTATTGGATAATGAAGATTTTACGGCTATAGCCGATCAGGTTTTCGCCAATGTATTCCCTTACATCAAGAGTTACGGCTCTGCATATTCCAATTGGGCTATTCAATTATTAGAGCACCATTACGGAACCAATGAGATTGCATTGACCGGGAAAAATGCGCTAGATTGGCGCAAGGAGCTTGACGCTAAGACCTATATTCCCAACAAAATTTACCTCGGAGGAACAAAAAGTACACTTCCTTTGTTAATAAATAAAGAACAATTGGAGTCAAAAGCATACCTTTGTCGTAATAAGACCTGTAGTCTTCCTCAACCGTCGATTACACACTTATTAGAATTAATTAAATAAAAACGAGACCTTTAAAGGTCTTCAAAAAATCAAACAATGGCAATAGAAAACAACAACGTAGTAACGTTGAATTACATTCTTCATACAATCGAAGAAAACGGTGAAAAAACTTTTGTTGAACAAACGACTACAGAAAATCCTTTAACATTTTTATATGGTGTAGGTATGATGTTACCTAAATTCGAGGAAAACATCGCTGGACTTAATGAAGGTGATAAAACATCTTTTGACTTAGTAGCGGTAGACGCTTACGGTGAAAGAGATGATAGAGCTATCGCTCAACTACCAGCTGATATGTTCAAAGAAACTGGTTTACCTCCATTAGGTGAAGTATTACCTTTGCAAGATAATCAAGGAAATCAATTCCGTGCAGTAGTAGTTGACGTAACTCCAGAAGCAGTAGTGGCTGACTTAAATCACCCTATGGCTGGTAAAACATTGAGCTTCGAAATCGAAGTATTAAATGTACGTCCTGCGACGCAAGAAGAATTATCACACGGTCACGCTCACGGCGTTGACGGTAGTGAAGGTCACTAATATAAAGAGCCGATTCACTGCGAATCGGCTCTTTGTTTTTTAACTACATATATCAGGATGCTATCTCTCACTGCATTCTAACGCACCTGCCCGCAATCCTATAATTTTTATATTTCAAATTAAAGTGGAGTAAATCTCCTTATAGTTTTATCGCGCGCAGCATTTCTCTTTTGCCTGGCGCTCCCGGAGCTTTCTCAATGCTAAATCCTAAAGCCTTC
>NZ_SMBZ01000003.1 GCF_004342685.1 Sphingobacterium alimentarium
TTGACGGTACTAAAATGAGCCACTGCTGTTGGTTAGTTTCTAGAATACAAAATCGTAATCTAATTATATAAATACAAATCTAAAGGACGGTACTGGTAAAAATTATTAAAACTAACCAATACTTCCGTAAAATCGACGATCAGAAGATAGTTGCCGGAAACATATTGCCCTATCGAAAAAAACGTAGATTATTTGTAGTGTGTTATCCTACGATTACCTCAGTATATATAGCGCGAGTCAATGTCATATCCAATAATCCCACACCTCCATAAAAGCAAAAAGAGCTAATCATGATTAGCTCTTTTATAGAAATTACTTTGTGAAAAATAGAATGCTTTACTTTCCTATTTCAAGGGTACAATATTAATCGCGTTATTAGGCAGTTTATACGACAGCCACTTATTAAGCGATTCCACTTCTTCTGCTGAAAGTGTGTTTCGATGAATCAAATAATACTGATATTCTGAACTGTCTTTGTTGATATAAACATTTTGCTTACCTAAAGAAAAAGGTGCGAGATTGGGATATAATATATTCAATTCTTCCAATAGTTTATCTTCATCCAATTTGAAGCTTTTAAGCTCGTTTTTGAGGTTTTGTATGGTGATATCCTTTTGGTTCACATATTCATTTTGTTTGCTGATTTCTTCCAGAATGTCTTTTCTTAAGTCAGAACTATCTTGACGTATGAGCAAATCTGTATTATGGATATCATATAATTCCATTTTCTGATTTAACTCTTGTAATTCGCCCACAGAAAATCTCTTATCAAGAAATGCGAGTTCTAGTTTTTTTGGCCTACTATTGAATTGTGTCTTCTGATAAATCAACGTATACCCTTTATAGACCAATTCATTCTGAATAAATTTATCTATATTTTGAGTAAACTTCTTCTCTTCTAATAGAACATACGCGAGATAAAAACTAGGCACCAACATCACGACGATTAAAACAGAAATAGTTTTAGTAATCCGTGATTCTCTTGCTTTGTCCACAAACTTTATCTTCGGATATTTTAGAAATTTGACGATAAAGAAGGTAGATATACAGATGAAAAAACAATTAATAAGATATAGATAAATTGCTCCACCGAAATAGGAAATATTGCCGATCGCCAGACCATATCCAGCTGTACACAGGGGAGGCATTAAGGCCGTAGCGATTGCCACACCCGGAATAGGATTTCCTTTTTCTACCCTTGTAATTGCAATTACGCCAACAAGTCCACCAAAGAAAGCTATGATAACATCGTAAATATTAGGGGATGTCCTGGCAAGCAGTTCGGATTGCGCATCCTTAAAGGGGCTGATTAAGAAATATAAAAACGATACAAATAAACTGACAAGGGTAGCGGTCAATAAATTTTTACCGGACTTCTTAAGTAAATCAAAATCATACGTCCCGAGTGCAAAACCAGCTCCGACAATAGGCCCCATCAGTGGACTGATAAGCATGGCACCTATTATAACCGCAGTAGAGTTAACATTTAGGCCAACGGATGCAATTACTATGGCACAGGCCAAAATCCATAAATTAGCTCCTTTGAACGTTATATTTGCAGTAACATTATCGAGAACCTTATCCTTAGCATCTTCACCATCATGAAGATTGAAAAATTTGTAAATACTTCTTAGCATGGCTGATAATAAAAAGGGAGCTGAAATTAATAAACTCCCTTTTCATAACATGAAAATCTTTAAATAGTTTTATTGTTTTGCAATGTGTTTGTTAGATTGTAGACGCAATACTATAAAGCCAATGATACCTGCTAATAATGAGGTAATTAGAATGCTCAATTTAGCTTCTGCGACATATATCGGGCTCGCGAAGGAAAGTATACCGATGAATATGGACATTGTAAATCCAATACCGGCTAGCAAACCCACACCAAATATATGCATCCAATTGGCGCCTAGAGGCAGCGAACTTATTTTCAATTTGCTACACAAATACGAGGTCACAAGTATACCAATTGGCTTGCCTACTAATAATCCTAATCCTATACCCAAACCTAAACTATTCGTAAGTCCATTGATCATATTAGATTCCAGCGTAATATTGGTGTTAGCAAACGCAAATAGAGGAATAATAAAGAAATTGACAGGCTTTACTAAGGCGTGCTCCAATCTTTCTAAAGGTGATTCGACAGCTGTATCATTGGTAGGTATAGTCATCGCTACTAAAACACCCGCGATAGTGGCATGTATACCTGAGTGATGAACAAAATACCAAATAAATACACCTGGAATGAGGTACAAATAGGGGTTTTGGATATTCATTCTGTTCATTGCTATTAATATAGCCAATCCAGCTCCTGCGTACATCAGATAAGTAACATCAATCCCTGAAGAATAAAATAAGGCAATGACGAGAATCGCAATGAGGTCATCGACGATGGCTAGAGCCGCTAAAAATATTTTAAGGCTGGAAGGTATTTTATTACCTAAAAGGTTTATCACGGCTAATGCAAAAGCAATATCCGTAGCCATAGGGATACCCCATCCGGTGCTTGTATCTTTCCCAGCATTAAGGCTTAAGTAGATAATAGCAGGCACTACAGCTCCTCCGATTGCACAGAGGATAGGCAGTGAAGCCTTTTTAGGGGAAGATAACTCGCCTTCGACAATCTCACGTTTAATCTCTAAACCCACTAACAAGAAAAAGATTGCCATCAAGCCATCATTAATCCACAGCAGTATAGAATAATTTAAATGTATAGATTCGCTTTCATAGCCAATTTTGTAATCTAAGAGATTCTGAAGCGAGGCGGACATGGAAGTATTTGCTATGATCAAGGAGAGTATCACACATATGAAGAGTAATATTCCTCCTGCATTACTGGATTTGAAAAAGACTTTGAAGACATTTAAATTAATGAATTGTGCCATAGGTATTAGTTTTTATTCCAGATTTCCATATTAGGAAACTTGGTTTTGGAGTTATTGAATTCAGGATCTTTCCCTGATTTATATTGCTTGTTATAATCATTAAATAAGACAAGTACTTTTTTGTGCAATAGCAATATGGCTATAAGATTAAGCCATGCCATCAGACCTACGCCTATATCACCGAGATCCCAAGCTAATTTGGCTGTGCTGATACATCCCACAAAAACAGAAACTAGAATCAAAATTCGTAACGTGTAAAGGAGTATTTTGGCTGTATTTCGGGATTGGATAAAGCTAATATTGGTTTCGGCGATATAATAATAAGCCATAATCGTAGTAAACGCAAAGAAGGTCAATGCTATTGCGACAAAGGAGTCGCCTATCAAAGGAAAATGGTGGGATACCGCCATTTGCGTATAAATAGGACCAACTTCTACATTTGGAATATTTTCGACAATAAAGCCGCCCTCTGGATGAGCAACATTGTATTTGCCCGTAAATAATATCATCAAAGCTGTAGCTGTGCATACAAATAATGTATCTACATACACCGAAAAACCTTGCACTAAACCTTGTTTAATAGGGTGGGACACTTCCGCAGCAGCGGCGGCATGAGGTGCAGTACCTTGTCCTGCCTCGTTACTGTAGATACCTCGTTTTACCCCCCAGGCAATAGCTGTACCTACAATTCCGCCAAATGATGATTCAAGATTAAATGCAGATTTGAATATTAAAGCGAATACCGCAGGAATCTGACTAAAATTCAAAACAATGATGATTATGGCCATGATTATATATAATCCTGCCATCAAAGGCACTACGTATTCCGCTATTTTGCCGATACGATTTACACCACCAATAATAATAAAACCTAATAGTGCACATAATAGACCGCCGATCAGATAGGGGGAAAGCCCAAAGGAATTATTCACAGCTACCGCTATACTATTACTTTGTACGCTGGGCAGCAGAAATCCGGTCGAGATAATGGTAACAATGGCAAAAGTCCAGGCAAAGGTTTTGTTATTCAGCCCCTTTTGGATATAATAAGCAGGACCACCTCTATATTGACCATCTTTGACTTCTTTGTACATCTGACCAAGTGTGGCTTCAATGATGGCCGACGAACTGCCTAAAAGTGCAATGGCCCACATCCAAAATACGGCACCAGGTCCACCCATTCCTATTGCCGTGGCGACGCCAGCGATATTTCCTGTTCCTACACGGCCAGATACTGCTAGTGAAAATGCTTGAAAAGAGGAGATACCCTTGTCCGATTTACCGCCTTTAAACAGCAGGGTTACCATTTGTTTTATATGGGTGATTTGAGGAAATCTGAATCGAATCGTTAAGAATATTCCGGTCAACAGACAGAGATAAACTAACGCATCTGACCAGACTATGTTATAAATAAATTCTATGGTTTGCTGCATTTATAATTTATATTTAGTGGTATAGCGAGCTAAGATATAGAATATGGATTGAGGAGTTAAGAATTATTGCATAGATTCTATCTATAGTGTTTTATATGTATTATAAATTATAATAAACGGTAACCTTTTTGTTACACAATTAGACTGCTTTTTAAAATTTGCAAATTAAAATAAACCCTGATTTTTTTAGACATCTTCTTCTGATTTATTTCTCCTACCTAAAAATGTTTTCGTCTGTAATGTAGCTGTGTCAGTCCAGCATCAAATGTTTTTGTCTCCACATGTTCGAGGATTAACTCAGGTACGCCTTCCTTGAATAGTCTTGTTCCCCCGCCGACCAAAACCGGTATGATCGAAATAATAAATTCATCTATCAAGTCGTGTTTTAATAATTCATTTATAACTTCCGCACCGCCATCACAATATATATTTTTACCGCTTTGAGCTTTCAATCTTTGTACTAATTCCTGCACATTACCAGTATAAAAAGTCGTTCTGCCGAGAGCTGGTCGTTCGGTTTTGGTAATCACATATACGTCACGGTCCCCATTATCATAATGTGAAGCGCCAACATGCTTTACTACATAGTCGTATGTACGTCGACCAATTATTAAGGTATCGATGCTCGATGTGAATGCGGTATAGCCATAGTCTTCGCCTTCTTTTTCTACGAGGTCTAAGAAACTAAGGTCATCGTTTGGTTTTGCAATATAACCATCCAAACTCATGGCTATAAAAAGTGATAATTTGCGCATAGCAATTCCAGTTTATGCTTTATCTAAAAATAGGATTTAATTATAACGGTCTTCTTCCTTTTCTTCCACTGTTAATTCGCGTTTGAGCACATAGTAAAATGATTTGGAATCATCCGATTCTATTACGGAATACGAATTTACTAATTCCCACCCGAAGGAAGCCATGTAGTTTAAGGCATCAATAGAACTATTAAACTTCACTTCTTTTCCTTGTGCATCTAAAAGCATCCTTTTGTCTTTCCAAAATGAATATGCTTTTCCAAAATCTACCCTAATTCTGGGCTTAGAACTCAATATGCGCGAATTAGAAATGATTTCACTGTATTCATACTTGGCTTGGGCTTTACTGAGCTTTATTTGTTCCTGTGCGGATACCAGATGGACTAGACAAATCGTGATTAAGGTAAGAAAGAGTTGCTTCATAATTTTAAATGATTTAAAATATTGTTCTCTTAAAAATATGATTTTATTCTACATAACAAGAATATAAAGAGTAACGAAAATAGGATATGAGGTATGAGGACTGGTTTTATGCTGGGGATAGGGAAATATATGTAAGTGGGTAAGCAGAAAGTACAATTAAGAAGATCATACCTCCTAATCATAAAATCTTTGAATTTAAAGAATTACGAAAGATCCTGTTGTTCAGGCTTATCTATAGGGATGTTACTAAGAGGGCTCAGCTGTGCAATGTACATCATATCGTACAGGGAAATTGCAAGAATTAGCTATAAAACAAAGTTCATGGGCTTTCTCATGTAATGCGATCGCTTTCTCAATGGTAGAGTTGTCCTTCACGATGACTGTTGGTTCCAGGATCACTTCTATAATCTTTCCCGATCCGTCGGCATATGTTTCTAGGATAGCTTTTGCTTGGTCCGTGTAGGATACGAGTTCAATTTGATGTTGTGCGCAAACGTATAGATAAGACATCATGTGGCAGGATGCCAAACTACTCAACAGTAAATCTTCAGGATTATACAGTGTAGGGTCACCCTTGAAGGCTTTAGCGGCAGATACTGACAAATCAGCTTTTCCTTCAATACGAACAGTATGGCTTTTCGTTGAAATTCGAATCGAGTTAGTTGGGATTTGCTGTATTTTCTCCCTAGTGAGTGTGGTCTTGTGATTAATCCGTATATTTGAACTGTCATTAACAGCTATGCAACAGTCATTTGTGTAGTCATAATCATCAAATATTTTAAGAATGCAAGAAGTACTACCTTTTGAGTTGTTTCAGTCAATTGCTGAGCAGCTAGGCTTCCATCATGAACCCGTTACAGTGGGAGAGAAGCATTATCGACCAATTGTATTTAAGGTCAACAAGACTAACCATTACGTATTCTGTTTAACACCATTATTTATCGAGCCAGAAGATTTCTTTGATGGAGTTGGAGATGCTTACGATAAGTATTTGGACGGAAAGGACGCCGATGGGTACATGTTCTTTAGAGATATGAATCCTGATCAATTGAAGGTGCAAGTGGTAAATTGGTATTCGACGCTTGTAAACGAGTAAAAAAGGGTACCTCCTCAATTAGAGACATTGGTCATTTCTGCTGGTCTATGTTCTTTAAACGAGGTTTGAGTGAGTAATATTATTCAAAAACATAAGCACCAGATCGTGTGTGTTGTCTCAAAATCGTGCTCCAAATAGCTTGCGCCAAAATTTACACCTCATATGCCTTAAATCGCTGGAAACACGGTTGGAGCATGAAAAAGTTGCGCCAAGAATTGGGTAGTTCTGTTAAAAAACAAAACCCTAATTCGTTAAGAATCAGGGTTTTGTAAAGTGCTCCCAACTGGGCTCGAACCAGTGACCAAAAGATTATGAGTCTTCTACTCTAACCAACTGAGCTATAGGAGCGCTTGTCTTATTGAGAATTAATTCCCTTTTGACGATGCAAATATTGATATTTGTAGGGAAAAAACCAAATTTAAAATGCAAAAAATTGAAAATATTATACTCGATTACGGCAATGTAATTTTTATGATTGACTTCGATAAATCGCAACAGGCTTTTACTCAATTAGGTATAAGTAATGTGGATGAAATATTCGCTCATTCGGGTCAAATCAAACTTTTTGATGATTTTGATAAAGGCCATATCAGTCCAGCGGAGTTTCGGGAGGGTATAAGAGATTTAAAGCAAAACAATACGCTTACTGACCAACAAATAGACCATGCGTGGAATGCCTTATTGCTGGGTGTGCCTGAAGGTAAGCATGAAATATTGATGCAGCTCAAAAGCAAGTATCGTACTTTTCTGCTTAGCAATAATAATGCGATTCACTATGCATACTGTATGCAGCATCTGCAAGATCAATATAGGATAGCCGACAACAGCGGTTTTTTCCAACAGGCTTATTATTCCCATACCATGGGGATGCGCAAGCCGAATGCGGATATTTTTGAATTTGTTCTACGGGAGCAAGGCTTGAATCCCGCGACAACTTTGTTTATCGACGACAGCCCACAGCATTTGCGTACAGCGGCGGCTTTGGGAATGCATACTGCATTGTGCACGAAAGAAGAACCGCTGGAAGTGCTGGTAAAGAAATGGGGACTCTTGTAGGATTCTGTTCATGCAGGCCTATAGCGTATATTATTATTAATTTTGTTTTGATTTAAGGAAAATAATTCTACCTTTGCAGCACAAAGAATTTTACAAACGAAAGGAGGTATACAGGAACTATGATTATCGTAAATGTTAAAGAGGGAGAATCTTTAGATAGAGCATTGAAACGCTTCAAGAAGAAATTTGAGAAGACAGGGGTTTTACGTGAATTACGCTCTCGTCAAGCATACGAGAAGAAGTCTGTAACTCGTCGTATTCAAGTTAAAAAAGCTATCTACAAACAAGGATTAAACCAGGAACCAGCTGTTTAATTTTTGTTCTCGAGCAAAATATAAAAGTCAATCCAATCGGATTGACTTTTTTTTTTATGTATTGAAATCAGATAAAATGACTTTTCAAAAGAAAAAGGAATTGTTGTTACAATTCCTTTCTTAATCTTGCTACCGGTATATTCATGGATTCCCTGTATTTGGCCACGGTACGTCGGGCTATCGTGTATCCTTTTTCTTTTAGAATTTCGGTCAGTTTCTCGTCCGCCAATGGCTTGCGTTTGTCCTCGTTGGCAATACATTCTTCCAGAATCTTTTTGACCTCCTTGTTGGATACTTCTTCACCTGAATCCGTCTGTATAGCCTCTGAAAAGAAAGACTTCAGCAGGAAGGTCCCAAATTCTGTCTGCACATATTTGGAATTGGCTACGCGTGATACGGTAGAGATATCCATATCAATCTCCTCGGCAATATCTTTTAGGATCATGGGTTTCAGCATGCGGTCATCTCCTGTCAGGAAATATTCGTATTGAAACTTCATGATGGCATTCATGGTTTTTAATAAAGTCTGCTGTCTTTGCTTGATGGCGTCGATAAACCATTTGGCGGAGTCCAGTTTGGATTTGACAAACTGTACAGCCTCCTTCATCTTTTTGTCCGTCTTTTCTGTTTTCTCGTAATGATCAAACATTTCCATATAGGTGCGGGACACGCGCAGCTCGGGAGCGTTGCGCCCGTTCAAAGTCAGGTGCAATACCCCGTCATTATTGGAAATATGGAAATCCGGAATAATATGCAATTGCTTGCCCGCAGCTGAGGCCGAATCGCCTGGCTTTGGGTTAAGCTTTAATATTTCATTTATTACGTTTTTCAGCTCTTCGGAATTGACACCGAGTTGCTTTTCGATCTTGTCGTAATGTTTTTTCGTGAATTCATCCAGGTAATTTTCCACCACCTGAATGGCTCTTTTGACCTCAATGGTATCCTGATCTTTTTTCTTGCGCAACTGTATCAACAGACATTCTTGCAGATCGCGCGCACCGATGCCCGCTGGCTCGAATTCTTGAATGATGCCGAGCATTTCTTCGACTTCTTCTTCCTCGGTGATTACATTCTGCGAAAAAGCCAAATCATCAATTAAGGATAGGAGCGGACGGCGAAGGTACCCATCGTCATCCAGACTACCTATAATCTGGTTGCCAATAAGGTATTGCTTGTCAGTCAGGGCTAATAGATCGAGCTGATTCTGTAATTTCTCGAAGAAAGAATCTTGAATGGCAATAGGAATCTCTTTATGATCATCATCATCGTCATTATTGAAATTGCTGCCATAATCCTTATAGTCATCTTCTTGAATATATTCTTCTAAAGAAAATTCCTCATCAAAAGAGTCTTCGCCGTTCTTTTCATAATCGTCGGGATCTTTGTCCGGATAGTCTTCCAGCTGATCGTTCATATTTGCCAGACTGCCATCTTCGAGCGCTGGATTCTCTTCCAACTCTTCTTTGATACGCGCATCTAGTGAAGCCGTCGGCACCTGCAGAAGCTTAATAAATTGTATCTGCTGTGGGGATAATTTCTGTAATAATTTGTGCTGTAAAGTCTGTTTTAACATGTCATAAGTTAAAATGCTAGCGTAAAATTAGTCAAAATAAAATGATTTTTTATCTACTGTGCAATCTACACATGATTTTTAAATATTTCCAGCAATTGAATTATTTGATTGTGTACAATTTAACCTATTATTAGGATTTGTTAAAAATCGTTAATTTTATTATTCAGTTTGTTTTAAATGTAGTTTTGTATACGTTTATACAAAACATTTTATTCATATTTACCCTATGTTTAGACGCGTAAAAAATCGATTCCTGCGATACATCATCATTGGTCTATATTCCATCGTATTGCTTACCTGTGCAGTTCAGCTTAATTTTTTATGGTTATTTGGATATTCACCTACCAAAAAAGATATTGTGATGCCAACACTCAATGTGGCGTCAGAATTGTACACGGCAGATTCAGTGCTGATTGGACGCTATTTCGATGAGGATCGTGACCCGGTGGCTTTCGACAGTATATCTCCGCATATTATTGACGCGTTGATAGCGACCGAAGATATTCGCTTCTACAAACATAAGGGAGTTGATTTTTTGGGTTTGGCATCGGGCATAATTTCTACTATCAAAGGTGACCAACGTGGTGGAAGCACAATTACCCAACAATTGGCCAAAAATCTTTTCAAAACGCGCTACGCACATTCCCAGGGCTACCTCAGCAAAATCCCGGGTGTACGAATCCTCATTACAAAATACAAAGAATGGATGACGGCTTACAAACTGGAAGGCAGGTACTCCAAGAAAGATATCATAACCATGTATCTCAATACAGTATCCTTCAGTAATAATGCCTACGGAATCAAATCCGCGTCACTACGCTATTTTAATAAATTACCTTCACAGCTGAGCACGACTGAAAGCGCCTTGCTTATTGGTATGCTCAAGGGTACAACCATCTATAATCCAATCCGCAATCCTAAAAATGCGGTGCAGCGTCGTAATGTGGTGTTATCGCAGATGCAAAAAGCGGGATATATTTCCGATGCGGAGGTAGCACAACTGTCTCAAGACTCGTTAAAGTTAGACCTCAGTTTTCATGACAATGTGGATGCCAACGATTCGTATATCCGCTCCGCGGTCTACCGTTGGTTGGATAAGTGGAGTCAGGATAATGAAATAGATATCAATAAAGCTGGACTAAAAATCTATACGACCATAGACTCTCGCATGCAAAAGATAGCCGAGGATGTGATGGCGGTAAAGATGAAAGAGTTGCAGCAAAGGCTTAAAAATACTTGGGGCAGTGAAGAGCCATGGCGCGACAAAGAGGGTAATGTGATACCTGAATTTTTAGAAAACCAGGCGCGTAAGCTATCGATCTATAAGAATCTGATGGAACAGTTTGAAAACAATGAGGACAGTGTATTTCAGGTGCTGAATGTGAAAAAGGAGATGGAGGTTTTCACTTGGGATGGCATTGAGAAAGTAAATTTCTCGACGATGGATTCTTTAAAACATTATGCGATGATGTTGAATACGGGTATGATGGCTATGGATCCATACAATGGCGAAATCAAAGTTTGGGTGGGTGGCATCAACCATCAATATTATAAGTTTGACCATGTAAAACAAGCTAAGCGTCAAGCAGGGTCTACTTTCAAACCCTTTGTGTATTTAGCGGCATTGGAAGCGGGTATGACACCTTGTGATAAGTTTACAGACAAACCTGTGCGCCTAGAGTTTGAAGGCAAGGATGGTCCAGAAGTATGGGAACCTAAAAACGCTGATTGGTCTATTTCTTATAGCGATATGTCGCTGCGCCATGCTATGGCTAGATCCTTGAATACCATTACTGCACAAGTGACAGAAGCAGTTGGTGCCGATAAAGTTGCCGAGACAGCACATAAATGTGGTATTGATAGCAAGCTGCAGGCTGTGCCTTCTGTGGGGTTGGGCCCCAATGATGTATCTGTCTACGAAATGGTCAAAGCCTACAGTACCTTTATGAATGGAGGGAAAACTACGGACCCTATTTTGGTGTCTAAGATTGTGGATCAGGATGGCCATGTGATTGCTTCTTTCAAAACGGAGCATAAGCAAGCTATCAGTCCCGAAAATGCTTGGCTGATGACGTACATGTTGCGTGGCACGATTGAAGAACCAGGAGGTACTTCACAGGCTTTATGGGAGTGGGATTTATTCAAAGAGAATAATGAAATAGGAGGTAAAACGGGAACTTCTTCGGATTACGTTGATGCCTGGTATATGGGAGTGACAAAAGACTTGGTAGCAGGGGTGTGGGTTGGTTGTGATGAACAAAGTATACACTTTAAAAATTCCGCTACGGGTGAAGGCTCTAAGACAGCATTACCTATTTATGCGATGTTTATGGAAGAAGTCTATAAGCATCCTGAACTGGGAGTGACTTTTGGAAAATTCCCAGAACCAACCGTTGAGATTACCAAACAATACAAATGTCCGTCCCCGCGAATCTACCACAGTGCGCCAAGAGACAGTTCACAAAACGAGACGGAGGAGTTGGAAGAAGTAGAGCCCGTAGAAAGTACGACGACCGAGCAAACAGAAAATGAAGAGTTCTAAAAATATTAATTATATTTAATATACTAACTGGCATAACTATGAATTTAATGTATAGGAAATATTTCACGACGATATTATATAGCCTGCTTTTGATATGCTTATGTAGTACGGCGCATGCGCAGTATTTTGGGCAGAATAAAATGCGCTACAAAAAGCTGGATTTCAAGGTCTATGATACCCCGCACTTCAATATTTACTATTACCTCAAGAATGACTCGATGATGCGCTGGCTATCCAAAGAGTCAGAAATTTGGTACGATTTGCATCAGCAGGTATTTCAAGATACATTCTTGCGCAAGAACCCAATTATAATTTATAATAACCACCCTGAATTTCAGCAAACAACAGCCATTTCTGGTGAAATATCAGTAGGAACCGGCGGTGTTACTGAAGCATTCAAACAGCGGGTTGTTATGCCAATCATGCAGATCAATCAGCAGACACGCCATGTGTTGGGGCACGAGTTGGTTCACGCCTTTCAATACCGGGTCATCATGGAAGGTGGGGATTCTACGCGTTTAGAAAATATAGGGAATATTCCCCTTTGGATGATAGAAGGTATGGCCGAATATTTTTCCATTGGCAAGAATGATGCTTTTACCTCTATGTGGATGCGTGATGCCTATTTGCACAAAGATATTCCTTCGCTCAAGCAGATGACGGAGCAGTCTTATGATTATTTCCCTTATCGTTATGGTCAAGCGTTTTGGTCTTTTATCGGATCGACATATGGCGATACGGTGATCATGCCATTGTTTATAGAAACTGCTAAATATGGCTATGAATTTGCGATGCGCCGTGTGTTTGGCTATGATTCGCAAACTATGTCCACGCTCTGGAAAAATAGCATGGAACAGGGATATCGTAATTTGGGAAAAGATACCACGACAAGACCAATAGGTGTGAGCTTAGTAAATACAAGCAATGCCGGAAATATGAACTTATCCCCATCCATTTCGCCGGATGGCAAATATATAGTTTACCTCTCCGAACAGGATTTATTTAGTATAGACTTGTATCTGGCGGATGCCCAGACGGGTAAACGGATACGAAAACTGGGGAGTAAACTCACCAATAGGGATATTGATGAGTTTAGCTTCCTCGAATCGGCGGGGTCGTTCTCACCTGATTCCAAAAAGTTTGCTTTTTCCGTATTCTCACAGGGTAAAAATAAACTCATGGTCGTCGACGTACAGTCTGGTAATCCTATTCTGACCGAAGCCATGGGGGATATCGTCGAATTTGCGAATATTGCTTGGGCACCAGACGGCGAAACGATTGCCTTTTCTGGTCTGATGGAAGGGCATTCGGATCTGTACACTTACAACACACGTACGAAAGAGGTTAAACAGTTGACAAAGGATGTCTATTCGGATTATCAGCCCAACTATTCCAGAGATGGTAAATATATCGTATTCAGTACAGATCGATTGGCATTGCAAGGAGACAATCGTTCGGTGAAAATCCCAATGAATCTGGCCATGTACGAAATAGCTACAGGAAAAATAACGAATATACCGGTGTTCCCTGGAGCGAACAATCTGAACCCTCAGTTTTCGGCTGATGGTACGGCAATATATTTCTTGTCCAACAGTGACGGATTCAGAAACCTTTTCCGATACCATCTCAATTCGGCTTCAGTGGAGCGTATGACGGATTATTTTACAGGTATTTCGGGTATTACTGAATATTCTCCTGCCATTTCGGTATCCGCTAATGATGATATCGTTTATTCTTTCTTTAAAAAGAAAAAGTACGAGATATTCCGCGCACATGCCAGCGACTTTAGTCCAGAATCAGTTTCACCTACCGAAATAGATATGACGGCAGCAATTTTGCCACCCAATGTCGATCGGGGTGTCAATGTTGTCAATCACAATTTGAGCAATTTCAATGTCTTCAATCGGATTTCGGACGATCAGATTAATAATATAGCCTATACGCCGAAATTTAAATTGGATTATTTAGCCAACTCAGGTGTGGGTATGTCTGTGGGATCCCGCTATGGTGCGGGTATCAACTCGGGTGTACAGGGGATATTTTCGGATATCTTGGGTTATAACCAAATATTTGCAGCGTTGAATATCAATGGGGAAATCTACGATTTCGGTGGTCAAGTTGCATATATCAACCAGCGCAGCCGCTTAAATTGGGGTGGTGCCATTTCGCACATTCCGTATATGACTGGTTTTTCGTCGTATGGATATGAGAATTTTGGTTATGGCGACGAGCCCTCCATAAATACCTATATTATTCGTACGTTCCAAACACAGGCCGAAGCCTTTGTGGCGCATCCATTCAACCGTAATCATCGTTTTGAAGTTGGCGCCGCCATCTCACGATACGGCTACCGGGTGGATAAATGGAGACAAAGTTATTTGTATGGCTATGGAGACCGTCAAAAAATATCCAACGAAGAAGCTTCAGAGATTGGTTTCGGAAATTTGGAACCTTTCGTCATCCAACAGGTGAATGCAGGTTTTGTAGGTGATAATGCTATTTTCGGTATCGCCGCACCATTGCAAGGATTCAGATACCGTGTAGGAGCGGAGCAATATTTTGGAGATTATAACTTCACCGCTGCCAATATAGATTTAAGAAAATATAACCGTTATAAGCCCGTGACAGTAGCAGCGCGCTTCTACTCTTATATGCGTATGGGTAAGGATGAACGTGCCTTATATCCAGTATATATCGGTTACCCGTATCTAATAAGAGGGTATGAAAGTGGTAATGTGGATGTAACTGGTAATGTAGGCTTCCAAGAGCTTTCGGGCTCACGTATGGCTATCGGTAATTTTGAGATACGTATTCCATTCACGGGACCTGAAAAGTTAGCCTTGGTCAAATCCGGTCTTTTGTTCTCTGATCTAAACTTCTTCGTCGACGGTGGTCTGGCTTGGTACGGTGGCAACACGATTAAGATGAGCCGTTCGGCTGATGATATCGTGCCGGCAATGAGCAACGGACAGCAAGTATTAGATCCATCAGGCAATCCTATCATGATTTACGATCCTAATATTCGTGTACCTGTATTCAGCGCAGGAGTTTCTTTACGTATAAATTTATTTGGCGCAATGATATTGGAACCTTACTATGCTATTCCATTCCAAAAGACAAAATCTAAATTTGGAACATTTGGATTAAACTTCGCGCCAGGATGGTAGTCCATATATCCACATAGCGATATGTTAAGGTTGTTAAGGAGCTGTTGTTTATGTCTAGGCATAAACAGCAGCTTTCTTTATTATAGCCGGCTCTATATTGTATATGCCTAACCAGTTCGGATTATAACGACGTATCAATTTTTCCTTTTGCATGCGTGTGTATGCATTCAGTTCATTTTTTCGGCGGTCGGCAGCTTCATAGCTATCAAATTCTTCCGTATGTACGATGCGTGAAAATTTTGGACCACGCAACATAAATGAGCTCGATGCATTTTGTAGTTCAAACAATTTTAGGGCAATGTCTTGACAATAACCAGCTTCAAGATAAACTCTATTCGCGTCTGTAGTGATATATACGATGTGCTTTGGCATAGTTTTTACTAAAATATTTGGGTTTACAAAATATGTTTACTAATTTTATTGGCACAATATTACTAATAATTTTAGTATTTAAAAATAATTTTGAAAAAATAATATGTCAAATATTGCTTCCAACCTTAAGTTTTTACGTAAGAAAAACAACTTGACACAACAGCAGTTTGCTGATTTAATGGAGATTAAACGTGCTTCAGTAGGTGCTTACGAAGAAGATCGTGCTGAGCCTAAATATGAATTGCTAAAAAAAATAGCTGAATATTATGGATTGAGTATGGATGAATTGGCGAATGATGAGATAAATGAGAAGTGGAAGCCTGTAGCAAAGAGTGATGCTTCTAATCTGCGTGTTCTCTCGGTGACTGTCGATGCGCAGGATAGAGAAAATATCGAATTGGTGCCGGTGAAAGCGAGTGCTGGTTATCTCAATGGATATGGTGATCCGGAGTATGTTAAAGAACTACCGAAGTTCTCTCTGCCAATGTTCAATCAAGGAACTTACCGAGCTTTTGAGATAAAGGGGGATTCCATGTTACCTTTGCCTAGCGGCTCGATTGTGATCGGGGAGTATGTAGAGGATTGGCAGGACATTAAGCCGGGGCATACTTATGTTGTGATTTCTAAGGATGATGGGGTAGTATATAAGCGTATTGCTTTCAAATATAAAGATGACAAAGGTTTAAAACTTGTTTCTGATAATAAGGTGTATGAGCCTTATTGGGTGCAACCATCCGATATATTGGAAGTGTGGAAAGCGAAAGCATATATCTCTACAGAATTCCCGGAACCGACTGCAGAGCCGACTATGGAATCGTTGACAGCAATGATGGCACAGATGCAAAAAACCATCAATTCGATCGTAGAAACGAAAAAATAGACATCAAAAAATTCTTGCTTGTGTAAATATTTTGTATATTTGCATTATCTGAAAGGAAAGGGGGCATGGAATGTCCCCTTTTTTAATTCAATTTCGAAAAATATGCAGATTGAAAAACGCGTTAAAGAGTTAGTAGAAGAAAAGATTGCAGATCGCGAGGATTTGTTTATAGTAAGTATTACCATGCTAAAAAATGGCGTTTTGTCCATTTTGTTGGATGGAGACAACGGGATAGCCATTGCGGACTGTGTGGCAGTAAGTAGACATGTCGGCTTTCATTTGGAAGAAGAGAATGTGATAGAGCATGCGTATCGCTTAGAAGTATCTTCTCCCGGTATTGATTCTCCATTGACGATGTTGCGCCAGTATACTAAGAATATAGGCAGAGATGTGCGGGTGAAATTGCTTAGTAGTGATATCAAAGAAGGTAAACTGCTGTCGGCTACGGAATCCGAAATTGTGATTGAAGAGAAAATAAAAGAAAAAGGTAAGAAAGCAGAATTAAAAGAAGCTGCTATACCTACAAATCAAATAAAAGAAACAAGGGTGTTAATTTCATTTAAATAAAAATGAGCAGCAATATTAATTTGATTGACTCTTTTCAGGAGTTTAAAGAGTTCAAAAATATTGACCGTCCAACGGTAATCACAGTACTGGAAGAAGTATTTCGTAGTATGATTCGTAAACGTTTTGGTACTGACGAAAATGTTGACGTAATCGTAAACCCAGATAATGGTGACTTAGAAATTTGGAGAACGCGTGTTGTCATGGAAGATGGTTTCTCAGAAGATGACGATTTAGAAATCGAATTGGCTGAGGCACATCAATACGATCCAGATTTGGAAGTAGGCGATGATTATATTGAGCAGATTACATTAGAGAGCTTTGGACGTCGTGCTATTTTAGCTGCTCGTCAGACTTTAGTTTCTAAAGTATTAGAACTAGAGAAAGATGAAGTTTTCAAAAAATATAAAGACCGTGAAGGTGAATTGGTAATCGGAGAAGTTTACCAAATATGGAAAAAAGAAATCTTAGTCTTAGACGAAGATGGTAATGAATTGTTATTACCTAAAACAGAACAAATCCCTGCGGATTATTTCAAAAAAGGTGATAGCATCCGTGCCGTAGTGCACAAAGTGGATATGATGAATAGTAATCCTAAGATTATTATTTCACGTACAGCTCCAGAATTTTTGCAACGTTTGTTCGAACTGGAAGTACCAGAGATTTTCGATGGTTTGATTACTATCAAGAAAATTGTCCGCGAACCAGGAGAGCGTGCTAAAGTAGCGGTAGAATCTTATGACGATCGTATCGATCCAGTAGGAGCGTGTGTGGGTATGAAAGGTTCACGTATTCATGGTATTGTACGCGAATTGCGCAATGAAAATATTGATGTGATCAACTTTACGACAAATTCATCGTTGTATATCACACGTGCATTGAGTCCGGCGCGTATTACTTCCATCAAAATTGATGAAGAAAACAAAACGGCAGCCGTATATTTAAAACCTGATCAAGTATCCTTGGCTATCGGTCGTGGAGGTCACAATATTAAATTGGCAGGTAAATTGACAGGATATGAAATCGATGTATACCGCGAGAATGACGAAGTAGAGGAGGATGTAGATATCGAAGAATTCTCAGACGAAATTGATAGCTGGATCATAGACGAATTGAAACGTGTAGGTCTCGATAGCGCGAAGTCAGTTTTAGCATTGTCACACGAAGAATTAGTGCGCCGTACAGATTTAGAAGAAGATACAATTCAAGAAATAGTACGCATTTTAGCATCAGAGTTTGAATAAAACTCTGATGTCAACATATGTTACATATAAAATGTAAATATTTGTTAAATGCGTGCGAAAAAATCATATTTTTGTAAAGAACAGAATTTTTAGAGGTTAATATTAGATGACAGAAGGTAAAAGCATAAACTTACTTAAAGCAGCGAAAGAGCTCAATATTGGTATTGGTACTGCAGTAGATTATTTAAAAGAAAAAGGGATCGAGGTGGAAGCAAAACCTACGACCAAATTATCTGCAGACATGTACGATGTTCTTTTGCGTAAATTTCAAGGAGATAAAATCGCAAAAGATGAAGCTAAACAAATTGTTATTGGCAAGATTCGTCGTGAAGAAACTCCTTCATCTGCAAGTTCTGCTGTAACTCAAGAATCATCTACTTCTAAAAATGATGATACAGAAAACGAAATTCTGATTAAAAGTCCTTTAGTAGTACCTCCTGCACCAGCTAAAGAAAAAGAAGAAGGAAAAGAGGAGACACACGGAAGCGCACTGAAAGTAGTGGGTAAAATCGATTTAGACAGTTTGAACAAACCTAAAACAAAAAAGGTAGAAGACCCTGTTGAAGAGAAAAAACCTGCAGCCGCACCTGCTGCTCCTGTCGTAGAGAAGAAAGAAGAGCCGAAGGTGGAAGCACCAAAGGCCGAACCTATAAAAGAAGAGGTCAAAGCACAACCTCCAGTAGAGGCTAAGCCTGTACAAAAACCTGTGCAACAAGTACCACAACAAAAGGTAGAAGCTCCTACTCCGGAAGAAGCTAAGCCTGCTAAAACAGAACAAACAATAGCAACACCAAAAAAAGTAGAAGAGAAAACAGAGCCTAAAACTCCTGTAACTCCTCCCGCACCAGCCAAACCAGCTCAGCCCGTGGATGATGTAATCCGCGCGCGTTCTGAAAAATTAGAAGGTCCGAAAGTAATCGGTAAAATTGAATTACCAACTTTCAAACCTAAGGAGAAGCCTGTGGCTTCATCTTCTAACGCCAATCAGGATAATAAACGTAAGCGTAAGCGTACGAACAAACCAGGTTCTCCAGTATCTCCTAACGATCAAAACAATCAACAAGGAGGTCAGCATAGACCAGGTCCAGGCCAACAAGGGCAAGGACAAGGGCAAAATAGACCTGGAGGTCAACATCCGGGTGGTCCAAGAGGCAATAACAACCGTCCAGGAGGAGGTAATCAACATCCTGGAGCAAATAGAGGACGATTTGATAATAGAAATAAAGGCGGAAGAAATGACGCTCCTAAAGAAGAATTATCAGAAAAAGATATCCAAGACCAAATCAAAGCAACACTTGCTCGTCTAAGTGGTGCGGGTAAGTCAAGTAAATTTGCTCAACGTGCTAAATTACGTCGTCAAAAACGTGATGATATAGCATTGTCGGCAGAGGAAGCAGCATTAGAACAAGAATTGCAAGCAAAAATTCTTCGTGTAACAGAATTTGTTACGGCGAATGAATTAGCAAACTTGATGGATGTACCAGTGACTCAAATCATCGCGACTTGTATGAGCTTAGGTATGTTTGTATCCATCAACCAACGTCTGGATGCAGAGACCTTGACTATCGTAGCAGATGAGTTCGGTTACCAAATCGAATTTATCAAGCCAGAAGATGAGGAGACTGCTGAATTAGAAGAAGCAGATTCGGAAGCAAACCTAGTTCCTCGTGCACCTATCGTAACGGTAATGGGACACGTTGACCACGGTAAAACTTCCTTATTAGATTATATCCGTAAAGCAAATGTTACTAAAGGTGAAGCCGGTGGTATCACGCAACACATCGGTGCATATGCCGTGAATTTGGATGATGGCCGTAAGATCACATTCTTAGATACACCAGGTCACGAAGCCTTTACAGCGATGCGTGCACGTGGTGCGAAAGTAACAGATATTGTTATTATCGTGATCGCTGCCGATGACGCGGTGATGCCTCAAACAAAAGAAGCAATCAACCACGCACAAGCAGCTGGTTCGCCGATTGTATTTGCTTTCACGAAAGTGGATAAGCCTGGAGCTAATGCAGATCGTATTCGCGAGCAGTTATCAGCAATGAACATATTAGTAGAAGATTGGGGTGGTAAATACCAAGCGCAAGAAATTTCGGCTAAGACAGGTGAAAATGTTGATTTATTATTAGAAAAAGTATTACTAGAAGCTGAGTTATTAGAATTAAAAGCCGATCCTAAAAAACGTGCTGTTGGTTCAGTAATCGAGTCAGCTTTGGATAAAGGACGTGGTATCGTTACTACGGTATTGGTACAAGGTGGTACCTTGCGTGTTGGTGATCCAATTCTTGCAGGTTCACATTCAGGTAAAGTAAAAGCTTTGACAAACGAAAGAGGAGAACGCGTGAAAGAGGCAGGTCCATCTGTTCCAGTTCAGATCTTAGGTATGTCTGGTGCTCCGACTGCCGGTGACAAATTGTATGTCATGGAGAGTGAATCTGAAGCACGTCAAGTAGCAAACAAACGTCTTCAATTGCAACGTGAGCAAGGTATGCGTGCTACTAAGCACATTACTTTGGATGAAATCGGTCGTCGTCTTGCTATCGGTAACTTCAAAGAATTGAATGTAATCGTTAAAGGTGATGTGGATGGTTCTATCGAAGCATTATCTGATTCATTATTGAAACTTTCTACCGACGAGATTCAAGTGAATATCATTCACAAATCAGTGGGTGCAATCTCCGAATCTGATGTATTGTTAGCTTCAGCTTCAGACGCTATTATCATCGGTTTCCAAGTGAGACCTACGCAAAATGCACGTAAGTTGGCCGAAGCAGAGCAAATTGATGTACGTCTGTACTCAATCATTTATGACGCTATCGATGAGCTTAAGTCAGCAATGGAAGGTATGTTGGCACCTAAATTTGAAGAGAAGATTGTTGCGGAAGTTGAAATCCGTGAGACATTCAAAATCTCTAAAGTGGGTACAATTGCCGGATGTATGGTGACTAGCGGTAAAATAGCGCGTAACAATGATATTCGTATCATCCGTGACGGTGTGGTAATTCATACAGGCAAGTTGGCTTCCTTGAAACGTTTCAAAGACGATGTGAAAGAAGTTGCTCAAGGTTACGAATGTGGTTTGAACATCGATCGCTTTAATGATATACAAGTAGGTGATATCGTCGAAGCATACGAACAAGTAGAAGTAAAACGTAAGTTGTAATCTTACTACAGATAATATAGATAAAACCTGACCCAAACGGTCAGGTTTTTTTATTGAGGTCATTTTTTATTTTTATCTTTAAGGTGTATGTATGACTTTAAAGTATCTGAAATAATAAGACATCCCAACGAGATCATTTCGATTCGTTTTATAGATTTGTCTGGTGAATTTCCAATATATAAAGCAGGACAGTTTCTTACCTTAGTGTTTGAATTTGGTGAGCGCGAAGTCCGTCGATCGTACTCTTTCAGCAGTGCGCCTGCTCTCAATGAGCCTCTAGAAATCACTATCAAACGTGTAGAAAATGGCGAAATATCCCGATTGCTGCATCATCAAATACAGGTGGGTGATAGAATCAAGGTTATGGAGCCGCAGGGGCTTTTTGTCTACGAACCACAAGTAGATAGTACACGTACAATATTTCTTTTTGCTGCGGGTGTCGGTATTACTCCTTTGTATTCTATCTTGAAAACAGCTTTAACGCAAGAAAATCAGACTAAAGTAGTCTTGATCTACAGCAATAGCTCCAAAGAAAGCACCGTATTCTATGATCAACTTATGGCATGGCAAGCACAGTATCCCGATCGCTTGGAAATAGAATACATATGGTCCAATTCCAAAAATCTAGCTAAGGCTCGCCTAAATAGAGAATATTTGATTGCATTGGTAAATGCGCACTTGAATACTTCACCCGATGAAGCCATATTCTATACTTGTGGACCTTTGTTTTACATGGATTTGGTTCGATTCACCCTTTTGGGCATGGGTTTTCCGGATGCCAATGTCCGCAGAGAAACTTTTTATTTTCCGGAAGAAGAAGAGGATGATGATGAGCGAGAGGAAGAAGTGGTGGATACGACACCTTATCGGGTTACGATCAAATTCAATGGACAAGATTATGATTTGGTGGTTCCTGCGAACGAAACCATTCTAAATGTGGGCTTGGCCAATAAAATCAAATTACCGTACTCCTGCAAATCGGGGATGTGTAGCACATGCATTTCCCAAGTCGAGCATGGCGCTGTAAATATGGATTATAATGAGGTATTGACAGATAGAGAAGTAGAAAGCGGACGATGCTTGATCTGTGTATCTCATCCAACCGTGGACGGAACTGTTATTGAAGTCCTATAAACCTACTATTATTATGAAAAGATTAGTATTTCTGCTGTTTACCAATTTTATTTTCCTAGCCAGCTCCGCGCAGGTATATAAAATCACATATAAGCCTACACGCAATGGACAAATTGTAGGGAATGATCCCATTATAGTTTTTGCGGATAGCAAGAAGAGCATCATTACCCGTGAAAGTATGCTGAATAAAGCGCCGAGCAGAACCGTCGAAGAAAGTATAGTAGACGTGGCTAAACGGATCATATACAAAAAATCAACTTTTGCGAATGGCAAGACCGTCATCACAGCCGATTCCTCCAGTTTCAGCAAAAATACTTTTCAAGCCAAAGATGAGCAAAAAGAGATCGTAGGATATAAAGCAAAGAAATCGGCAACTTCCATAAACTCCAATGCTATAGATATTTATTACACCACCTCACTGGGAATTCATGCGTCGCCAAATGATATCGGATTGGATCAGGGGTTGGTCTTGGAATATACACGGAATGGTAATTCGGGGCTCATCGCTACGAATATTGAACAGGTAAAAGCATTTCCCAGTGGATATTCTTTTCCCAATTCTGAAATGACGTTAGATATACTTACATATCGAGACGAGGTTTGGAAAAGTAAATTTATCCAGATACCCATATTCCGGGACGAAAAAATTTGTTTTGATCTGGATAATTTAAAATCAGATTCGGTATTACGGTTTGCGGAAGGAACAGTAATATTGCGAAAAATAAAGGTTCCGGAAGTCTCGGAAGATAGCCAAGCATTCATAGAATTGGTGGAAAAATCCAATGGTGACGCCTACGACAGAACTGGGTCAGTGTTTATGATTGCCGAGGACCAAGATCTAACCTTTTTGGATGGCATGAACAAGGGCATGGTCACCTTACCGAAGTATGATGTAGGTGATGGCAAAAATTATTTGGGTATGGTTCGTACCGTGAGCTTTTCTCCAATATTTGAGTTGATGCGCTTTTTCACACCGTTCGGCGTTTCGCATTTTAATGATCGCTTGACATTAAAAGGTAAAACGTGGCAAGATTCAGTGACTTATAGACAAGATGTGTCTGAATTTTTGCATACGATGTCCGGTAAAGAGATATATGTAGGAACGTATATTGGCAACTATGACAAAGGAGGTCACATCGTTAGTTTGGAATTGACGATACATCCTGGCAATTCAAACTACGGCAATCATACACAAGCATTATCACTTTTCAATACAACCAATGTCATGGAAATGGGCGGACAGACGTATCCTACCTTATTTGGTTCGGAAAAAGGTTTAGTAGTCGAATTTAAGTTGAAGTCAGATATAAAGAATGCTCGTTTAAGGTATATAACAACGGGACATGGTGGTTGGTGGAATGGCGATGAATTTGTGCCGAAGGTTAATTCAATTTTTTTAAACGATGCTTTAGTTTTCAAATTTACTCCATGGCGCGTAGATTGTGGCAGTTATAGACTGTACAATCCCGTGTCCGGCAACTTTGATAGCGGTTTGTCATCCTCTGATTTGAGCCGTTCCAACTGGTGTCCTGGCACCATTACTTACCCAAATTATATAGATTTGGGAGATCTTAAAGCCGGCAAACATAAAATTCGTGTCCATATTCCGCAAGGTGCAGCCGAAGGCGATAGCCAAAGTTTTTGGAATGTGAGTGGAGCTTTATTATTTGATAAAAACTAAAACATGAAGTGTACTAAAATATTTTCCATTGTCTGCATGCTGCTCCTGAGCACTATTTGCTTGCCACAGGCAGGCTGGGCACAAAGCCCGCAAAAATTAGGCAAGGTAAAAAGCGCACTGATAACCGAAATATCAGGCATTACGCCTTATGGCTATGGAGAAGGATATTTCTGGGTACATAATGATAGCGGTGATGGTCCTTTTGTATATCTCATCGATTCCACCGCAAATCTTAAAGTAAAAGTTGAGGTAGAGGGTGTTAAATTTACTGATGTTGAGGATATAGCTCGTTTTCAAGTTGATGATAAGAAATATTTGGTTCTTGCTGATATAGGAAATAATCTAAGAAATAGAGAGATACTCTCGTTGTATGTGATCGAAGAACCTCAGGTAACGATATCTAAAAGTTTGAATACAATTAGAGTCCCTTTGCTGAAAGAAATAAAGGTTCGATACAGTGATAAAAGGCGAGATGCTGAAGCTATCTTCGTGGATCCGACGGACCATCAACTATATATTACTTCCAAAAGAGATTTCGAATCGACAGTGTTCAGTTTACCCCTTGATTTAAACGGATCGACTGCGCATACGCTTCGACCTTTACTGACATTACCCTTTACATTTACGACTTCAGCTGATATTTCGGGAGATAGAAAATATATAGTAGCTAAAAATTTAACGACTATCTATATGTGGGAAAGGCAAAATGGGCAGTCTGTTATTGAAACGATGTCTCAAACCCCGCAAATAATTCCTTATATCATCGAACCACAAGGGGAAGCCATTTGTTTTGATTTATATAATCGCTTTTTATATACAATTTCTGAGCGTCCATTTGGTTTGGATTCCTATCTTTACAAATACGAATTTTAATATCATGAAAAACCTTTATTTTTTTGCTTTTATTGTTGCTTTAATTTTTGGAAATACGAGTTTTGCGGCCACAGTAGATACGGTTCAAGTATTTTCTGCCAGCATGAACAAAAACATTAAAACAGTAGTAATCCGACCCGATAATTCAAAAGATAAAGTTATTCCAACTTTGTATCTCTTGCATGGCTATGGCGGAGATTATGCCAATTGGGTAAATCGTGCGCCATACATCAAGACATTAGTCGATCGTTATAATTATATGGTCGTATGTCCCGATGGTGGTATCGGCAGCTGGTATTGGGATACAACACCAGATTTTCAGTATGAGACATTCGTAAGTAAAGAATTGATAAACTTTATCGAATCGAACTATAAAGTATGTAAACAAAAAGAAGGACGTGCCATCACGGGATTAAGTATGGGCGGTCATGGTGCATTGTACCTCGCTATTCGTCATCAGGATATTTATGGAGCTGTAGGTAGCACCGCAGGTGGCGTAGATATTAGACCATTTCCTAATAACTGGGAAATGAGCAAGCGATTAGGTGAATACAGCACAAATAAAGACAAATGGACGGAACATACCGTAATGGAGATGCTCCATCAGATTAAGCCTAACAGCTTAAAAATTTTTATTGATTGTGGATATGATGATTTTTTCTTTGCGGTAAATGAAGAGTTACATCGTAAATTAACGTATTTAAATATCACACACAGCTATTTGACAATGCCAGGCAAGCACAATTGGGAGTATTGGGTGCAGTCTATTAATTATCAAATGGCTTTCTTCGATCAATTTTTTAGACACTAACAGATAAATAAATATATGTTTCGTTATTACGCACTAATTTTAGTCGCCAGTTTATTTTATGGAAATGTTTGGGCGCAGGCAAAGATTAATATTAGTGGATATGTAAAAGATGCATCCACGGGCGAAGTATTGATCGGGGCGACGGTGCAATCTAAGGAGGCTAATCGCGCTGTACGTACCAATAGTTATGGTTTTTTTTCATTAGAACTTGAAAACAGTGAGAGTACACTAGTGATTTCGTATGTAGGCTATGTGCCCTTGGAGAGAACAATTAATCCGAATGAGGAAAAACGGTTCAACTTTGAACTATCTCCTATAGGACGTGAAATTGAGGAAGTAGTCATTTCGGGGCGAAAACAAAATAAAAATGTCACCAGCCCACAAATGGGTGCACTGAATTTCACAATCGAAGAAATTAAGAATGTGCCTGTATTATTTGGCGAACGTGACATATTAAAAACCATTCAAATGCTACCTGGAGTAGGTAAAGGGGGCGAAGGGTCATCCAATTTTTATGTGCGCGGAGGCGGTGGAGACCAGAATTTGATATTATTGGATGAAGCTACCGTATACAATGCATCGCACTTATTGGGATTCTTTTCGACTTTTAATTCGGATGCCATTAAAGATGTCGAACTCTTCAAAGGAGGTATACCTGCACAGTATGGTGGACGTATTTCCTCGGTAATGGATATACACATGATAGATGGCAATAACAAAAATTTCGCTGCCGAAGGTGGAATTGGGCTTATCGCTTCTAGATTGAAATTGGAGGGACCTATCGAAAAGGATAAAAGTTCATTTATGATCAGCGGCCGACGTACCTATGCAGATGTATTTTTGAAGGCTTCCAGTAATGAGACAGTCAAGGACAGTAAGCTGTATTTCTATGATTTGAATGCAAAAATCAATTATAGATTTAACGAGCGAAACACACTTTATGCTTCGGGGTATTTCGGAAAGGATGACCTTGGCTATGGTGATTTGTTTAGTTTTGACTGGGGTAACGCTACGGCAACAGTTCGTTGGAATCATATTTTTAATCAAAAACTCTTCAGCAATACTTCATTTATATACAGTGATTTCACATACAATGTAAATGTTAATAATGATAACAGTGATTTTGTTATAGCTTCAAAAATTGAGAACATTAATTTGAAACAAGATTTTTCGTATTATGCGGATAGCAAAAGTACATTCAAGTTTGGTTTCAATGCGTTGAAGCAAAAGGTTTCACCAGCAAGCCTTAATGCGCGCGCTAATTCGGCTGTAAATAGTATCAATATAGAAAACCGTCACGGCTTAGAACTAGCTGGTTATATTTCTCACGAATGGAATCCCGTATCCTGGTTTGCAATGTTGTATGGCTTACGGGCTACTGACTTCATGGTACAAGGTCCAGGTACTTTTTATACCTATGATGAGGATGGAGAGCCAGTGGGTGAAGAAAAACTTACCAACTCTAATATTATAAAGCATCATTTTAATCTGGAACCACGCTTATCGGCATCATTTATTCTGAATGAGACCCAAAGTGTGAAAACTTCTTACAATCGTATTGTACAGAATCTTCACCAATTGACCAACACGACATCTTCATTGCCGACGGATCAATATGTGTTGAGTAGCATCAATATACAGCCTCAATATGCAGATCAAGTGGCTGCAGGTTATTTTAGAAATTTTAATAACAATACGTATGAATTCTCTTTAGAGGGATTTTATAAATATATGGGGAATCAGATAGATTTCCGAAATGGCGCTGATCTGCAAGCTAATGAATACTTGGAAGGCGAGTTGCTGTATGGTAGAGGTAGAGCTTATGGTCTTGAGTTTTATTTGCGCAAAACCAAAGGAAGATTGAATGGTTGGGTGAGTTATACTTTAGGAAAGAGCGAGCGTCAGTTTGATCAAATTAATGAAGGCAGATGGTTTAATGCACGCCAAGATCGTACACATGATGTTTCGGTCGTGGGATTGTATCAATTGAGTGAAAAGTGGAATTTAGGTGCTAATTTTGTTTATTACACCGGTAATGCTATTACATTTCCAAGTGGAAAATATGAAGTGGATGGTCGTACTATATTTTATTATACAGAGCGCAATGAATATCGGATGCCGGATTATCACCGTTTAGATTTGTCGGCGACCTACGATCCTATTAAAACTAATAAACGTTTTAAATCAAGCTGGTCTTTTGGATTGTATAATGTTTATAATCGCAAAAATGCCTATATCATAGATTTTAGAGAGAATGATGATAATGCCAACATTACAGAAGCTTATAAAATAGCCTTATTTGGAATTATTCCTTCAGTAACTTGGAACTTTAAATTTTAGTTATGAGATTTTTACACCTTACTTTCATATTCGCTGCTTTGAGCTTAGTTTCGTGCGAGGAGCTGATTCAGATAGATCTGAATGAAGCTGATTCACGCTATGTGATCGAAGCCGATCTGACAAACTTAAGTGACGAACAAGCCATCTATGTGTCGGAAACTGTAGCTTTCGATGCTCCTGTTAAAAATACTCCAGTGAGTAACGCAGTCATCAATGTTCGCGATGACAAGGGAACGACTTATACATTTACCCATCAAGCAAACGGTAAGTATACAGCACCATTCAAACCGAAAGAAACGACTAATTATAATCTGACCGTGAATATAGATGGGGAGATATTCGAGTCATCTTCGTATATGCATGACTATATTGATGTCCGATCGACGGGAATTACAGAAGATGTAATATTTACAGATACGTTGTATTCCGTTTCATTGAAATTTGAAGATCCTAAAAATGTTCCTAACTATTATAAATATAATATTTCCATTAATGGAAAAGATTTTAGTTTCGCCAGTGTGTTTAATGATAAATTCAATGATGGTTTAATAGTTACACATGAACTTTCTGACCGTAAAAATAGTATTGAGTTGGGCGACACTGTTACCGTAAGGAGACAGATAATCGACAAAGGTGTGTATGATTATTGGAATGATCTGCAGTCTATCAATCCCGGAAGTGCAGCTCCCGCAAATCCTAAATCTAATATTTCCAATGGTGCGCTAGGTTATTTTAGTGTAAGCAGCAGTAAGATTTACGGTTTTAGAATTTCATTTAATTAAGACTAAAGGGTCTGAAATGTATATCCTTTAGCTAAAAAATATTCAAGCACCTTAGGTAGTGCATATTTAACCCTAGGAATGGCTTTAATGTTGTCATGAAAGACAATGATAGAGCCATTTTTAGTATAATTAATTACGTTCTGATAACACTTCTCCGTTGTTATCTTGGTATCAAAGTCTCCTGATAGCACGTCCCAATAAATGATTTCAAAATCTGATTTCAGCTTTCTCAATTGTGATTTTTTAGCCCTTGCATAGGGAGGACGAAATAGGGTAGAAGCAGTCAGTTCATGGCACTTGTACACATTTTCTATATATTCTTCGTCCGAATGTTTCCATCCTTTGAGATGATGAAAAGTGTGGTTACCTACTTGATGCCCCTCGCTAATCAGTCTTTCGAATATTTCAGTATGCTTTTTGATGTTTTCGCCTACACAGAAAAATGTCGCTTTGACTTGGTATTTATTTAATGTATCCAATATCCAGGGCGTAATTTCCGGTATCGGTCCATCATCAAATGTCAAGTATAGTTTTTTATCCTGCCTCGACTTATTCCAAGTTACATTCGGATAATACCAGCGTAAGAAAAAAGGGGCATGAATAAAATACATTTTCAAATCAAATTGATATTTTGCAAATTTAACGTAATCACATGTAATTGTTGAGCAATTTAAGATATTTTAAAGATTGATTTTCCCCATGAAAAAGTTCTTTAAATATTTTCATTTTAATACTGCTGAAAGGTATGGCTTAATCGTACTTACACTGGGTATATTTAGCATCAATATATTGATATTTATTTATCGGAAGTTTATCCCGAAAAATACGATTAAGTTTGAATTGACCAAGCTAGATGATGGGGCAGTCCTTACTGAAGCAGCCATTAACGAGGTATTCGAAGAATCTCAACGCAGGCCTTCTACAAATCCAACAGCTTCAATTCACTATTTCAAATTTGACCCGAACACTATTTCTCCTGAAGAATGGACACAATTGGGCCTCAGCGCAAAGCAAATAAAGGTGATAACCAATTACGTCGCTAAAGGTGGTAAGTTTTTCAATAAAGAAGATCTCCGAAAAATCTACTCTATATCCGAACGGGATTATGCCCGATTAGAACCTTACATCACAATCTCTACTCCACAAAAGACAGCTACAGTCTATCAGCCTACGGAACGCCCAACCAAATATTCTGAAAGTAATAGCAGGAAAGTTATTGTAAAAGTCAATGAAGCTGACACCCCAGCATTCAAATCATTACGCGGTATCGGGTCCGTGCTAGCTTCCCGTAATGTTAAATTTCGGGATGGGTTAGGAAGTTTCCACGATCTAAAACAGCTTAAGGAGGTTTATGGGATATCCGAAGAAACATTCCAACAAATAGCCGAACAGCTGGAGCTGGCAGGTCACCCAATTAAAAAGCTAGAAATTAACACCCTTGATATTAACGCCTTGTCCAAACATCCGTATATCAATAAAAAACAAGCGCAGCTCTTTGTCAATTTTAGAAATGAACATGGTCCGTACACTGATATGCGCAATTTATCACAAAATAAAGGGCTTGATCCAGAATTTTTGCGTAAAATTGAACCGTATTTAGAGTTTTTAAAAAAATGTTAGAAGAGAAGCTAAAAGCGGTAGTTCGAGATATTCCAGATTTCCCCCAACCCGGTGTTGTTTTCAAAGACATTACCCCAATTCTGAAAAACGCTACACTGTGTAGTGAGATAACTGATGCCTTCGTGGAGTATGTGAAATCACTAGATGTACAAGTTATCGCAGGGATCGAAAGTCGTGGTTTTCTCTTTGGGATGATGTTGGCGAATAAACTAGGAATTCCTTTTATTCCTATCCGCAAACAAGGCAAATTGCCGGCTCACACTATTGCCGAGTCTTATAAATTAGAATATGGTCAAGCGACTATAGAAATCCATGAAGATGCTTTCTTGCCCGGAACAAAAGTCTTGATCCATGATGATTTGCTTGCTACAGGTGGAACTGTCGTGGCAGCTGCAAAGTTAATCGAGAAGTTGGGAGGGGAAGTAGCAGGATTTTCTTTTGTAATCAATTTGGAATTTCTGAAAGGAGAGGGCAGGTTACACCGATTTAGTAATAATGTAATTTCATTGGTAGACTATGTATAGCTGCTCACTGAATAACTAGGCTTAAAGCAAAAAAAGGGTTATCGTTTTTTAGATAACCCTTTTTTTATATTAATTGAAATTGAATTTAGCTGCTTCTGCTATTTTCTTTGGTATATCGGTATTATCCATTTTTTGATTGAATACCTCTGCACCGACACCTATGGCATACACAGGCACATAGGCTGCTGTATGGTTCGTTGAAGACCAACCAACATTGGCAATTTTGTTCAAAATACGTACACTCAAAGACGCAATTTTATCGTCATTAGCATAGAGACTTTTCGATGTTTCGTTTTGGTGGTTGACAAAGCTTTTTTCATACGCTGCCTTTATCTCTTTTTCATCTGCCTCAGAAACTTTAAGATTAGTCCACAAACCTGTGTTTTCTGCAATTAAATTTTTCACTTCGTCCCAAGTTGCATTTGGTTGGCTCTTACGGATATTACCGATAAGCGTAGACAGTGCACCTTGCGATACTTTTTGATGAGCCAATGCTTTCAAATTTAGTGATGAAGGGCCATTACCAAGTGATAATCCTCCTGTTTCATGGTCAGCCGTCACGACTATCAATGTTTCGTTTGGATGTTTCTTATAAAAATCAAAAGCAGCTTGGACTGTTTTATTAAAGTCCAACACTTCTTTCACTGTCGTAGCACAGTCATTAGCATGGGAGGCCCAATCTATTTTTCCGCCTTCGACCATCAAGAAAAATCCTTTTGTGTTATTGTGGCTTAGCGCTTTAATTGCACCTTTGGTAATATCTTCTAAGGACATATCTTCTGCTGTCTGATCTATAGCATATTTTAAAGCATCCTTATCTTGTGATTCATTATTTAACCATACGATTTTTTTACCGGCATGGTTATCATTACGCAATGCATGCTTACCGCGTACGATAGTATATCCCTTTGTCGCCAAAAGTGTATGAATATCTTCTACTGATTTTTTATCAAAAGTAGTAATCGGACTCACAAAGCCTGAACCTGCGAAAAAATCAAATCCTGATGTCGGAATTTCGGACGCTATTTCATAGGCATAGCTTCTTTTAGGCTGATGTGCATAGAATGCTGCAGGTGTAGCATGGTCGATACTTACACTTGTCGTGATACCCACTTTTAAACCTGCTTCTTTGGCGGCATAGGCGATACTTCTTTGAGGCACTGTAGCTGCACTATCCATACCTATCACTCCGTTATGTGTTTTCTTACCTACTGCTAATGCAGTTCCTCCGGCACCTGAATCGGTGATGGAGCTCGAAGCCGAGTTTGTTGAAGCAAAACCTACATATGGAAATTGAGAAAAAGCTAAGGGTTGATAACCAATTCGCCCTTGCAACTCTGCTGAGTATATTTCAGCTAGGTTGACGTGATTGAGCCCCATTCCATCTCCAATAAGGTAAAATATATACTTTGGCTGCGCAAAGCTCGTCGAAATAAAAAGTAATAAGCTTAGAAAAGTAGTAGTAAAAAATTTAATGTTCATGATTATATAATTGTAAGTTATTCTCAAATATAAGATTTCAATATAAAGAACATGTTAATAAATCTAAAAAAGTATGGCTCAAACATTTATGCATATTACTTGTTTTCCTTTTATTACCAATATAAATACACAATGGAAAATAACATTCTTAATACGGTAAAATCTTACTTCACACCTGAAGTGCTCAACAAACTGGGTGCTAATATGGGCGAATCTCCTGATGCCATCAGCAAAGGCTTAGATTTAACAATTCCAACAATCTTTTTAGGGTTGCAAGGAA
Source organism: Sphingobacterium alimentarium (assembly GCF_004342685.1). Classification (GTDB taxonomy): domain Bacteria; phylum Bacteroidota; class Bacteroidia; order Sphingobacteriales; family Sphingobacteriaceae; genus Sphingobacterium; species Sphingobacterium alimentarium. Next base: position 33,007 of record NZ_SMBZ01000003.1, read on the forward strand.
AGACCAGCGATGGATTGCAGAATATCTTACAATCGGGGAGACAGCTCTTGAGTTCGTTTGACACCAATGATTTGTTTGGGAACTATTTCGGAACTCCTGCTGGAACAGATAATTCTAAGTATGAAACACAAAATCTGTTGACGTCAATATTTGGTGAAAGATTACCTGGGATAATCAGTTCCATAGCTTCTTATTTGGGAATGCGTAATGAATCCATTGCAGGATTGATGGGAGCGACCTTGCCTGCTGCATTGGCAGGTATCACGCACAATGGCTCGAATTGGGATTCGGAATCCATCTCTTCCGCTTTAAATGCAAATCGTTCAGGCTTTGCCGCAGCCTTACCTACCGGGTTAGGCTTAGGTACGTTCGGTTCTGTATTTGCTGAGGCCGATGAACCTGTTCATACACCTCCGCCTGTCACGGTTCCCAACGATCGACCTTCTCCTGTTGAACAGCCATCTACTGTAGAGCATACAATACCTCCTGCGCGCCCTGTTGCTACACACGCGCCAGTACCTCCCGTAGAAGAGGGACGGAAAGGAGCAGGCTGGTGGTGGTTATTGATACCATTAATTTTATTGGGACTGTGGTTGTTTTTCGGTAAAGGCTGCGAAAACAAGGACGAAGTAGTATTAAGAGATACGACTGCGACCACTAATGTTGATACCAGTCAAATGCAAGTGCCAGCCGATAGAGAATTTGTCGATGTTACTTTACCGGATGGTAATACCCTTAAAGCATATCCTGCTGGTATCGAAGAGCAACTGATCGCTTTCCTACAGTCGGATTATAAAAACATGTCCGATTCCGAGCTTGAAAACAAATGGTTTGATTTTGATAATTTAAATTTTGAAACAAATACAGCTATCGTTACTGAAGATAGCCGCCAACAATTAGATAATATTGCTGCTATACTTCGTATGTTCCCAGATGCTAAAATCAAAATTGGTGGATATACAGACAGAACGGGTGATGAGAATATAAATGAAAAAATATCTGAAGAGCGTGCAGAAGCTGTGAAAAAGTTTTTGGAAGAGAAAGGGCTAGGCAGTCAAGTGGTTGATGCTGAAGGTTATGGTTCGGAATTTGCAACTGTATCGGCTGAAGCATCCGATGCGGAACGTGCTGTAGATCGTCGCGTGTCAGTTAGCGTTAGAAAATAAAATAATCTAAAATGATTACATTTGAGGCATATCACGAATAATGATATGCCTCTTTTTTATGATAGATATAGAAGTAAGTAAGCAATTAGAACAAGATTTCGAGAAATATATGCTCCAATTCTTCGCGAAATACCAACGATTCTCTTTAGAAGACTTTGGTACTTTTGCGGTAAGCATCCTCAATTATAATGTCAACAATCACCGCATTGACAAAAAATTAAAGGAAGAGTATGCCTACTTTTTGATCTCCCTGTACAATAAGGGAATCGGTAATCGTATTACCGAGGAGCATCTTCGTGAGATTGCACATGTCATAGCAATGGATCACCAAGTTGATTTTAATGTTATTAATGACTTATACGGATAGAGATTTATTCTTGTATAGTCCATACTAATGCTTCTGTATTGTATCCCGCGCTTTTAGCATACTCCAAATATTTAGACTGAAGTTCCGGAGTAATGGTTTTGGTACGTGATAATATCCACATATAATCCAAATTTTCACCGAATACCAACGCATATTCATAATCTCCGCCAATGTGCATGACATTATATCCTGAGTAGAATGGTCCAAAGAAGGATACTTTAAGGGCTCCTTCGTGAGGCAATCCCACAAACTTAACTTTACCGGTGCTTTCCTTTGGTGTGTTATCTTTGATTTTTATACCCGAATTTATGACTTTAATGCTTCCATCTTCCTGTAAGGAATAATGGGCGCGTACGTTTTTTAAGCCTTTTTCCCAAAAGAAGTCCAATCGGGCAATTTCATACCATTCACCCAAATATTTTTCCATATCAAAATCCTGAATGACTGGCAAATCGGATTTAACCGGTCTCCAGATATTATAAATGACTGCACCTGCTGCAGCCGCTGTGAGTAAAAACAAAGATTTTTTCTTATCCATTAAGTTAGCTTTTTAAGTTTAACAAAATAGTGACTGCAAAAGTTTGTCCAATTTTATATTTTTGTCAAAAAAAGGTTTTGTATTCAAAAGAAGAAGCTAAGCGATTAAAAGAGAATTTTTGGACTACTTTTGGACAATACATGTCCGTAGTACCATCCGCAGATTACGAAAAAGTAAATTGGGTCAACTACAAGACGGGTATCAAGACCCTGTACTTTCGTCTGGAGGCCACAAACAAAACCGCGAGTATATACATCGAAATCACTCATCCTGATGATGCTATCCGCCAATTGATGTTTGATCAATTCAAAGAATTGAAAAATGTGTTTTCCAGCACTGTAGCCGAAGATTGGGAATGGGATGAGGTCTATTATGACGAAAATGGTAAAAAAACAGCCCGAATATCGACTTCTATCGCTAAAATTTCGGTGTTCAACAAAGAGCATTGGCCCAATCTGATTAGCTTTTTTAAACCACGCATTATTGCCTTAGATGAGTTTTGGTCTATGGCGAAGTATTCATTTGACATTTTTAAATAGTATAGATATGAAAAATAAGATCAGTGCAGTATTTGTATTGGCAGTTTGTATGATTTTAGGGCAATTCCAAAAGGCGCAGGCGTGGGGAATGACAGGACATCGGGTAATTGCTGAAATCGCTGAAAGACACCTTACCAAAAAGACGAAAAAGAATATTAAAAAAATTATTGGCAACCAAAAAATCGCCTATTGGTCCAATTGGGCAGATTTTATTAAATCTGATCCTGATCCTCAATTGAATAAAACGGGGTCTTGGCACTTTGTTAATACGCCTGCTAACTTGAATTTTGAGCAATTCAATCAAGCCTTATTAGCTTCGCCGGAAGACAATTTGTATAAGTCGTATTTGCGCGTGAAGTCTCAAGTGAAAACTCAAAAGGATCTAACGTTACAACAGCAGCAACAACATTTATATTATATCATCCACTTATTTGCGGATGCACACCAGCCAATGCACGTAGGCCGCGCGGAAGATTTGGGAGGCAACAAAATTGAAGTCATGTACTTTGGTCGCAAAACCAATATCCACAGAGTTTGGGATTCTGATTTAGTAGACAATGAAAAATATAGTTTTATGGAGTATGCTTATGTATTAGACATACACGACAAAAATTATTACAAGAAATACAATGTGTCATTTGAGCAAGCCTTGTACGAAACACATCAATTATCCAATAAAATATATGCCGATGTGGAGCATAATGCAAACCTGAGCTACAAGTACATTTACGATTTTAAATATCCGATGGAAGAGGCACTTCTTAAAGCCGGGATTCGCCTAGCTAATGAGTTGAATGAGCTGTACGGAAAATAGTTTTATCCTCATCAAAAAGTCTCTTCACAAAAGAAGCTTTTTTAGTAGGTATAAAAAATTGCAAAAAAGATACATTTCGTGATTAAACCTTTTTTTCTAAATTAAATCTTATTGTTAAACTAACCTGTATGAGACAATTTTTTACTATTATTTTGGTATCCTTGTTTACTTTGTTTTCTTGCGAGGAAGACAATATGGATGATGTGGTATTGAATGCCACCACTGCTGAAGAGATTCAGAAGGTGATCAAGGAGGGTTATTGGCAGTTGGATTTATTTAAGTATGCGGGAGAATCAACTTACCGATCTCAGAACACTTATTTTACATTTGAATTCGCCGGAGATAATAGATACGATCTTTATTCTTCCAAAAAGGATAAGTTCAATACAGAACCTTGGTTTTACAGAATCAAAGAAATTAGCAATAAGCCCTATTTTGTGCGCTACGCTAGCGAAAAAGATTTTCAAAACGATACCTATGCAGATTACCAAGCATATGGAGTTCTTATACAAAACAATGAATTAATACTCACCTATATAGATAATGGAAAAATCGAAGTTTTTCGAAATTACAAAGCTATCAGTGAGACTAAGAACTTACCTACAGAAAAATAAGTTAGATAAAAACCAGTAGCAAAGCCAACATATTGTTGGCTTTGTCTTTTTAAATAACCCATCCATTTCATCTGGTTGGAAGGAGGGATGAATTATATGTTAAAAATGTCATAATTATACTTCTCAGATTTGACAGCTAAATTGTACCTTTGCACTATGTCTGAAAAAATTATTATCCTTGATTTTGGGTCACAATATACACAGTTGATCGCACGTCGCGTACGTGAATTAAATGTGTATTGTGAAATTCATCCATTTAATAAAGTCCCTGATTTTGATGATAACGTGAAAGGCGTTATTTTCTCTGGAAGTCCTTACTCTGTACGTCAAGAGGATGCTCCTCAAATTGACTACAAATCTATTCAATCCCGCTTTCCTTTACTTGGTGTTTGTTATGGAGCACAGTATCTCGCCCAGCAAAGTGGTGGTGAGGTATTACCATCCGAAATCCGTGAATATGGAAGAGCGAATCTACAATTTGTAGATGATGCAAACGCATTATTGAAAGGGATTCCTACACAATCACAGGTTTGGATGTCTCATGGCGATACCATTAAAGATGTGCCATCCACTTTCAAGGTTATAGCAAGTACAGACAAAGTTCGCGTAGCTGCGTATCATGTCGAAGGAACTAAAACATACGGTATTCAATTTCACCCTGAAGTAACGCATAGTACAGATGGTCAAATATTGATCAAAAACTTTGTGGTAGATATCTGTGGATGTGCGCAGGATTGGACTTCGGAATCTTTCGTTGAAACAACTATAGAAGAACTTAAAGAGCAATTGGGTAACGATCATGTAATCATGGCATTATCTGGCGGTGTAGACTCTACTGTAGCGGCTGTATTATTGCACCATGCTATCGGTGAACGTTTACATTGTTTCTTCGTAGATCATGGTTTATTACGTAAGAATGAATACGAACAGGTATTAGATTCTTACAAGAATATGGGTCTGAATATCAAAGGCGTAAATGCAAAAGAATTATTCTACGGCAAGTTGAAAGGTGTCACTGAGCCTGAGGCAAAACGTAAAATTATTGGTGGTGCATTTATTGATGTTTTTGATCAAGCATCTAAAGATATTCAGGCAGAATTACCTGAGGGAGCGGAAGCGAAGTGGTTAGGTCAGGGTACGATTTACCCGGATATTATCGAATCAATATCTGTAAAAGGTCCATCGGCTACCATCAAATCACACCACAATGTAGGAGGCTTGCCTGACTACATGAAGTTAAAGGTAATCGAACCTCTAAAAACATTATTTAAAGACGAAGTACGTCGTGTGGGAGCTACACTAGAAGTTGATCCAAACATTCTAAATAGACATCCATTTCCAGGTCCAGGTCTAGGAATTCGTATCTTAGGAGACATTAATGAAGAAAAGGTACGAATTTTGCAAGAGGCTGATGACATATATATACGTAATCTAAAGGAATCTGGGTGGTATGATAAAATATGGCAAGCTGGATCAATCTTTTTGCCTATACAATCTGTCGGCGTAATGGGCGATGAGCGTACATATGAGCATGTTGTTGCTTTACGTGCTGTAGGTTCATTGGACGGAATGACAGCAGATTGGATTCACTTACCATATGAATTATTGGCCAAGATTTCAAATGAAATAATAAATCATGTTAAAGGAATCAATAGAGTTGTCTATGACATCAGTTCAAAACCACCAGCAACAATTGAGTGGGAATAGAAAATTGAAAAAATCTTATATCACATATGCCTTAACCATACTTTTAGGAGTGTCAGCTTGTACTCCTAGAAGTACGGTATTGCGAGCTCCAGGCTCGATAGGTCAAGTAAGTGGCACCGAAAATAATACGGCGCAAAATAACACTGAAAATCAAGCAAGTGAAAAGGGAAATTCTGCAAAAGCGAAGAAAATAGCTGCTGAACGTACTATCGCATTGCTTTTACCTTTTCAGCTCGATAATATCAGCGGAACAGGTGTAGAAGAGAAAGATGTAAAACGCTCTGCGCTAGCATTGGATTTCTATCAAGGATTTGAATTAGGTTTACGTGCTTTGAACAATAAGACGTTTAACTTAAAAGTCATTGATTCTAAAGACAATACCTATTACAACTCCACTTTAGCATCATCTGAGGAGATCGCAAACTCTGGTATTATCATTGGTCCTGTTTACCCGATAGAAATTAAAGCTTTTGGCAATAATCTAGCCGATAAAAACAAACTTATTGTCAATCCACTAGCGGCATCACCTGCGTCCGAATTTGGCTTAAACAATTTGGTAACGGTGACTCCATCTATAAAGTCACATTCCAAAGGTATAGCTAGTCGCGTAGCAAGCGACCATCTCACGGGCGATGTAATTATCATTTATCAGGCTTCTGACAACGATAGTAGACAATTTTTGGACGGCATGTCTAGCGCTATTAAAGCTGCAAATCCTCAAGCCAATATCGTATCTGTGTCTACCCTGGCTCAATTGAATGAAAAACTTTCTACGACGGGCACTAATCAAATCATAAGTGGCACGACAGATAAGACGAACTTGAATAATCTTATTTCAAACTTATCTAAAAAATCGTCTGAATCATTTTATTCAATCCGGTTGTATGGTCATCCACTATGGGATAGATTTGATTTTGGCACGCATTCGAATTTTTATAATCTTCGTCCTATTATTACAGCCGAAAGCAATTTAAAAAGTTGGACTAATCAAGCGCGTAATTTTAGAGATTTATACAAACAGGAATTCGGTGTTTTTCCGTCGGATCAGTCTTACAAAGGATATGATATCGCACAATATTTTGGGAAAATGATGGATAAACATGGTGCCGAAAACTTAAAATCTAAGCTGGAATCAGAAAGTTATACGGGACTTTACAATTCGTACAAATTTGTATATAATGAAAATTGGGGGTTTACTAATGAAGCTGTTTCTTATAAAGAATACATGCACGGTTCATTCCAATTACAATAACATACTATGGCAATAAATGAAAAACGTGTAGCGCTCTATATTCGAAATTTTGAAAAAGCGCTTGACGGATATGCGAAAAATGAACCATTAGCGCGATATCTGACACGATTTTTTAAAGAAAATAAACAAATGGGGTCATCCGATAGAAGGATGACCTCTCGTTTTATTTATAATTTTTTCAGGTTAGGAAATGCCCTTAAGCATTTATCCAATACGGATAAGCTCGTCTACGCAGAGTTTCTTTGTGAATCCGAGTCTGCCTTAGTCTCCTTGTATCTTCCCGATATAGCCCAACATATTTCCAAGTCCGTACCAGAAAAAATTTCTTTGCTAGAATCTACGATAGGATTTAATTTGGAAGACGTATTTCCTTTTGTGGATCATCTTTCCGAAGGAATTGATACCGAACAATTTATCCGTAGTCATTTTACGCAGCCGGATTTATTTATACGTATCAAGCGTGGAGATGAGGATTTCGTGGCAACCGCCCTTGAACAGAAGGAAGTGAATTATACAGCAATTAGCCGTAACACTTTTGCTTTGTCCAATGGATTTAGAATGCAGGATTTTCCTTCCCTAAAAGGAAAGTACGAGGTGCAGGACTTATCCTCTCAGCATACTATAAATTTCATGGATGCAAATGCGGGAGAAAGCTGGTGGGATGCTTGTGCAGCGTCAGGAGGAAAAGCTTTGATGTTCTTGGATAAATATCCGAATACAAATTTGTTGGTTTCAGACATTCGACTTTCTATTTTAAGAAACTTGAATGAACGCTTTGAGCATGCCAACGTTAAAGCACCCAAACGCCAAAAAATCATGGATCTGACTACGGATACACAATCCATATTGGGTGACGAAAAGTTTGACGGTATTATTTTGGATGTTCCCTGCTCGGGATCTGGAACGTGGGGACGCACACCAGAGATGATTCAGCATTTTTCTAAAGAAAAATTAGATGAATTTACTACACTCCAGAAAAGTATTGCATCAAATGTGATTAAACATCTAAAAAAGAGTGCTCCTCTGGTATATATGACTTGTTCAGTATATGCTGAGGAGAATGAAAATATGGTGCGCTATCTTGGCGATCAATTTGGTTTGCAAATCGAAAAAATGGAGTTGATAAAGGGCTATCATAATCGTGCAGACAGCATGTTTGCAGCCCGATTAATAAATCCTGTTTAATATTACAGATTAGCTACAATTGATAGGGATTACCAACACAGGACAATGCGCTTTACGAATCACTGATTCGGATACGCTACCAGAAATAAAATGATCAAATCCCGTTCTGCCATTTGTTCCCATGAGGATCAAATCCGCAGACCATTCATCCGCTAATCGTAATATTTCTTCGCGGATATTGCCTACGCGTGCGAAGGTAAATGTCTCAACCTGTTGATCAAAACGTGCAGCTATTTTACGCACATGATCTTCGGCAGTATGCTGTTGGATCTCTGTTATCTCCGGCACAACAATAGGCTGCTGGCCTAGCAAGGGATCAGCACCATATGTGGCAGGACTTGTAGGCGGAACCACCGTCAACAAAGCTATTGAGACGCCTTCAGAGGCAAACATATCTTTGGCATAGGTTACAATTTTATCGGTACACGGTGAATCGTCCACTGCAAGTAAAATTCTATGAAATTTTTTCATGACATCAATATTTATGGTATTAACAAGTATCTTCGTTTTATAAAACAATTAAAAAGGTCTGAATGTTTTAAATAATAAAAGAACCCATGAGTATATCTGCCTGTAATCTAAGTATTGTCCCACTCAGAGCTGAACCGGATCACCGTAGTGAAATGGTTTCTCAAATTCTATTCGGCGAGTGTTTTAAAATGTTGGAAGAAGGAATTGACTTTGTTAAAATTCGCACCCTTGACACCAATTATGAAGGTTGGGTACAAAAACATCAATTTGGTTCGGTGACTTTCGCTAGTGAATCTACTGCGACCATTGTAGATTTGCAAGGTGCTCAAGCTATTACAGAGGATAATACAATTTTCTTGCTACCCGGAACTCGTATACAAAACCAAACTATCCAAATTGGAAATGATACTTTTAAGATAGAAGGGTCATTGCGACAGGCTAGAATAGATGATTTTGAGCAGGAATTTAATGGATTATGTCAATATTATTTACAAGCTCCATATATGTGGGGAGGACGATCTATTTATGGAATAGATTGTTCAGGTTTTAGTCAAGCTGTGTGTAATCATTTTGGTATTTCGCTACCGCGGGATGCTTATCAGCAAGCTGAAACTGGTATCACCGTAGATTTCTTAACTGAGATAAAAGCAGGAGATTTGGCATTTTTTGACAATGAGCAAGGGAAGATCACCCATGTGGGTGTTATGCTAGACAAAGAAACTATTATCCATGCCTCTGCACAGGTACGAATAGACAAGATGGATAGTCATGGTATATTTAATGCAGATCAAAATAGATATACTCATAAATTAAGAATTGTAAAAAGATACTTTTAAAGTTTAAGGATGAATTTAGAAAAAAACACTTACTATATACTTGCTAGTGCCCAGTTGTTCCCATTTATCAGTGCTGACATACCGGTCGATAATAAGAATGAACCCCTTCGTTTTGCGATAGAATCTTATCAAGCCGTCCAAGCGGAAAATTATACGCAGGCGATTGAAATATATAGCAAAGCCATCACGATGTATCCTGAACAACCTTTTTTCTATGCCTGCCGATCTATAATTCATCGGTTCAATGGGGATGATGAAAGTGCTTTTTATGATTATCAAATTGCAAAACGTTTAGATTTCAACTATCACCACTTTATAGAATGGTTGGAAAATCAAGGAGAAATGCTTGAGTCAGATGATCTGCTCGAATTACATAATTCAACGCCTTATCAACTTGATGAACCGCAGACCTTGATCAATCGCGCCATGTTGCAGGTTCAACATTTCAACTATGCGGAAGCTATAAATGATTACAGTACAGCTTTTGAAAGCAGTAAGGATCAGACTATCCTTATTTCTCGAGCTGCTATTTATACGCATGTCTTGAAATACGATAAAGCTTTAGCTGATTTGGATTTGGTCCTGTCGGGACAACAATCTTTCGATGCATTCCTGTACCGTGCAAAATTGTATATCGCTGTAAAGGAATTCAATGCTGCTCTTCAAGATTTGGAATCAGCAATCGCACTTGATGACACAAAGACCACAGCATATGAAGAGAGAGCTCAATTGTATGAACAATTGGAACAATTTGACAAGGCTATCACCGATTATTCTATGCTTATCGATATGAATGCCGAGGACTTCTACCCGTATGTGTTGCGTGCAGATGTATTTGAAAAGACAGAAAATTGGAATAGCGCAATTGCCGATTACACGGAAGCCATTCGACTTAATCCGTATTATTCGGACTTATATCAATACCGCGGCGCTTTATTGGCCAAAATAGGAGATACATCCGGTGCCGAATCGGATTATGCCACATTCCAACGATTGGAAGAGGAAGATTAAACTATAGATTAAATTTATAGTCAAACGAAAAAATTCAATAATGAAACAAACTTATTTAAAGAAAGCGTTTAAGTTATTTAGTGCGTATAAGGCAGACCAATTGACTTCAGACGATTTGTCTAAAGCGGATGCAAAAGCATCTAATTTGGATGATAAGGTGATTGATTTCAAAGTATTAATTGATATAGCCAAAGATATTTCCAAAGGTCGTTATAAAGTTAATACATGGAATGCTTCTATTATCGTAGGGACTATTCTGTACGTAGTTTCGCCAATCGATGCTATACCTGACCTTATTCCGGTGTTGGGTTGGCTAGATGATATTACGATCGTGGGCTATGCATTGGGTAAGCTTTCGGAAGAAATCAAACGCTATAAGGAAAGTAAAATACAATTTACGAAGTAATAAAAAATACAATAAGACAGGGCCGTATACAAAATATACGGCTTTTTTATTTTATTTTAGACTATGTCAAAATCCAACAACTATCTAAAAAAAATTAAAGACTTAGCTTCCAAGAATTTGGCAGAAGGAGAGGCCTTCTTGCAAAATAATGCTACACGTAGCGAAGTGACGAGCTTACCATCCGGGCTGCAATACGAAATATTGGTAGCGGGCCAAGGAAAAATTCCTAGCCGTAAAGATAAAGTCCTTTGTCACTATTCCGGTAAGTTGTTGAATAACGAAGTATTCGATAGTTCGTACAAAAGAAAACGGCCCGAAGCTTTCTTCGTTCATGAATTAATTAAAGGATGGCAGGAGGCTTTAACATTAATGCCAGTCGGTAGCACATGGATTCTTTACATACCGCATCATCTTGCCTATGGTTTTGAAGCATTGACGCCGAGCAGTGGTGGAAATTGCACACTTATTTTCGAGATGGAATTAATATTAATACTATAACATGTACAAACTTATCTATATCATTTTGAGCTTATTAGTGTATAGCATAGCTTTCGGACAAGGTGAGCAACAACTCTTAAAGACACATTATTCCAAGCCAGATCAGCCTGGCGGGATCGTGCTGATTAAAAATGGTGCGGCTATTAAAACGGCTTTCACAGGTTTGGCACATGTAGAACAGGAAATTCCTATTGCAGAAGAATCCCGATTCCGAATGGCTTCGGTTAGCAAGCAATTTACTGCTATGGCTGTTTATTTATTGATACAGGACGGTAAGATATCCTTGGAAGCGCCTATCCGTGAAATTTTTCCTGAACTTCCCTTAGTATGTGCTCCGATTCGGATTAAACATTTGATTAATCATAGTTCGGGATTAGTGGATTATGAAAATATTATTCCCAAAGATCAAAAAACACAGCTCTCAGACGCTGATGTATTGGAGATGATAAAAAATATAGACACTGTTTATTTTGCTGCAGGCACGCAATTTCGGTACAACAATACCGCCTATTGTTTGATGTCCTTACTCGTGGAGCGTATTTCAAATCAGCGATATGAGATATTTTGTAAGGAAAGAATATTTGATAAGCTAGATATGCAATCTGCACAAATATCTGCTCCAAATACGTTGGAAAATAGAGCGTACGGGTACAAACCTACAACTGAAGGATTTCGTTTTGCTGACCAAAGTATTACCTCCGCAACGCGAGGAGATGGAGGTGTTTACATATCATCGCGTGATTTTGCCAAATGGATTGACAAGGATAATTCCTTGTATACGACACAGTTTTTCAAAGATTTAGAAACCTACAGTATTGAAGTTAAGGATGGGATTCATTATGGGCTTGGGTTATTTTTCACAAAATCCCAAGATGGTCAAATAACGATGTTTCATTCGGGTGAGAGCACAGGATTTCACAATATTTTCTTGTTTCAACCGCAGCAAAATAAGGGACTTTTCTTATTTACCAATCGAGATGATTTAAAAATAGCCACAATTTTTGAAAGCTTATTGCAGGATCATAATTTAAAAATTTCGGGCATAAAAGAACCTTTATTCATGTGGTTAAGCAAAGTGTATAGTGGAGAATAAAAAAGAAAAGCATTGCTTTCCTTTTTTCTATATATCACTCAATTTGAATATATCTTTCACGCGTATTCCTTTTTCCGTTTGCTGCAAAGTACAGCACTCGTGCACAGGATCATGCTCCAAGAACAATATATACTCCTTATCTACCGCCTCTTGCCAATAAGACTGGCGTTCATCCATAGTCACCAGAGGACGTACATCATAACTCATCACATAGGGAAGAGGAATGTGTCCTACTGAAGGAAGGAGATCGGCCATATAAAGTATAGTTTTGTCTTTATATTGAATCTGAGGAAGCATCATAGCTTCGGTATGTCCATAAGCATAGCGGACTTGGATCAGACTATCATAGCTTTGGTTTTTCTCAAGAAAATTCAGTTGTCCTGATTCCTGAATGGGTAAAATATTCTCTTTTAGGAAGGAAGCTTTCTCTCGGGGATTAGGATTTACAGTTGCCCAATCCCAATGTTTTTCATTACTCCAAAATCGCGCATTGGGAAAAGCAGGAACAAATCTGTCGCCTTCTCGCTTTATAGCGCCACCCGAATGATCAAAATGCAAATGGGTCAAAAAAACATCCGTAATATCATCCCGATGGAAACCTAATTTTGCCAATGATTTGTCCAGCGTGTCTTCGCCATGTAAATGGTAATGCCCAAAAAATTTCGCATCCTGCTTGTCACCTAAAGCTGTATCCACCAAAGTCAATCTCTTGCCATCTTCGATCAGCAATAGGCGAGTGGCCCATGTACAAAGATTGTTGGAGTCCGCCGGATTGGTGCGTTGCCACAGGGATTGAGGTACCACACCAAACATGGCACCTCCATCCAATTTAAAAAAACCTGTGTCTATGGAATATAATTTCATGTTTTTACTTCGATATTTGGTATAAAGGTATTGAATTATACATTCATATCCGTATTTCCATAAAAGCTTTTGACGCGTTGTTCCAGATCTTTGATTAAATATTCGACATAGTTTACCTCATTTAATGTACCCGCCATATTTAATGCACCGGGACTGAATACGTTAATTTCCATTATTTTGTCGCCTACAATGTCTAACCCGACGAAGTACATCCCATCCTTCCTTAATTTATCAGAGACCTTGCTTACCAATTTCAGAATATCGTCCGTGATTTCGGCCACTTGAGGCTTGGCACCTTGATGGATATTGCTTCGTATTTCTCCTTGTGGTTGTACACGCTGTACAGCAGCATATTTATTATCAATGATAATCGGTTCACCATTGAGTAAGAAAAAGCGCATATCGCCTTTGGTCGCTTCGGGAAGATATTCCTGCGCGATGACATAACCATCTCGTGCTATTACTTCTACCGTTTGTTTGAGATTGTGCAGCTCATTTGGACTGATCATGAATACATTTTTACCACCCGAACCTTTCAATGGCTTCAGTATTATCTTGTCATTCTGCTTTTGAAGAAAATCAAGAATATCCTCGTAGCTTCTCGTGACAATTGTTTTCGGTCTTATTTCGCGCGGAAAATTTTCTAAGTAAAGTTTATTACTCGCCTGTATCAATTCATCTGGATCATTAATCACATACCTACCTAGTTTTTTTAGGATTTGGGCAAATTGCAGGCCCATTGATGCAGCCCAAGGGCGATTGAGCATATCCATAACAGGGTCAAATCGCAACCATAACACATCTACATCCATTAAAGAAATACGTTCTTTTTTCTGCGCTTTCAACTGCTGCAACAAATCATCGTTATCTTTAAATGTAGCATCAGGCGTCAATTTGCGTACATGGGCATCAATATGCGTGTCATCAACATAGATGAAATCAGAGAGACCAATATATAGCACAGTATGACCTCGGTGGAGCGCATGCATAGCCAACCAAGTGGTCGTATAGATAGCTTCTTCCTTGTGTGTTTGATTTATTAAAAATGCGATTTTCATATATATTATTTAATAAGTTTAAATACTGAACCTTCTTTTTTTATCATGTCCAAGCGTGGCAAATATGCTTCTGAAAGATAGCGCGGCCGGACAGCAGGTTGCCTCAAATATCCTCTCTGAATCAAGTCCTGTATAATGGGTATGTAGTCTTTTCTAATCTTTCCGATTGTCAAAATATTAATATCATTTCCTTTTCGTAAGTATTCGATAAGTTCGATCAGCCCTTGTAGATATACAGCGTCTTTCGTCAGCCCTCCGCCACGGTACACCCGCATCGTAATATGGAAAGCAACATCTTCTGAAAAATCATATTGCTCTACCAGTAGAGAAAATGTATCAACAAAAGAATTTCCCATCAGCATATGCCGTACACAGATCACACGTGCGGCAAGGATTTTTAGCCGCTCATTACTTAAGCCATCGACCATATACTCTGAAAATACGGCCAGGCCTTCCTGAAGCTTCTCATAGCCCGGCACACCTAGGCTGAATAGTTGCAAAGGCTGTACTTTCCCATTGAAATAAGTTGCAATATGTGTTCCTACTTCATGCTGTATAAGCGCTTCTGCTCGCTCTTTTGATATCTTGTAATTCGAACTAATGTTCAACACCCCTCTATTGACCATGACACCCGATACATCATCACGAACCCGTACAGTCGTATTTAGTTCAGGATACTGCGATTTTAAATATTCAATTTCCGCAGTAGCCAATTGAGCAAACTCACGGGCATTTAATTTGGAGGTGCTAGTTTGTGTATGTGTGCCATTACTGTCAATGACTGTGATAATAGCTTCCGCGACATGTAATAGCTGATCACTCACATTGCCAAAAACCTGTAAGCTACCATGTACGAAATCCGGCGAATTACGATCATCCAACATACTCATCATCTCATCCAGTTCACGTCGCTTATCTCTAAAAAGATAGGCAATATTGGGATCGAGTATGTCTTCGATAGGTAGATTATACAGATTTCTCTTGACTAGATCCGGATCAATAGGCATAGGTCTATATTGAAACACCGGATTTTTTGCAAAACGATTATTTTTAAAAGTCTGCCAAGCCTCCTGTACATTCGTAGGAGTGACGAGCATCAGAAAGTCGAACCGTTGACTCTCGGCAAGCAAGGCCTTATCAATTTCTATTATATTGGGCGTAATCTCTTTGTTGATATTCAGCTTGAATTTCGCGGGATTCAAATTCGTATAGAGACGAACGTATTCAAAAAATGTACGGGAAAGAGTCTTACTCATAGACTCTCTAAAATGTCGTTCCAATAAGGGAAGCAAGGTGCCTGATGCATGGAAATAGGTGTTTTGGATAGACAACCCAATGCTGAAAATATTATTTTCTTGAAGTTCGGTCAGCGGAAATAAAGACGAAAAATAAGGGTTGTGAGGCATTTTCTTCTGTTTAACGATATTTGTCTGTAAATCAGGCGCCTCAATTCGCAAGTTTTTGTGAATATATTCTGCTAAGGGTAAAGCCACTTTTTGAGCTACATGGATAGATACATCATTGTTACTTTCGGCATCTACCCATAATTCTATTATGAGGCAACTACCAAATTCTTCTTGAATAGTTTCAATGATATCGATAAGAAATTGATCAACTTTTTTATCTTTCTCGGACTTGATGATGATACTCGCCAGCTGGGATTTCGCCAAATCGGATATAGTACTCCTTTTGCGTCCCGAAGCCGGAATTCTATAGAGAAAAAAGTAGGGGACTACCTTATTAAATATTATTTTACCCACATTTGGGATAGGCTCATAAAAAGCCTCTCTCTTGTGTATAGCTGTTTTTATATATTTTAATAATTTATCTTCCACAGAAAATCTTACTTATTTGTTTGAAAATAGTTGTACATCGCGCTTACAGTATCCTTCAACAACTTGTTGTAAGTAACCACTTTGTCTTTATACACCTCACCGGACCATTCATCCATAAAATCTTTTCGGAATTCGATAGAAATAACACAACCCAAGTCCCCATAGCGTTTGATCAGATGTTGCGCGAGATTGCCACCTTTGAATTTGATATTTTCGCGGATATCTAAATTTTCCCCTGTAGTGGTACCTGCTTCCTTCATAATTTGAGCAAAATGTTGAAGAAAACTATACCATTTGGCAGTATTATAGAATGTTCCGAGATTTATTTGTGGATTTTTGGATTCATCAACGATTTCATTTGCTGATTCACGTTTAGCATTATAGCTGTGTATATCCAATATCACAAAATACCCGTATTTCTTTATGGTAGTTGCGATATGTCTTTCGATACTATTATATATTACTTGATGCTGTTTATGTAATTGGGAAACAAAACTCTCAGGAAGAGCAGGCTGGAAAACTTCTAACCCCCATGCTTGTTCCGGTCTCAAATACAATGCATTATCCAAATCCCTATTTAGATCGAGTTGAAAGCGCGAAGTAAATACTACAAATTGATTGATGGGTAGGTCAGCAATGCTGGCCGTGTACGGGTCTTCTTCACGAAGGCGTTCGGCATCCGTAAGTTTCACATACGGCATTAATTCTTCACTGACAGTATGACCATCATGAATAGCGAAAGACCAAAATGGGCTATCCATTGTGGTGATTTGATAAGCAATTTCTAATGACATGATAAGCTAGATATAATTGAATAACAATCTAGCTCCATAAAGGTTTACGTAAGGGATGTCACGGTGTGCTTACATATGCAATTTCATGCCGATATAATAATTTCGAGGAGCCGCTGCGTTGAAGTATCGACCACCAAAAGCATTGATATCATTACCTAAACTATATTTTTGGTTTAATAGATTGTCAGAGCCTGCAAATAAGGAGTAGCTGTACTTTGAGTTGGAGATTTTATTGCTCCAGCTTACTTTCGCCTGTATCAAATCATAAGCATCTGCAAATACCGCATTAGCATCATCCAAAGGTATAGTAGAAGTATGATTGTGGTATATATTGAAGCTTATATTATGCGCAAAAGAGAACAACAAGGTATTGACTAATGTCCAATCGGGAACCGAAGTTATTTTATTGCCCTTAAAATTTTGTTCCCCGGATTGATAATTACCAAAGCGATAGTGATTGTAAGAAAAAGCCGTATTGAAGGTAATTGATTTCAACCAATTGCTATTCCATTTCCAGTAAGACCAAACGGATAGTTCTGCACCTTTTTGATTCATTTCTCCAGCATTGACATAAGATTCACTGCCATTTTCATTGATTTGACGTACGATACTGTTGTCCATTAAGTATTGGTAAATGCTTAAGTCAACAATCCAGTTTTGGTTAGGCGATTTAATTTTATAACCCAACTCGTAATTCATTCCACTTTCAGCAAGTAGGCTATTATTGATGGTATTGTCTGAAGACCTGACTTCAGCGATGGTCGGCGTAGAATATCCGCGTGAAATAGAACCTCGCACCGCCATCCAATTATTGAATTGATAGGAAGTCGCTAGGCGCGGGGATAAGTTGCCTTTGAAATTTATAGATCCTTCAGTGCTATTTTCAGCCGGAAAAGTGGTCGCGTAATCAATCGCGTTCGCATTGTAACCCAATGAAGCCTCTAAAACCCAATCAGGTGTAAAATCAACCTGCGTTCGTGCAAATAGATTTATTTGCGAATTATCAAGTTTGTCGAAGGCTTGTGGATCACCTGCCACGCCACGTTCGTTATCAAAGTTCTTTATGTCGTTCCAACCTTTTATTGCTTCTAGTCCTACCTGGAATTGGAGAGGCAACTTCGTATTACCATTTTGGTAAGAAAGAAAAGTACGTGTTCCAAAATTTTTCTCTTTCCGAAACTCATAATTGGTAATAAAAGGATTTTCAAAATCCGTGTAAGAGCCAAATAGCGAAATGACGTGACTGAATTGAGCATTCAATTGGTACTCATGTATCAAACCACCTATGAAGGTTTTATTGTAAATTGTAGCATTTTGTTCAGCAGCGCCGGGATTTGGTCCTGCAGCAGGTCTGGCCATTTTGGGATTTTCTTCGTATTGTTTTAATGTCAACCCGCCAGGAGTTTGGTAATCCATATCCGAATACAGACCATAGAATTTTAAAGTACCATAATTGTTATACCTCCAATTGTGTGTAGTCTGTAAGGTTAACTTGTTTAAGGCTGAATTTTCACGATATCCATCAGATTTGGTATAAGATTGATTGAAAGCGAAATGGTACTTGTCGTTCACCTTTCTGCTTATTCCTAAGTTTTCTTGAATTAAACCAAATGAGCCATCGGCCAATTGAAAATTAAGGCGATTGGCATTGCTATCAAAACCATCGGGCGTTATACGGATTACACCTCCAGAATTCGCTCCAAAAAGCGAACCATCAGGACCTTTTATTACTTGGACAGCAGCAATGGCGTTTGGATCCAGCAAATTAAAATATGTATTTCCTCCGGCATCGGTGAGGGGTATTTCATCCATATATACTTTCGTATTTCTTACACCAAATGGGGAACGGATAAGGCTACCGCGCATAGCCAAACGGTAAGAGCCCGGTGAACGTTCTTCCATCCGAATACCCGACACGGTATTTATTGCTGAAGTGAGCGAAATCGTGCTTTGTGCCTGGATGGTCTGCGCTGAAACCGTTTGGGCACTACTCGTCAATTTTAGAAGTGATTGGGATGTAAAATATTGTTTTACCTCTACAGGTTGCAATTGCACTTGGGTAGTATCATCGGCAGTATTTTGCGCATATGCGGTGGTTGTACTTGCTAATAGTAAGGTAATCGCCGTATTAAATTTCATAAAGTAAAATCACAAAAAAATTAGAAAGCTTCGTTCAATCCTAAAAATAGGCCTCTTTGGCCGAATTTCCCAAAAGCATAATCAATACACAAATTAGTACGAGTCAATTTATTAAATAATACCCGTAGGCCAGCTCCTCCAGCCGGTTGCCAATGCTTGAACAGCTTACTGCCTATTTCGTCGTCTACGGTCTGAATATTTCCGAAAACCACTCCGCTCAAAAATTGATTGCGCAGAATAGGGAAGCGGTATTCCAATTCGCCATAGGCAAAAGATTGTCCTTTGAAATAACCATTTGTATAACCTCGGCCTGAACGCGCATAGGGATCTTTTCCTGTTCCCGGCAGATCCAAATAACCCAGATTGCTGCCTAAACTATACGAACCATAATACCAGAATGCCAAAACGTGATTCGGCCGATAGGTAGATAGTTGCCAATATTTTCTAAAATCCGTCAGTAACTGTAAGGCGTTCTGTGAGCTACCGAGCCAAGTCTGATTTGCACGAAGCACCACATCCGAATAGATTCCCTTGTACGCACTATTGGGATTATCTCTTGTGGTGTACTGAAGATTTAACATCAGCCCATTGTTGTTATTCATTATGGAATTATAGCCCTTCCAATCATTATAAATATCCATGGGCGGGTTTTCGCTATCGGATACCGTACCAATATTTCTTTTTAAATCAAAATACACACCAGTACCTACAAATAAATTATCCGTAAGTTGTTTATACACTCGCTCACTGAAACCGTATACCGTATAATTATTGATAAATCGTTTACGATCGGGGTTCGTTAAGACGCGTTCTTCATCCGATAGGTTTTCAAAATCTTTGCCTATGCCCAATCCATAGTCAAGTCCCACCATTTTGGCGATGTGCAGACTGCCTTTGAGATTCCACTTATTTTCGCGTGTATAGGTGTCGTGAAAGATATAACCAACCGCGATTCCTTTGGTCGTATAATTAAGTGCGGTCGCGAATACTGACATATTCGTATTTTTGGAGTCGCCCAAATAAACACCCCCTACAGCTTTCACCCCAATTTGAAATCCTATACTTGGGTTGTAATTAATATTGGGCAAATACGATATGGGAGACCGTTTTTTTGAAAAATTTTGCTTATTTTTATTGTTAATCGGGTTTATCTGTTTAAATAAATCTACAATATCATAGGTTTTCTCATTTTCTAATGTATCTGTTGCGGTTTTCTTGGTGATATCAGCACTTACACCAAGCGTATCATTAGGTACACTGATAGAAGGAGTTACCTGAGCAAATATGGTCTGCACGCCCGATAGGTACGAACCGATTATGAAAAATATATAAATACAAAGATTCTGTATACGATATGACATAAATGAATTTCTCATGGTAAATTTAATCCGTAAAAATAGGAGAATACATTGGGAATGTCTAGTTAATAACAAAATAAAAACAATAGTAATTTTGAATTGTTACTTTTAATAGAGAGGAATATTCTTATGATTGTAAAACATGTTGAAAATGGCAATAAAGGGACGTTTGTAGCCACTGAAGACGGCGTAAAAATCGGGGAGATGACATACTCCAAAGTCGGGTCAGATAAAATTATTATAGACCATACGGAAGTAGATGAAAGTCAAAAAGGCAAAGGTGTTGGTAAGATCTTACTCACCAAAGCTGTCGATTATGCGCGCGATAATAACGTCAAAATTTTGCCTTTGTGTCCGTTTGCGAAAGCAATGTTTGACAAGGATGTCGACATTAGAGATGTAAGGGCATAGTATTAATTTAATTTGGGATTAGTAGAGTTCTTGAAATATTTTCAAGAACTCTTTTTTATTGTGACAACTTTCTGATTAGATCAATAAAATTGTTGGAATTTGTCTTATTCAAAATATTCTTACGATGGGTGTCTATCGTGTATTTGCTCGTGCACAATTTATCTGCAATTTCGGTACTATTCAGACCATCTTTGACTAATTCTAATATTTCCAGTTCTCTCTTAGTAAGTTTATAGCAATTCTCCGTATCTAAATATATATTTCGGCTTTTATCGTAGATTCTGCGGTCATTGACAGGACGCTCTACATAGTCATTTATACGCTGGTGGATAACCAAAGTTTTTGTCAAATCGCCTTGATTACTTACTTCTAAAGCTTGACAAGTCTGTCTGATAGTGATGTAGCTGTTGTCCTTTATGCGCAAGCGATAGGTATAGCTATACAAATAATTAAAGTGCTCATTAAATCGCAGATTGTTCTTGAATTGTAGGTCCTTGTCTTCGCACTCAAAAAAGTAAGGCTGATCATCCGGATGAATATTACTAATCAAATTGTCCACAGTAAATGTGGATGCAGAATAGCCCGTAATTGTAGAAAATGCGGCATTCATAAAGGATATGACATTCAATGAGCAATCAAAAATAAAATAATAGCTATCAATTAATGCCTCATTTGTTATTGCAGTAGTGGTTTTCGAACTTTGCTTCTCAAACAAATTCTTCCACTTGTCATTTCTAATTTCAACTGACATATTTTTTTCTTAATAATTGATTTGGTAACCAAATATACTATTTTAAGTTAAAAATTCACAGCTTTATACAATATTTTATTGAATGATTGTATATATTTTAAAATGTTTAGTTTTGTAGCTATGAACAATACAAGAAAAAAGACGAAGAACGAAGTTGCGCCACCAAGACCAGTAGAGACTTATTTCCAAAATTTGGACCTTGCATATCAAGACAATAAAGGGATATACGCATTATTTTTGACTTTGGCTTTCTTTGGTGTGATGGGTATAGTTTGGATGATTCCATTTCCACAACTCGATTTCCTCAAACGAATGAATGCACAGACTTTTTTAAATTGGGGATCATTCTATATTGCGATTATTATCTATCTATACCTCAAGTTGGCTCCGACCTTGTCTTACGCCATGTTATTTACAATAGGAATTATGAGTTTCTTCATCGTCCGTCTAGAATATGTAGAGCGTGATGGAGGACCTGCTGTGCTATTAGTTTGTTCTATTCTGGCTGCAGTTGGCTTGATCGGATTATTGATATACAGTCAAAAAGGAAAATATAGTACCACGCAACATTTCTGGCAATTGCTGACGGTTGGTCCAATATGGCTATGGTCAAAGGTCTTCGATAAATTGAAAATAAAATATTAATAAACTATAGCTTTAAAAAATCCCGAACAATAAAATGTTCGGGATTTTTTCTAAATTGGAGTTTGTAAAATCAAATTATGAGCAAATACAATTATCCTTTAGATTTCAAGTTTAAGATAGGTACACTATCCAATGATTTTGAAGCCAAAGATGCCTTAGGCAATACGCTTTTTTATGTCCGCGAAAAGATTCTGACATGGCGGGATCAAATGAAGGTGTATAGTGATAGTTCGAAAAGTGAGCTATTATACGAAATGAAATCGAACCGGTTAATTGATTTTCAGCAGACTTTTACCATCACCGACGCTGCTAATAATGTAATAGGAAAGGTGCGTCGCAAAAGTATTCGATCTTTGTGGAAATCGACTTTTAAACTAGTCAATGCGGATGACGAGCATGATTATACGATACAGGAGAAAAATGCCTTTGTAAAAATGTGGGATGGTATATTTGGTGAAATTCCAATTATAGGAATGCTTTCAGGCTATGTATTCAACCCTTCGTATATTTTGTCCAATAATGCCGGTGAGGCTTTGTTTGAATTGAAAAAAGAGCCCTCTTTTTTTGGTCGCAAATTTAAGGTAGAAAAATTGACATCTTCTGATATAGAGGAGGAGCGATTGGTTTTGAGCCTAGCGCTTATGGTATTGGTAGAGCGAGATAGAGGTTAGACAACTTCCTTATAATATTGTGATTTGTGAATTACAAATTCTAACTGCATACTGGTAGGACTCAAGCTATTTGGATAGGAATTTTCCAATTGGGCGCCAATTTTGGCTAATGCCTGTTGGGAACGGATGTTTTTATCACCAACATGGAATATCACTTTATCAACGAATTGGAAGGCATAGTCCAGCATAATTTTTTTGATCGATTGATTGTATATTCCACCCCAATACGAAGTATCCAAAAAAGTGTAGCCGATAGCTACACTTTTTTGTTTGATGTCATATTCATAAAATGATGTAGCACCGATAACATCATTTAAACGTTTATCCATAATCAAAAAGGGACAATCTGTCGCCATTAATTTGCCGAAGTAAGTTGAAAATCCTTCCGATGTATAGCGGCTTGAATACGGATGCTGCGCCCAAATTTCTGGGTTTGATCCCACCGCATACAGTTTCTCAAAATCCTTTTGACTCAAGAATTTTAAAGAAACCAATTCGTTTTCTAATTCGACAAATTGCACGGTATTACTTTATGATTCTTTTGATCTTATTGGATTTTTTGATGAGTTTATATAATCCCTCATAATCTTCCTTTTCCAATTTGTCATGCAACTTTTGCAATTGCTTGATGTGTTCCTCCAAGACTTCCAGTACGTTTTCTCTATTTTGCTTGAAGATGGGTGTCCACATTTCAGGAGAAGACTTCGCTAAGCGTACAGTAGACTCAAATCCTGAACCGGCTAATTCGAATATTCGACCCTGCGATTTTTCTTTCTCTAATACGGTCAAAGCCAGTGCAAAGGAAGTCAAATGCGAAATATGAGACACATATGCGGTATGCATATCATGCTCTTCAGCATTCATAAACAAAGACTTCATCTCCAACAAATCTGTCAGCGCATCAGCCAGGTCAAAAGCATCCTCATCCGATTTGAAGGCTTCTACATAAACCATGTTTTTGCCTTTGAATAGATTTGGAACAGCAGCTTCCGGTCCTGAATACTCCGTACCGGCCATAGGATGTGCCGCTACATAGCGACCGCGTTTGGGATGGTCTGCTATCTGTTGTAGAATATTGATCTTAGTAGACCCCATATCGATGATTATCTGATCGGTAATCCGGTCTAAAATATAAGGCGTGAGTTGCATGATCGCATCCACAGGTGTGGTCAGAATGATGATTTTGGAGGTCGCAATAGCTTCATGCAAATCCATAATTTCATCCACCAAGTTCATTTGCAAAGCTTTCTTTTGGTTGATTTCACTTTTGTCTACGCCAATGACTTTCTCTGCAAAATTCGTTTCTTTCAGTCGGATAGCAATAGAACCACCTATCAAACCTATTCCGACAATAGCTATATTCATATTTAAGATAATTACTATTTATAAATTTTCCGTGAGGCGTGTAATCGCCTTGTCCAAAGTATCTTGATTCGCACAAAGACTGATTCGTATAAATTGCTCTCCAGCAGTTCCAAAGATACCACCAGGTGTAATAAATACTTTAGCATCATATAGGACTTTATCACTCAACGCATAACAATCCGAATATGTCGACGGAATCTGAGCCCAGACGAATAACCCCACCTGATCCAGACTATATTGACAATCTAGCAAATCCATTATTTCGAATACTTTCTTACGTCGTTCAGCATATTCTTCATTGAGCTGGGTGTACCATGACTTGTCTAAATTCAAGGCTTTAGCGGCAGCCAACTGTAAGGGCAGAAACATACCTGAATCCATATTGCTTTTGAAGCGCAATATTTCTCCAATTCTCGTTTCATTAGCTATCAGCATGCCGATGCGCCATCCCGCCATATTCGAAGATTTGCTCAGCGAATTTAATTCTATTGCCGTATCAAGAGCACCTTCTACCGACATGATGCTTTCTGGAGAATCATTCAGAATGAAACTGTATGGATTATCGTGACATATTAATATAGTATGTTTCTTCCCAAATGCAATCACACGCTCAAAAAAAGCTTTATTTGCCAAAGCACCAGTAGGCATATGCGGATAATTGATCCACATCAATTTGACTTTCGAAAGGTCCAGCTTTTCCAGTTCATTAAAGTCCAACAACCAATTATTATCCGCTGAAAGCGTATACGGAATTGCCGTAGCACCTGTAATCCGTACGGCACTGCTATAGGCAGGATATCCCGGGTTAGGAATCAGTACTTCATCGCCTTCTTGCAGGTAGGTCATACAGATATGCACAATGCCCTCTTTAGACCCGATCAAAGGTAAGATTTGCGAATTGGGATCCAAATGTACCTGATAATAACGCGCATACCAATCTGCCATCGCCTGCCGTAAGACAGGAGCCCCTTTGTAGTTCTGATAGCCATGCGTATTGGGCAAAGCAGCCTGTGCATGAAGTTCCTTAATTACATCCGGATGCGGAGGCAGATCAGGACTTCCAATACCTAGATTGATTACCTGAGCACCAGCCTTATTCATCTCATCGATCTCCCGCAACTTCTTGGAAAAGTAATATTCTTCTGTATGTTGTAACCTTTTTGCTACTTGAATTTCCATCTAAAATATATTTGGTGCTAAATTTATAAAAACTTACGGTGTTTGTTGAATTAATCTATAATAAAAGTGGACAATATTGTGTTTTTTGTAGAATATCAAAGGTGTGCAACTTTTTGTATGTAAATTTCTAGAATCAATTATTTCACGGTCATTTTTAGTACTTTTGCTTTTACTGAGAAATTATTGAATGAAAACATACTTTAGACTATTATCTTTTGCCAAGCCGATTGAGAAATATGCTATTCCTTATATAATTTGCACATTTATCACTGTTATTTTCGGTACATTAAATTTAGCTTTGCTCGTACCACTTCTTCAGGTGTTATTCAAAGGGACTGGCGATGTCGATCTACAAGCGCCCGCAGCCATCACCAAACCAGAGAGTTGGTTGGATTTCGGTGACTGGTTTACGTATTATGCCGATCGGTTGTATTTTGATTTGGGGCCTTATGAGGCTTTGAAATATGTTTGTATTGTTATAATCACATCGGTTTTTATCAGCAATTTGTTCCGTTATTTTTCACAACGAATAATGGAAAATCTTCGTATCCATACCTTATTGAATCTTCGCAAAGCCGTATTTAATAATGTGATGAATTTGCATATGGGATATTTTTCCAATCAACGCAAAGGGGACATTATCTCTAAGATTGCATCCGATGTTCAAGTTGTACAGTTCTCTGTTACAGCAACATTACAAGTTATATTTAAAGAGCCACTTCAACTAATTGCATATATTGTTGTGCTTTTTTCCTTATCGGCAAAGCTGACTTTGTTTTCTATGCTCGTAATTCCAGTCTCTGCTTTTGTGATTTCACGCATAGTGAAGAAACTAAAATCCCAAGCCAAAGAAGGACAAGAGTCATACGGAAAAATGATTTCCTATTTGGATGAGGCATTGTCGGGAGTGAAAATAGTAAAAGCTTTTAATGCGGCGGATTTTGTCAAAAACCGTTTTAACAATGAAAGCTCGCATTATTCCAAAGTTATGCGTCGCATGGTGCGCAGGCAACAGATGGGTTCGCCCGTTTCCGAACTTCTAGGTGTAGCGATGGTAGCCATTATCTTGCTCTATGGCGGTAATTTGGTATTGAATGGTGAAGGCGACCTTACTGCTTCTCAATTTATAGGTTATATTGCAATATTTTCACAAGTAATGCGTCCCGCGAAAGCTTTGACAGATTCTTTCTCTAATGTACATAATGGTATTGCTGCAGGTGAGCGTGTTCTCGAACTGATTGACGAGAAAAATCTTGTCGAAGACATCGAAAATGCCGAAAAAGTATCAACCTTCCAGTCGGCTATCTCATTTGAAAATGTAAATTTTGCGTATGGCGACAAACAGATTCTGAATGATATAAACCTCAATATCGAAAAGGGACAAACTGTAGCATTGGTAGGACCATCTGGTGGCGGAAAGTCTACTTTAGTAGACCTTATCCCTAGATTTATGGATGTTACAGGAGGAGAAATTCTTTTTGATGGTAAGAATATCAAGACATTAAATCAGGATTCTCTACGTGCATTGATCGGTACCGTGAATCAAGAATCTATTCTTTTTAACGACACCATTTTTAATAATATTGCTTTTGGCCTTGAGCATGCTACACAACCAGAAGTAGAAGCTGCAGCCAAAATTGCAAACGCGCACGAATTTATTGAAAAAACACCTGAAGGCTACCAAACCAATATTGGTGATCGAGGTTCAAAACTATCCGGAGGACAGCGCCAACGTATTTGTATTGCGCGCGCCGTATTGAAAAATCCACCCATTATGCTGTTGGACGAAGCCACATCGGCATTAGACACCGAGTCCGAACGATTGGTACAAGACGCTCTTTATAAACTGATGGAAAATAGAACGACTGTAGTGATTGCCCATCGTTTGAGCACCATTCAGAATGCAGACAAAATCGTCGTTCTTGACGCCGGTCGAATTGTGGAAGTAGGTTCGCATAGTCAATTAATAAATCATAATGGATTGTATAAGAGATTGATCGATATGCAACAATTTGTGGAGGCTTAATCCATGGACAAAAACGAGGTTATTAATTTTATAATTACTCCTTATATTTAGGTAAAGAGTAATTGTTTTTGATATATTTGAGTAAGAAGGGAGTAATATATGAACGCTGAGAAAAAGCTAACTTTTTTAATAAACAACCCAACAATGCATGTTGATTTAAAAAGAATAGCTGAGAAAGTACTTGCAGAAGAACGAATCACCTTTGATGAAGGTGTGCTATTATACGAAAAAGGAGACCTCAATTATCTAGGTGTATTAGCGAATTATATCCGTGAGAAAAAGCATGGACATTATACCTATTTCAACCGTAATTTTCATATCGAGCCGACCAATGTCTGTGTCTATGATTGCAAATTCTGTTCGTATTCACGTATGATAAAACAACGTGAAGAAGGATGGGAGATGGACGTAGATGGCATGATGGATATTGTCAAGAAATATGATAACGAGCCTGTCACAGAAGTACACATTACCGGGGGGGTGGTACCGAAGCAGAATTTAGATTTCTATGCTGAATTTTTCAAGCGTTGTAAAGCTCATCGTCCTGATCTTCATATCAAAGGACTGACTCCAGTAGAGTATTACTATATATTCAAGAAGGCAAAGCTGTCACATTATGATGGTCTGAAATACTTGAAAGAATGTGGCTTGGATTCTATGCCTGGTGGAGGTGCTGAAATATTTCATCCAGAAATAAGAGAGCAAATCGCACATGATAAATGTACTGCAGAGCAGTGGTTGGATATTCACGAGCAAGCGCACAAATTGGGCATGCATACCAATGCGACGATGTTGTACGGTCATATTGAACAGTTTTGGCATCGTGTGGACCATATGGAACGATTACGTCAGTTGCAAGATAAGACAGGAGGCTTCCAGACTTTCATTCCACTGAAATTCAGAAATAAGGACAACCAAATGGCTCATGTACCTGAAGTATCTGTGATTGAAGATTTAAGAAATTATGCCATTGCAAGGATATATATGGACAATTTCCCACATATAAAAGCCTATTGGGCCATGATATCTCGTGATACGGCACAATTATCGCTTGCCTATGGTGTCAATGACATAGATGGTACGTTGGATGATACAACCAAAATCTACTCCATGGCAGGAGCGGAGGAGCAAAATCCGGCAATGACGACCCAAGAATTAGTAGAATTGATTCGTCATGTAGGGAGACATCCTATAGAGCGTGACACCTTATATAATGTCATTACAGACTACAAAGATGTTATTTTTGAGGAAGATAAGGCAAAGAAATATTATGCTTTGCCGGTAGTGAACTAGAAAAAAAAAGAATGGCGATAAAGACATTTTATTTTATAAGACACGGACAGACAGATTTAAATCTTAAAGGAATAGTACAAGGTAGAGGCGTGAATACGCCTTTAAACTTGAATGGACGAAAGCAAGCCGATGCTTTTTTCGAAGCCTACAAGCATGTTCCTTTTGACAAAATATATACTTCCACTTTGCTGCGCACGCATCAGACTGTCGAGCGTTTTGAAAAGGAATTGGGCATCGCACGTGAGGAGCTAATTGGCTTGGATGAGATTAGTTGGGGTATTTATGAAGGGCAAGTACAGGACGAGACTATTTTGAAAGGTTTTCAAGAGGTGGTCACCTCTTGGCGAAATAACGAACTGGATTTAAGCATTGAAAATGGTGAGTCACCAAATGAACTAGTAAAAAGACAGAAAGAAGCTATTGCTCATATGCTAGAGCAAACGGATGAAGAAACCGTTCTTGTCTGTATGCATGGCCGTGCCCTACGCATCTTACTATGTCACTTGACAGATGTACCGGTTTGTCAAATGGATGATTTTCCCCATACCAATACTTCCTTATACGTTCTCACCTACGAGGATGGTAAATTTGAAATTAAAGATTATTACAATACAACGCATTTAGAGGGGTTGGAATGAGAAAAATAAAAGTATCAGCGGTAAGTTATACTAACACATTACCATTTTTGCAAGGTGTAAGAGCATCCCAAAAACTCTTAGATCAAATTGAATTAACAGTGGACGTTCCCTCGGAATGTGCCCGTAAAGTGATTCAGAACGAGGCAGACTTAGGTATCATTCCTGTTGCTGCATTGTCCCGCTTGAACGATTATCATATCGTTACAGATTATTGTATTGGTTCGGATGGCGCAGTGGATTCTGTATTTATTTTTTCCAACAAACCCATTGAACAGATAAAAACTCTACGACTAGACCATCAATCCCGCACATCCAACGGATTAGCAAGAATACTTCTGCAATACTATTGGAAACGTGAAGTGACAGTGATTATGGAGGGAGATGCTGACGCGTATGTATTGATAGGAGATCGCACCTTCGGACAAAAAAACACTATGCCTTATGTGTATGATCTAGGTGATATTTGGAAAAAATTCACAGGTCTTCCATTTGCTTACGCAGTCTGGGTTGCCAATAAAAAGTTGCCCGAAGAATTTATTACTGATTTCAATACCGCACTAGGCGATGGCGTCTCGCATCCCACGGATGTGATTGTAGGATTGAAACCGTATCCAAATTTTGATTATGCGGTATACTTAACCGAGTTCTTGGATTTTAATTTGGATACCAAGAAAAGAGAAGCTATTGCTAAGTATCTCGAATTGTATAAAACCTTAGAAGAAATAGATTTTAAAGGTGTTTAAGCCTTTAAAATCTATTCTTTCTATTTCAGAATAATAATATCCTTGCTCTGCAATAAATTCTTGTATGTCACTTTGGATTCATCTTTCAGAAAATCAAGGTGAGCAGGAGCAGGAAGTACCACCTTTATTTCTTTATTTCCCAATGGGATGAAAAATAGAGCGCCTTGCTCATTCATTTTTTCATCGATCAACATTGTATATTTAACTACAGCAGCGTCCAGCATTTGCTGTGCCTTAAGTTTTTCTTGTATGATTTGAATATTCATTTTCTACCGCAAGATTACGCTCATGAAAAACGAAGATAGGGATTTCTGCATGAAATGTCAGTTTTTGTGATAAACTCGAGCTCATTAGGCGTTCGAAAAAGTTTCTATTGCGGCGTACTATTGCCAATACATCCAGCTTATTTTCGTGAATATATGTATTGACCGTTTGTTCCACAGAGTTCTCTTTTTCCAAGAATTCAAAACTCATGTTCTTGTCTTTAAAATGCTTAGACCATTTTTCCGAATGCAACAATACATCGGCAGGGCTTACGCTATCATCTTTGACATGGATACAGTGTACGCCTGCGCCTACTAGTGTGCCGATATCCATAATTTGCTCCAAAGCATCAAGGTCTTTGTCCTTGAAGATTGTTGTAAAGCCGATTTTCTTTATCGATGAGTACCTCGCATGGCGAGGAATAGCAAGAATTGGGAGAGTCACATTGCGAATCACTAATGAGGTGTTACTTCCCATAAATTGATTAGATGCCCCTGCACCATGTACTCCCATGACCACCACGCTGATTTCGTACTCGGCAATTACTTTTTTTACTGTGCTGAGTACCGTACCAGGTTCAAAGAGAAAATGTACATGAGTGGTATCCAATTGTTGTTGTGCAGCTTCAACTAATAGTTGTTGGTTTTTCCGTTGCGTATATTCATGTTTTGATGCCTCAATTTCTTGATACACCGAGGTCAGCATTTCTGGTTGTCCGGCATGTCCCGATGATAATATTGGTGGCAAATAAGAGTATAGCACATATAGCTTTACACCAAACTTGTTGGCTAAATTCAAAGCATAAAAAAAAGCATTGTTGGCGTATTCGGAATAATCAGTAGGTAATAGAATGTTTCGCATAATACCCTCCTCTTTATACTTAAATATACAAAAAGTAAAAGGCAATAGCAATGTGCCGACTCCAGTATTTATTGTTTTATAGCGTGTAGCGAAGTCAGTGGACTTACCGTTATAATAGGGTAAGGAATAAAGATACGTGGTTATCAATAATAATTCTTTAATTTTAGAAGTAGAAAACAGACAAAGTTCAGCTACACGCGTGAGTATAGTTTCCAGATATTTCAATAGGAATAGTCCACTGACCCTAAGGTCAGCGCTGGAAGATTGCCTCGTGCAACAGTCTGACCGCAGTCAATCATTTCTATACAAGCGATTTTACGGATACATGATGGCAGTATCCTTACGCTATGTAAAAAATGAAATGGAGGCGGAAGACGTGGTAAATGAAAGTTTTGTAAAAGTTTTCGGCAAGCTATCTAACTTTCAAATATTAGAGGATGAAACAGCCTTAGAAAAATCTTTTAAGGGCTGGATAGCGCGAATCACCGTCAATACATCTATCGACAAGTTGCGGGCGCAGAAAGCTACCGTTGATATAGACGACATCAACGAAATAGACATACAGCATACCCCCGTATCGATTTCCACGAATTTAGCAGTAGATGATATCATGCAGTTAATGAATAAATTGCCCGATATCCAAAGTGCCATTTTCAATCTGTATGAGATCGAAGGATACTCACACGAAGAAATAAGCAAACAATTGAATATTCCCGATAGCACAAGTCGGACCTATCTCACACGAGCTAAAGCCCGATTGCGTACATTATATCAGGAACAATTTGAAGGTTTAAATAAAATAAAAGTAGGATAATATCTGCCATATGAGTAATAGAGATTTAATAGAAGATATTAAAGCAAAACTAAAAGAATCGCAAGAGCTTCCTTATCGCGAAGGTGCTTGGGAAAGGTTTGCGGCTCAGCAAGGCGAAAAGAAACGGCCCACGGTCATTATATTTAAGCGTTTGGCGTCAATAGCCGCTATGGGCTTGGCAGTCTTGGGTGCGTCTATGTATTTGTATAATTTGAGAAACACTTCTCAAACGCAATCAATCGAACTGGCGCAATCCTCAAATAAAGAAAACGTAAATAATGTGCCTGCCGAACAAGATTTACTACACAATCCTACTGTGGTATCACCTGATGCTTCTCAATTAACAAATTCTACAACGCTAGCTTATGAGGCTGGAGTCAATTTACAACAGCAGGATCAACTTGGATCTTTATCCCCTGTAGAATACATTCATGCATCCGAAATTACACCTACATTAACACGTGATTTGTATACATTAGCTGATGTATCTATCGTGAATACGCATATGCAACAGCTTCCAATTTATACTTTGGAAACTCCAATAAATACAATTCAGGCACCTTCGGCTATGACATTGGCGCACCAAGTGACACAAAGTGCAGTAAATACCGATGTAGATAAACTGAAACAATCCACACGTATGTCTTTGGGCGATAAATTCCAATTGGGACTATATGTATCTCCTCACCGTACCTCCGACCAATTTGATGTGGGCGCAGGATTTTTGGTGTCTTATGCCATCACCAAGAATATAAGCATCCGTACAGGTACTTCTTACAATTCCTATTCGGTAGGTGTATTGAAGGATCCAATGGAAACCGCCAACGCGGAGATGATTAGTGTTTCTAATGCGTCCGCCAAAGAAAATATGTTTGCGGATTATTCAAAATTAAATACGCAAATGATACTTCCTAATATCAATGCCGTCATGGGCAAAGTGGAGGCGTTAGAGATTCCGCTGGAAGTATCTTATCAATTAAAGAAAGGTTTTTATACTTCTGCAGGTGTTTCTTATTCGGCTATTATCAGCCAAGAGCGGGAAGCACAATACATTGATCATGGAGGTGTGATAAATTTGCAAGAGAATGCTTCCTTAATTCCAGGCGCCGCTCAAAAGGTAAATAAAGTGGAAACCAAAACCGTAAAATCTTTGCAGAATAATGTGAACCCGAATGGTTTTAGTGGTTTTGCTAATTTCTCCATGGGTAAAAAGGTGAATGTCAACAATAAGATGACTTTATCGTTGGAACCCTTTGTAAAAGTGCCTATTGGACAGTTTCGTAAATCCGATCTGGACTATACGAATAGCGGAATAAGGATTATTACCACCTTCTAAAGCGGAATATTCCCTAAACTTGATCTATTCTTACCCAGCCCATTCCTGCTAGTATAGCACCTTGGACACCAGGGTCGCCGTCTTCAAATACCAGACAATTCTCAGGTGCTACATGAAGTTCCTCTGCACACAATAAGAATGGTGCGGGCGAAGGTTTTCCTTGTAAAGTATCTCCAGCGCATACCATTGCCTCATATTTACCGTTGACACCAATGACTTCGAGCGTAATATTAAGCGTAGAACGGCTACCTCCAGAGACAATACCTATTTTCTTCTTCCCAACATTATGAAACAGAACTTGTCTTACGTATTCGATGGGTTGCGTGTCACGAATAAATTGCTCAATAAAAATTTGTGATTTGCGTTTCGCATAGATTTCTACATCAAATTCTACATGATAGCGCTTACAAATTTCACGTGCGACGGCTATGGTAGGCCAGCCTGCGGTTTCATCAATTAAATCCGGATCGAGATCCACGCCATATTCTTTTGAAACACTGACATAAGCAGCTTTGTGCGCATGTATATTGTCGGCAAGTGTTCCATCTACATCAAATAATAATGCTTCGTAGGATTCGGCTATAGCTAATAATTTTTCGAATTTGATTGCGGTAAGGGTATCCATGTAAATCGGTAGAAATCTATTAAATAAATAATGGCTGTAAATATACAGCCATTATCTTTGTTTTTTTAATGATTTGCGTCGTTGTTTTTCTTTAATTATCAATCCGAGTTCACGCCCTGTTTGCCCAGCTGCGGAAGAGTTTTCTTGCGCTCTTCGAAACAAATACGGCATTACAGCTTTTACCGGACCATAAGGCATATATTTAGCCACATTATATCCCGCGGCACCTAGGTTGAAAGAAAGATTATCTGACATTCCCAATAATTGTGCAAAGAATACATGCGGATGATTATGCGGAATACCTCGTTTGTCCATCTCTGTAGCTAATAATAGGCAGCTTTGATCATTGTGTGTTCCTGCCATTACACCTATACGATCGATGTGATTCAGACAGAAGTCAATCGCCGCATTATAGTCTGCGTCTGCCGCCGCTTTGTTAGGCTGAATAGGAGAAGGATAGCCTTGCTCAGCAGCACGTTCACGCTCAATCTCCATATAAGCACCTCTTACTATTTTTGCGCCAAGGAAGAAACCCTGCTGCTCAGCATATAACAAATCAGCTTTGAGAGAAGCTAATTTGTCGTGACGATACAATTGATAGGTGTTATATACAATAGGTCTTTCTTTATTGTAACGCTCCATCAGCTCACGTGCTATGTCATCAATGGTATCCTGAATCCAAGAGTGTTCGGCATCGACTAATACAGGAATGCCGGCCTCATAGCAAGCTTTACAAATGGCATCGCAGCGATTTAACACTTTAGCAAATTCTGCTTTTTCATCTGCTGTAAGCGCTTGTTTGGCATCCAATTTTGCTAATAGATCGAATCTTCCGACACCAGTAGGCTTGAATACGCAGAAAGATATCAATTTATTGGTTTTGGCATAAGCGACACTCGCTAATACTTCTTGGCAACATGCATCAAAACTTTCTTCCGACTCTTCACCTTCAACAGAGTAATCCAAAATAGTAGTGACGTTCCCTTTTCCCAATTCGGCGATTGCATGAGCACAACCTTCAATAGTTTCTCCACCACAAAATTGTTTGTAAATCGTGTTACGGATTATTCCTTGAATTGGAAGTCCGATATTCAACGAAAAAGTGGTAATAGGAGTTCCTATTTTGATTAATCCACTAGAAGCTACCATCTTGAATAGCCAATACGCTCTTTCAAGGTCTTTGTCGCTCTTATTTTTGAATGCTATTTCGGTATTTTCAAAATTCAATACGGTGTCTTTCGATGTCATCATCTGTATGTCTTAATACTACAAAAGTACTCTATAATTAATGTATTTTGAATTTTTTATTATGATGTGGATAGAATTGGTATATTTTTGGTTTATTTTTGTTTATGCAAACATTCAAACTAGAAGGAGAATTTATCCATATGATTCAATTATTAAAGGCGATGAATCTAGTGGAGCACGGAAGTATGGCGCAACGTGTAGTTGAAGAAGGATTAGTGACTTACAACGGTGTCGTGGATTATCGTAAAAGACTAAAAGTCCGCAAAGGAGATATCGTCGAATTCGAGGGGACGAAAATCCAAATCATTTAATATTATTGCTATCTTTACACGTATACATCACTATCACATATTAATAACATGCAACCCATACAGAGCTTAGGTTACAAAGTATATTTTGAAGAAAATTTAGACTCTCTTTTACCATTTATTGAAGAGCGCGGCTATTCGCAGGTTTTGGTATTTGTAGATAGAAATACAAATGACCACTGTCTGCCCGTTTTACAAAATGCTATCCCCGAATTAGTTCACTACGATATTATTGAGGTGGATCCCGGAGAAGAGAATAAAAACATAGACTTCTGTATTGGCGTATGGAAGACCATGCTAGATTTTGGTGCGGACCGCAAGGCTTTGCTGATTAATCTAGGTGGTGGCGTAGTGACCGACATGGGGGGATTTGCAGCCTCTACATTCAAAAGAGGAATTGATTTTATTCAAATCCCTACTACGTTGTTAGCGCAGGTAGATGCCTCCGTAGGCGGAAAGACCGGTATTGACCTGGATAATGTCAAAAACATCATCGGCACTTTCACTCAACCACAAGCGGTATTTATCAGTACTCAGTTTTTGCAGACATTAGAAGACCGTCAGTTGGTTTCTGGATTTGCAGAAGTAATCAAACATGGCTTGATTCAGGATAAATCCCTGTATGAAACGTGTAAATCTGTGGAATTAGAAAATATTTCGGCGGACTTGATTTATCAATCTGTACAGATCAAAAATAATGTAATCACTCAAGACCCTACGGAAAAAGGTCTTCGCAAGATCTTAAATTTCGGACATACAATCGGACATGCTATAGAAGGATATTCCCTGTATCATGACAGCGACCCTTTGCTACATGGCGAAGCTATTGCAATTGGGATGATATGCGAAGCGTGGTTGTCGCACAAATTAATGGGCTTATCTGAGCAAGAGTTAAACGATATTACACGGACATTTCTGGCAAGATTTCCATCATACAGATTCTCCAATGAGCAGTATGATGTATTTATTGAATTGATGAAAAATGACAAGAAGAATGAAGACAATAAAATTGGATTTGCTCTTCTTCAAGAAATTGGGAACTGTACATTTAATGTGTATGTAGAAGTAGAAGACATTAAATATGCTTTAGATTACTACATGCAAATAACTAAAAAATAACAGATTATGACACAACGCTGCTCTTTACTATTGTTCTTTCTTTTGATGGCGCTTATCAGTTTTGGACAAGCTAGCAAATCGGTTTTGATATTTTCGAAAACGGCTGGCTTCAGACATCAAAGTATTCCAAAGGGAGTAGCGACTGTTTCTAAACTGTTAGCAGAACACAACATCAATTTTGTGCACACCGAAGATGCGATTTACTTCAGTGCCGACAGTCTGAAAAATTTTGACGCAGTTATATTCCTGAATACCACGGGAGATATTTTGAATAATCAGCAGAAGGCAGCCTTCAAAAAATTTATTCAATCGGGTAAAGGGTATGTTGGAATACATGCCGCTTCGGATACCGAATACAATTGGCCTTGGTATGGGGCCTTAGTTGGAGGCTATTTTTCAAGCCATCCCGCTGTTCAGGAGGCACACATGGAAGTCGTCAACCGTACGCATCCTTCCACTGCGCACTTGCCGCATACTTGGATTCATCGCGATGAATGGTATGATTTCAAAGATGTCAAATCTGGCCTTCATATTTTAATGATGCTGGACGAGACAACTTACGAGGGAGGAAAGATGGGGAAATTTCATCCCATAGCCTGGTTTCAATCCTTTGATGGCGGTCGTTCATTCTATACGGGACTTGGCCATACAGATGAATCTTACGACTCCGAATTATTTCAAAAACATATTATCGGCGGAGTACACTACGTTCTTAGAATCAAGTAACAGACAGCACATTATGTCAAAAATAATTATTGCCTCGGCACTTTTGTTGAACGAGCAAAAAGACTTATTGGTCGTTAGAAAACATAATTCCAAATTCTATATGCTTCCAGGAGGAAAAGTGGAACATCAAGAGAGTCACCTTCAAACATTGATCCGCGAATTACAGGAGGAACTTGGGCTTCAATTTGACGCGACGGATTTTAACTATTTGGGTCAGCACGAAACTACTGCTGTTAATGAAAAAGATACAGTGGTGCAGGGTAATATCTTTCTGCTCAATAAGACTTTAAGAAATTTGCCCACTGCACATGCGGAATTAGCAGAAGTACGCTTTATTTCTAAATCCGAGCATCAAAACTTTCAATTAGCGCATCTTCTCAAAGAATTTGCCCTACCAATATGGATGGATTTATAATCAATTATTATCAATATATTACACAAATCCTTGATTTTAAGATCAATTACATGTAGCCTTTTCGCTACAAGTTAAACTATTAACATAAATGTATTAAATTGTTTTAGCGAGAAAACATTATACTTGTATAAGGAATAGATATGATAAATGTAATTGGGTTCGAGTATAAACACACTAACTATTTATTTATACGAGTAATAGTTCTTCAGCGAAAAGCGGAAGAGCTATTTCATTTTTAAAACAAAGTGATTTATATATGTGGATTCTGCATATTATGATCTACCCAAATAAGATCATTTGTATCGTAGCCAGCATTTTTCGCTATTTCCAAATATTCCTTTTTGACTGATTCAGGAATAGTCTGTTCGCGTGATAATATCCATAGGTAATCATGATTCTTACCAGCAATCAAGACATACTTATAATCCTTATCAATAGCAATTACATTATATCCGGAATAAAAAGGTCCAAAGAATGAAACCTTCAATGCGCCCTCGGTAGGAGATCCTCTGAATTTAGCTTTCCCTTCACGTTTTTTCCAAGTCTCTTTGACATAGTTATATCCAGAATTCAGGACCTTAATATCCCCATTATCTTTTAAGGAATATTGCGCTGCAGTATTGTTCATATTACGCTCGTGTTTGAAATCAATTCTTGCGATTTCGTACCAAGTACCCATATATTTTTGCGCATCAAAATTGGTTACTACGCGCGCTTCTTTTGGAATGGATTGACAGGAGGCAGACAATAACAAAATTGCAGTGGCCACTAAAATTGAATAGTATGGTTTAATTCTCATCATCATGTTTTTATCGTTTAACAGTTGCTTTAGGATAAAAGTTGTGTATCTGCTGCGAAAAAAGCATAAATAAGTACGGGAAACGGAGCGTGTGATTGGGATTTATGCATAAGTTTTTTTAAATTGGAACTATAAACTTGTATTATGGATCGCAAAAATTTCTTAAAAGCTGGCGCTTTGCTGGCTTCCACTGCCTTGTATTCAAACTTAAACGCTTCAATATTTAACGACAAAAAGATTAGGGTAGGGCTAATTGGTGTAAATGGTATGGGATGGTCTAATCTACAGGCTATGCTGAAACTCAAAGAGGTAGAATGTACAGCGCTGTGTGATGTGGATAATAACGTACTGGAAAAACGTAAGTCCGAATTGGCCGCCAAAAATATACAGGTCAAGACTTATCATGACCATACGAAAATGCTAAATGATAATATCGTCGACGCTGTGATAATAGGTACACCTGACCATTGGCATTGTATACAATTTGTCGATGCTATTAAGGCCGGCAAACACGTGTATGTCGAAAAACCAATTGGAAATTCTATTGTTGAATGTCAAACCATGCTCGCTGCCGCTCAGAAGAGCAATTGTATAGTTCAGGTAGGGCAATGGCAACGTAGTCAGCAACATTTTCGAGACGCTATGGATTATGTACATTCAGGCAAATTGGGCAAAATCCGACTCGCCAAAGCATGGTCGTATGTAGGCTGGAAAAAACCGATTATTATTCAACCCGATAGTCCCGTACCCAATGGTGTCGATTATGAAAGATGGTTGGGGCCGGCTCCAAAAAGAAATTTTAATATCAACAGGTTCCATTTTGAGTTCAGATGGTTTTGGGACTATGCAGGCGGGCTCATGACAGATTGGGGTGTGCATTTGCTTGATTTTGCATTGCTCGGTATGAAAGCAGATTTCCCGAAATCTATTGTTGCTTCGG
Source organism: Sphingobacterium alimentarium (assembly GCF_004342685.1). Lineage (GTDB taxonomy): Bacteria > Bacteroidota > Bacteroidia > Sphingobacteriales > Sphingobacteriaceae > Sphingobacterium > Sphingobacterium alimentarium. The sequence continues at coordinate 72,729 of NZ_SMBZ01000003.1, forward strand.
GCGGCCTATATGCAGACCCGAATACAGCCGCGGAAACACCGGATACCATGACTGCAATGTATGAATTTGGCGATTTCAATATTCAGTGGGAGCAAGCATTGGGTATTGCTTCAGGAATCTATGGAAGAGATCACGGTGTGGCATTTATAGGCAATAATGGTACTTTGGTCGTGAATCGTGGCGGCTGGGAAGTAATCCCGGATGACAAGAGGGTAGAAGCTGTTCCTCTTCAAAAACCTAAAGACAATGGTTTAGAACGCCATATGGAAAATTTTGTGCAAGGAATATTACGAAAAGATAAGAGTAATCTGCATGCACCAATTGAGGTAGGAAGTCATGTAGCAGTAGTATCGCAAATGGGCAATATCGCTTATCGTGTCGGCAAAAAAATCTATTGGGACAAAGCCAAAGGCAGGTTTACCGATGAGGATGCTAATACATACTTAGCGGCTAAATACCACAACGGTTATTCAATTCCGAAAGTATAAATCAAAAGTGTTGTTAAAAATAAAAGGGAATTCTAAACGAATTTCCTTTTATTTTTTTGCTTTCAATTACAATAAAAATACTCATCAATTTTTCCCGATCTGTTTTGCAGTCTCCAGTCCTAAGCATACATATTAAGTAAACTAATATGATAAATACACGCAGCACGCATTTTTTCAGAATATAGGCATTTATCATGCTAGCAATATGGTGGCTGAGGTATTGAATTGATTATTGAAGGCAAATTATCCATTAATCAACTTGCATTTGAAGTTGGGTACAACAGTATTGCAGCTTATTCAAATGCTTTCCAGCATTTAACCAATAAACGCCCAACAGATTATAAGGTATAGTTTAAAACATAATATACTTGTCTTATAATTTATATTATGTTAAATAGATAATTTTTGTGTACTTCTTTCTCTGTCATTTACCTTGTATTTTCTAATGTTTAAAACTTTAAATGGTATATTCATATAATAATGGTTTATTTTGTGCTGTAAATAATTCAACATGTCCACACCGCAATCACAAAAAGCAAAAAAAACAATTTACTTTAGTATCCTAGGAAGTTTTGGATTGGCAGCTGTCAAATGGTTTGCGGGATTTTTTGGAAATTCATTTGCATTAATTGCCGACGCTATTGAATCAACATCTGATATTTTTGCTTCAATACTGGTGCTTTTAGGAATAAAATATTCGGAGCGCCCAGCAGACAAAACTCACCCCTATGGACACGGTCGAATTGAGCCGTTGATTACCTTTATCGTTGTTATTTTTCTAGTTATATCAGCGACTATAATTGCGCACACGAGTATCATTAATATACAGACGCCGCACGATCTTCCAAAACCTTGGACACTAATTGTCTTAGGACTGATAATTATTTGGAAGGAAATTAGTTATCAAGTAGTTATGCGCCGCGCTAAATTACTAAATAGCAGTTCATTAAAAGCTGATGCTTGGCATCATCGGAGTGATGCTATTACCTCTATCGCTGCTTTCATAGGTATTTCTATGGCTTTATTGCTTGGTGATGGCTATCAAAGCGCAGACGATTGGGCTGCCCTATTTGCTTCTGTATTTATATTATATAACTGTTACCGTATATTCCGACCTGCACTTGGAGAAATTATGGATGAACATTTATACGAAGAAATGGTTGATTTGATTAAGGAAAAATCACTTGATGTTAAAGGAATTATGGATACAGAAAAGTGTTTTGTTCGTAAAAATGGTATGTTTTTTCTGGTTGATATACATGCGATTGTGCCAGCAGAATTTAACGTCAAAGAAGGTCACGATATTGCACATCGCCTAAAAGACTATTTGATTGAGCAAATGCCCGAAATATCCAATGTATTTGTACATATCGAGCCTTTCAATACGCAAGTGTATGAAACGCGTACTAACGACTAGCGTTTAAAATACTGTTCGTATGCAAAAATGCCGGCTGTGCCACCGGTGTGAATATACAACACCTTCTCTCCTTTTTTGATCACGTTATTTTGGATATCATTTAGGATTCCTGCAAAAGCCTTGGAAGTATATACGGGATCCAAAAATATTCCTTCATACTTGGCTAAGAATTTAATCGTGTCAATATGAAAATCTGATGGAATACCATATGCCTCGCCACTATATTCATTAGTGATATGCACATCGGTTTCCGTTAGGATCGATTTATCTGCACAAAGCAATAAACATTCATTCGCTATTTTTAAGGTATGTGCTGCCAATTGTCCTTGATCCGGTTCGACATTATACGCTTTGACAGTAGTTTTGCTGCTTGACAAAGCGTTCCCTACTATCAGCCCGGCATGCGTACCTCCAGAGCCTGACGCGGTCGTGATGTAATCGAATTTAACGCCCAATTCTATTTGCTGCTTCACGATTTCAAAGTAACAGTCTACGTACCCCAATGTACCCAATGCATTGGATCCGCCGATCGGAATAATGTAAGCCTTCCCTCCTGCATTACCTATTTCTTGGCTACGAACATTCATCGCTTGGTATGCGCTATCGTTGTCCAGAACATCATGGATAACAGCATCCACTATATTGTTCAAAATAATATTTCCATTGGAAAAATAGGTATCATTAGTCATGGGTACAGACTTCTTCAAGAAGAGCTCAAGTTCAAATCCCTGCATTTTGGCTGTAATAGCGGTCATGCGCGCATGATTAGACTGTACAGCACCTACCGTAAAGACATGTGTCGCTTTCTGCTTCTTAGCTTCACCCAGCAAATACTCTAATTTTCGAAGCTTGTTGCCCCCTAATCCTATGGCGAATAAATCATCGCGTTTGATGTATATATCAACCCCAAGGATAGCGCTTATTTTCTTTAAGTGATAAATTGCTGATGGCTGATCAATGAGTTTTATTTTTGGATATTTTTTTAAATCAATAGTATGCATAGCTCAATTTTGAAATTTCAAATTAGTCATTTATTTATAATTACCAACTTTTTATCCAAAAAATTGATTTCGCAATCAATTCTTCATTTTCGGTTAAATAATACAAATTATTTCCTTAAAAACGGCTATTTTATTGTATATTTGGTAAAGTTCAAAACAAAATAATATCATTTTATCAATAGAAAATGCTAAATCTTAAAAGTTTTATTGATTACGTAGAAAGTCAAAATCCTCACGAGCCCGAATTTTTACAAGCGGTAACTGAAGTAGTAGAAGACCTTATCCCCTACATCAACGAACATCATCCCGAATATGCCGATCTCAAAATTTTGGAACGCCTAGTAGAACCTGAGCGCGTAGTTTCCTTTCGCGTAGCGTGGCTGGATGATAATAACAAGGTTCAGGTCAACAAAGGGTACCGTGTGCAGATGAATAGCGCTATTGGTCCATACAAAGGAGGCTTGCGCTTCTCACCTACAGTAAATCTCAGTATTCTTAAGTTTTTAGCATTTGAGCAAGTTTTCAAAAACGCTTTAACCAGTCTTCCAATCGGTGGCGGGAAAGGTGGATCTAACTTTGACCCTAAAGGTAAGTCAGACAACGAAATTATGCGATTTTGTCAAGCCTTCATGACTGAACTATACAGACATATCGGATCAGAGACGGACGTTCCTGCTGGTGATATAGGCGTAGGTGGCCGTGAGATCGGCTATTTATTTGGACAATATAAACGTATACAGAACAATTTCACGGGTGTATTGACCGGCAAAGGTGTGCATTGGGGCGGTTCATATATTCGTCCAGAGGCTACAGGCTACGGATTACTATATTTTGTGCAAAACATTTTCGAAAACAACTGCGATTCCTTAGAAGGCAAAGTGATAACCATTTCTGGCGCAGGAAATGTAGCATTCTATGCTGCAGAAAAAGCGTTGTTATTTGGTGCTAAAGTAGTGACCTTGTCCAATAGTACTGGAACCATATATGACCAAGATGGCTTTTCTCGTGAAAAACTGACACACATCGCCAAACTGGGTAGAAATCTTGCTGATTACGTAGAAAAATATCCTGCCGCAACATTCCACCCTAGACAAAAGCCATGGCAATTTGCATGCGACATTGCCTTACCTTGTGCTACGCAAAACGAATTAGACGAAGACGATGCTACCACTTTGGTTCAAAATGGATGTATCTGTGTCGCTGAAGGAGCGAATATGCCTTCCACTGCTGAAGCGATTAAAGTATTTCACGACGCTAAAATAGCTTTCGCCCCAGGTAAAGCCGCAAATGCGGGTGGTGTTGCTGTCTCAGGATTGGAAATGTCACAAAACTCCATCGGCCAACAGTGGTCTACAAGTAAAGTCGACGATAGGTTGAAGAACATTATGAATAATATCTACAAAACCTGTTTGCGCTACGGCAAAGAATCGGACGGTTATATTAATTATCTAAAAGGTGCAAACCTAGGTGGATTCATTAAGGTAGCCGAAGCTATGAAAGCACAGGGTGTTCTCTAAAATAAAACATATTCGCTAATTAAATAATTTGGTTGTAAACGGCTATTCATTGACTAGCCGTTTTATTTTTGTGCTTAGCTAGCGGAATAAGATTTTATATCTTTACTTTGCAGAATAACAATAGATATAGTTGCATGAGAACATTAGCAGAACTTCCACATCCAGAATGCAAAATCACCCTATTTGGGATGAACCAAAAGTACATTATCAAATTTGAACAAGGTAATTTGGAGCAAACCTACAAAATAGCAGAGGCAGATATTCTTAATGGTGTGAACGGTGTATTCGAATTATTAGATGAAGATTTCATGAATAAGGTGCTGGAGAATTTTAACAATATGCGCTCCTCTTTTATCGAAACATACAATAAATATAATTAAACAAACGCATTACATTATCGACATAAACACCTAATAAATAACAAATTAAAAACATCAAAGCGTCAATACCAAATTTAATTTGGTATTGACGCTTTTACATTTACATCAGACTGATTTTTAATTAAACAAACTTATTATATTATCCTTTATAAAAATAAGCTTTACAGACACTTATACTAAGTAGCAAAATTTTGTTCTGCGAATTGCTGGACCCAAATTGGAAGGATTTTCGCAGCCGTGCCATCAATTAATTCAACAGCAGAATTAACATGCATTTGATTCGCATTAGGGTCGATCAATATAAATTTACAACCTGATGGAACCTCATATATTAAGTTGGCCGCCGGGTACACTTGCAGTGATGTCCCCACCACCAGCAGAATGTCGGCATCTTGTACAATGCTAATTGCTTTTTCCATATTGGGCACTGGTTCACCGAACCATACCACATGAGGACGTAAAGCATACCCCCGTTCACATTTATGACTTTCGGTCAATTCATCGCCTTCAATTGGGTATACCAAATCGGGATATCGAGAAGACTGTGCCTTCATGATTTCCCCGTGCAGATGTAGGATATTCTTACTGCCCGCTCGTTCATGTAGATCGTCAATATTTTGAGTGATAATATGGACGTTGGCATATTTCTCTAACTCTACCAAAGCAAGGTGTCCCGCATTGGGCTGCGCTTGACGGCATGCAGCCCTACGTAAATTATAGAATCGCTGCACGGTTACCGAATCACGATGCCATGCTTCCGGCGTAGCCACATCTTCTACACGATGACCTTCCCACAAACCATCCGTTCCTCGGAAAGTTCGCAATCCACTTTCGGCAGATATACCTGCCCCTGTCAGTACAACTATTTTTTTCATTTGTATTTCACTAAAAATGGCCAAAAATTACTGAATTTTTGACCATTTTACTATTCGATTGTTTGGTGTAATTATTTTACAAAATACTTGTGCTCTATTACCGTGACTTCCTCTCTCTCATTGGTGAGCTGTTCGACAGCAGCTTTAATAGTACATTTCCCGGTAATACCTCTATAGACCAAAGCACCTCCTAAGCCAACACCCGATATTGCGGTGAAAGGATTTTTTAAGATCTGCTTCACACCTATCGAAAGTATTAATCCTCCAGCAATGACCGAAAGAATACGTTCTGAAGTACCGACGTTTCCATCTACACAGTCATTATCTAATTTTCTTTTCACCTTATCTATAGCGTAATTAATTAGTGTGTTCATATATCTTATTGTTTAATAGTAGTACATGATAAACAGCCTGAAAGGATATTTTGTTTGCTAGTTATTAATAAATTTTGATAAATTGTTTCGTGAAAATTATTTAACACCATATTTTGTGACTATGAGAGTAAAGAAACATTCTGGAGAGTTGGTTGAGTTCAACCCGAACAGTTTACGCCATTCCCTTTCGCGCTCTGGTGCTTCTGAAGAGGAAGTCGACCGAGTCTTTGATGTAATACAACCGAAGCTCTACGACGGGATTACTACGCGTGAATTGTATGAGTTAGCCTTTGACCAGCTTAAGCAGGTAAGAAATACATATGCCGCTCGATATAGTCTCAAAAAAGCCCTCCGTGACTTAGGACCCGAAGGATTTTATTTTGAAAAATGGGTAGCTCGTTTATTTCAGGAAGATGGCTACAAAGCCATTACCAGCCAAACTTTGCAAGGACATGCTGTCACGCATGAGATAGACGTCGTTGCACAAAAAGGAAATGAGTTATTAGCGGTAGAATGCAAATTCAGAAATGATATCGATGCTAAAATCTCGGTCACCACGCCTATGTACTTTCTGTCGCGCGTAAATGATATTGGAAATATCCCCTATACTTTCTTTAATAAGACGATGCCCGTCACGCAGGGTTGGCTTGTCACAAACGCTTATTTGACATCAGATTCTAAAACATTTGGAGAACATTATAAAATAAATCTTCTTGCCTGGGACTATCCGGAGGATCGTAGTATCAAAAGATTGGTCGATAGCAATGGGGAATATCCCATCACTTGTTTGACATCAATCAATAGTGAAGATAAGGCCAAGCTGCTGAAGTCTCAATGTATATTGGTCAAAGATATTGTACGCGATCCCAAATTTTTAAAGGTCATTGATGGCAATCCTGATAAAACAGAGTCTATCTTGCACGAAGCGCAGGAGCTTATTGATAGCCCATTAGAACATCACTTGAATTTATAGCGTTAGATTTCGTCACAATCAATAGTTTCTACACGACTAAAGAGTTTTTGGAATTCTTCCATTTGGCTTCCATCCATATTGATGTGCGGAAGCTCATGGTTTACGGCATTCCACCAGCCATAAGATAACACTTGCTCAAATGCCAATTGTTGCGCCTGACCGGATTTGGAATTTTTTACATATTCATTCCACAATACTTCAGGCGCAGCATTGTTTTTCATTTGTTCCTTAGTCAAGTGCTCATAAGCTTTCATTAAGTCATCACCGCCTTTATGCAATGCCTCACTGTATAATTTTACCGTACTATTCTTCTGAAAATATTTCAACAAATCCTTCGTCTTGCCTTTTCGCGCTGCAAATTCAATTTTCTTAATGCGGTATGTCCAATCCAAAAACTGAACAATTGAATCTCGTAGTGTGTTGAAATACGGATTTTTTACGATTTGGAACCCTAATATTTCTTTCTTACTCAGCTTGTACGTATCATCTAGTTGTTGCTCATCTTCCGTATAGATATTAAAATAGCCTTGTGCCAGCTTGAATGTGTCATTCAGCTGCTTTTCGCTATACTTTGTACTATCATAAAAGGCTTCATACCGACAGAGTTCATCTTCGAATAGAAATGATTTCTCCTGCGCATTCACCTGCCAGGAAAAAGTAAGCAATAGCCCTACTAAGAATTGGAAAAATAATTTACTCATAATAATTAAACAGCATAATGGGTAATACGTTTTAAAAATATGATTTATAAAAGGAAAACAGACAATTTATTAATCACTTAACTATTTAAGCGCCAAACAGGAATTAACCTAACGAGACAAATGCACTACAAGTAATTCTGAACTCAAAAGAATATTTAGGATAGCTCATTGAATATACATTGTCTGATGGAGACATATTTTTACATTCCATATTCCATAATAATTGCGTAATTTCGCATCATATGGAAACTGTTGTTAGCGGTATCAGAAGTACCGGAAAATTACATTTAGGAAACTACTACGGGGCATTGGGTAATTTTGTAAAAATGCAAAATGAATACAATTGCTTCTTTTTTATAGCGGATTTACACTCGTTGACTACACATCCTACACCACAAGATCTGCAAGCTACAGTACGCAATGTGGTTGTCGAATATTTGGCAGCAGGAATAGACCCTGAAAAATCAACGATATACATTCAGTCTGATGTACCAGAGGTAGCGGAATTATATTTATATATGAATATGAACGCCTACATGGGCGAGCTGGAGCGCTCGACTTCCTTCAAAGATAAAATACGTGCCAATCCGAATAACGTAAATGCAGGTCTATTAACCTACCCTGTTTTGATGGCTTGTGATATTTTAATCCACCATGGTACTAAAGTTCCGGTTGGAAAAGATCAAGAGCAACACTTGGAGATGACGCGTACTTTTGGAAATCGTTTTAACCACTTGTACCAAACAGAATACTTTAAAGAAGCATTTGCTTTTAGTTATTCGGACAAATTAGTTAAAGTTCCGGGTTTGAGCGGTCAGGGAAAAATGGGTAAATCCAATGGTGAAGCCGATTGTATCTATCTATCCGATTCTCCCGAAGTGATTCGCAAAAAAATCATGCGCGCCGTATCGGATTCAGGTCCGACCGAGCCGAACCAAGCAAAACCTGAATCTATTCAAAATCTTTTTGATCTAATGAAGGTGGTGTCTGCACCGGACACATTAGCGCATTTTGATGATTTGTACAACAACTGTGCAATTCGCTATGGAGACTTCAAGAAACAACTTGCTGAAGATATGGTCAACGCTACAGAACCTGTACGTTCGCGCATCGAAGCAATTAAAAATGACGATCAATACATTCAAAAGGTAATTAAACTAGGTGCCGAAAAAGCGCAAGCAAGTGCGCAAAAGACAATTAAAGAAGTAAGAGAGATTATAGGACTTAAAAAACTATATTAGAATAAGATATGCATATTGCAATTGTAGGGAATATAGGAGCTGGTAAAACCACCTTGACAAAATTGTTGGCACAACATCTAAACTTTGAACCCCAATTCGAAGCCGTGGACAACAATCCTTATTTGGAGGATTTCTATGGAGACATGAAACGTTGGGCATTCAATCTTCAGATATTCTTTTTGAATAGTCGCTTCAGACATATTGTGGAGTTACAAAATAAAGGCATCAATATGATACAAGACCGTACCATCTATGAAGATGCTTATATCTTCGCAGAGAACTTATATGATATGGGATTAATGAGTGCGCGGGATTTTGATAATTACAGCAACATTTTCCAAAGTATTATTCATTACATCAAACCACCGGATTTACTGATTTACTTGAAGGCTTCAGTGCCTACGTTGGTCAATAACATCCAGAAACGTGGTCGTGATTATGAGTCGGCGATTCGCTTGGACTATCTTTCTAAGTTGAATGATAAGTACGAGAAGTGGATCAACAATTATACAGATGGAAAATTATTGATTCTGGATAAAGATAATTTGGACTTTGCTAATAATCCGGAAGATTTGGGCTTTATCAAAGAAAAGATCGACGCCGAATTATACGGCTTGTTTAAATAAAATATACGCTATTTGCAAGAAATAGTCTCGTCATTTCGACCAAAGGGAGAAATCTAACATAGTGAAGAAAATAAATATAACCTATTTAATCATTCTTTAGATTTCTTCTTATTCCTCGTCGAAAGAGGAATGAACATATTAATTAGACGCTCCATTTTATTCTATCACACTCACCGAAAATCTCACAGGCGATAAGGGGAAGTCATCTTTGCTGGTTTTGAAACGACTGATTGCCATAATTACTTCTAATCCTTCATAAATCTCCCCAAAAACCGTATAATCTCCATCCAATCGCGGTAAGCCCCCATTTTTTAAATATTCGGAACGCTGAGCAGCTGTAAATGTTATCCCTTTTTGCTTCTCCAACTTAGCTAAATCCTCTTCTGACAGCTCCTTACCAACTACAAAATAGATTTGATTTAAGAACGAAGCTTTTTCTGGGTTATCATCCCTTCCCTGTCCCAAAGCCCCGATCTTATGGAATGCTCGCGCATCAAATTCTCCCGCAAGCCTAGGTTTGTTGCCCTTAGGATCTGCAGCTTCTCGCTTCGCAATATCGATATCATGTTCACCTCCTTGTACCACAAAATTCTCAATTATACGATTAAATAATGCCCCTTGATAGATTGAGTCCCGAATCGATTTAACCATCAAATCACGATGTTGAGGAGTAAAATCATACAGCACGACCTTTATAGTGCCATAATCTGTTTTAAAAGCTATTTTATGAGTCTGCGCAAGCAAAATCTGACTGCAGAATAGAAAAATGATAAAGAGAATACCGTGTCGCATAAGGTTGAATTTTGATTACTAAGTTAGTTTATTTTCAGCAAAATATACGGTCAGATAAAGTGTAAATAACTATCCCTGAACGGAATGTGGAAATCTCTCAAAATGTGCAAAAACGGTCTTACACATTCTCTTTTTTTATCCTTATTTTCGTACGTTATAACAAAAGCTAAGTGAATGGAACTAACTAAACTTGAGATCAAAGGATTTAAAAGTTTTGGTGATAAAATCACAATAAATTTTAATGAAGGTGTTACAGCTATTGTAGGACCTAATGGCTGTGGGAAATCCAATGTAGTGGATGCTATTCGCTGGGTATTGGGTGAACAAAGTACCAAAACGCTGCGTTCGGAAAAGATGGAAAACATTATTTTCAATGGTACCAAGACGCGTAAGCCAGCCAACCTTGCGGAAGTTTCGCTGACATTCAACAATAATAAAAATATATTACCTACGGAATTTACGACGGTGACCATCACCCGTAAATTGTATCGTACAGGTGAATCGGAATACCGATTGAACGATGTGAAGTGTCGTCTCAAAGATATCACTGATTTATTCCTGGACACTGGAATCGGTGCAGACACCTACTCTATCATTGAGTTAAAAATGATAGATGAAATCATTGCTAATAAAGATAATTCACGTCGCGCGCTTTTCGAAGAAGCTTCAGGGATCTCTAAATATAAGGTTCGCAAAAAACAAACGCTGAATAAGTTAAAGGATACCGAAGCAGACTTATCTCGTGTTGATGACTTATTGTTTGAGATTACCAAAAATCTAAAATCATTAGAGAATCAAGCGAAAAAAGCAGATAAATATTTCCAACTGAAGGAAGAATACAAGCAAGCAAGTATAGGCTTAGCTTATTACCGTTTGGATAGTTTTAGTACGGACTTGACAAGCTTGGCAGACAAAGAAAAAGATTTGCAGCAATCGTTGAACACGACCTTGGAACAAATCGATGGTAAAGAAAAAGAACTTCGTGCTGGTCGTGAAGAAATTCTTTCTAAAGAAAAAAGCTTAGGTGCCCAACAAAAAGCTACTAACGAATTCAACAATAAAATTCGTGCATACGAGTCGGAGAAGAAAATCAAAAATGAGCGTCTTCATCATCTAAAAGAGCGTGAATCGCGTATCACGGCTGAATTTAATTTGGATAAGCAGCAGCTTACCAATGTCGAATACACGATCAAGCGACTTAATGAAGAGGTGTATGAAGAACAAGCTAAACTTGATGTCGCTCAAGATGATATACAAAAAAATAAGATTGAAGTTGAAGAATTAAAAGCCCAACAACAAACTGCTAAAAACAAATTGGATCGTTTTGTTCAAGACAGCAATGAGATTCAAAATAACATCTATAAAGTCGAAAAGGACATTGCTGTCTTGAATATCCAGAAGGAATCACTAGATCAAGAGTCCATTCGTAATACTTCCGATGCCTCGTCCAAGGCCGAAGAGCTGACGCAATTCAATATTGCCGTTGCTGAATTGCAAGGAAAATTGGATGCGCAACAACAGCAATACGACGAAGCTATTCGTATTGAGAATGATTTAACCCGTCAAATTGAGCAATCCGAAATCGAATTGCAAGAGACGCGTACACTGCTTAGCAAAGAATCTCGTCTGGTAGATGCAAAACAGAACGAATATAACTTAACTAAGTCATTGGTCGATAATTTGGAAGGCTTTCCTGAATCGATTAAATTTTTACGTAAGAATGCAGGATGGCCTAAGTCCTATCCTTTGTTCTCGGATATTTTATTCTGTCAAGAAGAATACCGTGTTGCCATTGAAAACTACTTGGAGTCCGTTATGAACCACTATGTAGTGGATACTAAACAAGACGCTATTCAAGCTATTCAACTATTAAGTGATGCTTCACGAGGTCGCGCTAATTTCTTTGTTTTAGAATCAGTTATAGATAGAAAGGATAGCGGATTTATCGTTCCTGAAAATATGATTCCTGCGATGCAGGTTATCAAAGTCGATAAGAAATATGAGTCCCTTTGTTTGCAATTGCTCAACAATGTATACTTATTAAAATCTGATGATTCCAAAGCTCTGGATATCGAATTGCCACATGATGACATAGTGATTTTGCACCATGAAGGTAAGTTCAGTAAGAATAAATTAGGTTTTAGTGGAGGTTCTGTTGGTTTATTTGAAGGAAAACGTATTGGCCGTGCGAAGAACTTAGAAAATCTTGCTAAGGAGATAAAAGAACTTAATGCACGCATCGCGGAATTGCAACATATCGAAGCTGAATTAGTGGACCGAATTTCTTCATTGAAATTGCAATCGCAAAAGGAAATCATTGATGAGATTCGTATTCAGTTGGCACGTATTCAAAACGAATGGACTTCTGTAAAGACCAAGCAAGAGCAATATCAGGCGTTTATTTCCAACTCGCAAAACCGTAAACAAGATATCGAAAGACGTCTTGCCGAAATCGCAGAGGAATTGACAAAGGCGGAGCCCGAACTCAAGATTTTGCAAGTTGAAGCTGACGAACGTCAAAAACAACTAGCCGACTTACAGGCCGCTTACCAAGAGCTGAATGAAATCGTGCAGGAAAAATCTTCAGCCTATAATCAAGAGAATATCCGCTTGCATCAGCAACAAAATAAAGTCTCCGGCATTCAGAAAGATCTCGAATACCGCGAAAGTCAAAAAGAGGCCTTAGAACTACGTATCAATAAAAATACCACCGAACTCGAACAAATCAAGGTGGATATGAAAGATGCTTTGACTTTTACGGACAATAACGACAACGACCTGAAAGAGCTTTACGAACAGCGCGAATCCTTAGAAAAGGCTTTGCACGATATGGAGGAAGAATTCTATTCCTTCCGTAAAAAACTCAACGATTTGGAAGAGGAGTTGACGACATTACGTAAATCCAAAGATCAATTGGATTTCTTGATTACAGAAGTAAAAGACAAGAAGACAACACTTCAAATTGATTTGAACTCACTAAAAGAACGTCTGTCTGTCGAATTCAATATTGACATAAATGAACTGTTGGAAGGTGATATGCCTGAGATTGAGCAGTCGCAGGAAGAATTGGGATCAATGTGTACCCGACTGAAAAAGCAATTGGATGAATATGGAACCATAAATCCAATGGCTAAAGAAGCGTATGACGAGATCACGCAGCGTCACGATTTTATCAATAAAGAAAAGAACGACTTGCTGGAAGCTAAGGCATCTTTGATGTCTACCATCGAAGAGATTGACGGCAGTGCCAATGAAAAATTCATGCATGCATTTAATACCGTGCGTGAGAATTTTATTAAAGTATTCCGTTCCTTATTTAACGATGAAGATAGCTGTGATCTACTATTGACGGATCCAAGCAATCCATTGGAATCGGATATAGACATTATCGCAAGACCTAAAGGAAAGCGCCCATTGTCTATTAATCAACTTTCTGGCGGAGAGAAAACACTGACATCTACTGCCCTATTATTCTCATTGTATCTGTTGAAGCCTGCGCCGTTCTGTATATTCGATGAGGTCGACGCACCATTGGATGATACAAATATTGACAAGTTCAACAATATTATCAAGCAATTCGCCGATCAATCACAATTCATAGTAGTGTCGCACAATAAGCGTACAATCGCTAGTACAGATATTATTTATGGTGTAACAATGGTCGAGCAAGGTATCTCACGCGTGGTTCCTGTAGATTTACGTGAAGTAGCATAAATTAACATTTAACATTTTTTAATAATACTCAAAATCCCCTTTAGATTATTGTTAAAGGGGATTTTTGTATTTATAAAGCTTACTGGAATTTTCCTCCCAAAACAATTTAAGCATCAAAATGTTCTTCTAATATCACTAACATATAATAAACTATGGATAAATTGAAGAAATTTGAATTGATGGCTAAGATTACCCGTGAATTGGAAGATGTAAGAAATAGTCAGCAAGCAGTTTTGGAAAAGATTGGTAAAATAGAAGTCGATAATATCGAATTAGGCGATAAATTGATTGAAAATAAAATCCCCGATATTTATTCAAGAACTGCGCAGAATGCAGATGCAATCAAAGAAATCTTAGAAGAATTTGAACGCAAAACTGATGATTTTGGCGAGAAAAACAATGTTGACAAACTTAAAGAGCAGCAGCAAATTGATAATTTGAAATAGAAAAGGCGATCCTAGGATCGCCTTTGATGTATATGTTAGGTAGATAAATTACCAGATTGAAATACGATCCTTTTTAGGAACGAACAACTTATCGCCTTCTTTCGTACCAAAAGCTTCGTGGAAAGCATCTAAATTAATGATAGGCGCAAAAGCTCTGTATTGTGCAGGTGAGTGTGGATCTGTTTTTACTTGATTGATCACAAACGCATCTGTCGTTTTTGTACGCCAGATCGTCGCCCATGACAAGAAGAATCTTTGCTCAGGTGTGAATCCATCAATTAATCCAGGATTTCCTTTGTCATTCAAATACATTTTCAATGCATCGAAAGCAACAGAAGAACCACCTAAGTCACCGATATTCTCACCTAAAGTAAAACGTCCATTTACAAATACTCCTGGTACCGGTTCGTATTTCTCGAATTGAGCAACCAAAGCATCAGCTGCAGATTCAAATTTAGTTCTATCTTCTTCTGTCCACCAGTTGTTCAAATTTCCATCACCATCGTATTGAGAACCTGAGTCGTCAAAACCATGTGACAATTCGTGACCTATAACGGCACCAATACCACCGAAATTAACTGCTGCATCGGCTCTATAATCGTAGAATGGAGCTTGCAAAATCGCTGCTGGGAATACAATCTCATTATTCAACGGACTATAGTATGCATTCACAGTCTGTGGAGTCATTCCCCACTCCTCTTTGTCTACTGCTTTACCTTGTTTTGCCAAATTCTGCTCGAATCTCCATTTGGAAATATTCATCACATTGTCGTATAGGGAAGTTCCGATTTGCAATGTAGAGTAATTTTTCCATTTATCAGGATAACCGATTTTTACAGTGAATTTGGAAAGCTTGTCCAATGCTTTTTCTTTTGTCACAGGCGACATCCATTCTAAATTTTTGATGTGCATGTCAAAAGATTTGATTAAGTATTGTACCAACTCTTCACAAGCTGCTTTGGCATCTTCTGGGAAATGTTTAGCAACATATAGTTTACCTAATAATTCACCGATATTGCCATTCACATACTCCAAACCGCGCTTGTCTAGGCTTCTTTGTTCAGCTTGACCTCTCAATTTACGACCGTAGAAATCAAACGAAAGCTTGTCTAGCTCTTCTGTTAGGTAAGAAGTTGCACCATTTACTAAATGAAATTTTAAATAATCCTTGACAACAGGAATATTTTGCTCATTCAATATTTGATCTAAATTTTGAAAATATTTCAGTTCGCCAACGATTACAGTATCAGCTTTGAATCCTACCTCTTTCAAAAATCCCGCTACATCGACATTTTTCACCATTTTACCTAAGTCATTAACAGCTACAGGGTTGTATCTTTTAGCTGCATCGCGAGACTCCTCAACAGTTTTCAAATTTGCTGCAATAGCTTTTTCAAAAGCAATGATTTTCTGAGCTTTTAGATCTTTTGTTTTCGGATCTACTTTCGCGTTTAGGGTATTAATGAATTCCGCGTAATCACCCAACGTTTTTCTGTTGGCTTCATCATCTTTTTGGTAATAGGTACGTCCTAATCCCAAAGAACCTCCACCAAGGTATACGGTGTTGATTTTAGAATTCTTTAAGTGTGCGCTGACGAATCCTCCATAGAATGGATTTCCTCCTTCACGACCGTATTTAGAGAAATATGCGGTTAAGTCTTTTAAATTTTTAATGTTATTAATGTCCTTCAGACGCTGTTGAATAGGCTGCAAGCCCATTTTGTTACGTGCGTCGAAATTCACATACGAACGGTATAAATCTGCAATCTTTTGGCCATCCGAACCTGCTGGATTATTACCCTCTAATGCTGCCTTCAAAATCTCTAGTACAGCCACATCCGTGTTCTCACGCAATTCATCAAATGATCCCCAACGTGCTCTATCCGATGGAATTTTCGCGGTTTTCATCCAATTACCGTTTACATAATTGTAGAAATCATCCTGCGGGCGCACGGATTCATCCATGAGTGTTTTATTGATAGCCTTATACTCCTGTGCAAACGACAAACTCGATGCAAATAAAGCAGCTGTTAAAACAAAAATTTTCTTCATCTTTATAATCTTTATGTTTTGCTATGCAAACATAATTAATTCAAAAATTAATATAAAGTAACTATTTTGTGTAAATGCACTTAAAATTCGAAGATAAAGACTGTATTATTCATATTAAAGAAAGGCTTCAACACATCAAACTCATTGCTGTAGAAGATGCTGTCATCCACCTCGAAGTGCCAGCGCTCTTGCCACAAGAAAATTTACTGTTTTACATAAAAAAAAATCTTTCCAAAGATATTATATCTTGGAACGCTCATAAATTAGATAGCAACAAGTATATCGATATTTTTGACAAACGACTACCCGTCAAAATCATCAGTGGAGCACAACCCTATCTCCAAGATAACAGAGTGTATTGCCCAAGTGAATATGTCTCTTCGGCCAAGCAAATAGAGGCCTTGAAAATGCTTTTGCTTTTAAAATTATTCAACGATAAGATGTCAAAAATTGAAGAAGACTTAAATATCTTGCTTCCGGATTTAAAACTGAGAAAATTAAAAACAAATCATTTTTCTATTTGTCATACAACGTATCATATCACGTTTTCTAAGGATTTAATAAATCAATCCACAGCGATGATTACCTACATCGTAGTATGGGCGATAAATACCTTTAGAAGGACAAATGAAGAGGAAAGCCGACGGATGATAATGAAATATGTACCAGATTGGAAGCATTGTGAACAAGTAATAGCATATGAGCGACAGCAATAAGTTAATAATTAAAATACCCAACATCTCGGCAGAAAGTCTAGAGAACAATTCCGACGGGCTACTTCAGCATATAGCTCCTGAAGATCAAAACCGATTACAAGAATATATTTTGGATCGACTGAGTAGTCTTGACGGTGGCCCCAGTGTAAGTACTTATCGGATAGCAAACTTTTCTTGGGATAGCCATCTTCAGAAAGGCAGATTCAGATTGAATTTTACGATTGATAGACGTTTTTGTTGTTCAGACACAGAATCCTGTGCTACGGATTATTTGGATTTTGATTTCACGGTGCAGGAAACTGTACTAACCGCTACGACAGAATATTTTGAATGGGCACTAAATAACTAAATCATGCAGCAGATACCCTATCGATACAAAATCAACACATCATCTTTCGCGCATTATTGGAATGATGGCGTCGGTAAGGAATTGCTGCAGCAACTCGGATATATTCCTGATTTACAGCAAGCAGATAAGTTAATACATTATTTGTACGATTGGGATCGAGTTGGCGATCAATTAGTCCTGGATTTGCATGACCGAATAGGCTTCAAGGCAGGCAATGATTCGCTTACCAATTACCTCAAGGGAATTACTGTTCCCACAGCGGAAAAGCAATCATGGGATGATTTTTTCGCACAAATTGATATTTCTCCCGAATGGCTTGAGCCTGAAAAAATAAAATTAGGTGCCGAGCTATGTCGACGAGCCAACCTATCTGCGCTCATAGTACTGCGTGACTATTGCCTGATGGGAGGCTATGAGTCTGCAGCCATCAACAAACCTCTTATTTACACGGGAGCACTCAAAAAAGGTCCTGTAAAGCGGTTGACAGACACGGTTAATTTCTGGGTTCAGATCACCAAGGAGAATGGTATTCAGCGCGATGCGGAAGGTTTTCGACAGATTATATTGACACGCAATATACACTCCTATTCTCGAATTAATATTCTGAAACGTACGGATTGGGACAGCTTAAAATGGGGCATTCCAATAAATATATGGGATATGCTCGCTACCAATCTGGGATTTTCGTTGGTATTTTTGGTAGGTCTTCGCAAAATCGGTATTAATCCTACCGCCAAGGAAGTGAATGGGCTATTTCATCTTTGGAAATATGTAGGCTATTTACTCGGTATTCCTTTAGAACTACTTCCGGATGATGAAGATGAAGCTATTGAGGCACTTTATCTGTGGACAATGACACAGCGTGAAGGAGATGATGATAGCAAGTCGTTGGCTGATGCGCTGAAAGAAGAGCCCGTAATGGCTGGATATCCTAAGAACAAGTTGATGCGTATGATGATGCGGGAAGTGCACCTGTACTATAATCATTATCTATTGGGCGAATATTCATGCAAACTTTTGGGCTTGCCCAAGACTAAAATTGGTCGTTTTGGTGTGGTGAATATTTGGAAAGCACGCAAAAATGAACGCCTAATAACCAATGAAGAAGCGCGCGCGCAAGCCATCGAACAAGGTGGACAAGAACAAGAGAAGGTCAGGGTTATCTATCAACATTACAATCAATAAGATTATATTAAACCCTCATCTCGAAAGCTATAAAAGGCCGTATCCGTAAATATAATGTGATCATTCACCTTGATATCCATAATCTTAGCGGCATCCGCAATCTTAGTCGTGAGTACTTTATCCGCTTGACTAGGTTGTAAGGTAGCCGAAGGATGATTGTGTATCAATATCATTGAATTCGCTTTACATTGCAACGCATACCGAAGGATAATTCGCATATCTACAGGCGTAAAATCATTTCCTCCACGACCAATTAATTGCGTATCTACAACTTTGCATCGCGTATTGAGATAAAGAACCTAAAACTCTTCGTGTGGTATATCTTGTATATTAGCTCTGAAATATTCGTATACACGCTTACTACTATTGAGAATGGCTATTTCCTTTTCTTACTCGCCATTCTTACGACGGCCGAGTTCCAATGCGGCAATAATCGTAATTGCTTTAGCTTCCCCTATCCCCTTATACGTACACAGTTCACTTACATCCTTTTTGGATAAAGCGCTGAGGTTATTATTAACGTCCTTGAGTAATCGCCTATACAGCTCTACTGCAGTCTCGGTGGTGGACCCGGAGCCTATTAGAATAGCCAAAAGCTCAGCATCTGTTAACGCCCTACGGCCGTGTTCCATTAATTTTTCTCTCGGGCGATCGGATTCCGCCCATTCTCTAATGACAAGCTTGCCCATAATAATCAGTGTGTTAGTTATACTTGGTTATTTTGAAAATACGAAATTCTCGTCTCCTTAACAAACATTAACGCCGTTCAAAGTGTTAGAAAATCTAATCTTAGGATAAAAATATTATATTTGTACCTCGTAAAATTTATTTAGAAATGAGTAAAGCAATTATCAAGACAGAAAAAGGCGACATGACTGTACAATTTTATACAGCAGACGCTCCTAATACAGTAGCTAACTTTATCAAATTGGCTAAAGAAGGTTATTATGATGGTTTGACATTTCACCGTGTTATCCCGGATTTCGTAATTCAGGGTGGATGTCCTAACACACGTGAAGGTGCTACAGGTATGCCTGGTACTGGAGGCCCTGGTTATAAAATTGATTGTGAATTGACAGGTGAAAACCAATACCATGACCGTGGCGTTTTGTCTATGGCGCATGCAGGTAGAAACACTGGTGGTTCTCAATTTTTTGTGTGCCACAGCCGTAACAATACTGCACACCTTGACCGTAACCATACTTGTTTTGGTAAAGTGGTTGAGAATGTAGATGTTGTTGATGATATTCGTCAAGGCGACCGTATATTGAGTATTGAAATTATTGAAGACTAATTTATCGTATTATCAGAATGAATTTAAGAGCATTAGTATCCGTAACTGGAAAGCCAGGATTATTCAAATTAATTGGTCAAAATAAAGGAGGCTTTATTCTTGAAACTTTGGATAGCGCGAAGATCAAATCCATCGTGAACCTGAATACGACGAAGATGGCCACATTGGAAGATATTACAATCTACGGTGAGGAAGAAGAAATTCGTCTATTGGATGTTTTCGAAAAGATTAAAGCAAACGGTGGCAATACACCTAACACAAAAGCTAGTGGCGAAGAATTACGTAGTTTTTTCCGTGAGGTGGCTCCTGGACATGACGAGGCAAGAGTTTATTCTTCCGATATCAAAAAAATTATTTCTTGGTATAATATCATCAAAGAATTTCCATTATTCGAAGAGGAAGCACCTGCTCCTTTGCAATAAGAAATTTTTTGTGTAAAATATAGAAACCGGGAGCTAAACTCCCGGTTTTCTTTTTTAACTTAAATAAAATAAAACCTTAATAATAAATGAAAAAACTAATCTCATTATTCGTCTTCGTCAGTTTCCTGACCTTAAATTCATTTGGCCAAGAACAGTCCTTACTTTGGAAAATATCGGGAAATAATTTGAATCAAGACTCGTATCTGTTTGGTACTATTCACATGATGTGTCCAGAGGATTTTGTCATGCTCGATAAAGTAAAAAACGCTATTGAAGCAGCAGATGAAGTTATATTTGAAGTAAACTTGTTTGATCCAGAGAATGCTACCAAGATGCAAGAGAGCATGATGGCGCCAGTACCTGAGTTTTTCAATTCATTGACTGCTGATCAGATTCATGTCATTGATAGTGTATTAGCTGCAAACGCGATGTCTATTCAAATGTTTGATATGTTTAGTCCGTCCATGGTCATGAGTTTGCTATCCCTCAAATCCTTCAACTGTCCAGATATCATGAATGTGAAATCCATGGAAGTAGAACTCTTTACATTGGCACAAGAGAAGAAAATATCAGATTTGGAAACATTAGAATTTCAAATGGACATGATGCGTAAAATTGCTACGCCAGAGTATTTCTATGCATATTTGAACATGTACAACGAAGCATCAGCTAGCACACAAGAAATGGTGCATGCGTATAAAACAGAGAATCTCTCCGAACTCGATAAAATCATGAACGATCCCAAATGGATGACTCCAGAGGTACGCGATATGATGTTGACGCAGAGAAATCTTCGTTGGGTGGAAGCTATACCATCAAAAATAGCAAATACCAAAACTTTTATAGCTGTAGGTTCGGGCCACTTAGGTGGTGAGACCGGTTTAATCAAACTTTTACGCGACAAAGGTTATACCGTCACTCCAATTCAAAACTAATTTACAAGAAAGGCTTACGTCGAGTAAGCCTTTCTTTATTGGATTTTGGAATGTTGCATCATCCAATCGTATATCGCATCTTGATGAAATAATCTTTCGACGCTCCCGTGCGTACCACCTTTGATGATAGTCAGTTTAGCATCCGCCTGATTATTGCATTTCATAATAGCATTATATATTTTTTTAGATTCAGAAGCCGGCACTGCGCGATCGGCACTACCGTGTTGTATCCATAGCGGTACCTGGGTGAGATTGCAAGCGTCTTTGACATTGCCCCCTCCGCATATAGCAACAGCGGCTGCAATACGGTCGGGATATTTTCCTGCGACATGAAGCGTACCATAACCACCCATACTCATGCCACATACATATACGCGTGAGGCATCCGCATTATAATTCTCCAGCACATAATCTACCACTTCCATCACATGGTCAGGACTCCAGCCTTTATTGGTCTGCGGCGCCACAATAAGAGCTTTGGGCAATTGATGACCTTTATTTTTGGCGTATAATACCCCGTATCTTTTGACTCTTTCCAAATTCGTGCCCGATAGACTTCGTCCATGTAAAAACACAATAACGGGAAGTTTTTCCGTTTCAGTAACATTATCTGGCACATGAATTAAGAAATTATATGTGGTTTTATTGCGAATAGGAAATGTTTCCGCGTGTAAATCGAAGAAGGCTGCTAATATTATTATTACTAAATATACAAAACGCATAATGAGTTTATAAATAATTAAGTCGCAAAACTACAAAAATTATAGTAAGGAAAAACTTTTGCTGACTTTTATATGACGGTTTAAGTTTTTTGTGTAATATAGAGTTTCCATATACATGAATTATGAAAAACTTTAAAAAACTTACTTTTTTTGCCGGCATTATGAGCTTAGTGGTCACTATAAGTGCTTTCACACTACAACCGGCGCAACAAGAAAATAGGCCTAAAAACCTCAAAGTACTGCCTAAAAGTATTTCTGAAGAGGAACTGACTAAAGTCATGCGTGGCTTTAATGCAGCTTTAGGTGTTAAATGTGGTTATTGTCATGCACCAAATACAAATGGCGAGAAAGGACTGGACTTCTCCAGTGACGCCAATCCGAAAAAAAATATTGCGCGTGGTATGATTAAAATGACGAAGAAAATTAACAAGAAATATTTCAAGAGCGAAAATGAAGGCGTAGTGAAAAATATCTCCTGCGTAACCTGTCATAACGAACAATCTAAACCAAAAACGATAACTCTCGCAGAGTAGTCGGCATGAAGACATAGGCGTGTGCAGAACAACTACTTTTCAACGATGCGCACGCTGCTCGTCAAAAATCTGTATTTTTATCACTTCACAAAATTATGAGGTGATAAATGAAAATACTACATACAGCGGATTGGCACCTTGGCAAGAAGCTCGATCATATAAGTCGTCTTGACGAACAAAAAGAAGTACTGCAAGAAATTTGTGCTATAGCCGATGAACAAAACGTGGATTTGGTTGTCGTGGCTGGCGATTTGTTTGATGCCTTCAACCCGTCGGTAGAAGCAACAGAATTACTCTATCAAACGCTCAAAAAATTAACTAATAACGGTCGTAGACCAGTCATAGCCATTGCTGGAAATCACGATTCTCCCGATCGGGTGGATTCCGCGGACCCATTAGCAAGAGCTTGTGGCATCTTATTCATGGGCTATCCGCATGCAGAGGTCAAACCTTTTACGATGGAAGGTCATTTCCAAATTACCAAATCGGACAAAGGCTTTCTTGAAATCCAGTTAACCCATGTTCCCTACCCTATACGCATACTTTCTACCGCCTATGCCAATGAATTGCGCCTAAAACAATTTTTGGGAACCGAAAATAAGGGTGAGCAGCTCAATGAGGTGTTGCGTAGCAGCTGGCAAGAGTTAGCCGATCAATATTGTGACTCCAATGGGGTAAATATACTGACTGCCCACTTATACATGTTGCAGCGTGGTGGAGAAATATTGGAAGAACCTGAAGGCGAGAAACCGATAAAAATTGGAAATGCTGATATCGTGTATTCGGATGCTATTCCGCCTCAAATACAATACACTGCATTGGGTCATTTACATCGCTACCAGTTTATCGCTGGACATACTAGCCCGGTGGTGTATTCGAGTTCACCGCTTTGCTACTCTTTTTCCGAAGCAGGACAACAAAAGAAAGTAGTGATAATTGATGTAACACCAAAAGAAAAACCACAGATACACCCGATTACCTTACATAGTGGCAGACCGCTATTACGCAAGACATTTGATGATGTCGATGCCGCTGTCGAGTGGTTGTGTGACAATCCGTATGCTTTGGTGGAGCTTACCATGATTAGTGATACTTTCATGTCCTCAGCCGACCTAAAAAGGATCCACGAAGCACATGATGGAATCATTCATATTATTCCGGTGGTAAAGAATTTAAGAAATCATACCGCGGACAACTCTGCAGAGGTAATTCGTCTGGAACAGGATATCCATAGCTTGTTTGAAGATTATTTTGTCTATCGGCATGGGCAATCTCCCAATGAAGAGATCAAAACCTTGTTCAAGGAAGTGTTAACCTATTCAAAAGATTTGGAGGAATAAATATGTTACCATTATATCTAAGTATTGAGGGATTGTACTCCTACCAGCAAAAGCAGGAGATTGATTTTACTAAATTGACCGAAGCTGGTCTTTTTGGCATTTTTGGCACAGTAGGTTCCGGCAAGTCCTCTGTGCTGGAGGCCATCAGTTATGCATTGTACGGAGAGACCGAACGCTTGAACAGCAAAGAAAAGCGTGCCTATAATATGATGAATTTGAAGTCGAATAATGTTCTTATTGATTTTCACTTTCTAAATTTCGAAGGCCGCAAATTTCGCTTCGTGGCGCAATGGCGTCGTCGTAAGAATTTCAATGATATTGCCGATAATATGCGTGATGCCTATGAGTGGATCGATGGCAAATGGGTGCCTCTTACATCGAATGATGGTGCTGCGGTTACGAATCTTTCTTACGCCAATTTTAGGAGAACCATAATAATTCCACAAGGACAATTCAAAGAATTTCTAGAACTCAAAGGCAAAGAGCGATCAGAAATGATGAAAGAAATATTTTTCTTAAATCAATATGATCTAGGTCCCAAGGTTGGTTCTTTATTAGCTGACGCAAATAAGCAAATCGAGCACCTTAAAGGTGCACTGAGTGGTTATGAAGAGGTAAATGAAGAAATAATAAACCAGAAAAATCAACATTATAAGACTCTGGAAGCCAATCTAGTGCAGCATAAAAAAGAAGTTGAACACCTGGAGATACAATTCAACACCTTACAGACGGCAAAACAAAACCGATTGGATTTGCTGGCTAAACAGGGTGAGCTAGCTGAACTGGAAGGCAAGAAAACATCAATAGAAAAAATCGAAACGGAGGTCCGTGAATATGAATTGGTATCAAACAATTTCAAAGAAAATCTAAATATACTGTCTCAAACTACGAGCAGCAAAAATGCCTTATTAGCAAAAATCGAAAACCTGAAAGAATCCAAAGACGCAACAAAATCTTCACTCGTTGCTGTGGAACAAGCTTTAGAGCAGATTATCCCACAATATGAAAATCTGGATAACCTCAAAGCAGAGATTCAGGACCTTAGACGATTAATCATCAATGTGGAAGCTTCTCAAGCCAAGCAAGAAAAAGAGGCGCGCATCAAGAAAGGCCTTGACTATTTGTCTGAGCAGAAAAAGTTGCAACAGAACTTGTGGACTACGATAGAACAACAAGAGCAAGAGATCGAAAATATCAAGCTTTCCAAGATCAATTCGGCAGATCTCATGGCAATTGATACCTGGTATCAAAAAAATGAACAACTTGCGAAAGATTTTGAAGAAGAGCAATCGCGTATATCATCGATTCAGGCGCAAATCGCAGAATTGAAAAGTAAATTCATCGCCTTGGGTTATGATGAATCGAGTTGGGAACAATCGCTTGCGCAAGATTTGCAAAATATTACTGATCAAGAAACGCAGCTAAGGCAGAAGGAAGGAGATTTGAGGTTAAAGCAAGAGCTGTCACACTACATCCACAATCTGCATGATGGCGAACCTTGCCCGTTGTGCGGCTCCGCCGCACACCCCTCTCCTATGCAAATCCATGATTTAGAGGATGAATTTGCCGCATTGGAATTAGAAAAAATCACTTTAAAGCAGCAGAAAGAAAAGTTAGACAAGCACAAAACAGATTTAACCCTTTACTGCCGTATGATATTGGACAAACAAGCGGATATTGTAAAGTACGGTGAAACTGTTGCATCCATTCAGAATCAGCAGGAAGCGCATTATACCACTTTTGTGTGGGAAGAATTTGATAAGGCTAATCGTACTATTTTTGATACTAAAAAGAAAGAGGTTTTTGCGATTGAAGAGCAATTAGCGCAAAAGGAAAATGAGCTCAAAGTAAATCGAGATCAGTTGCAGAAAACACAAGATACGATTCACAAATCAGAAAGTGTACTGAATGATCTGCAGAATGAAATTGCGGGCTTGGCAGCCAATATTACACAAAATCTGCAGCAGCTTCAGGTAATTGACGCCAATGACTTTGTCGCACAAGATCGGCAAACTCTTGAACTTCGTATAGAAGAAACAACGACGGCGGTACAAACGATTTCGCGTTCGTATGAAGATTATAGCAAAAAACTACTGACCTACAGAACGCAATATGCACAGATAAAAGGTACCTATACGGAAGCTCAGGAGCAGCACGCCCAGTACACCAGCAAATTGCAAGAAACCCAAAATCTGCTGCACAAGCTACTGCTACAATTCAATTATCCAGATATAGCAACTGTAAAGGCTGTGTTGGAAAAAAACATCAATATCTCGGAATCGCGCAAGATTATCCAAGATTTTTATATTTCGTACAATAGCTTGCAAAACCGTATTCAAGAGTTACAAAAATTGGTAGAAGCGGATAAGTATTCGGATGAGCGCTATGAGGAACTTTCTGACCTGCTCGTTCTCAAAAAAGAAGAGCTGGAGCTTCAAATAGAAATCTATGGCGCGCTCAAAGATGACTTAGAACGGTTGACGATCGAACTTGCTAAAAAACAAGAATTGCTGCAAGAATACCAGCGATTGGATTCACGCAAAAAAAATCTGGATGTACTCTTTAATATGTTCAAGGGTAATGGATTTGTGAATTATGTATCCAGCATACACTTGCAGCGCTTATGCGAAATAGCGAATCAACGTTTTCACCGCTTGACAAAGAATCATCTTAGCTTAGTAATCAATGAGACGAATGAATTTGAAGTCATTGACTACCTCAATGATGGCCGGAGACGTTCTGCAAAGACTTTGTCAGGTGGACAAGCCTTTCAGGCTTCATTATGTTTGGCCCTTGCCTTAGCAGAAAATATTCAAGCCTTAAATAAAGCGGACAAAAACTTCTTTTTCATTGATGAAGGCTTCGGCACGCAGGATACAGAAAGTATCAATACCGTGTTTGACACCTTACAATATTTACATCAGGAAAATCGTGTGGTGGGTATTATCTCCCATGTAGAAGAGCTGAAAGAACGAATGCCCCGCTCCATTACGGTTATAAAAGACCTCGAAAAAGGAAGCCAAATAACGATTAATTAACGGTAAATAGCCTTCACTTCAGTAGTGAAGGCTTTACGTTATTGTCTGATTCTTGGATCATACGTGGATAACAGGTGATATAGATGGATGTGCCTTCATTTTTATTGGATTCCACGCTGATTTTACCATTTAGATTCTGAACCCTAGAATAGATACTCTTTAAACCCAATCCTCCCTTTAGCCTTGCAGTTTCTAGGTTCATTCCATCACCGTTATCTTCTATGCTGAGGGCCACCATTCCCGATTTATCCGTCTGAATCTGCAGCAATACATGAGTAGCGTTGGCATGCTTTACAATATTGTGAAGTACTTCTTGGATAATACGGTAAAATGTAATTTCATCTTCCACCACGATTTGGCTGGGGACCTTAATCAACTGCAAGTCAATTCTAAATTTATCTGTTTGAATCTTTTTGCAATATTGTTTGATGGCTTCCAGTAAGCCAAATTTTTCGACGATTAATGGTGTCAAGTTATAGACTATACGATTCAGTTCTTGTTTTGTATCGTCTACATAATGTAGGATCCGACTTAGGTGATTCATCTCGTTTTCCGAAAGAGGAGCTGATTCCTGGAAATCATATAAGGCGATTTTGATAGAAGATAATAATCCTCCAAGACTATCGTGCAGATCCGTGGCTATACGATTCCTTTCGCGGTCTTCGATGATTTTGAGCAACTTCATTTCATATATAATACGGCTCTGTTTTTCTTCTTCCAGACTAGCTTCAAGTAGGTCGTATTCTTTTTTGGCTAATATTTTATTACGATTTTTGGCTTTGACTAATAAGAATAAAACGACGATGAGTACATCTAGAAAAACAGCTAAGGCTGCAATGAGCATGTTGTTCTTAGAACGTGTAAGCAGTGCCTTCTCATTGCTGCTTTTAAGTTTTTCAAGTTCGGCCAAATTTTCATTAAACCGCATATTGTAGTTTAGCTCCTCAATATAAAGTTGTTGATTACCAATCTTTTGTAATTTCAGCTGATCCAATAATCTTTCATATGCCGCGAATGCTTTTTGGTCTTGATCCGTCGCTCGGTATGCGTCAATCAGATCCAAAAGTACAAACGTAATGTAGGACTCTAAATCCTTCTCGCTGTAATCATCCAATACGTGAATGTAGGCAGCTATTGCTTTACCATATTGTCTTGCCTTTGCAAAAATCTTCCTTCGGATGAATTCACTGTACATCATTTCGGAAGAATCTTTGCCCTCGGGAGCAACCTTATAAGCTTCATCCAACAACTTTCTTCCTTCTTCAAAATTCCCTTCATAAGCTAATGAGAGTGCCATCAAGCTTTTTATACGCGCGTTATAGGGTATAGGAACTTCATCTCTCTTGATTTTATCAGCCAATAAAATGTATTTACGCACACTATCAACCTTATTTTGCTTAGCATAAGTCGAGGTAATCAAGGTTTCTGTAATACCATCAAAATTGGAGTGCCAATTAAAGTCGTCGGAAATAAATATGCCCTTATAAAGATGCGTTAAAGCCTTATCCAAATCATTTAGTTGGTAATACAAACCTCCTAGCTTGAAATTGTAATTCCGAATGATAATGGGATTATTGGTTTTGAGAATGATAGGATGAATATCAGCAAAAAGCTTCAGTCGTGTAAAATAGTGCCCTAACTCGCCTCTTGCATTTGCTAGATTAGTATGCAAGAGTGCTAACTTCTCCAATACCGCTGCCGTACTGCTATTGCCAATATAATCTATGCCCTTTTGCGCTAAAGCAATGCTTTTATGTATATCCGTACTATGTACATGACAAAAATTGTAATAAACTGATGTTTAACTTGTTGAATCCTGACAATAAACATTCTGTGATATAATCAAGGCCATATTTGATTATTGACACGGCTTTTCTTTGATGTTTCTTGATTTTAATGGGTCGAATCTGGGTATGAATATATTCTCCAACTTTGTAGCACCACAGGCATGCTATCATCGTAAGCATGAACAATTTTTCAAGGCGGTCCAAGTCAGTGACATGGGTATCTTCTATATTGAACCCGCTAGATTTCATAAATTTGAATAGTGTCTCGATATTCCAGCGCCGCCTATAATATTCCAGTGCCTTCTGTGGTTCATAGAATGATACCAGTATTAAAAATTCAACTTTTCCATCGATAACAGTTTTAGTAGCTGATAGCTAACATAATTGACCGTGCATTTCTACAATATGCTGGTAATGTCTGAATTCCCTGCTATTAAGGTTGTTAAACAAGTGACATACCGTTATTTCTTTTTGTTTTCTAGCCAAGAACACCTTAAAGTTATTCCGGATCCTGATATGATACTGGATGCTATGTTCATTTAAGAATCTTAACCATTTCTCTCCGATAAATTCACGATCAGCTAATATACAGTCG
Source organism: Sphingobacterium alimentarium (assembly GCF_004342685.1). GTDB lineage: Bacteria > Bacteroidota > Bacteroidia > Sphingobacteriales > Sphingobacteriaceae > Sphingobacterium > Sphingobacterium alimentarium. The sequence continues at coordinate 102,242 of NZ_SMBZ01000003.1, forward strand.
ATGGAATCCAGTCCAAACCAATCGATGAAATTCTGGACCAATGTAATTCGTTCCTGTGAATTAGAGTTCCCTCGCTTGTCCAGCATCTTAAACATGATTGGAATGGCAACAGACTTATAACTGATACCCAACATGAGTATATTGATGTTTTGCTGTCCAAATTTCCAGTTTGTCCTATCCATGACTAAAATAACGGGACTGTTGTTTGTAAAAGATTGAATATAAGTGTACTGATAAGTCGCATTGGCAGATCCACTTGCGCCATGAAGCGCGGGATTCTCCTAAAACAACTGCTGGCAGCGGATGGAGAATCAAATCCTGCAGACAATTTGGAATAGTTTACTGACTTAACTTTGCATAGAGCAGTTATAAAAAGACAGACCAGGCGGATGCTGGAAAGATTGAGATCCTTGCTTAGATGGGCTGTAAATACGGTTAATAAATCCGTATATTTATCGCACTGACTGGTATTCGTGTTTAAGAGCATTACGTTGGAAATAATACCTTAATATACTGAATATCAGTCTTTTAAACAAATTTATTATGAAATAATCATCTGATAATTAGGTGGTTATGTTTTTTGTCATGTACTAAAATATCCGTATCAAAAAACGATATAGCATACGTATTCAAAGTGTTGGCGTAGAATATCGTATCCCGCATATGTTGCGGCTTGTCTAATATATTTTCTTCAATATATTTAACAACAAATGGAGTATTTGTAACGTAATTTTTGTTGAGTAGATCCGTAATATATACTCGAACCTTCTGATAGTCTTTCTCCTTAGCTATCAGATTAATCACAGAATCCGAATAGCGTTTCAGATCATCTGACGCTTGATTTCCAAAACAAAACGATGTAAGGAAAAGCAAAAACGCTGTTAAAATCGTTTGCTGTAAGTTCATTGCATAGGTAAACAAGTATCTAAAGATAATTATTTATTTTATAACTTATTTATATAGTAGAAGTAAAAACAGCAGTTGCCTTACAAAACAGTGATTTAATCGCTCACTGGATAATTGGACATATCCACTGTTTGAATTTTCTATTTAGTTAAAACAGCGGCTTTCTTAGCCTTATTAATTTTCCATTGCAAAAGTATCACACTGAAAAGAAATGTCACTACAGTAATAATGACCAACCCCCAGATTGGTCCGCTGACCATGTCTACAGTTCCTTTTTCAACGACAAGCGTTCTGAAAATCTGCAAATAATGAGTTAAAGGTATACATTTCGCTATGGCTACAATCCAATCTGGCATCTGACTCAATGGCCAGGTAAAACCACTTAATATAAATGATGGAGTAGCAATAACCATTAATATCTCTGTTGCTTTTAATTGGGTTGGAATGGCAATGCTGACCAATATGCCTATAAAGCCTACTGCGAGAAGAAATAATAACGAGGTTCCCCAGAATGCAAAACCTTCCACATGTAATGGCATACGATAAAGAATGGAATAGCCATAATACAATGCGTATATTAAAACCGACATAAGCAGAAACGGTATTAGCTTAACGAATAGAAGTTGAAAAACATTCGAGGTCTTAGCTATTAATTCATTAAACGTTCCATTCTCAAATTCAGATGCAAAACTCAAGGCTAAGCCAAGCATAATAACCTGTTGCAATACGGTCAATAGAACACCGGGAAGCATAAAATATAGGTAGTTGCCCGACTTAAAGTTCTGTTTAATTATCGTCGTCTTAAAAGGTTCGTACTGTTGTGCTGCTACATAGGATGGTACGCCTTTCTTTTCAAGCGATTTGATCTGAATGCCGGCTTTCAATGTGCCCGCACACACGTTCACCGCCATCATGGCATAGTTGGAAGTTACCGTATTTGATGTGTTCACAAACATAGTAAGCTCGGTAGGACGATTGTAATTAATGTCCGCAGCGAAGTTTTTGGGAATATTTACTACCACTGTAGCTTCTTTTTTCAAAGCTGTTTCGCGCGAATTAAAATTATCGTTGAGTACCGAAGCGACATAGATGACCTCATTCTCATTAAACATATCGATCAATTGACGAGAAAGTGGAGTTTGGTCTTCGTCCACTACTATAATGGGAATATCGGTTACCGTACCTTTTTTATATACTGAACCAACGAGGATACCATACATAATCGGGGCTCCTAGAAACAAAACCATTAAGACTTTATTTTGAAAGAATAACTGAAATTCTCTTTTAATCAGATTCAAAAAGTTTTTCATGACTTATTATTTTGTTTCAACTACGATGAATGTTGCTTTTGTCAATAAATCTTTAGCCTCAGCTACGTTGACAGGCTTCAAGCGGATTTCAAACATAGTCTCTTGTTGCTCGAAGTCAGGATATGCTGTACTAATATTTGCATAAGAGGTAAGTGTTTTGATTGTTTCTACTTTTGCTTGAAGCTGCTTGTTGTCCAAATACGGGAAAGCTAATGTTTTGATCTCTCCTTTTTGGAATTCCTTGACTTTGCTTTCTGGAATAGTCACCCGGAAGTATGTTTCATCCGCGATATATCCTGAAGCTAGACTATAACCCGCCAATGCCAATTCCCCAACTTTTAGATTGATCGTTTCAATAGACATATCTTGTGGTGCGATAATATATTTTTCGTTCGCCGCTACATTTACTTCAGATACCGCGCCTAATGCTCTTTCTTTTTGTCCCAAAGCCATTTTTTGCTGTTCGATGCGAGCGCCATTTGTGACATCAGCGACTTCAGCCTGTGCGGCTAAATATTGATTTTTTGCGCCTTGATATTTCGCGTACACTTCGTCATATTTCTGCTGAGAAACTAAAGAATCCTGTAATAGATTACGCATACGGTTTAAAGATTTTTCAGCATATTCGTATTGCTCTTTTAACCCGTTTACCTTAGCATGAAGCTGTTTCAATTGTCCATCAGTAGCACCTTTCACCGCCATTTCGTATTGGGCTTGAGCTGATTCCAAAGCTCCTTGTGCTTGTGCAGCTTTAGCTTCGACCTCGGGCAGTTCTAATATGAGCAAGGTGTCTCCTTTTTTGACGAATTGTCCTTCTTCCACTAAGATTTGTTGGATCTTACCGGGAATTTTGGTCGTTACGGCTAATTGTTCACGCTCAATTTTTCCCTCTATTTTCTTATTTGGTTTGTCTGAAGAACAACTTTGCAAAAACATTGCAAAGCCTAGGATGTATGCTATATTTTTCATAATTATCTTGTGATGGTTTGATATAAATTTCCGTTTGCTTTCAAAACTTCTGTTGCCGCGGAGCGTTGACTTAAAATTTGATTATAGTAATTCAATGATTGTTTATAATATTCATTTTCTGCTTCCAATCGCTCGGTAACATCTTGTAGACCTTCTTCAAATTGTCTTGAAGCCAAGTAAAGATTATTTTGAGCTATTGTCATCTGTTGTTTGTTTACAGAAATTTTCTTTATAGCCAGATCGTAGTCTGATTTCGTTTTACGTTGCAGCAGACTTAATTTTTCTTTCGTATCCGCCATTTTATTGTCATTCATCTGCAGATCAATTTTGGCTTTTTCGATAGCAGTTTTATGTGTTTTTCCTTCAAAAATATTCCATTTCAATCCAACACCAACAGCATAATTGGGCGCCAACTGAAGGTGATTGGCATGTAGAGCTACATTACCTAATTGTGGAATATCTTTAAGGGTTGCATTGGAATTAAATGCATTTAAATAGGACACATTCCCAAAAGCAAAGACCATCGGCAGCTTCGCTCCTTTTTCTTTCTTCAATGCATATTCGTAAGCTTTCTGAGAAGCTTCCAAAGCCAATAACTCTTTGCGATTCATTTCTGTAGCCGCATCCGTAAGCATAAGTTCTTCCAAAGGATACGACACTTGTTTTAATTCCTCCAAAGAAAGACCAGTTAACTCTTGCAATTTATAATACAATAGTTCGCGATTGCTTTGTACTTCCGCTTGTTTGCTGCTGAGTTCGAGCATCGCTAATTTTATTTTGTCTCTGTCATAAGGAATCGCAACACCATTTTCAATCGCTTTCACGACTTTCAAATGTTCTTTGTTCAGTCTTTTTTCGGAGTCACTGATAAGTATATCCACTTCCTTGAGTAGCATAAGCTGATCAAAGGATGTGATAATTTCCTGCGCTATCTGATCATAGCTCGCTTCGGTCAGTAAATGTTGTGCTATATGTTTTTGCTCTAATGCTTTTTGTCCATTGGTAATCTGCAATCCGCTAAATAGAACTTGTGTAGCTGTAACGCCTGTCGCAAATAATTGCGATGAAGCATTCGCTTTGGTAGTTCCTTCGAATAAATTAATTCCTGGAATGGGCAACGACTGCGTAGGTAGGTCAATATCTAAATCCGAATGAACATAGCCATAAAGCCCATTCAAAGAAACTTTCGGCAACAATTTACCTTTTACATCTTCTCGGTCGAGCGCCACTTTATCGCTTTCCAAATAGGCATTCTTGATAGCTTTATTGTTTTTGATGGCAGCTTCTACAGGTGGAGTAAATTGCTTTAGCTGTTCTTGCCCATCAACTGTGCCTACAAAAAACACATTGGAAAAGATCAATGAAGCACATATTAGATAATACTTTTTCATATTGTTATTAATTATCTGCATAAAAATACAAAGATGGAGCAAGATCCAACGATATCTTTTCAGATATCTTAAAAAACGAAATTATTTCATGCCTCTAATCACGGATAGCGTTTGCTGTGATACCCCGAGAAATGACGCAATGTGTCCCAAAGAAGCATTTTGTAGTAGTGTCGGGTTTTCTTTTAGCAAGGATTCGTACCTTTCGTGGGCAGTTTCAAATTGGCTATTGTAGAATCTTTTGGAAAAATCAATGAGATTGTCCAGGAGAATCTTTTCGATGATATGGTTCATCGTGATGCTCTGCTTGGAGAGTTCGCGGATTGGCCCAAAAGGTAACAACGTAATCCGAGATGGCGCTAAGGCCTGAAAACCAAATAGACTCGGCTTTTGGTAAAACACACTTTCTATTCCTGTACTGAAGCTATTTTCACCGAAAAAATAATGAGTGATATCTTTTCGATTCTTATAGTAATACACTCGTGTAAAGCCTGATTCTATAAAGTATATATGTTTTAAATAACTATTGGGCTCAAAAATCAAATCTCCTTTTGCATATTCTCTGGTTTCGCTTATTGATTCAAAGAATAATTCCAGCTCATCATCTACATGGTATAAAGTTTTGAAATGCTCAATTAAAGTCATGAAACAAATATAATAAAGGAATAATCAACAATTGGTATTATTAATTATATTTACTTAAACGAAATGAATATATGAGAAAGTCTGTTGTAGGATGCTTTATCACGATAAGTTTGTTGGGAGCTTGTGCTCCTATAAAAGACGCTACGTTGCACAATCAGATTATAGCCAGCAAATGCAACCAACAAAATCAATATCGCTATACCGTAGCTGACCTTCCTACTGCGCTCGACGATATAGCAGTAGACACCGCACTACGCCACAAACTATCTGCCGGAAGTCTGCATATTGCCAATACCATTGGGATTATTAATTATCTAAATGAATACAGTGCACTGCTCAACAAGCAGACCACTCCCCTTACTATGGATAAGCGCATGCGTATTCTCGAGCTCGAGCAAGCCATAGATCATCAGATAAATAATGCTTCACTCGTCATCTCCGCAGTCTCTTCGGAGCTCGACTGTGAGGAAGAGCGTATCAGTCAGATTGCACATTATCTGACCGAAAAGCAAGGCAGTCTAGAATCCAAATTGACGATTGGGGCTATTGTCCTAGGTGCATCTGGCGCGATATTGACCGGAGGTGTCATCAAGAATGATAAAGCGAGCAATGCTGTGGGTATTAGCACAGGTATTGGAGAAGCAGGACTCGGATTGGCCATGCTATTCAATAAGCGTAAAATAGAGTTTTACCATCAGCGCAATATCCTACGGGATATATACGAAGGTCCAGCTGTGTCTTCGCTATTCCCTTCCTTTATTTGGTATTATCTCAATTATGAAGACAAAAATCAACCTGCATTGCGCAAAGATATTATAGATAAATGGTCCCAATTTGGTCAGATTGACCAGGATGCTTTGCATATATCTTCGCTGTACTTTGGCGACGGAGGTGTCTATATAGCAGATGAATTGAACAACCGTGCAGATATGTATGATCAGCTTGAATCGCAGATTTATTTGCTAAAGCAAAAATTAATGACCTTAGCAGCAGAAATTGATAGTTTAAAATCGTTAAATTAGCACTTTACAATAATAAACCCTTAATTATGAAAAATTTAATTGCCTTATTATTCATAGCTTCTTATATATTTCCAATTTATGGACAGCATAAGGAAGTTAGAAAACTTAGTGCACATCAAAGCATCTCTGTCGCCACGAGTCTGGATGTGCTGTATGTTCCTTCGGATCGGAATGAAATCGTTCTTGATTGTGCCAACCGAGATCACCTTCAGCTAATCCTGACGGATGTCAAAAATGGTAACTTGCAGATCCAATACAAACCCAATTCATCGGTCAAATCATCGAAGCAAAATAAAGTCATCGTTTATTCCAATTACAAAATACATACGGTAAAAGTTTCGTCGAGTAGCAAACTTAGGCTAGAGTCTGCGGTCAACGCCAATACCGTTAATATTACGACTAACTCATCCGGAAAATTCTACGCCGATAGAATCAAAGCCAATACCATCAACTTGGATCTATCTTCGTCCGGACAGCTGGAAGCTGCTATAGTAACCGAAACCCTGAACCTCACAGCGAGTAGCTCAGGCAAAGGATTTTTAAAGGGCGAAGCGGTATCAGCCAATGTAAACATGAGTTCATCGGCTAAGTTGGATTTGGATAATGTGACTATAAGTAACCTGTTTTGTGATGGTAGCTCATCAGCACGATTGCAGATTAATACAGCGAAAACACTAAAAAGCAAATTATCTTCTTCTGCTACCCTGGCTTACAGCAAAGAACCGGCAAAGATTGTGGAGAACAAAACTTCATCCAGCGGACGACTCCTAAAGAAATCATAAATCAACCTTATTTAAATAATCGGGCAGGCTAAGATGTCCGATTATTTTTTATACAAACTATTTGACAATCCACAATTTTTAGCTACCTTTGCACTTCCGTAAGTACGGAAAAATTTAAATTAACAAAATTATTTAAACACAATGCAACAGTACGAATCTGTAATCATTCTTACCCCGTTGCTTTCAGAAGATGCTGCGAAAGAGGCAATTGCCAAATTCAAAACCATCTTGACAGAAGGCGGAGCCGAAATTATCGCTGAAGATAATTGGGGTTTGAAAAAATTAGCGTATCCAATCCAGAAAAAAACTACTGGATTTTATCACTTAACTGAATTCAAGGCTCCAGGTGAATTAATTAAAAAATTAGAGCTTGAATACAAGCGTGATGAGCGTGTAATGCGTTTCTTAACTATCGCTTTAGATAAGCATGCAGTTGCTTACAGCGAGAAAAAACGTAGCGGTGCATTCAACAAGAAAGCTGAAACTAAAACTGAGGAGGTAGCAAACTAATGTCAAAGGAAAACATCCAATACGTGACTGCTCCTAAAGTAGAGGACAACCGTAAAAAATACTGTCGTTTCAAAAAGAATGGTATCAAATACATCGATTATAAAGATGCTAACTTCTTATTGAAATTCGTAAACGAGCAAGGTAAAATTTTACCTCGTCGTATTACTGGTACATCATTGAAATTCCAACGTAAAGTAGCTCAAGCCGTGAAACGTGCGCGTATCATCGGTCTATTACCTTATGTAGCTGATTCATTAAAATAAGGAGGATACGATAAATGGAAATTATATTAAAACAAGATGTTAAGCACCTTGGAGAGAAAGACGATATCGTAGTAGTAAAACCAGGTTACGGCCGTAACTACTTAATTCCTCAAGGATTTGCAGTATTAGCTACTGCATCAGCTAAAAAAGTGTTGGCTGAGAATATCAAACAAGCTCAGTTCAAACAAGACAAAATCAAGAAAGATGCTACTGAATTAGCTGCTAAATTAGAGAACGTTAAGTTATCTATCGGTGCTAAAGCTGGTGAGTCTGGTAAGATTTTCGGTAAAGTAAATAGCATTCAAATTGCTGAAGCATTGAAAGCTCAAGGTTATGATGTAGATCGTCGCCGTATTACTTTCGAAACTGAACCTAAAACTGTAGGTGAATACCTAGCAAACTTAAACTTACACAAAGAAGTGAAAGTTCAAGTTCCTTTCGAAGTTGTAGCTGAATAATTATTATTCACTCAAAATAATAAAAGGAGATAACCCATGGTTATCTCCTTTTTTGTATGTTTGTGTTTTATCAATGCATAAGGCTATTACAATATGAAACCAAAAACGATTATTATCGCTGTACTTCTAGCTTTCGTGGTTATCATTTTATTCAACAACAAAGAAGAGAGTTCATTCTGGTTATTTGGCGACATTCATACTTCCAAATTGCTTATTCTAGGCATATTTTTCTTACTCGGTGTCATTACGGGAGGAATTCTATTTAGACGCAAGAAGAAGCATCCTACAGAATATGGCATCAATAATCCCGTATACCAACCGCCTGTCGCTACACAAGAAAATAATTACATAGATTCACCTTATAAGCCTGATAACTTATCGGAGGAAGATCGAGAATACCTCCGAAGAGATTGATTGATATATCTTATATTATAATACACCTGTCGAACTGAACAGATTCCAATTTTTGGATTTGCCTTTTGCTATAGCTTCAGCATTTGGTTTTTCATTTCTTTCGACCATGTTGCCTAAGGGGCCTGATGATCTATCATCAATCCATATCGTTGCATTATCTGCTGCGGTACGTGATGGTAAGTCTTCTAAAATCTTATTCATCGCTAGCTGTTTTATTGCATTCCATCCAACGCTAATATATCGGAGTTCTTTATTTTTTGACACATCCAAACTTTGAAGGTTATTACCTTCCAGATCTAGCCGTCTCAAATTAGGTGAATTTGAAATATCAATAGCGCTCAGCTTAGTTTGATTTATCTGTATACGCTCAACATGAGTTGATTTAGGTAAGTTTACTGTCGTAATATCGCCGCCTATCAAACTAATCTCTTTTAAATTTATATTCGCAGACAAGTCCAAGTTACTAAGCAAAGAACTCGTAAAGATAATTGTTCTAATCCGATTGCATTTTTTAAATCAATAGCAGTTATCTTACTTCCAACTACAAATTCTAAATAAGATAAGGCTAATTTGGCATCATAATAGATTTTAATATTATCACCTTTGACTGTAGTAGAGTGGCTTGCTTTTATTTTATTTCCGTCACCATAGTCTACCCATATATCCTGATTAGATTTTGTTTCGAAAAAGATATCAAAATTTTCACCTATAGCTTTAGTCGTTTTTAGTGGAATATTTGGATCATCTGAATCTTTATTCACAACATCATCTCTCTTACAAGAATAAAGCAAAATAACCGCAATGCATACACAAAAAAAATGCCTTTGTGTAATATATAATCTTTTTCATAAAAATAAATTTATATGGTTAATAACTTAATTAATATACTGCTTAAATTGTCATTCAAGCCCCTTTATTAACTGCAAGTTAATCAAAAAATCATTCCTAAAAAATATCATTTAAGCGATATGCGATTCGACAGATCGTCGCTCTGGTGTGGTGAGTATTCAATAACTACGTTGAGAATTGCTACAGAATAGATATCAATGGTGATTATATATATCATTGATTCTAAACAAACAAATGCCCTTTACAAGTCATTAATAACGAGATCGGGGCATTTGTTTGTATAAGTGATTTTTAAAGAGATAAGTGTTTTGATCCCTGCTTCATCACAAAATAGTTTGTCGATGTCTTTGTATGTGATTAAACTATCTGCTTATTTAATCAAATTCTTTAACAAAAAAGCCGGGACTACCATAATCGTACTATCAGACAGATTGCCATCAATATTTTGGACTATTGTCTTTTTAGGGAAATTGATATAAGATTGCCCCTGCGACAGTACGGAAAGCTGATTAAAAGTAGGATTTACGTTGTTCTCCCCTTCCATCACAAATTTGGCATTGTTCAGATTAAGCGCTAATTTCTTGTACGAGTTAGACTCCATTTTAATTTCCGAATTAATTAAGGAAAGATTTAAATGCTCCAGTTTTCCGAAATTCACATTTTCAATCTTCGACCCCTGCAATGTTATATCCATAGATTTCAATGATTCATTATCAGCTACATTAAAGGACCAAGGCGAATTAATGACATCAAGCTTCAATGAATCCTCGCGGGTTGATAGTTTACTTAAATTGAAATTTTCTAAAGAAATATGGTCAAAATCCGGAGCATATAGATAGACATGAGCGGATTGCCATGATGGGTTTTTAAAATGCAATACAGTTTCCCCGTTTGCTGAGTCCACGACCTCCACATCTGTTAGTGCGTACGTACTCTTAAATCCATATTGGCTATCTTGAACCAAATGAAGAATAAGATCTTGTGGACCTTCACTTTTAATAGTAATCGACTTGTACGCCTTCAGCGCATTTCCACTCAAATGCTTCGTTTCCGCGGCAAAACTTTTTGACTCCTCTTCTAAACTGTGGGTGTATTCATTCTTGTTGACGCCACCACTATTCACAGCGACGACTATACCTAAGGGAAGCATAAAAACTACTATCCCTAATATGATCAATAATTTATTACTTAATTTCATGTTAGTTCGATTTATAATTATCCACTATGAAAGATTGATATTTATCTTTCAATTCTTCTAGACTAATATCTAAGAGATAGATATTTTTGAATACTTGAGGCAGATCTTCTTTCATAAAAACCTCCTTTTTGTATTTTTTGATTTCAGAAAGCGAATCCGCTGTCACGAAAAATCCGACACCGCGCTTGTTCGTAATGATATTATGCTGTTGCAAGAAATCGTATGTACGCATCACTGTATTGGGATTGACGCCCAACTCGACGGCCATCTCGCGTACAGAAGGAATCTTTGTTTCCACGCTCCAGGTATTCAACAGAATTTGTTCGCATATATGATCCACTATCTGTAAGTAGATTGCTTTATTGGGATTAAAGTCCATATTATACCTCCTTTTCTTTTAACCTAAAATAGGTGATGGTCCACAAGGCCACTGTGATAAACCAGCCTATAGCAGATAATAGTTTTACCGGATTGATATATTCCTTCACATTCTTGTCTTCGAGCTGAATTACATCTGCAAAGAAAATTCTATATACAACGTAGATGATTAAATAGCATATCGCAATATAGATGGATACCGACACAATCGTTTTAACATATTGACTTTTAGCAAAATAGATTGAGCCCAATAAAAATATCGCATTCAGTAAGAAAGGAACAAAAAATGCATAAACAATATTTTCATTATATAAACTTGGCACCAAATACGCTAAGCGGTCAGTCACTATTTCTTCACCATTATACCAAGTGCTGTATTGTGACGTTAATATCCCGCGTAAATAGCTCATAAATCCATAATCCACGATATAAAACAACAATAGAAATGTCGTAAAGCCTAATAGGACGGTATAGACCAGCGCATTTAGAAATTTTTCGAATTGAGAAGCCGGAAGCAATAAATTGGGAATAGCCGATCCCGATTTTCCGAGCCCTCTAAAATAGGCGCTTGCAATCAGTGTCACATAGAGCACACCCAAAATACAAAATAAGGATGTCCGTGTACCGACCAAATTGAAGTGCTGATCTCCGGCATTGGGCAATGAAGCAAACTTGGATATATCATAGACTTGTTTACTGTAAAAAAATATTACAATAGCCAGTACCACACCGACAATTAAAAAATATTCCTTCCGAAACGATAACCATTGTTTTTGTATAAGCAATAAGAATCGGTTTATATTAAATGTATTATTCATATCTATACAGTCCTAAAATGTTTAGTTATATTTTCATTTTCAGCGGTAGCCGCATTAAATAGCAATTCAAGATCTATTTTTGAATCTTCAAAATCTGGGTTGGACGAAATAACATGGTATGCACCGATACTTTTCTCAGCATACAATACATCGTCGCTCAATGCAGTGACTTTTTTGAAATGCAAACGATCTGATATCCGCTGTATGGATTCATTAAGTACAATTTTGTGTTGATCCAAGATGATTACAGAGTCAATCAGATTATCCAGATCACGCACCTGATGCGTAGATATCACAATAACGCGATCCTCATTCATTACCGAAGCCAGAACTTTTCTGAATTGGGCCTTGGAAGGAATATCCAATCCATTAGTAGGTTCGTCCATGACCACGACTTTGGTATTGGTCGCCAGTCCAAAAGAAATAAGAAATTTCTTCTTTTGTCCATAACTCATATTACCTAAGTTTTGATTTTCGGGAATAGCAAACTCTTCAAAAAGGGACTGAAAATACGCTTCATCAAAGTTCGGGTAAAATGGAGCCGTCGATTTCAAGAATTGGTTGACCGAAATATGTGGCAGATGCAAGTCCTCTGGAATGAAGCAGACTTCTTTTAGCAACGATGGGTTTCGTCTTCGACTCTCCTCACCTATTACAGTGATATGTCCATTCGTTGGATATATTAATCCAACCATGTTTTTTAATAGTGTGGATTTGCCAGCACCGTTCTTTCCAAGCAATCCATAAATATGTCCCGCTTCCAGCTCAAGGTTGAGATCGGCGAAGATGGGCTTGGATTTAGTATAACTAAAATTTAAGTTTTTAATTGATATCATACTAGTGTACTATTTAAATAATACACTAATATAGATACTAAAAATTATATTCCAAATTTTATTGAAAAAAATAGGGATCATATGATCCCTATATATACTTATTTACTGTTTTTCTTTCTTTTACTTTTAATGAGTGCTTCGTGAAGTAAATATTCAATTTGCCCATTTACGCTTCGAAACTCATCTTGAGCCCATTGTTCAAGGAGTTTGAATGTTTCTTCATCTATCCGTACCACAAAATTCTTTTTCTTCATATCAAATCACTTAGGAGCGCATAGGCGTTAATACAATGTACCTGTATTGATGATAGGTTGAGCCGCTTTCTCTCCACACAATACGACCATCAAATTACTAACCATAGCTGCTTTACGCTCGTCATCCAGTTCGACAATATTCTCTTGCGAAAGTTTTTTCAGCGCCATATCGACCATACCCACTGCCCCATCGACAATCTTAGCGCGTGCAGCCACAATAGCTGCCGCTTGTTGTCTCTGCAACATAGCTCCTGCTATCTCTGCAGCATAGGCAAGATGACTGATGCGTGCTTCTTGTACGATGATTCCGGCTTTGGAAAGGCGGTCCGTAAGTTCTTTTTCTAAAATATGGTTCACCTCTTCACCCCCATTTCGTAAAGTGATTTCGGCAGTATCATCTTCCAGATCATCATAAGCAAAGCTCACCGCCAAGTGGCGCACTGCAGCCTCAGATTGTGCCCGCACATAATCGTAGATACGCTCTACATCATAAGCAGCTTTGTACGTATCCCCGATTTTCCACACGATAACAGCGCCAATTTCTATGGGATTACCCATTTTGTCGTTGACCTTAAGCGTCTGCCCCTGCAAATTCTCTGAGCGTAAGGACATTTTTGCAGCGGTATACAATGGATTCACGAAGAAAAGCCCGTTATCTTTAATCGTACCCACGTATTTTCCAAAGAAATTAAGCACGCGGGAGTGATTCGGATGAACAATTAATATTCCTTTGAAAATAAACAATGCTGTCAAAAAAAGGAGTATAACAATAAAAATGAAACCCGGCTTATCATTGGTCACCGCCCAATAGGCTGTGTAGCCCGATAAAACAAGTAAAATGACACCGACTGCAATAGCCGTATATCCAGATGTAGGTTTAATATTTCTTTCCATAACATTAGTTTTAAATAATTGATATCATTATGATATCATAAATATATCAAATAATAAAATAAATTGCAAGTGGAAAAGATACTTTATTATGATTTTTTAAAACATTCTGTATATTTATATCTATTACCTCAAGCTATGATAATCAATATTTTAAAATGGGTAATTGGTACGCTGATCACCTTACTTACGCTGCTAATTCTTGGATTGATAGTGACCGACCACACCTATATACTGCGTGGAATTCGTGTCACCTACTTCACAGGGCATAGTACAGCATTTTTAGAAGATTATCACTATTTCGAAAATCGGACGATCAAAACGACTACTCCAGAGCCCTGGCCCAAGGCCAACGATTATAACACTGTGGAGTCAACTGCCGTACTCGATTCACTCCATACCGTTAATGGATCAGTAGCCTATCTGGTTATAAAAAACGATAGCCTATGGTTTGAGAAATATTATGACGGCTATACTGAAAAATCCTTATCCAATTCATTTTCGATGGCAAAAAGTATCACTGCTGCTATACTTGGTAAAGCATTGGAACTGGGGTATATAAAAAATCTAGAGGAGAAAGTTAAAGACTACCTACCCGATTTGCAAGGTCCATATGCCGATGAGGTAACCATTAGAGACCTCGTGACCATGCGCTCCGGATTACAGTGGGATGAAAAATACTATTCGCCATTTTCGATTACGACCAAAGCTTATTTCTATAACGACATCAGCAAAGCTATGCTGGAATTGCCTATTATCAACAAGCCTAATGAGGTATTTCGGTATCAAAGTGGCGACACCCAATTGTTGGGAATGGTCTTGTCCAAGGCACTACCTATGACGCTCACGGAATTTCTTTCGGAATACTTTTGGCAACCTATGGGTGCCGAACAGGATGCACTATGGCAAATTTCATCCAACGATGGCATGGAAAAAACCTACTGCTGCATTGCCAGCAATGCACGAGATTTTGCGCGATTTGGCAAATTATATGCACAGTCCGGTCGTTGGAAGGATAAACAGCTATTGGATTCAGCTTACATCCAGCAGTCTATTCAGCCGGCAGCAGACAATTCTCCAGACTATGGTTACAGTTGGTGGGTGAGTACATTCGATGGCAAAAAGGTATTCTCCATGAACGGTCATCTGGGACAATTTGTAATAGCTATTCCTGAGGACAACTTAATCATCGTCCGTCTAGGACACAAAACCGACAAATTAGGCATCCATAATCCGCAAGGTGCATATTACAAATACATAGAGCAAACTTATATCCTACTTCAAAAGTAATAGACAATTAATCCCGCAGCCTCCGTGGTAGACGCAGTTCATAAGTTCCCTGCGTGCGATTCACAATGGAATCGTAACTGAGATTGACCTTGTCTCCCACGTTATATTTGCCATTGCGAATGTGTCTATAACGGACTTTCGTTTTGAATCCTTTGACATAGAAACCGCGTTGTCTTATATTGCCACCTTTCTTTACCTTCCGTACGGTAAATTCTCCTTCTTTGGAAAAAGCTCGTACACATCATGATCTCACGAGCTAATTAGAAAGGACAACATAATTAGTGTAATATATTTTTTCATTAGAATTAAAAAAACAATATATAAAATATCACCTATAAATCCATATTTCGGCATAACACTTAACAATATAATGACGACCTATCTGCGTATATTATTCTATATTTGTGCATGAATCAATATGCCGTACTTTTCGACATGGATGGTGTTATCTGCCATACCAATCCGCATCACGCCAAAGCTTTTGAAGCATTTTTTGACAGCTATAACATCCCTTATACTGAGAAAGAATTTGAAGAGCATATGTATGGCAAACACAATAGCCATATCATGACTTATTTCTTCAAAAGACCGATCCATGGGGAAGAACTTTTAAGCTTAGAAAATGAAAAGGAACAATTGTTTCGCGATATCTATAAAGACAAAGTTGAAACTATTCCGCATTTCAAATCATTTTTAGCGGATCTGAAAGCCAACAACTTCCATACTGCAGTCTGTACTTCTGCACCCCGTGCCAATATGGATTTAATTATTGATGCATTGGAAATTCGTACGCAAATGCAAGCTCTACTGGCCAGTGAAGATGTAAAACTCCATAAGCCACACCCCGAGGTTTACCTGAATGCCGCTTCGCGGTTAGGTATTGACCCCAGCCATTGTGTTGTTTTTGAAGACTCATTTTCGGGCATTACAGCCGGCCTTAACGCTGGAATGAAAGTCGTAGCCGTATTAAGTTCGCATACCAAAGAGCAGCTTCCCAAATGCGATTATTACATAAATGATTACGGCGAAATCAACGCCGCTAAAGTCCTTGAACTTCTAAAAAACGGTTAAAATGATACAAGAGGCACTGCAACTGATTTCAAGCCCATACGGTTGGGCGCTTTATTTTGCCTGCGCCATGCTTATTGGTATTTCCAAGACAGGAATTCAAAATATTGGAACATTGGCAGTGCCATTTTTTGCTTTACTATTCGGTGCCAAGTATTCCACAGGAATAGTGCTCATCCTATTGTGTTTTGCGGATCTTATTGCCGTCATCTATTACCGAAAAGCTTTCCTCTGGAAGGAAGTAAAAAGCCTGCTTCCTCTCGCTTTTGTCGGGCTGTTCGTCGGTTTGATATTGGGAAACTACATTGACGATAAAACATTTAAAATCAGTATAGGTATCTGTATTATTGTGGGGGTAGCGATTATGCTTTGGATGGAAAAAGCATCCCCCGAAACCAGAGAAAAGCTAACTAAAAGAAGCTGGTATTCTCCCTTATTTGGTTTTATTTTAGGCTTTTCGACGATGATAGGAAATGCTGCAGGCCCCGCATTATCTGTCTATATGCTTTCCAAACGCCTCGACAAAATAACCTTTGCTGCTACATCCGCTTGGTTTATATTTGTGCTCAATCTTAGTAAGGTTCCGTTGCAAGCTTTTGTATGGCACAACCTCACTTGGTCAGGATTGATATTGAATATTATGGCACTGCCTTTTATTATCCTCGGCGGATTTATCGGCATCAAAATTATTAAAATTCTACCCGAGCATATTTTTAGAAATATCATCATTGCGCTCGTCATTCTCGCTTCCATATTTTTGATTATACTATAATCAAAAAGTTGTTTGTACTTTTGCTTTATGGAATATGCTATTGTGGATATTGAGACGACCGGGTCGTATGCAGCAGGAAATCAAATCACTGAAATAGCGATTGTTATCCACAACGGCACGCATGTTTTGGAGAAATTTCAGTCCCTTGTGAATCCTGGGACACTTATCCCCTTTCATATTCAAGCATTGACGGGTATCAGCAACGAAATGGTCGAAGATGCACCCACATTTCAGGAACTCGCACCGACTATCTATCAGCTTTTAAACAAAAGGATTTTCGTAGCGCATAATGTGAATTTTGATTATTCTTTTATCGTAAACGAATTACAAAATGCAGGATTCGCGTGGCGTGCACCCAAACTTTGCACCGTAAGGCTCTCGCGCAAAATTATCCCCAACCAATCTTCGTATAGCTTAGGTAAACTTTGTCAAAACTTGGGCATCCGCATTCAAGACAGACACCGCGCGATGGGCGACGCCGAAGCTACGGTTACACTGTTTGAAAAGTTGGTACGGGAAGATAAGGAGAACATCATTGAGACCACGTTGAAGAAAACACGAGAGCATCGATTGCCTACACACATCAATGAGGATGATTTTCTCAAGTTACCCGAAACCACTGGCGTCTATTTATTTCATAATGCGGGGGGCAAAATTATCTATGTAGGTAAGGCTGTCAATATTCGGAATCGCGTGCTCAGCCATTTTTCCGGCAGCAGTGGCACCCAGAAAAGACAAGCTTTTATCAATGGCATTCATCATATCGATTATATAGAAACGGGCACCGAACTGATGTCACTCCTTACAGAGTGTAGACTCATCAAACAATATTGGCCTACACATAATCGTGCTCTAAAGAAGTTCGAACCAAAATTTTCACTCATTCAATATACCGATCAGAGGGACTACATCCGGCTGGTCGTATCACGGTATGACAAGCACGCCAAAGCTATTCAGCATTTTGAACGGCCTTACGAAGCCAATCAGCTGTTGCTGCAATTGATGGAAGAGTTTGAACTGGATAATAGATTGTGCTACTTCTACAGTGTTCACACTGATCCTAAACCTAAAACGGACTACACGACGCTTCCAGCCGCTGAATCGCACAACAGCAAAGTGGAGGATGCATTGGAGAAGGTTAAAGCGGACTCGCAATCTTTTATTTTAATAGACCAAGGGCGGAATTTGGATGAGAAATCTTATATCCTCTTTAAAAATAATAATTTATATGCTTTTGGCTTTTTTGATCGGGACTTGGCGATATCCGATTACGAAGATATCATCAAGGAAGATGATAAATGTATGAGTAATTATTACATGAACGCCTTGGTACTGCAGTATATGGAAAGATTTCCGAGCAAGGTCGTCCGACTGAGTAATAAGCATTCTTACGAGCAATTCTAAAAATAAAAAAGGGTAAAATTTAATTCAAATTTTACCCTTTTTTATTATACTAAGTTATGCCTTACGCAAATGCCGTCCAGTCTGAATTATCTTGATATTCTACGATTGGATTGGAGGTATTGTTGGATAAATACTGACCCACGAACATCGAAATATCCGATACCAAATGCTGACGGGTAATTTCTACCAAACCAGCATTAAAGCCATTCATCTGCAATACAAATTGGAAGCTGATGATACGAGCGATAATACGGCCTAAAGTTACGGCATCACGCTGACTCACCGCTTGGTCGATATTGAAGTTCAGCAGGTGCGCAAAATAGGATATACTTTCTGTGGCTGTAGGATATTGTGCTAAGAATTTAGCGAGGTTCGTTTCTTTCGATCTGCGCATCAATTTCAAAACTGAATCAGCTATCTGACCATAAAGCATCTCGTTAGATCCTTCAAAAATCTGGAATGGTCTGCTATCCACAACTGCTCTACCTGCAATATGATCCAGGCGATAGCCATTAGCACCCGCAAGCTGTAAAGCAATTTGTGCCGATTCTTGCATCAGATCGGTGATCAATGCCTTCAATGTGTTCGCTTCGATTGCAGCAGTAGCCAAATCTTTATCAATTCCGCTATTTGAAGTACTGTACGCACACATACCCGAACAAATGGTATATGCTGCTTGCATACGGGACAACTGATATTTAACAGCGTCTAAGTTGGCCAATGGAGCACCGCCTACCAATCGGTTTTGGCAATATGCCAATGTTTCATCCAACAAACGCTTGATAAAGCCCATGCCCATACCTGGAAACTGTAGACGACTGCGGTGTAGCATATCCAACATCAACTTCAAACCCGTGCTCTCCGGTTGCAGTTTTTGTGCTTCCTCCACGGTCACGTCGATTTGATTTATACCATAAGGAATAGCGTACAAACCGAGGTTATTGTAGCGCTCCACCATAGGAATATGTTGATCAGGATTACTATTATCTGTTACGAAAAAGTCGATATCACGAGTCAAATCACCATTTTCATTCGCTTTACGCGCTGTGACCAACCAAAAGTCGGCTGCACCGCTCAAACCTTGCCAGTGTTTTTCTCCCTGAATTTTATAACCTCCATCTACCGCTTGGTACGAAGTTTTCATATTCAAAGCGTCACTGCCATAAAGTTTTTCAGTAATCATCAAACCACCCATAGCCTTATCCTCCAAAAACTTTTTGAAAATACGCTCTTGAACTGCATAATTACCGTATTTGGCCAAAGGTTCGAGAAACAAAGCAATGTTAATTCCAAACATCAAAGACAAAGACAACGACTCATACGAGGCAGCGGCAAGTACGCCTAGGCATTCTTTGACCTGCACGCCACGACCGCCATGAATGGCTGGAATCGCCACCGCAAGAGGATTTTTAGCCATTATTTTAGCTTTAAAATCTGCCGGTAAGTCTCGGTTTAAACTAATTTCATTGAAATCGTATTCTTTTCTAAATAGATCGTGTAAATGCTTTGAAAAGTCGTTGATGTAGGTTTTAAAATCAACATGCTCTGCAATTTGGCTCATATTTGTTATCTTTTAATTATTCAAAAACTGTATAACAGGCCTGAACGTAAGTTCCTGTGATGTTACTTTCGTAAAGTTAATGAGTATTAGAAGGAATAGCTGTTGAAAATAAGACAAAAACTAGGACAAATCGTGCATTGACTATTTATAGTGCATTTTGGCGATATTCGCTAGGTGTCACTCCTATTAGTTTTTTGAAAAGGCGGGCAAAGTATGAGGGGTCTTCAAATTCCAGTTCGTAGGCAATAGTCGCCACGGGTTTGTTCGTTTCGATAAGCAAGAGCTGACTATGCATGATCGCGACTTCCAAAATCAACTGTTTTGCGGATTTTTTAAATACAGCTGATACACAACGGTTAAGATAATTGGTCGATACAGCTAATTTGTCCGCGTAATAGCTGACTGATTTCTGTTTCGAAAAATCCAAATAGACCAATTGCTTGAATGCGATAGCAATCTCCTCTTTTCGCAACAACGTTTTATTGGTATCGGAGAGCTTAATTATTTTCAAAATAATCGTTTTGAAGATGCTCTCGTAATAGGACATATACGGATTTCCATCATAGATTTCACGGTAGAGCAACTGCAATAAAGCATTCAAATCATCGCTATCTGACTCCTGAAGATTGAGTAGCGGCGCAATATTGAAAATGTGTAAAGTTTCCTGATCACGTAGAATAGAAGTCATCGCCTGCTCCTTGATGAGGACACAATATCCCTGCGCATTTTTATCAACTTCATTGATGGCGGAAATATGTCCGTAATTGGCAATAATCACTGCCGGTGCCTTGACCATGAACGTGGTAGACTCGATCTGATGCTGAAAATAACCTTTTGTAAGATGAATCAGGAGATTGTAACCAAAAAGAATCGGCGGTATAGGAACACGCAGATAAGGTGCTATATCTTGGAGTGCAAATATTTTGATAGGCGTCTGAATGTACTTTAAATGCTTGAGACTGCCTTCCATAAACTTGGAAACAAACTCATCCGCATATACTCTATTCTTTTCCATTATTTATGTGATTGTATTTAAAACACAAGTTTCTATTACCCTATAAATTGCTACTGCAAGTCATGCTTACAGGTTAAAACTAATACTATTTTGACATAGCTCAAAATTAGCGGTTTATATTCTACCAAAAAAGCTAAAATAACCCACACAAATGACATGCAAAGGTATTTGTACCCTATAGATATTAGAGAATAAAACCGTATCTTTGCAGCATGATTAATGTATCCAATCTATCCCTTCGTTTTGGCAAACGCGTGCTATTCGAAGATGTTAATTTAAAATTCACTCCTGGAAATTGTTATGGTATTATTGGTGCTAACGGCGCCGGTAAATCTACATTTTTAAAAATCATATCTGGCGAAGTAGATCCTTCGACAGGATCGGTATCTTTCACTCCTGGCGAACGTATGTCAGTGTTGAAACAAAATCACTACGAGTTCGACGAATTCACAGTTATCGAAACTGTGATGATCGGTAATCAGGAACTGTACAAAATCATGAAAGAAAAGGATGAAATCTACATGAAAGAAGATTTCACCGACGCGGATGGTGAACGTGCAGGCGAATTAGAAAGCTTATTTGCAGAAATGGACGGCTGGAATGCCGAAAGCAACGCGGCTACCCTATTGAGCAATTTAGGAATCAAAGAAGAACAACACTATAAACAACTGAAAGAATTAGACGGTAACGAAAAAGTACGTGTGCTATTAGCACAAGCGCTTTTCGGCAAACCAGATATTTTGATTCTTGATGAGCCTACCAACGACTTGGACATCAATACCATCGCGTGGTTGGAAGATTTCCTAGCCTCTTACGAAGCTATTGTATTGGTTGTTTCCCATGACCGTCACTTCTTGGATCACGTGTGTACCCATATCGTTGATATTGACTTTAGCAAAATGACTATTTACTCCGGTAACTATACATTCTGGTATGAGTCATCTCAATTGGCGTTGAAACAACGTACAGATCAAAACAAGAAAATGGAAGACAAGGTGAAGGAGTTACAGGAATTTATCCGCCGTTTCTCTGCCAATGCTTCCAAATCAAAGCAAGCGACTTCACGTAAGAAAGCTTTAGATAAAATCAATCTGGAAGATATCAAACCTTCAAATCGTAAATATCCAGCTATCATGTTCAACACCTATGATAGAGAACCTGGAGACCAAATATTACATGTTGAAGGATTGAGCAAGACCGTCAATGGTGAAGTGTACTTCAAGGACATCACCTTCATGATGAATAAAGGAGATAAAATTGCCGTGCTAAGTCAAAACAACTTAGTGACTACTGCATTTTATGAAGTCCTGACAGGTCGTGACAAGGATTATTCAGGTGAATTCAAATGGGGTGTGACCATTACTCCTACGGATATGCCTATGGACAACTCTTCATATTTTGACGGAAACAACGAAAACCTAGTGGATTGGTTGCGTAATTACACGACTAAACCAGATGCGGACGAACAATTTATCCGTGGCTTCTTAGGTAAAATGTTATTCTCCGGCGAAGAAGTAATGAAGAAAGTATCGGTTCTTTCCGGTGGTGAGAAAATGCGTTGTATGTTCTCCAAAATGATGCTTCAAGGCGCCAACTTCTTGATTTTCGACGAACCTACCAACCACTTGGACTTAGAATCCATCACCGCTTTAAATAACGGTATGAAGGATTTCAAAGGTTCGATGTTATTCACTTCCCGTGACCACGAGTTGACGGAGACTGTAGCAAATCGTATTATTGAGTTGACACCAAACGGTATTATCGACAAGTTAATGACGTACGACGAATACATCAATTCCGATGTGGTTAAAGCACAACGTGAAGAAATGTACAAAGTGAAATAAGTAAGTAATCCCTATATTTTAAATCCCCAACTGGCTTAGCTTGTTGGGGATTTTTTTGTACTCAAGCAATTAATTCCCCTCTTTCCTATAGGAATTGTGCAGCGCAAATGAACAAGTCAGCCCTATGTCAGGTTATATATCTAAGCACTGACACCGAAAAGAATAATTATAATTTACACAAAACAACAATCTATGAGTATTTTATTCACACCTTTACAGTTAAGACATCATATATTACGCAATAGAATCGTGGTCTCCCCGATGTGTCAATACAGTTCGGAAGATGGTTTTGCTTCCGATTGGCATCTTGTACATCTTGGACAATTTGCGATTGGTCGCGCTGCAGCCGTTATACAAGAAGCCACCGCTGTAGAGCCCGAAGGACGTATATCATACGCTGACACGGGTATTTGGAAAGACGAACACATCCCCAATTTACGCCGCATCGTAGACTTTGTCCATGCACAAGATGCCTTGATTGGTATTCAGCTTGCTCATGCAGGCCGTAAAGCATCGACCGATAAGCCTTGGGAATCACGGTCCCAGCTTCCGCCACATCATCCCCATGGATGGCAGACCAAAGCACCTTCCGCTATACCATTTCACGAGACTGACCATACCCCCGAAGCCTTGACCCTGGAAGGTATCCAAGATTTGGTGACTAAATTCAAGGAAGGCGCGCAACGGGCTATAACCGCCGGATATGATATTATTGAGGTGCATGCCGCGCATGGATACCTGATCCATCAGTTCCTTTCGCCGCTGACCAATCTGCGCACTGATGCATATGGCGGTTCCTTCGAAAATCGTATTCGTTTCCTGATCGATATTATCCAAGCCATAAAGACGGTCTTGATAAACCAATCCTTATGGGTCAGAATATCCGCATCTGACTGGGCAGATGGCGGATGGGATGTAGAGCAATCTACCGAACTCGCCATACAACTAAAACGCTTAGGCGTAGAAGTCATTGATGTATCGAGTGGTGGTGCCGTTCGTCAACAACAAATCAATGTTAAAGAAAACTATCAAGTTCCTTTTGCGGAAGAAATAAAAACCGAAGCGCAAATATTAACGGGCGCCGTAGGGCTCATCAATAACGCCAAACAAGCCGAAGTGATTCTGCAAAACCAACAAGCCGATTTCATCCTTATGGCGAGAAGATTCCTGCAAAATCCGCATATCGTCAAGCAATTTGCACAAGAACTAGATGAAGACATCGACTGGTTGCCACAGTATCAGCGTGCGAAAGAAACCTTATAATTACCAAGAGCTGTACGATTTGCAGCTCTTTTTTTATTATAAATGCATAACTTCGTTTTATACCAAAAGCATAAACTTATGAAACAAATTGTATGGGCGTTCCTCAGTATTATTTTTGTCAGCCTTTCCTTGTCTGCACAAGTACAAGTTCAGCCTTACGAATACCCTATTATTCCGAAAACAGCCTGGAATGCGAAACCGGCCAAACCTTATAAAGCCCATAAGCCCGTGCGCATTACCGTGCATCATGAAGGTGGACGTGTGTTGACTGTGGAGGATGATGCCACACAGCGACTGCGCAATATACAATCTTGGTGCATGGGGCCTGACCGCAATTGGGCGGACATCCCTTACCACTATCTTATTGCACCCGACGGAACAGTCTATGAAGGTCGAAACGTGATGACCGTAGGCGAAACCAACACCGATTACGACCCTACGGGCCATTTGCTCATCTCCTTCTTGGGAAATTATAATGAGCAAGAGATGAATGAAAATTTAGAGGAAGTACTGGTCAACCTGGTCGTACATTTTTGCAAAAAATATAACATCAGTCCCGACACTATTGCTACGCACCGCGATTATACCGGACATACCAATTGCCCGGGCAAGAACTTATATCCTTACTTTGAGAATAATATAATTGTAAATAAAGTGAAGCAACGGATATAATTCCTATATCACTGCAGGCATCATCATAAATAAAAAAGCCACCTGTAATCAATCTTACAGATGGCTTTTTAAATGTATATGCTATCGTCTGTGTTATTACATCCGACTACATGTTGTTATTTGGACATCAATTTGATCACATTGAAGTGAGAGCGAAAAGCCTTGAAGATAGACGGATATTCGAAATAGGAAATATCATTGGCACGGCAAGTCTCTTGCACTATCTTATTCAGCGCTGGATAATGGATATGGCTTACTTTCGGGAAAAGATGATGCTCTACCTGAAAATTCAAACCACCCAAAAGCCAAGTTAATATTGGATTTTTAGTAGAAAAATTAGCTGTAGATTGCAATTGATGAATCATCCACTCTTCTTCTATCTTATTTTCCTCCACAGTTTTGAAATCTGTTTGCTCCACCACATGGGCCAATTGAAAGACAATCGCTAAGCACAGACCACATACTACATAGCTGATCAGTAGACACATAAGCGTTTTCATAACACCGACCATCAAAATCGGAATCACCAAAAATATGGTCATATGTACCAGTTTGCTGATCCAGAATATCACCTTTTCTCTAACAGGGAAGCTGAATTTTTCTGTGCTCTTTACACCCATACGTTGTCTGAAGTATTTCTCATAATCTTGGTAAAATACCCAAGCAAAGTAAGAAATGCTATACAGAAATATAAAGTAGAGTTTTTGGTATTTATGATGCTTTTTTAGTTGTTGATCGTGGTGTATACGCATGAATTTAATCTCTATATCATGGTCTTCCCCATCGATATTCGTATACGTGTGGTGAGCTATATTGTGCTTGAGCTTCCAGAAATAGATATTTCCGCCCAGCAAATTCAGTGAATATGAAAATATAGTGTTTATGGTTTTATTCTCCGAAAAAGAATTGTGGCCTGCATCATGCATGACATTGAAACCAATAGCTGCTAAATTGACACCGAGCACGATACTCAATATAATATTTACAGCCACATGCAGATCCGCAAAAAATAGAAGGGCATACAAAGTTGCTAAAGTCGTCAGAAGGATGCCCGTTTTTAAGAACAACCTAAAATCACCCGTTTTATTCTTATTTAAATTTTGAAAGTATAAATTGGTTTTTTGTTTGAGGGTTTTGGAGAACAATGCATTTGCATTGTTAAATTTTACATGGGGATTCATTAAAAAGTCTTAGTATTAAATTGTATCTAATATACGAGTTATTACTAATATTATTCTAATTTTAACATTATTTGTGATATGGACATATAGAAGTCTCCTCAAAGGGTCAAGAAGGCTGTTTTTCTGGAATGAACTATCTTCAAAAGCCTAAAAATATTAAATTCTAAGGGTGAACGCTCCTATTATTGTTTTACAATTCGAAGAAAAGATGTACAGTTTTAAAAATGATTACGCCGAAGGCGCACATATAAATATCCTTCATAAATTAATAGAGACCAATACTATCCAACAGGCAGGCTATGGTGAAGACGCCTATTCGCTTCAAGCCAAGCAAATTTTGCGCGACAAAATACAACAACCTGAGGCAGCCATTTTTTTCCTGTCGGGAGGCACACAAACTAATCTGTCTGTGATCTCGTCCCTCTTGCGCGTCCATGAAGCAGTGATCAGCGCACGTACAGGACATATCTTTGCCAACGAAACGGGTGCCATTGAAGCCGTGGGCCATCGGGTAATCACGGTGGACACACCTACGGGCAAATTGACACCAGACCTTATTGAGGCTACACTTCAAGACTATGGGCTTCGGCCGCACGTTGTCAAACCCCGCCTAGTTTATATTTCCAACTCCACAGAGATAGGCACGATATACACTAAACTGGAGTTGACAGCCCTACATGCCTGCTGTCAAGCTCATGGATTGCTGCTATACCTTGATGGTGCACGCCTGGGTCATGCTCTTATGGCCAGTGACAATGACTTAACGCTCGCCGATATTGCGCAGTATACCGATTTGTTTTATATCGGTGGGACTAAAAACGGCGCCTTACTCGGTGAGGCTGTCATATTTAGCAACCACGACCTGGGAGCTGAGTTTGATTATGTGCTTAAGCAAAAGGGTGCCTTACTAGCCAAAGGCAGAGTGCTCGGAATTCAATTTCTCGAACTTTTCCGAGAGGATCTGTATTTCAAATTAGCCCATCATGCGAATACAATGGCACAACAGATAGCCGATGCTTTTCGAACTAAAGGCTATACTTTTCTTACCGATTCCAGCACTAACCAGCTCTTCCCCATCCTACCCATGGATGCTATAGCGCAACTTCAACAAAAATATGATTTTTACATCTGGAAGTCTATCGATGCGGAGCATGCAGCACTACGACTGATCACTTCCTGGGCGACACCTGCACACATCGTAGAAGAATTTGTCAATGATATTAATAGCTTGTAAAAAATAAGTCCTGCTATCCAGAGATAGCAGGACTATTTTGAATAAATCACATACCACATCAATCTATAAACTCTTTTGGCAATTAATCTTTTCGGAGCCTTTCTGCGAAAGTTTTCATAAAAAATCCACCTACCACACTTCTGGCTTTAAAGTTTTCGCGTATGCCAGTTTCACCATTGTAAAAATCATTAAGCGGCACTCTGGATTCGGAATGTAGCGCATGATAATATACGCGATCGACGAGCGCATCAAAAGTTTCTTTGTCTTTGGTGAAGGCTGCAGTCCACATGATCCAGTCGTTTTTGGTAAAGGCACTTCTATTATCCAATGGAACACCATATTTCATTTGCTTAGTCAAGTAATAAGTGATCTCCTTATCATATACCTCTTGGGGAAATAAGTTTAAATGAAGCACTTTATCCCATACCAGATTGTACTTTAAGCTCCATGAATCTTTATTGTCAAAAGTTAGTGCATAGTGCGTGCCTGCATCTGCCAAAACCATCCAGTCTGTTACCATCTTTTTAGCAATGGCTCTATATTTTTGTGCTGTTTGTTCTTGACCCAACGCTTCCGCCATTTGGGCATAGCAAGCTATACCGACAATAGCTTTGACAGACAAATTTGCATTACGTGCCAAATGTCCCGCAAAGTCATCCGTGCACAACTGCGTTTTGGGGTCAAAACCTTCTTGAACTAAATAATCCGTCCACATTGTCAATGTTTTCCAATGTTTACGGGCATATTCCAAGTCACCCTGTACCTTACTTAAAGCGGCAGTAAGAATCAGCATATTCCCGGATTCTTCGACGGGCATAGGCTCCCCATAGGTTTGTCCGTTGGCATGCGGATAGGTACCCAAATCATGTGCCGCCCAAGCATAGGGATATTTACCGGATTCTGTAAAATAAAATATTCCGGTCAACATCCCTTTCAGCAACTCGGGATTGTACAACATATACAAAGGAGAGGATGGATGTGTAACATCTACCGTATTAATAAATCCACCACTGTTATTCTCCTTTGAAAGCCATAAAAGCTCATTATCTGGACTTTGCACTAAGGTATGTGCAGCGATACTTTGTCTATAGGCCAAGACATTCAAATGCGCATATTTCTCACCTCCAACTTTCAAGGCTTCGGCATACATTTGTCTATCAAACGCCGCACATATGTCCATCACGCTAGCATATTCCTTTGTTGCTTCTTCCAATACATCCTCTATTGTTTTTTTACCCTCCCGATTCCAATAGGGACGAAGATTGGTGTTAAAATATTGAATGGAGAATAGCTCATCGTAGGCCAATGCGATAAACTTCTTTACAGGAGTATTACCTACTTTTCCAAACGGAATCACCGTATTCAAAGCCAAGGATTTATCCGTTACGGATGTCTGCTTAGGTTTGCTACTATGGAAAGATGTTAAGATTTTAGAATCTGCTGTAATGTATTGGATAGGATTATTAGATTTTTCGGATGCCACATAAAAATATCCCCAGTCTATTCGCATGTCATCAGCGCCTTTTTGAAGGATAGGTTGATCGACAGTACCCACTTTCAGTATATTCAGCGATGGTGATTCATATTTTGATGCTACCACTTGTTGACTTGGTCTATATACCGCAATATTGGAACCTGCTCCCAGAAGGATTTCCGTGTCGTGCGATTTGCTATCATTGGACTGTACCGTATAGCTGATGTAGGATACTGGTCGTGCCAGCAAATCTAAGTCGTCCATGAGCAAAGGAGAGGTAAAAGTCAGCTTCAGATCTATTGGACCTGCTTTGAATTTGTAAATAGTACTTGTAGCTGTAACTTCTACATCTTGCTGTACAGCTTCCTTCATTTGCTTGATTCCTTCTTGAGGCCTATTCACCAAACCAAAATCTAAGTATCGCCCTCCTGCCGTATTTTTTAAATGAATGGCTAAGATATTTTTCCCTTTCTTCAAATCATCCTTACTTAATTTGATATACTTAAAAGTATTGGTCCAGCCCTCTTTGTTATATACCTCTTTACCATTTAGATATACGACTATATTATCATCGTGATGTAGCTTCAAAAATATTTCATTTAACTTTTTAGGATCTGCCACATCAAATGTTCTTCGTACCCAAATATTATTGGATGTCCATTTGGTTCTAGCTTCAGCATTATCCCCGATGGGCGCCTGACCTGTCTTCCATCCTGCTGCATGGTAATCTTGAGCGGTCCAATTTCCCTCCGGCTTATTCCAAGTGTACTGCACCTCTACCCGCCCTTCTTCCGCAGTAGGCAATATGTTGGTATAGTGTATAGGTTCCTTACCCATAAAATGGTACACCTGACCATCTACTTTGATAAGCCCCAAAAGCGCGTGATCTGCATCGGTCCAATGTTTAGTAGTCGATGCATTCAGCTTATCAGTCATAGACCATATACTGAAATTCGGATTATGTGTAATAAGCGGATAGGCCGGCGCTATACGCTCCTGTGAATGAAGCTTAAAAATACAGATGCAGAATAATAGACTTCCAAGCAGACGTCTAAAATAATGATGAAATATTCTTTTTAGCGATATAAGCAAGTAGGTTAAGCAGGTTTTCATGAGGCAGTAAAATTTTAAATTCATAATTGGGCATCAATTAATGTGCTGCTACTCTTTTAAAGCAGCAATATCAGCATAACAAATAAATAAGATATTATTTAATTTCACTAGTGTCCCATTAAAATCGGGACGTTTTAAAAATTAAACAAATTTGGCCCATTAAGGCTAGCTCGTTCTTTGTCATTTTGAAATTTAGTTTT
>NZ_SMBZ01000004.1 GCF_004342685.1 Sphingobacterium alimentarium
GCTCAAAGGCAAGCAAAAGGTGGAAATTGAGTGGGCTTTATTAGCAATTGCACAAAACTTAAGGAAAAAAGTAGCCTAAATAGGCACTTTTAAATGTTTTTTTCCAAAAAAAGGAAAATATATCAAATTCAGGAAATACTCAGGAAAGAAGCTGACGATTAATAAATAAAAAGCCGTATCTAACTTTTGATGTTTTGATACGGCCTCTTTTTTTTATCATTTGTAAAATTTTATGTCCATAGGATTAAGCACTTTTGTATCAGCAACAAATAAAAAAACATGAATTGGATATTTTTAATACTCGGCGGTCTATTTGAAGTGGGATTCACAACCTGTCTTGGCAAAGCAAAAGAAAGCACAGGGTCTATGATGTACATGTGGTACTTAGGATTTGCCGTATGTCTATTTGCTAGTATGGGCTTATTAATCAAAGCGACTCAAACACTGCCATTAGGTACAGCATATGCTGTATGGACGGGTATCGGTGCCGTAGGAACAGTTTTGATGGGCATATTTTTCTTTAAAGAGCCGGCTGATTTTTGGCGTATATTCTTCATTTTTACACTTATTGCATCCATCGTGGGCCTGAAAGTAGTTTCAAGTCATTAAACAAAATCTACGATTTTAACATAAATTTTCAGTAATTTTGCCTTTCCTACAGGCAAAATAGACCCATAGGATTTAGAATTATGTTAGAAAAATTACAAGCTATTAAAGAAAGATGGGAAGAAGTGGAGGCTGAATTAAGCAAGCCAGAAACCATCTCTGATATGAAACGTTTTGCAAAGCTGAATAAAGAATACAAAGACCTTGGCAAAATCGTAGAACAATACCATATCTATAAAAATATCGTTAGCAACATGGAGGCTAACAAAGACATTCTTGTGAATGAAAAAGATCAAGAATTGCGGGAAATGGCCAAAGAAGAACAAGATCTTCTGTATCAACAAAAAGAAGAGAAAGAAGAAGAAATTCGTTTGATGCTAATCCCTAAAGATCCAGAGGATGCCAAAAATGCGATCATCGAAATTCGTGGTGGAACCGGTGGTGACGAAGCGGCTATTTTTGCAGGAGACTTGTACCGTATGTATACACGCTATTTTGAGAAAAAAGGATGGCGCAATGAAGTAATGGATGTTACAGAAGGTACTTCCGGCGGTTATAAAGAGGTAATCCTAAAAGTAATCGGCGAAGATGTATACGGTCAATTGAAATATGAATCCGGTGTACACCGTGTACAACGCGTACCTGATACCGAAACACAAGGTCGTGTACATACTTCAGCAGCTTCGGTAGCTGTTTTACCTGAGGCCGAAGAAGTAGACGTAGAGTTAAATCCAGGCGACATCGAACTACAAACATCCCGTTCGGGAGGTGCTGGTGGTCAGAACGTCAATAAAGTAGAAACGAAAGTACAATTGACGCACAAACCAACAGGTATCGTGGTAGTTTGTCAAGTCGAACGCTCACAATTAGCCAATCGTGAATTAGCAATGGAGATGCTTCGTAACAAACTTTATGAGATTGAATTGAACAAAAAAAACGGAGATATTGCTGCCAAACGTAAGACTTTAGTATCAACTGGAGACCGTTCGGCAAAAATCCGTACGTATAATTATCCACAAGGTCGTGTGACCGAACATCGCATCGGATTGACCATGTACAATCTTCCAGCGATCATGGATGGTGATATTCAGGACATTATCGATGCATTACAATTCGCAGAGAATGCAGAGAAGATGAAGGATGGTTCGACAGACTAATTTTTTGAAAAAAAAGTTTGTTTTTACGCAAAACAGCCCTATATTTGCACACCTTCTCAGATGAAGGGTTTTAGTCTGGTCGCCCAGCAAGTTCGAAATTCCGAACATCGGAAAGTCACTTGTCGGAGTCAAGATTTAAAACAAAAAAGGTCTGGTAGTTCAGCTGGTTAGAATACATGCCTGTCACGCATGGGGTCGCGGGTTCGAGTCCCGTCCAGACCGCAAAGATAAAGAAAGCTTTCTTTCATCGTTCTGAAAAATATTGAAAATAATTTTGGTCTGGTAGTTCAGCTGGTTAGAATACATGCCTGTCACGCATGGGGTCGCGGGTTCGAGTCCCGTCCAGACCGCCAAATTATTTCTCCATTTTTCAATCGTTCTTTAACACATTATAAAAAGATTTTAGATCTATTAATTCAGCAAGGTGAATATCCTTTTTTGGGAGAGTCGCTTGCCTGAGTCAAGATAAAAAAAGGTCTGGTAGTTCAGCTGGTTAGAATACATGCCTGTCACGCATGGGGTCGCGGGTTCGAGTCCCGTCCAGACCGCTAAAATTCTTTTTAACAACAACAATTAAAAATTTTTAATCTGTTAGCTCATGGAGTTTGATTATTCCGTTTTGCGGAAGAATTGCTTGTCTGAGTCAAGATTTAAAACAAAAATGGTCTGGTAGTTCAGCTGGTTAGAATACATGCCTGTCACGCATGGGGTCGCGGGTTCGAGTCCCGTCCAGACCGCCAAAGAAAATAAAAAGGTTATTCATTCACTTGGATAACCTTTTTTGGTTTTCAACCATTTGCCTCCTACCTTCCAACAATTACCTAACCCCCTACTCCGTTAAACACATTCATATATAGTTAGCCCATTCAGGTGATGGCATAGCTCTATTATATACAGTAATACAAACCGTCTATCCTCCCTCAAAACAAATGACTTGTATCCCAATAAGTTAATTTATTACCTTAGCAATTTGTTTAAGTTTATTGGGTTTTCATTAAAAAATCTGCTACGTTTGATACAAATATTTTTTATATCTTAAATTTAATTTTCAAAGGGTTACTATTTGGATTTTTGGGTATTAATAAGTGAGTAAGATCAAGAACATATCATCAATTGAAGTTTCGGATACGGAGATCATTGCAGGCATTGCAGTGGGAGACAATCGAATCATCAATAAGATTTACAAATCTTTCTTTCCTTCTATTGCACATATGATAGTGAGCAATAATGGGAGCAACGATGAGGCGAAAGATGTATTTCAAGAAGCCGTGATGGTATTGTACGATAAGATTACTCAGCAGCAATTTGAGCTGAATAGTAAGCTCAGTACTTTTTTATACGCGGTCTCACGACGCTTATGGCTGAAGCAATTGTCTCGCAAAGGACATACCTTAAATACGACGGATATATCGGACTTCGAAGATATACTGCACGTAGAGGAGGATATCCAAGAACATCAAGAAATTGAGAATCAATTCGAGCAAATGAACGAGGCGATGTATCAACTTGGTGAACCTTGTCAGACATTGTTGAAAGATTTTTATATCAAAAACTTGTCTATGCAAGAGATCACAGAGAAGTTTGGATACACAAACAGCGATAACGCCAAGACGCAAAAGTACAAATGCTTACAACGTCTCAAAAAGATATTTTTTACGAATAAAATCAAAGAGTAACATGCAAAGGCATCAGTTCATAGAATGGGCAGACCAATATTTAAGAGGCGACCTTACAGGTGTAGATGCACAGGCGTTTGAAGATTATTGCAAAGCGAATCCAGAATACGCAGAAATTTTTAGCACACACCAAGATTTCATCAATACACTAAAAGAAGCTGAAGCAAGAAACAGTTTCAAAGCGGCATTGGCAGAGGAAGCAACTAAAGTTGAGGCGCCTACTCACAAAGGTGACTTTGGCGCTAAGGTTATTTCATTCTGGAGCAGATTGCAAATTAATACAGGCGTGGCAGCAGCCGTGGCTTTGATTTCGGTATTCACTACTTTATGGCTGACTGGCTATTTTACAGATGTCAAGAAAGCAACTTCTGATTATAGTGCTTTGCGCCGCGAGATGAATTCCGTAAAACGTAATGTGACAGCACAAAATAAAGTCATTCAAAACATTAACAATAGCGATAAGTCCAATAAAGAAACCACTCCTACTCATTTTGGAGCGACTGGTTTTTTATTGACAAAAGACGGTTATGTAGTGACCAACTATCACGTGGTGAATGGAGCAGACTCTATACACTTACAAAATAACAAAGGCCGAGCATTTCGCGCCGAGATCATTCACTCAGATGCAGAAAAAGATTTGGCTATTCTACGTATCGTAGATTCCAGCTTCAGAAATACAAAAGCCATACCTTACACCTTCAAAAAACAGCTTACGGACGTAGGTGAAGATATATACACTATTGGTTTCCCACGTGATGAAGCTGTCTATGGTCAAGGATATTTGAGTTCGAATACAGGTTATGCCGGAGATACTATAGCTTACCAAATCTCGATACCAGTAAACCCAGGTAACAGCGGTGGCCCTGTCCTTGATGCGCAAGGTAATGTAGTGGGTATTATTTCGGGTAAACAAAAAGGAATAGATGGTGCAGCATTTGCCATTAAAACGAAGGAATTAGTCGAAACGCTTAACCGCATACCGCAAGAGTCTTTAAAGGGTAACATTGTGCTTAACAATAAAAACTCCCTTAACAAATTAAGTCGCACCGAGCAGATCAAAAAGTTACAAGACTTTATATACATTGTAAAAGTTTATTAATCAGGTTAGTCTAAAATAAATCATATCGTAGAAGGACACGCTTACGTGTCCTTTTTTGTCATCTTTTTATTTGTCTGATTATTAGATATTTGATACCTTAGATTTAACATGAAAACTTTTTGGATATATTTATTCATATTCTTGTCTTTACTAGGAGCTACGCAGCTATTTTTATACTTCTCTAGCAACGAGGCATACACAGTAGATTACAAGCAACTGCTGATTCATTTAATCATTATTGTTATCTCTGCGGTCATTGTGTCTTACATGTTGAGGAAAAGAAAAAATGAGTATAACGAAAAAGCCAACTAAATAGTTGGCTTTTTCGTTATTATCATCCATTGAGTAACCTCAGATTATTTATTTGGCTGAGGAGTTACACGCAGGTAAGGTTTTATTTCTGTATATCCTTTTGGAAATTTAGCAGGAATATCCTCTGTTTTAATTGCTGGAACTACGATCACATCTTCTCCATCTTTCCAATCTGCTGGTGTAGAGACAGAATAGTCCGCTGTCAGCTGCAATGAATCAATAACACGTAATATCTCATTAAAATTACGTCCCGTAGAAGCTGGATAAGTTAATGTCAATTTGATTTTACGATCTGGTCCGATGACAAATACAGAACGTACAGTAGCCGTAGCGGAGGCATTGGGGTGAATCATATCATACAATTCCGCAACTTTGCGATCTTTGTCCGCAATAATCGGAAAATCTACGGTCGTATTTTGAGTCTCATTAATATCTTTAACCCACTCTAGATGTTCTTCAACCGGATCTACACTCAAAGCAAGAACTTTAACATTACGTTTTTCAAATTCAGACTTCAATTGTGCAGTACGGCCTAATTCTGTAGTACATACCGGCGTAAAATCAGAGGGATGTGAATACAATACTACCCAACTGCCTTCTGTATACGCGTAAAAATCAATCTCTCCCATCGTTGTTTGCGCTCTAAAGTTTGGCGCATCATCTCCTAATCTTAAACTCATATCTATGTGTGTTTATATTAAAAATCTATTTACTCTACAAATATAGTAGACTATATTTGTTTTGCAATAAAAAAAGAAGAGAAATTTCTACTTTTCTACAAAATATAACATATAATCAACAATATAGTTCACACGCACCAGTGGAAAGAACTTAAAACTTATCCTTTTTGCAGCAGTCGATACATAAAGATTCGCAGAGGATGATTTACGTTGAAAAAAAGTTTGGGACACCTCTACTCCTTGCGTCCTGCTTATAGGAATAATGAGCTCTTTTTCATTCCACACGCCATAACGCTTAATGATATGACTTTGGGTAAAGATGAGCGTATAGCTTCTATAATAAAAATAGGAATAGACAACAGCGACTAAAATACCCGCAATCAGCACCGGATAGAATATCATAGGCGCTAGATTCATTTGGAGTAGGGCTACATTTAGTACAGAAAATAAAAGCAATGCTTTGAAGAGCATACTGATAAAAAGACCAATTCGAGGTTTGAGCAATTCCTGATTCCTGTAAATATCCTCACCCAAAGCAAGATTAAAGACAATTTCTTTATCGCTTACCGTTATGCCGGGAATGTCCACACTGCTTTTATCCGCTTTCGCCAAATCCGATACCAATTGTTTTAGCGACACTATTCCGATACCAAATCTTTTCAGAAGTCGATTTTGCTTGAATAGGACTAGCTGTACTTTATCTTGATTGAATATGGTATTCACCTTCTTAAAAAGACCATATTGCATACTGAATGTACCAGCTTCATTTCTAACAATACTGAAATCATAATATTTGAAAAAGTACCGGACCATATTGATTACAAATGGAATAGTAACAAGCAAGAGTGCCAGTACAATCCCAATCAAAAACAACGAATTAGATAAATATTGGGGAACCTCCAAGCTATCCACATCCGTATCAAAGGTATCCAATGCATCAAGTAGATGCTGCAAAATATAAGCTATAAAGGCAAGGAAAAGCGCAAAGCCTTGGCGATAATTACTAAAAAGGCTAAATAGCAATATATTCTTTTCAGGTAGAGAAACAAGAGACTGTCTTTGACGAGTAGAATCAATTAGATTCGTATCGCTATTGCTGGGCGAAACATCATTCGGATCAGCCACCTTATTAATTTTTGCAAGTAATATTCTTTTCAGTGTACTGGCACTGGTGCCGTCCAAAGCATACAGATCCACCTCAACCTTATCACTACCTGCTGTATCTAGCGTGAGGCTATAGAGGGAAAGCGCCTTCTGCAGCACGTTTTGCGTAATATTGACTTGCAGAATATTGCTGAATTTTATAACAATCTTAGACTTACTGAAAAAGCCTTTCTGCACAACAAATTCATCCTTTTCTTCGTCGATATAATATTTGAAAGAAATAAAATTCACATAGGCTATGATCACCACGATAATTATAAATCCCAGAATTATGAGCCATAAGTAGCTCGACTGTAGAATTTCACGACGTTGAATGAAAATATAAGCAAATAGAAACACAAATTGCTTCAAGAGTTTGACGAAAGTCTTAAGAATATTGATCAGGTAACCCAACGAATTCAGCCTCTGGGGATGAGTTAAAGCGCGTACTTCCTCCATAAAATCTAATGAGACTTATTGACGATTTTCTGTGAAATATATTCCTGAATGTAAGAGACAGTGGCGTGCTGGATTCCTGGCACAACCAGACCTTCACCCACTCCTGCTGTATGCAATGCGATACTGGATAATCCAAATATACGGGATAGCGCACCTTCTTTAATATCCACATGCTGCACCTGTCTGAAAGGAATTATTTTAACCGATTTACTGAAGATACCCGAGCGATAAAGCATATCATTCTCGCGCAGTGCATACCCCCAATAACGCAGGGACCATAAACTTATTCCCAATAAAACCAAAAGAAGGCCAAGCCCTCCCAAGAGAATATTTTGATAGGTTGCATCCCAGGGTTGATCTTTGTGAGAAAAAATAATGAAAAATACACTGACGAAAATCACTATTAGCAGCATATAGCGAATCAGTAAGACCATTTTATATTTAGGGGAAATCTTTTCAAACTGGACTGATTGCCATTCAGGCAATTCGGAAACCAGGATCTGTTGGTTAGAAAAATCTGTCATAATATGTGTATTCGAATTTAATAAAAATTTTTCTATAAAAATATTATGCTAGCATAGTAAAAAATTATTTATATTTGGTATACAACCATATAAAACTT
Organism: Sphingobacterium alimentarium; assembly: GCF_004342685.1. GTDB lineage: Bacteria > Bacteroidota > Bacteroidia > Sphingobacteriales > Sphingobacteriaceae > Sphingobacterium > Sphingobacterium alimentarium. The sequence goes on from NZ_SMBZ01000004.1 coordinate 7,755, forward strand.
ATTGTCATGAACTTTGAACTATCCGAAGAACATAAAATGATTCAACAAGCTGCTCGGGAATTTGCGCAAGAGCTTAAAGCTGGTGTTATAGCCCGTGATGAAGAGGCTAAGTTTCCATTTGATTTTGTAAAAAAAATGGGTGAATTGGGTTTTATGGGTATCATGACTCCTGAAGAATATGGAGGTGCTGGAATGGACACGCTAGCGTATGTCTTGGCCTTGGAAGAAATTGCCAAAATCGATGCTTCAGCAGCGGTGATTATGTCAGCACATAATTCTCTTGTGCTTTGGGGACTCAATGAATACGGTTCGGAAGAGCAAAAACGAAAATATCTTGTACCTCTTGCCCAAGGTCAAAAGCTTGGCGCCTTTGCCCTCTCGGAACCCGAAGCGGGCTCTGATGCATCTTCACAGCATACATTAGCCGAAGACAAAGGAGATCATTATGTATTGAACGGCACCAAAAACTGGATTACAAACGGTGGGAACGCCGATATATATTTGGTCATCGCACAGACAAATCCAGAACTTGGCCACAAAGGTATTAACGTACTCATCGTAGAAAAAGGAACTCCAGGATTTACAATTGGTCCAAAAGAAAATAAACTCGGTATTCGGAGCTCCGACACGCACTCTTTGATGTTCTCGGATGTAATAGTTCCAAAAGAAAACCGTATCGGCGAGGACGGCTTCGGATTCAAATTTGCGATGAAAACATTGGATGGCGGTCGTATCGGCATCGCAGCACAAGCCTTAGGCATTGCTGCAGGCGCATATGATCTGGCACTGGCCTATTCGCAAGAAAGAAAAACTTTTGGCAAACCCATTTCCAATCATCAAGCTATACAATTCAAGCTAGCCGATATGGAAGTAGAAATCGAAGCAGCTAGATTACTGACATATAAGGCTGCATGGACAAAAGACCAAGGTCTTCCTTACGGAAAAGAAGCGGCCATGGCCAAATTGCATACTTCAGAAGTAGCTATGAAACATACTGTAGAGGCTGTACAGATTCATGGTGGGTATGGTTATGTGAAAGAATATCACGTGGAACGCCTGATGCGGGATGCAAAAATTACTCAAATCTATGAAGGGACTTCCGAAATACAGCGATTGGTTATCGCAAGGGAAATATTAAAATAGAAAAAGTCGGCAATGCCGACTTTTTCTATTTTAATGCTTTTTCTATCTGACTTAAATATCCATAGTCTTCGAAGGAGAAACTGCCAGAAGATCGCATATGATAGTCAAACAGCACTTTCGCTTTTTGCAAAGCCATTTGGTCCTGCTGCAAAAGACCATCATACATGAGCAGTTGTGCTAACGGTCGGATCTGCTCAGGCTCTAGCGAAGCGGCATAAACCATAAGCTCTTGTTCGGTCAATTGCAACAAATCTTCACGTTCTTTATTAAAAAAATCCTGATAACCTTGCTGTATAGTTTGAGGTTCCAAATCCTGCAACTGCCCTTCCCATTGCTCGACAAGCAATCGCAAAAATTTGCCCATCTCATTAACCCAATTCAGAATTGTATCTTTTTCGTATCGTATGCCCATCGCTTATCTTATTTGTCCGTCACCACGAATATACCATTTTTCGGTGACTAGCTTTTCCAAAGCAAACGGTCCACGAGCGTGCAGTTTTTGCGTTGATATACCAATTTCTGCACCTAAGCCAAACTCCCCACCATCTGTAAACCGGGTAGAAGCATTCGCATATACGGCCGCAGCATCTACCATCTGCAAAAATATTTCTATATGTTGTTCATTCTTCGAAACAATACATTCTGAATGCTTAGAGGAATATTTTTCTATATGCTCCAAAGCTTCGGATAAACCCTCAACAGCTTTTATAGAACATTTAAAATCCAAAAATTCTCTACCAAAATCTCCATCTTGTGCCTGTGTCAAATACGGATAATTTTGGGCTGCGAAATGCGGATAAACTTCTTCGGAAGCAAACACCTCTACTTGGAATGGTATAAAATGCGAAGCTAATTTTTGAATAAAGGGTTCAGCCACTTCGCTATCCACCAAAATGGTATCTAGGGAATTGCATACCGAAGGACGGGAAGTTTTTGCATTCACCACAATAGCGACTGCTTTTTCCAAATCCGCGAATTTGTCTACATAGGTGTGGCACACACCTGCCCCCGTTTCGATAACCGGAACCTTAGCATTCGCCCGTACAAAATCAATTAAAGATTGTGAGCCTCGCGGAATAATGATATCCACATATTGAGTAGCGGTAAGCAATTCATGCAGCAGCGCTCGATCCGTAGGCAACAATTGCACAATATGCTCATCAACTCCTTGTGCCGTTAAAGATTCTTGAATTAGCTGCACCAAATACGTATTGGTAAAAACCGCATCTGATCCTCCGCGAAGCAAACACACATTGCCTGACTGGATACAAAGGGCTGCAACATCAATAGTTACGTTCGGTCGGGCTTCATAAATCACAGCAACCACGCCCAGCGCTACTGATTTTTTCTCAATGGTCAAACCGTTTGGCAAACGCTTAGAAGATAAAATCTTTCCCGTAGGATCTGGAAGATTTGCAACATCCAGTACGCTATTCGAAAGACTGATTATGCGCTCTTTGTTCAACAACAGTCTATCATATTTCGAATCAGTCGGGCTCATGCGCTGCAAATCACGCTGGTTTTCTTGGATTATGTGATCCATATTTTCCAGCAATCTTTCGGACAAACCTATTAAAATCGCTTGCTTATCAGCAAGTAACAGCCTTTGTATAGATTTTTTTGCTTTCTGTGCTGTACTAAGTTGTGCTTGTATACTTCCCATGTTTTCTCTTATAATAGTACAATATCATCCACATGTGCAATTTCCAGATTTTTGGTTTTATCTTTGGTCTTCATCGTGATGGAATCAATTTTGGATTTAGCAACCGCATGAATGGTCCCTTCTTCATCAGCGATATGAAAAACCTCGCCGACTTCAAAATGTTCAATTATGTGGATAATACCCACCGCCAGTAGACTTTTACGATTCCGAATAGCAGCTAAAGCACCCTTGTCAATGGTTACGAGCCCTTTAATCAAGCTTCCGCTGGCCATCCATTTTTGTCGTGATGACACCTTTTTCGTTTGTGCCACGCAGATAGTTCCTGTCTGCCCCTGCACAGCCTGTATGATTTTATCTTCGCCTTGCATATTAAATATAACCACCTCTATACCCATTTTGGTAGCCAAACGCGCAAAATTAAGTTTGGATGTCATCCCTCCTAGCCCAACTGAAGATTTATCTTTGCGTGCTAACGACAGAATTTGGGCATCAATATGATCGATCTGTTTAATCACCTCCCCATTCTGATCCAACACGCCAGGCACAGACGTACACAATAGGAGCTTCTCTGCACCAAATCCCGCAGCTATCAAAGTCGCCAACTCGTCGTTGTCCGAAAATTTAAGCTCTTTGTTGCTTACTACATCATTTTCGTTAGCAATAGGGATAACATTATTTTTCCATAGCGTCTCATACGTGCTTTTTAATTGCAAGAATTGCTCCCTATTGGAAAAATGGTGGCGTTCACAAAGACTCTGTGCTAATGCTATTTTAAAAGGTTTGAAATACGTAGCATATTTACGTACCAATAAAGGATTACCAATGGCAGCAGCAGCCTTACGTTGCGCCAAAGTGCCTTTATACTTTGGAATATACTTCTTCCCTGCCGCCACCGCGCCAGAAGACACGATTACAATATTGTATCGCTGTTGTAAAAAAGATACTTGCCGAGCGATTTCCAGAATTATTCTTTCGTCTATTTCTCCATCAGTGGTCACCGAAGCTGAACCGAATTTGATAACTAAGACACTTTTTTTTGTTAACACTTTAATAATTATTACAATAAAACTTTAGCAATAGGATAAACATAACAATACTTTGTTATAAATAAAATAAAAGTACTGCAATAAAATAAGAAAAATACTGTTCGGAATATTTTTTGTATAAAATAGGACATCCACTACAATATGCACATATGAAGATTAACCTATTTTTAATTATACTAGTATGTTTGATGAGTTGTCAATCATCAAATAATACATCAAATTCGCCGGCTGCAGCTGATACTATAGCACGGGTAAGCAATACAAGAGATAATAATGGCTGCGTGACTACAGCAGGTTATACTTGGTCTCAATTGAAAAAAGACTGTATTCGTCCCTTCGAAGTGGGGGTTACCTTAGAGATTCTCAACACTGCTAACACCTATCAGACTGCGGCGCACATTCTCATTGACAGCACACAAAAGAAAGCGGAAATATTTGTGCCTGATGAAGATGATAGCATCATTTTAGAGCAAAGCACTGATTCCACTTTTACAAATGGAAAATTTAATCTTACGCGAGAAAATTACTGCTGGACGCTGAGCTTAAATACGATAAAATTGTTTCAGGAAAGACAATAAGAAAGATTTGAGATTACCCAAATCTTTCTTTGTATGTTGCTTCCATAGCAAACATCTCATCCCTCAGTTTGGCCGCTCCTAGGAAGTCCATATCTTTAGCTGCTTTCTCCATACGCTTGCGCACTGTCTCAATTGCTTTGCTAAACTCTTTTTCACCCATATATTCCATCAAAGGATCTGCTGCAATGATTGATGTAGCATCAGGTTCTACATAAGCCTTGACTTCTCCGGAAATATAATTAGCTACTGAAGTCTGCTCCAAAATTTCTTCGCGCGATTTGCCCACTGTACGTGGCACAATATTATGTTCAATATTGTAGGCAATCTGCTTATCGCGTCTTCTGTTAGTTTCCTCAATAGTAATTTTCATACTATCGGTTATTTTGTCGGCGTACATAATTACACGTCCTTTTTCATTACGCGCAGCACGTCCGATGGTCTGTATCAACGAACGCTCGGATCGTAAGAATCCCTCTTTGTCTGCATCCAATATTGCGACCAAAGTAACTTCCGGCAGGTCCAAGCCCTCCCGCAAAAGGTTTACACCCACCAAAACATCAAACTCACCCAACCTTAGTCCGCGCAAAATTTCAACCCTTTCCAGTGTTTTCACTTCAGAGTGGATATATCGTACTTTTATATTGAGTCGAGACATATATTTGGTCAGTTCCTCCGCCATGCGCTTGGTCAATGTCGTAGCCAACACACGGCCACCATCTTTGATGGTTTTATCCACTTCTTCCAAGAAATCATCTACCTGATTAATCGCTGGCCGTACATCGATCACAGGATCCAAAAGCCCTGTAGGGCGTATGACTTGTTCCACAAAAACACCTTCGGTTTTTTGTAGTTCATAATCTCCCGGCGTAGCCGAAACGTATATAGTTTGATTGGTCAAAGACTCAAATTCTGGAAAATTCAGGGGTCTATTGTCCAATGCAGCAGGCAAGCGGAATCCGTGTTCTACAAGAGAAATTTTTCGCGAGCGGTCACCACCATACATGGCCCGCAGTTGTGGCAAAGTCACATGGCTTTCGTCGATCACGAGCATATAATCTTCTGGGAAGTAATCTAACAAGCAGAAAGGACGCATCCCAGGCTGACGACCATCAAAAAATCGGGAATAGTTTTCGATACCCGAGCAATAGCCCAATTCACGCATCATTTCCAAATCGTAATTGACACGTTCCTCCAGACGCTTTGCCTCCAACATTTTGCCTTCTTCCTCTAATTGTACTTTACGCGCGACCAGCTCTTCTTGAATAGACCAGATAGACTGGGTGAATTTATCCTTTGGCGTCACAAAGAGATTGGCAGGAAATAAAGACAGCGCCTCATGTTTAATAATGGTTTTTCCAGTCACCGGATCAATTTCGGCCAATTCGTCGATCTCATCCCCGAAAAATGAAACGCGGTAGGCATTATCCAAATAAGCTGGATAAATATCCACCGTATCACCCTTCACGCGGAAGGTACCACGCTTAAAGTCTGCCGTCGTGCGCGCGTACAAGATCTCAACAAGTCGGTGCAAAAATGCATTTCGAGAGATAGTCGTACCTACACCAAATCGGAATATCGATCGCGAGAAATCTTCGGGATTACCCATACCATAGATGCAGGATACCGACGAAACCACAATCACATCTCGCCGTCCCGACATTAATGCCGAGGTAGTTGCTAAACGCAATTTTTCAATCTCTTCATTGATGGCTAGATCTTTCTCGATATATGTATTGGTCGAAGCAATAAATGCCTCAGGCTGGTAATAATCGTAGTAGGAAACAAAATAGTTGACCGAATTATTCGGAAAAAACTGCTTGAATTCCCCATACAGCTGTGCAGCTAAAGTTTTATTGTGACTTAGAATTAAAGTCGGCTTTTGTGTCTGCTGGATTACATTGGCGATGGTAAATGTTTTACCCGATCCTGTAACCCCAAGCAGGGTTTGATACATTTCGCCCTCGTGCACACCCGCTACCAATTCTTTGATTGCCGCAGGTTGGTCGCCCGTGGGATAATATTCTGATGTAAGTTCAAATTTCATATATACTCCTAACGTAAAAATACCATTTTTTGATACCATCTCCTATTGCAAAGAAGATATTGTGGCAACATATAAACATATATCAGAGATTTTTGTTAAATTGATGATTAAACTTGATAGGTATGATTACGATTCTAACACAAAAAAATAGTATAGCTAATCATTACATTGCGGAATTACGCGATATTTCTATTCAGCAGCACAGAATGCGTTTTCGCAGAAACTTAGAAAGATTAGGGGAAATCATAGCCTATGAAATCAGTAAAACCTTTTCCTATTTGCCGACCGAGGTAGAAACCCCGCTCGGTATCGCAGAAACGAAGACTTTAATCGAACAGCCGGTGCTGATTACCATCATACGAGCTGGGCTTCCTTTTCATCAGGGATTTTTGAATGTATTTGATGAGGCAGATTGTGGATTTATCGCTGCTTTTCGACACACAAAAAAAAGTGGTGAATTTGAAATCCACAAGAAATACGAAAACACGCCCAATCTGGATGGCAAAGTAGTAATCGTAGCAGATCCCATGTTGGCTACAGGCAAAAGCCTCGTACTGTGTTGCAAAGAACTGCTCAGTGCCTACAATATTAAAGAACTTCATATTGCATCGGTCATTGCCTCCGAAGAAGGCGTCGAACATGTCCGTGCCTTCATTCCCGAAGCACAGATCTGGATCGGTGACCTAGACAAGGAACTTACGAGCAAAGCGTATATTGTACCAGGCTTAGGAGATGCAGGCGATTTGGCCTATGGTGCCAAAGAATAATTCATTAAGTATCTAAAAAAATTCAATATAAAATGTACCAAAGTATTTCACAATCACTTCTTAAAAAACAAAAATATGGACTGGCAAAAATACAATGGAGAATATCTCCGTATACCTATCCAAGATGCTGTTGAAACAGCTATTTTGCGTGAAAAACAAATAGGCAATAAACTCAAAGTCTATATCGGCACGGATTCCCAAGTCAAGCGCCGCATCATCGAGATGGCCACGGTTATTGTTTTTCTACGCCAACACAAAGGTGGATTTATGTTTATCCAAAAAGATAAAATCACACGCCGCATGACAATCAAAGAACGCATGCTGGTCGAGGTACAAAAATCCATAGAAACAGCCTACCAACTCTGTCACCTATTAGAAAAATATGATGTCGACCTGGAAGTACATGCAGACATCAACACCAATCCCAACTTCGAGTCCAATGTAGCGCTCAAAGAAGCCATGGGGTATATTCTAGGCATGGGCTTTGTTTTTAAAGCAAAACCAGAATCCTTTGCCAGCACAAATTGTGCAAATAGAATCGTACAATAGGTACGAGCAGGACACAGCGTGCCTTTTTATAATAAAATAGATAAAGGAGAAGTCACTTGCCAAAAATTTACTATTATTGCAGGACATGGCATCAAATAGTAGTAACACAGCATTAAAAATAGCGGTCGTAGGTCCTGAATCCACAGGAAAATCTACAATGGCCAAATACCTCGCTACACAGCTTCACACCCTTTGTGTACCCGAATATGCGCGCTACTATTGCGAACATCTCAATCGTCAGTATACTTTACAGGACGAAACAAACATGTATTATGGCCAACTGGCTCTTGAAAATGCTATCGTAAGCCAAGTAACCGCTCCCTTGGTAATTTGCGACACAACGATATTGACAGTGAAAATTTGGTGTGATCATCTCTTTGGGCATACGCCGGATTTTATTGTGAATGAAATCCAGAATAGACCATATGATTTATACCTCTTGATGGATATTGATTTACCATGGCAAGATGACCCTCTACGCGATTTTCCGACGGAACGAGAACATTTTATGCAGGTATGGCAGCAGGAACTAAATAGACTACAAGCAAACTATAAAATTATTTCTGGAACTGATCAGCAACGCTTGGACAATGGCCTTCAGTGCTGTAAAGATTTTATAGCCGTACATTCCACACCGTAATCCAAATGATTAGTATCTGTTCATATCAGATGTTACCAGAGGCAATTGCCTTAATAAATTAATCTAAATATTTTCGGGAAGTGAATAATTTTTGAACGAAATTACCACTGTGATCCATTTCGTCAATGAATCAGTTTATGGAGATAAAAAAATAACTCATCTTGTAGAATGAGTTTAATTTTTATTGAAATACAATTTTACATTGTAACCATTGAGAGTACCCCTTTGACCTTATACACTGCTTTTACGGTATTTTGATCAAGGATAATATCATCATAATCGGCTGAGTTCTTGGCTACTAATTTCCATCTATTCTCATCTAAGCCACGGATAAAACGAATTACTTTAATGTGCTCAGCAATGATTAAGTAAATATCACCGAAAATTACGGCAGATTTATCCACTTCTTTGACGAATACTACACTGGCATGCTCGATCTCCGGAGACATGGCTTCACCCTCATTGACGATGGCAAAATCACTGCCCGACAAAATAGGTATTTCCAATTCATGAGCAGCAGTCATTAAACTCAAATCTGTTTTGAAATCATCGAGACTCACATTATATAAAGGTATTTTATAAAAGTTGTCTCCATCTTTTAACATATTACCTTCACCTGTAATCAGCCAAGCTTCATTAATATCTGGAAAACGCGCAGCAATAGTTCCGGCTAGATTTTTACTAATAGCGTAGTTACCTCTTTTTATTTGGTACAATCTTTCCGCACGGTTGAGGCCAATTTCTTTGGCAAATGAGTTTACATTAAAACCCAAATATTGTATTACTTTTTCTAAACGTTCCCAGTTTGACATTTCAATTTGTAGTGGAATAATGTATATACGATTAAGTTTCGCATACTACAAACAAAAATAAGACCAAAAAGCGGGATTCAAAAATTATACATCAAAAACACTGAAAAAATTGTATAACACAATTTTATATTGTAATTTTACACCGAAAACCAAAAACACAGTTAACACTTTACACTAGTCAACATTAATCTATGGAATGAAAAGTCCCTCTGTAAATGACAACAATGCTAACTTAGTTGATGGCTCTGATGAGATCACCAAACAAGATATTATTAATCTCGCAACTTTAAAAAACATAATTTTAATTGATAAAAACTACGCCACAAACCATATTACTATCCGTAAGAAGAAAATAATGACTTCTTACGAAATAGAGATAAATGATATCGACGGCAAAAAACATCAACTTATTTTTGAATTAAAAACATACAAAAAATAAAAAATTAAAAAAATTTTGTGAATGCAATATTATATTGTATTTTTACAAAAAATTTATTGCGGACGTCTTATAAATAACATTTAAAAATAATTCGAACTAATCTCAAAAAGCGAATATGAAAATTAGAAATCTATCCAAATTAGCCTTAGCTGTAGCTATTAGTAGCTCAGTAGTATTTGAAGGCTGTAAGAAGTATGATGATGACATCACACGTCTTGAACAAAGCATCGATCAGAACAAATCTGACATTGCGACACTTAAATCTCAATTACAATCTTTAGCAGCGACAAATGTGGTTGAATCAGTGACTTCAATTGCTGGCGGTTTTAGAATTGTCTTCAAATCCTCAACAGGACAAACTACTTCATACGATGTAGTAAATGGTGCTGCTGGAGCTAAAGGCGACAAGGGAGATAAAGGTGATGCTGGTGCACCAGGTACACAATGGAGAATCAATGCTTCTACAGGTGTGTGGGAAAGCTCAGCAAATGGAACTACATGGACAGCTACGACTATCAAAGCACAAGGCGCTGATGGTAAAGCAGGTGCAGACGGTAAAGCAGGTGCTACACCAGAAATCAAAGATGTAAACGGTAAAAAATACTGGTTCATCGATGGTAAAAACACAGGTGTACAAGCTTATACTGGTGACATCGCTCTAGTAGCTACGGATGGTGGATACAATGTAGTAATGACATCTTCTGAAGGAGAATCGTCTTCTACAGTATTCTTAGCAAAAGAACAAACATCTGTTAACTCTTTGACATTTGTTGCTAAACACCACATATCACAAGGACCGGTAGCTTCATTCCCAAGAATCGTAAAATCACTTTCTGATAGAACAACAGTGATGCAAGGTTCTGGAACATTGACTTACAAATTAAATCCTTACGGCGTAAACCCTTCAAACTACCAAATCGAAGGTCTTATCGCTAATACGTCAGAAATGGCATACTTCAGATCAGGTGATAACAAGTTAGCTGATTTCACAGTAAGTACATTAGAGCAAAAATATGACGAAGTAACTGTCTTGGCTAAACCAGGCAAAGATGCTTTTGACGGTATAATAAGTAATAGCACTACAAAATTCTTAAATGTAGCACTACAAGTTAAAAACACAAAAGCTAGCGCTACAGCGGGAGTAAACGATGCGTCAGCATACCGTGTGATCTCTAACTATGCTATTGCAAAAGAAGAAGTGATCCAACAATCTGAATTAACGATTGAAGTAGCTGATAAAGGTGCAGATGGTAAATATACGTTAGCGACAGACGCTGTTCACAATAATCCAGAGACTCGTCAAAACTTCTTCGGTAATGCAAATACGTTGTTTGGTAACCTAGACAATGGTAATTCAATCTCTACGAATTTGATCAACAGCCAATCTGTACCTACGTTGAAGTTGAACTTATTCGAAGATGCAGAAAGAGAAATCACTTCAAAATTACCTGGTGATTTAGAAGAATACAAATACCGTGGCGGTGTTAACTTAAATGAAACTTTCAAAGGTTTCTACTACAAACACCTTGAAGCCTATACACAAGGTTATTCGTTGCAATCTTTAGATGACAACGGATTGGCAGGATATACTTTATCATTCGAAACTATTGATTATACAGATAGCCAAGGTAACAACCACAAGAATGATGTAGTAATCAAAAATGGTGTTTTACAAGTTAAAGAACGTACACCAGGAGAATACAACACAGCTTCTAACTTAAGAACACCAGTGTTGAAAATCACAATGAAAACTCCTGATGGAACAGTTTTGGCTACTAAATTTGCTAAAATCCAAATCGTAAGAGCATCTGCTAAACCTATCGAAATCAAAGGTACTTCGACTTATGCAATGACGAATACAAATGGTGTAAGCAACGTTACTTTAGTAGAGCCAGCTACATTAGATGCAGCATACAACAGATTAGGTCTTGACAGACAATCGTTCTTCAACACTTACTGGTTCAATCCTTCTACTATCTCTGTAACTAAGGATGGCAAAAATGTATCTGGAATCTCAGTAGTTCCTGCTTCATACGGTGACAATACATTCAAATTAAATGTAGCTAGCACAGTACTTCCAGGCACTTACGTGATCAAAGGACAATACACTGCTACAGGTCGTACACCAGTTGAAGTATTATTGACATTAACTGTAACAGGTAACAACATCACAACTATCAGCAAGCACGAAAGCTTCTGGAGCAATGGTATCGGTATCATTACAGGTAGATTAGAAAGCGGTCAATGGAAATTAAACGCAAATGTTTGGGATCTATGGAAACGCAACACTAGCACTACTTCTGGAGCTCCTGTAACTACTTTCGTAGTAACGAAAATCTCGAATGTAAACGGTATCACGGTAGATAATGCAAACAGCAACATCTTACTTGATGAAACTAATGCTGACGCGAAGAAATACATCAACACAAACACAACTGTAAGCTTCAAAATTGAAACTTATGTGAATGGTGTACACTACGCTGCTAATGATCAAACATTTGCTGTAGCATTCAAAAACCCAGTTAAACCAATCGTTGTACGTTCTGGTGGTGAGATGAAAGATAAAGAGAACTCGACTACTAACGAATCGAAATTCGATTTGAGAAAATCATTCTCAGTATCTGACTTCAACAACAACGTAATGTACTTATTTGATAGTGCAACAGCTACTACAAACAAATACAACACTGGTTTATTAGGTCAATACGGCATGAGCTTCCAATTCGGTGCTGGTCAAAGCTTAAATAGCGGAGTAGCTACTTTCGTAAGAGCAGAAAATGCTAGCGGTACTACTATCAGCTTACCAGCTCAAACTACAGCTACTGTAGTAGGTAATGAAGCAGTATGGACTAACAGAGGTGCAGCATTACAAAGTGATATTTACTTGGTATACAAAATCAAAGTTGCTAACAAATTCAATACAGGTTCAGTAGACGCTACTAAACCAGAAGTAGAGAAAGAAGTTAAAATTAGAGTAAAACCTAACAACTAAGCTTAGTATTAAGTAAAACTTCATACCTAAAGGGCAGCATTAATGCTGCCCTTTTTTACTATATTTCTAACGTTAATTTCAATCTACTTTAGGATTTATATATTGAAATATAATTTAACATCACTATGAAAAAACAGGTATACATTCTATTTGCTATCGTACTCGCCTTCAGCAGCTGCAAAGATACAAAACCCGTCCCTGAGCCTGAACCAGAGCCTGAGATAATCATTGCCGAACGTACTACCTTAATATATCTAGCTGCCAATAATAACCTAGCGAATGAAGCTGAACTTAATCTACAACAGATAGAAAGAAACCTGAGCAGCACCAAAGGAAATCTTATTGTATTTGCGACATTACCCAATAAGATCCCAACGCTGTATCATATCAAGCCCAATCCTTCGACTAATTTTGCCGATAGAAAAATTATAAAACAATACCCGAATCTAAATTCTTCCGATCCGCATACCCTTAAAACGATCATCAACGAGATGGAACAAAATTTTCGTTCCAAATCATATGGATTAATCCTTTGGTCACATGCTACAGGATGGGTTCCTGCGCAAGTAGGTCCAATCAAACTAAATTCTTTTGGCAAAGACGCCGGTAGAGAAATGGACATCAAAGAGCTCAACTCGGCAATCCCGAAAGATCTATTTGACTTTATAATGTTTGATGCCTGCTCCATGGCCAGCGTAGAGGTACTGTACGAACTAAAAGATAAGACAAAGTACTTTATCGCCTCTCCCGGAGAAGTGATCGCACAAGGTATGCCCTACCATCTTATCGTAGATGATTTACTCGAATCCGACGATGAAGTTTATAAAAGAATAGCCCAAAAATATTACGATCATTACAATAATTTAAGCGGAAATTTTCAATCCGCTACAGTGTCTGTCATAGATGCCTCAAAGCTGCAAAACATCGCTGAAACCACAAAAAAAATAGTTGAGCAACAGTCACCAAAATTTCCTGATTTTAATCGGAATGAGATCCAGCGCATGGACTTTGACCGCTTCAGCAATCCACTTATTGCCTTCGATTTTCTAGATTTTATGGAGACAAATTTCGCGGGTGCACAAGTTAATAATTTGCGATCAGCAATGGATCAAGCTGTAGTGTACAAAGCGAACACGCCTTTATTTAATGGTTTTGCCATCCGTAAAAACAGCGGCCTTACCTGCTACATTCCGCATGTACGAAACGAAGAGATCGTACATGATTATTACAGATCCCTTACATGGTATCAAGCTAGCGGTTTCAACAAGCTACTGTAAACCTATTTGCATAACTTATCTTACGTAATTACACACAAAATCAATAGATTACACATTTATTGGAAAGAATTTCACGTATTTATATATAAAAATACAAACAATTAGGTATAGTATGGTACAACCTTTATACCCTATATTTGTATATCAAAATAGAAAACCAATCTATTAGCTATTAGTACCTATGAAAAAAATAAAATCATCAGATTATATTCATGATCTTATTGAAAAAATCAAGCATGTCAAGACTTGTATCAAGGAAAATACAAGCCAAGAATCTGCTTTAAATCAAACGATCACTTTCCAAACAAAAGACAAAACGCATATACAAATCAGATTGTATAATTAAAATATCAATACACATCTACCTATTTAACAAAAAGGGTCATTGTATGCAAGAGGGCACTGAAAAAGTCCTCTTCAAAAATTTGAGTATCAAAAACAGGGAAAAAGCACATATTTAACCCACTGACAATCTCATATTTGAAGAGTTGTTGCTAAATGCATTCAAATAAACAAAGGATAAGGGCTTATGAGTATAAAAATTCATAAGCCCTTTTTTAATGGATAGTTTTTCAGTGCCCTCGTATGCAATGACCCTTTTTTATAAGATATCTATTAATACCTGTAAGATTCAGGTTTATACGGACCTTCCACTGCTACACCAATATAAGCTGCTTGATCCGATGTCAATTCATCCAGCTCCACCCCAATATGTGCTAAATGCAGACGAGCTACCTTCTCATCCAAATGCTTTGGCAAGGTATACACCTTTTTCTCGTACTGCTCGGTATTGGTCCAAAGTTCTATCTGCGCCAAAGTTTGGTTTGTGAACGAATTAGACATGACAAAGGAAGGATGTCCCGTCGCACAACCCAAATTAACCAGTCGGCCTTCGGCCAATAAGATTATATCCTTACCAGCGATAGTGTATTTATCCACTTGAGGCTTGATTTCGACTTTGGTATGGCCATGATTTGCATTTAACCAAGCCACGTCAATCTCGTTATCAAAATGCCCTATATTACACACGACAGTCTTATCCTTCATCATTAAGAAATGCTCTTCGCGAATGATCCCGAAGTTTCCGGTAGTCGTCACGACAATATTAGCTTCCTTCACCGCATCCGCCATCTTTTTGACTTCATATCCTTCCATCGCGGCTTGCAATGCACAGATCGGATCGATCTCCGTGACGATCACACGAACTCCCGCCGAACGTAAAGATTCGGCAGACCCCTTGCCCACATCACCATATCCCGCTACTACCGCAACTTTACCTGCCAACATCAAATCCGTAGCCCTACGTATTGCATCCACCAAAGATTCACGACATCCGTATTTATTATCGAATTTCGATTTCGTCACCGAATCATTGACATTGATAGCCGGCAGATGCAAAGTCCCATTCTTGTAGCGTTCGTACAGGCGATGTACACCTGTTGTCGTTTCCTCGGACAAACCTTTGATACCCGCTATTAATTCAGGATATTGATCAAAAACCATATTCGTCAAATCGCCTCCATCATCCAAGATCATGTTCAATGGTTGGCGATCTTCACCGAAAAATAAAGTTTGCTCGATGCACCAATTAAAGTCTTTCTCTGTCATCCCCTTCCATGCATATACGGGAATACCTGCTGCAGCAATAGCTGCCGCCGCATGATCTTGGGTAGAAAATATATTACAAGAAGACCAAGATACTTCCGCACCAAGCTCAATGAGTGTCTCAATCAATACAGCAGTCTGTATGGTCATGTGTAGACATCCGGCAATTCGAGCGCCTTTCAATGGCTTGGAAGCGCCAAATTCACGACGCAAGCTCATTAAGCCGGGCATCTCTGCTTCGGCCAATTCTATTTCTTTACGCCCCCACTCTGCTAAGGAAATATCCTTCACTTTGTATGGCACATAGGTAGTTTCTAATGATGACATAAGTATTTCTTTTTAAAATTTAGATCTAAACAAAATTAAACCAAACTGCAATCAAATCAAAGCATTAGCTAACTATTCTGTTTATTCTGACATTATCTTGAGGATAGTATCTTGACCGTACGTCTATATTCATTTATATTTGCACATAAGCAAAAAGAAAAAATTATGTATCCAGAATATTTAGTAGCACCTATGCGTCAAGAATTAGTAGACGCAGGCTTTCAAGAATTAAAATCAGTAGAGGAAGTTGACGCTGCAATTCCTTCTGAAGGAACTGTTTTTGTAGTAGTAAACTCAGTATGTGGCTGTGCGGCGGCAAATGCACGTCCAGCAGCTCGTTTTGCAGTTGAGAATGGCAAGAAACCAAGTAAATTGGTGACTGTATTTGCAGGTATGGAAAAAGAAGCTGTGGATAAAGCACGTCAATATATGTTGCCTTACCCTCCATCTTCACCAGCAATGGCTTTATTTAAAGATGGTAAATTGGTACACATGATCGAAAGACATATGATCGAAGGTCGTCCTGCACAGATGATTGCAGACAACCTAATCGCTGCATTCGACGAATATTGCTAGTTAGAGCAAAGCATTTGATTTTTGAATAAAAAAAGGAAGTCTTTTTGAAAGAACTTCCTTTTTTTGTTAATATCTGTAGCCCGGATAATAGTAAACATCATGTCTGTGGTGATGTCCTTTAGATTTTTTTGGCTTCTTATATTTCTTTTTCTTTTGGCCAGGCGCATGTCGCTTTGCGGATTTGTCACCATATATTTTCTTAGCCTTACCTGGAGGCAAATGTCCATGTGGATGACGCGAAGTGTAACATGACGACACAGTCAATGTAATAACGAATGCAACCAGATACGTAATAAATCTATTCATAAATCTCCCTTTCTTTTTAGTAGTTTATGCAATAAATAGACCAAACTTGACCCAAAGGGTTTAAAATTTTTAATACAGGTTCATAATTTTAACACTCTTCCTTTCCGCTTGAAGGCTACAATCCCCATGCATACAAACGTTCAGTTCTGTACAAAACTCATATAGAAATCATATTTAACTTATATTCTTTTACTTTTCTATTTTTAATCGTAATATTACGATGATAAATATATTATGGGAATCACAAAGACAGAAATATTCACCAATGAGCAAAATCAATTGGCGTCGATGCTAAAAGTATTGGGGCATCCGGCCCGATTGGCTATTCTCAACTATATTATCCAGCAGGACGCATGCATATGCACGGATATTGTGGAGGAAATCGGACTGGCACAGTCTACCATTTCTCAACATCTTAAAGAATTAAAAAATATTGGAATCATTCAAGGTACAATAGAAGGAAAGTCCATTTGCTATTGTATCAATGAGCAGGTGTGGAAAACCATTCAAAATGACTTTAACGGTTTCTTTAATAAGCCAGTATCTGCCGATTCTTGTTGCTAACGACTCATACATACCTTAAAATTACATACAATGAAACTATCACAAATAAAATCCATTCTGCCATCTTTAGAAAATGTAACCTTCCAATTGGAGGATGGCACATTTGTACCGGAACACTTTCATGTGACTGAAGTGGGACAGGTTGTCAAAAACTTCATCGACTGTGGAGGAGTAATCCGTCAAGAGAAAGTAGTTAATTTCCAATTGTGGAATGCAAATGATTACGAACATCGCCTAAAACCAGGTAAATTGTTAAGTATCATCGAACTCTCGGAAAACAAATTGGGAATAGAAGACGCTGAAATAGAAGTAGAATACCAATCTACTACAATTGGGAAATATGATTTGGACTTCGATGGTCAACATTTTGTGCTAAAAAACAAGCAAACTGCTTGTCTAGCTGAAGATGCTTGTGGTATCCCGGCACAGAAACCAAAAATTCAATTGGTCAACCTAGCAAATTCAGGCAGCTGTACACCAGGCTCGGGCTGTTGTTAATAGGCATAGATGGATATGTTTGATACAATAAAAGATCAACTAGTGCTTATCCAAGCCTATGATACGATATCGGAAGAAAGAAAGGCTGAACTACAGCCTTTCATAGATTATATACAGTCAAAACACGAAAATGGACAGGCAATAAATCTTAATTTCATATGTACACACAACAGTAGAAGAAGCCATTTGGCCCAAATTTGGGCTCAATGTGCTGCGTATTTCTACAACATACCCGAAGTATATTGTTATTCGGGAGGTACCGAAACGACAGCTCTGTTTCCAAAGGTGGTCGAAGTATTACAAGGTCAAGGTTTCGAGATTAGTAAAATAGCTGACGGCAATAATCCTATTTATGCGATCAAGATGGATGAAAAGAGTCCTCCCCTTATTGGTTTTTCAAAGAAATACGACCATCCATTCAACCCTGCTTCGGATTTTGCTGCAATTATGACTTGTGACCATGCTGATGAAACTTGTCCCTTTATCGCTGGCGCGAATGTCCGAATACCACTCCGCTACGAAGATCCGAAAGCATCGGATGGTACACCGCAACAAACTCAAGTGTATTGGGATAGAAGTGTAGAAATAGCCAGAGAAATGTTTTACGCGTTCTCCCGCTTATAAACAACAGTATTTATCCTATTGTATTAACCATCTCCATTATTCATAATAGTATAATGGAGATTGATTAATGCATTATTCCGTAATTAAAGATTGTAGCGCCTCCATCATAGCAGGACTTGAATAGTCTCTTCCGCCCTCCATGCGGACATCAATACTTCCTCTTTTATCAAGAATAACTGTCGTAGGGATAGCACCATCTAAGAAAGTGGATGGGATTTCCGAATTAGGCACGTACAACGGCATATCCAATTTATGCTTTTTCATAAATTTAGAAGCACCAGTTATATTATTATCCACATCGACCATGAGAAATGCCACATCCTTATTATCTCTAAACTTATTGTATAATGTTTGAATGGATGGCATTTCTTCAATACATGGGGGACACCAAGTCGCCCAAAAATTGATAAACACCACTTTTCCCTTTAAATCATCCAAACTGACTACCTCTCCCTTTTCGTTTTTAAAAGAAATGTTCGACTCCTTGGGCTCGACGACAGCAACCGCAGCATCCTCCTTCGTAGGAGCAGTTTTTATTTTATTTTCTGCTTGGCCGCAGAAGACGAAAGCGAAGGACGATAGAACGGCTACCACACCTAATTTTAATCTTTTTCTCATATTATCTAAATTTATAATTTACTTCTGGTAATTCAGAAAAGTAATTTCTATCCAAATCAACGGCTATTGCTCGACCCTCTACACGCGGGCTAATTACTTTAATTTCTTTTAGATACTCAACTATCGCCTGATGTAACGTAAAATCTTTAATTTCTACATCTTTGGCATTCGGCATACGACACAATACATGCAAAGGTTCGCCGGTACGATTACAAGATGCCATGCTGTATTCTTTATTTAAGTCTATGGGCTGTCCTTTGATTTCAACAGTAAGCAAACGTGAGCCCATATCTTTTGAACTATCAAAGGTAATTTTCATGCCAGCAAAACGAACCAACCAGCCACCAAATCTTTCTTGCGCATTCTTCGCAAATACATTATTCAGCTCTTTCTCGAGCCAATTCCAAATCTGTTGACCAGACACACGACCTATCTTCATTTTTTCATCTACAGGAATCATGCGCCAGAGATCTTCACGCGTAATAGGTTGTTTACCATCCTTACCCGGCACAATCGGTACTCCAAAACGGAATCCATTTGAAAAAGCAATGTCAGCTCCTGATTTCCACAATAATGCATCCGTGATAAAATTATCCATCGGATTCTCTACAACCAAATATCGATACATCGGCGTGGCAGTATAACCTATTACTTCCTGCATTTGTGAGCGATAAGGGTCGGTCAAAGAATCAATAATCTGTTGCATTTGTTTATCTGCTTTATACTTTTTGGGATTGACTTGGACCAATTCGTAGCGGTAATCTGCTATTTTTCGATTTTTAATTTTCAGGTCCAATTTTCCGACAAAAGAACCAAATGAACCGGGCTCTAATACTAAAGCATATTTGCCTTTGATTGGCTCGCGAACACGTTCGTGTGTATCATTTCCAAAAATAAAATCCACACCTTCCACTGCTTGGTTATTCGCCAGCATCAATTGTTTCGATATCCCAATGTGCGCCACCATAAAGAGTAGATCCACCTTTTCCCCCTCACGCAAATGTGTAATAAGTGATTTCAAATTCGATTCTACTTCGGAAAACAAAATCCCTTCACTAAACATCGGATTCTGACGAATCGGAATTTCAGGATCATTATACGCAATAAAGCCAATTTTCAAACCTTGTTTTTCAGTAATCCAATAAGGAGGAAATAAGGCAGACTTGTCGGCTTCATGATACATATTGGATACAATAACGGAAGTGTTGTATTTAGTCATAATATCCATCATGACTTGCTTCCCGTAAATTACCTCCCAATTGCCAGGAATCATTAAATCGTAGTTCATTTCATTTACAATAGCAGGAAAAATACGGCCTTGGCTGAGAACACTCTCTCCACTTCCTTGGATGAAATCACCACCATCAATTATTATTGTGCCGTTTGGATTTTCTTTATGAACTCCATCTACTAAGGTTTTGATGTGTGCCAATCCTCCTGCTTCACGAAATTTCAATTTTCCCTTTTCGACAAAAAGCTCATTGTGCTTATTCAAATATGCATGCAAATCGGCTGTTTGTAATATCGTGATCGTTGTGTCTTTGCTTTTTGCCATAATGAGTGAAGAACTGAGCACTGAAATGAATATAATATATAGGATTCTAATCATGATATTGTTTTTTGGGGTTAAATAGTGAGTAAGCTTGCGGATTGTTCAGTATAAAAAACAACAATCCCCCGCCAATAGCGACATTCTTCCATAATGGACCATGTAACAAGCCCGCGTCAACCTGAATAGTTAATGTGATAGGTACTAAAATTAAAAATAAGATTAAGGCTGACCAACGCGTGTATATGCCTAATAAAAAAGTAACACCAAATACAATCATCACATAGCCAGACATCAACACTTGTGATTCGAGCGATGCTAATTTTCCTAATAATTCTAAAAATGGAGATTGCTGTAGTCGAGCTACAGTTTTAGACGAGTTTACTAAATGTGAAATACCTGCATTGATAAAAATACCAGTGACAGCTATACGAAGTATTAATATAGATAATGGAGAAACTCCTTCTTTTTCTTTCATAAAAAGTGTTTAGGATTTATAAATAATGAATATTACTTGTGCGGAAACATCCGCTAAGCATTCACTAAATCCTAAATTGTTGAAAGAGAATATGGAGTGCGTGTAGATAAGGCTTGTGAAGTAAAGCTAAGTAATCTTTTACTTGAAAACTGGTTAATACTTTTGCTGAAGCTACAAATTGATTGCTGCGTGAAGGAATAATTCCTCGCGAAGAAACTTCTTGATCTACTAGTTGGGAAGTAAATTCAGAATAATTACAAATCGTGTTGCTAATCTTTGCCACAGATTTACTTTCTGCGACAGGAATACCCCAAGATTGTTTTAGGTTTTGTTTAGCAAAACAAGGCAAACACAACAATACCATTAGCAGCACTAAACCGCTATATCTCATGATAGTATTCCATTTGCCTTGCATTATTACTAATATGATTTTCTTTATACGTGTTGATTAATCAATGCTGTCAATTCTTCTTTCTGACCTACACCCGATTTACGCCAAACGACTTCACCATTTTTGAAAAGTACCAAGGTAGGTACCGAACGAATGGCATATTGACCAGCTAAAGCATTGTTTTTATCTACATCAATTTTAATAATATCTGCCTGCTCGCCTACCACATCTTTTACTTCCGATAAGATAGGCGCCTGCATTTGACAAGGTCCGCACCAAGTCGCAAAAAAGTCTACCAATACAGGTTTATCTTGATTGATAATATCTTGAAACGATTTACTCATAATCTTTTTATTTAAAATTTGAAAACAATAATCCGCCCATCATCGCACCATAGATGGTACTCATATAGGGATTCGCTGTAATAGCGCACGTCCCATTGACGCAACCTACATATTTGTAGTATAGGAAGCCTCCTAAAGCACCTAATACAACACCTACAATGGCTATGCCATATTGTTTGATAAATAATTCCATCTTCATTTTTTTAAATATATACTAAACTAAGAAAACCCACTCACCTAGTCAGTAACAAAAGTTACATTAATGGAGCTGATAATACAGATTTACAAACGCAACATGTTCGGTATTAAATATGTTTTTCTTCGCTTTGTACCTTTCAATCCAGATATAGCCGATTTCAGATTTTAGATGAGGTGAAATTCTAATTTCATTCATCAGTTGCATACGATTATGGTCTATACTATTGTTGTCTTTTCCTATTGGATTTACTAATAGTTCTTCCGAAAGGACTAAGTTATAATTATCCATAAATTTGTGCTTTCAGTCCAATACGATTCCGAGCACGTAATACATAGCGATTGTCGGATGTAAAATGACGACTTTCTACTGCTGCACGATTAGAAATTTGCCAATTTTTAGCGATCGATTTTTGCCATCGTCCTGCTGCTGAAAAACGAATTTCGCGATTACCTTGCACATAATCCTCTCTACTCAAATCAATTTGGCTATGCGAAAAATAGGCAAATGGCGATAAAGACACATTAAAATTACTTCCTAAATTACGATGATACCACCATCTTAAAGATTCCAACAATGGCTTTTGAATACCTGCAATATTTTCTCTTAAATTTTGCCTGCGGTATTGTATTTCCGTATCCAGTTTATTCACGTTGTCAAAAGAATAGCCAACTGTCGCTCTCCCCCACACACTGTATTCTCCTTGCGCATGAGCGACAGATAAACTAACCCAATACTACTATACCTATTAAAACACCTTTTAGCATAAGGCAAATTAGATGCTTTCCACTATCGATCTCAATGTACACCAGCCTCCGCCATTATGTACCTTTTCAAAACCTTTATTTTGAAGAATACGCATGGCTTGGCCACTTCTATTGCCGCTCTGACAGAATACCACGATAGTCTTTGATTTATCCAATAAATTCAATTTGCTCTCTAGCTCGCTCAATGGAATGTTCTTTGCGCCTTTTACCGTACCCCCATTAAATTCTAACGGCGTACGTACATCTATTAATTGTGGATTATTCTTCGAAAACACCTCTTTTAAGGCTGAATCATCATTTGAAAATATTCCTTTAAATATCGATAACATAACTTTTACTATTTAAATGACACTCTATTCGCTAACCAGTTTATTCCCCAACTTTTTCCATTCATTGATACCTCCATCATAAACAGTAATGTCTGTAAAACCTAAACTTTCAAAAAGTGAATAACCAATAGCTGCACGAGCTCCACTTTGACAATGAATTATTATCGGTTGATTTTTATCTAGTTTTGATGCTTTCTCTTTTATTTCAAGCAAAGGCAAATTTGCTATACCAGCAATATGTCCTTCAGCGTATTCTTTAGCTGTACGAATATCCCAGGCTTGTATGCCTTTTCTCTTCACAGCTTTTGTCAAGTCTTCAGCCTTAACGTATTTAATTGACTTTAAGTTTACAGACGAAATATTGTTTACCACACCCAATACATTGTCAAACCCTACGCGCATCAACTTATGTGCTAATGATTTTTCGTTACCTTTTTCTACTATAAATATGACTTGGTCCTTATGATTTACTAATTGTGCAAACCAATTATTGAATCCTTTATTCAACTCAATATGTATTGTATTTGGGAGAAATCCCTTCCCTACTTCTTTACGAACACGCGTATCGATTACTTTTACTCCTTTACCAATCAGACTTTTTATTTCCGAAGCATCAATTATTGCATATCGCTCATCCACCAACTTACAAGACGTGCCATCACGATTCCATTCTTTCATCAACTTGAAATATGGAGGAGGCACCACTTGATCCGCCAATATGTATTTTATAAATTCAGCTTCTTTACCTGAATATTGTAAAGCAGGATTAGTCAATTTTTCAGCCTTCAGTGTAGAAAATGCAATATTGCTTAACGTCTTACCACAGAATGAACCAGCACCATGACCCGGCCATATTTCTAAATCGTCAGGTAATGCTCTGAACTTTTCAATACTTTGATAAAGCGCTGCAGCAGAGGCTGTTGAATTCGCATCACCCTCTTCGTATTTCTCTAATAGATCTGGCCTACCCACATCACCCACAAAAAGAAAATCACCAGTAAAAGCTTTTATTGGATTTATTATATCCATATTGGAATACAATAAAAAACTAATACTTTCTGGCGTATGACCTGGAGTGTGTAGCACTTGGAGAAAATAATCTCCAAATGCCAACTTATCTCCTTGTTTCAACGGTAGATAATCAAATTTATATTGCCATTCCGCAGGTCCTTCCTGAGACAATGCTAATGTTGATGCAGTCATTTTGGCTAATTCACGCGCACCACTCAAATAATCGGCATGAATATGTGTTTCGGTAACGAATTTTAATGTGGCGTCGTAAGCATTCAATGTATCGATAAACTCTTGCACATCTTTACGCGGGTCGATTACAATCGCTTCCTTTGATTGGTTATCAATCAGAATGTACCCACTTTGCGAAAGACCTTCTTCGTAAATACGCATTACACGCATATCTTGAGCTTTGATTTGGTTACCAAAAAGTACCCAAATCATACTCAAACTAAATATCAAATTTCTCATATTACTTCACTAAAGATTTACCGTTCATTGTCCATTCTTTCATGCCTCCGGCATAATTTCTTACGGACTCGAAACCATATTTTTTCAAAATTGAATACGCTATGGTTGAACGGTCACCTGCCTGACAGTGAATCACGATATCTTTAGATTTATCCAACTTATCCAAGTTCGACACTAGCGTTCCGACAAAAGCATGCGTAGCACCTTCAATATGTCCCGCAGTGAATTCTTTCTCATTACGAACATCAACTAGTTGAACATTGTCTTCCTGAATAGCTGCTTCAAATTGCTCCATATCGATCACGTTAGCCGTTTGCAATTCAACACCCAAATCTGTTACGGAATCAATGAAACCATAGATATTATCCAAACCTATACGCATCAATTTGCGTGTGATATCTTCCATAGCTGATTCGTCTGCGATAAGCACAAATGGAACATCGTAGCTTAGCACCCAGCCCATCCAGTTTGAGAATGAATTGTTGCCTTGGATATTTAACGAATCAGGTAAATATCCTTTCGCAAATTCCACTTTATTACGTGTATCGATCACCAACACACCTTCTTGATACACTTTCAAGAATTCTTCTTTTGTCAATTTTTTAAGTTGAGGCACAGCAGTCAATAAAGGTCTATCCACTTTATTCAACTTCTTCATCATCGCAAAATATTTCGGCGCTTCGGGTTGACCATCTAATAAATCCTTCGTGAAGGCCTCTTCGTTATCACCATATTGCAAGGCCCAGTTTCTGATTTTTTCGTAACCAACTGTTGTACTTGGTACAGCACCTAATGCTTTACCACAAGCCGAACCTGCTCCGTGACCTGGCCATACTTGTACGTGATCTGCCAAACTCATAAAGCGTTTGATTGACTCAAACAATTGCTTAGCACCTTTCTCTTGTGTACCTGCCATACCAGCTGCTTTTTCTAACAAATCAGGTCTACCTACATCACCCACGAACACAAAATCACCTGTGAATAACATAATAGGTTCTGCAGTCGCTGGATGATCCGTCAACAAGAAGCTAATGCTTTCAGGCGTATGACCTGGCGTATGCAACACTTCTAATGTCAAATTACCTAAAGTAATCACATCACCATGTTTCAACCCTGTGTGTGCAAACTCATATTGCCAATCAACACCACCTTCGTCCGATAATAATAATTCAGCTCCTGTTAATGCTACCAACTCGCGTGAACCACTTAAGAAGTCTGCGTGAATATGTGTTTCGGTTACTTTGGTGATTTTTAAATTATTTTGAGCAGCGATTTCTAAGTAAGTATCGACGTCGCGTTTTGGGTCAATGACAATAGCTTCGCCTTTTGCCTGACATCCGATGATATAACTTGCTTGCGCTAATGTCTTGTCGTATACGTGTTGAAAAAACATAATATTTAAATTTTAATTGTTTACTATTTTATTACTTATTGATACAAATTTCGGTAATGTCCATATGCCTATCAGCAACATTTGTTACACAAGGAATGAGGGGTTAAAACCAGATTTCTTTGAAAAGAATATAGATACCCATGAGCAGTACAAACACCCCAAAAGCAGGCTTTAACTTGTCGCTGTTAATGAATTTCGTCAGGTAAGAGCCTATAAATATTCCCACAATAGACAACGAAGTCAATGTGATAAGAAACGTCCAATCTAATGATGCATTACCCAATTCGCCTGTAAATCCTATTAACGATTTTGCCGCAATAATAACGAGCGAAGTACCGACTGCTTCTTTCATCGGCAACTTAGAAAATAACACCAAAGCAGGGATAATCAAGAACCCCCCACCAGCACCTACAAGCCCTGTCAATACACCTACGAATGATCCTTCTAACAAAATCATCGGGTAATTAAACTTTTGCGGCTCTGCATCGGGTTTAGTATCCGACTTTTTACCTTTAAGCATCGTATAAGCCGCCACAACCATCAATACTGCAAAAAGTATCATCAGAAAAATATCCTTCGTGACTTCGAACTCCGCCAGCGTAAATAAACTATCTGGAATCGCAGGTAGGATATACTTCCGTGTCAAAAAGACCGCAAATATAGATGGTATACCAAAAACTACGGCCGTCTTTATATTAACTAATCCTTTTTTGAAATAAGTAATTGATCCTACTATACTGGTGGTACCTACTATGAATAAGGAATAAGCTGTAGCAGTGACCGGCAATACATCAAATAGATAGACCAAAACAGGGACGGTAAGAATGCTTCCTCCGCCACCAATCAACCCTAATAATACTCCAATCAAAATGGATGCTATATATCCAATTATTTCCATGACTTTTCAATTTGTTGACACAAAGGTCAGCAAGTGGGAGAAAGCCTACAGTTACATTTGTTACATAGTAACGTTTCCGATTAGTTAAATAATTGCTATTTTGGCCGAAAGATATTTCCTAATGACCGCGAAGAAAAGCATTCCTATTAAAGACAAACTTACACCTAGCAAGCTTATCAAAATACTACCGTTTGACAACACAAAACACAGTACGAAAGCGCACAAACACAATGGTTATCTTGAATTAGTATATCTTTTTTCTACTACAGGAACACACGAAATTGATGGAAAAAGCGGGGAAATTCAAAAT
The DNA here is from genome assembly GCF_004342685.1 of Sphingobacterium alimentarium. Classification (GTDB taxonomy): domain Bacteria; phylum Bacteroidota; class Bacteroidia; order Sphingobacteriales; family Sphingobacteriaceae; genus Sphingobacterium; species Sphingobacterium alimentarium. The sequence continues at coordinate 34,960 of NZ_SMBZ01000004.1, forward strand.
CCTTTCTTGTTAGTAATTCGAAAAAACGCTGTTCATAAATGGACGTTAAGGACACCAGTAGAAGGGTTTGTTATCCTTCTAAAAAATGAATTTATTGCGAATAGTCTTGACCTAGAAATAGGAAAACTAATCGAAAAAATCACGAAGATTGATCACCTAGAATTACAGAATATCACGACCTTAAAGACTATTTTAGAAATACTTGCAACAGAAGAGAATCCAATTGTCATTGAAGGACTTTTCAAAAGCTTATTAGCCAAAACAGTCGAAAGCAATTCTCCAACAGAAAGTAAGCTGCGTGTTAATTTGTCTCTGTACGATAGTTTTATGGATTTGCTCATAAATGAACATAAAATCATTAATAGTGTGGCGCACTACGCCAATTTACTGAATACTTCTCCACAAAATCTGAATGCATCCTGCAAGAAATACACTGATTTGTCCTCCTCAGAGATCATCGCAAATCACCTCATAAAGGAAGCGAAAAGACTTATCTATTACACCCAAAAAAGTATGTCCGAAATTGCGCATGAACTTGGTTTTTCGGATAAATCAAATTTTTCCAAATACTTCAAAAAGCACACCGGACATACTCCCAAAGCTTTTAAACAAACTATTAACTAAAACTCCTTTTCACCGAATTCACTTTTCGGTAATCGAAGGATGTTATTCAATTTTTTGATATTAAAATTCAAATTCAGCAGAATGATATTCTTTTCGTATATATAATTTGTTGTTGTGAAAAAATCATTGGCATAGGTCGTTATACGTTGTTCATTCACCCCCCAATTACCCAATTCAATATTTTTCCATTGTACCTGTGCTGTTACTGCTCCTTGATAAAAGGATTTTGACAAACTAAAATTCGGTGTGATGAAACGACTATCTACACCTTGTAATGTCGGTCTTTCACCCAAATAATTTACATCTACCGCAGCAGTCCATTGGCGAGGCAAGTTCAAAATACCCGAAGCATTGAAAGAATACACCCAATCTGAATTTTTGTATGTATTTACATAATCCAACACGTCACCTTCTATCTTGTAATTATACGTATTTGTGCCAAATAGTAGTTTTAAGGATGGTGCAGGTTTCCACTCTCCCCCCACTTCAAGACCATAACGCCTAGCATAATCTGCATTGGTAAATACTCGATGCAAAATGGTATCTGCATACACTGAATTAACACGTTGAATCGGGTTTTTTGTATGTTGATAATACACATTCGAAAAGAATAAACCTTGCGTAAACTTTTTGATCACTCCAGTTTCAAAGTTTGTCACAAATTCAGGCAATAATTCAGCGTCCCCTCGCTCCAGTGTTTCCGAGTGTTCGCGCTCTGGGATAGGATTCAACTCAAAATTATTATTACGCTGCACTCTCCGCGAAGCCGACATTTTCATTTCCCAACCTTTATCCAATTTATGTTTTATATCGACACTCGGATAGAGTTGATGCGTTTGATACGGATATTCTTCTTTGGTATCAACCAGCAACACATCACGCTTGTAGAATTCGTATCGCAGTCCAAAAGCAATATTGGTATTCGTGTATGCACGGTTGTACTGTGAAAATAACGCATGAACTAAATTATTGGCATTCATTTTCCCAGAAAACTCTGGTATGACTGCAAAATCTCCCTGTCCAAATTCTTTATTATTATATTTAAAATCGCCATTCTGCCCATCCTTGCGAATCTGATAGCCTGAAATTAATTCAGAATTATCAGTTAACTTCACTTGATGTTGTGCTGAAGCTCTTACACCATTTATTGGATTGGTGTAAGTATTACGAGTCCATTGAATGGTATCATTTCCATTTTCGATGTTACCATTATTGGTCGATCCATAAATATCTGCATGCTCATACACCACACCAAAGTCTAGGCTGTGTTTTTTATTCAAGGCCAATTGATAACTCAAATCCATTAAATAAAACTTCCCCTGTTTGTTCTGCAAATTTGGATTGAAGTATTGCAGTCTATGAATGGTAGAACCATCCACTGTGGAGATTGATTGATTATCGTAATAAATGTCTGCCACGCGGTCTTGAAATTTCTTAGACGCCAAAAGACCAAATTGTATCTTTTGATTTTCGGTCAGTTGGTACGCCGTATTGAGACGAGCACCATAGTTATATTTATTAAAACTACGTTCACCTTGCGATGGAAACATGGTCTTTTTATCACCTATAATTGTATACACATCGCCATCACGAAAACCCGCATTATCATTGCGCAAATAATTAAGTGAACCTTGAATATCTAGTTTATTCATTCTGTATTGGAAGGATACGTCCGAACCAAAGCGCTTCTGTCTTTCTACATTATCATAATCGTCGACACTCGGCAAACCATATTGAAGATTCATCAACCAAGCAAAACCATCACTCGAAGGTTTACTTGTTTTAATATTAATCATACCTCCTTTACCATCGGGGTCATATTGCGCACGAGGACTGCTTATAAATTCTACCTCTTTTACATCATTAGCAGCTATTTGAGTCAAGATAGTCTGCGCATCTAGGAGTGTCGGCGTGCCATTGATCAGCACAATCAAGCCTTTATTACCTCTAACCAAAATTTCGCCTTTTCCATCTAGCGTAATGGAAGGTAAATTTTTAACGATATCCAATGCCGTGCCTCCTACGGCAGATTTGTATTGGTTCGCTTGATAAACTTGTCGATCACTTTGATGTTGTTGTACCGAATTGGATGCTGTTACATTTACCTCACCAATTTCTTGGGGTCCTGCAACGATATATATATCACCCAAATTATGTTTACCATTTTTTAACAGGTGAATTAATGTATCCTTTTGCGCGAAACCAATGAACTTAATGTTTAAAAAATAAGTACCCACTTTTAATTTCTTTATTTCAAATTCACCAGTAGTATTACTCATCGCTCCAGCGATTAATTTTCTTTTTTCATCAAATAATGAAATACTAGTATGTGCAATACGTTCTTTTGAAATAGATTCTTTGATTGTTCCTACTAAGGTAATGTCTTGAGCGGAAGCGTAAATAAAACTAAATAGGAAGTAAAATAATAAATGAGCTTTTTTCACGGTTGTTTTAGATTAATTTCAAATATAGTTTATTGAAAAATAAGAGATTAGCAGATTGTAGAAATGACCACACATTATTCAAATCTACCACGTTTTGGAAATATTAAATTGATTCAAAAAGAAACAGGCGAATTATTTCCATAATTCGCCTGTTTAAAATCTTGCTAATAAAACTATTAGTGAGGAAGCTTGTCCTTTAACAAACCATAAATCCATGTCCCCGCCACTGCACTAGCTAATACCACAAGCATGGGTAAATATCCCGCGCCTGTTAATACAAAAATAGGTCCGGGACATGCTCCAGCTAAAGCCCAGCCTAATCCAAATATTGTCCCACCTACCGCGTACCGTGTAAATGATTTCTCTTTATCCGGAATTACAATAGCTTTATTATCTATATCTTTTACATTCTTTCTTTTAATGATTTGAATCAAAATCACACCAGTCGCCAAGGCAGTTCCCATCAGGCCAAACATGTGAAAGGATTGAAAATTGAACATTTCGTAAATTCTAAACCATGAAGCGGCTTCGGACTTATACATCAGTATCCCGAAGAATACACCTACCAACAAAAACACTATATTTCTCATGTGAATAATTAGAATAAAAGTGGAAAAATAAGGTGAATCATGACGATACCACCGACGAAGAAACCGATTGTTGCGATTAAAGAAGGTAATTGCAAATTACTAATTCCTGATATCGAATGACCTGACGTACATCCTCCTGCATAACGCGCACCGAAGCCTACAAGAAGACCACCTACAATTAATATAGCCATTACTTTAGGGTCACGAATAGCTTCTGGTCCGAAAAACTCGGAAGGCACATACGCTATGCCTGCGCTCTCAATTCCCATGTCTTCGAGCTGCATGATAGTTTTAGGATTCAAATCTGGAGATTGACCCGCTCCGAGATAATTAGAAGCAATAAACCCTCCAATCATAGCCCCTATGACCATTAGAAGGTTCCACTTTTGGCTACGCCAATTGAATTTAAAGAATGATGACGTTTTACCGGCTCCGCATAGGGTACACATCGTACGTAAGTTGGACGACATCCCAAAATTTTTTCCCAGATACAGCAATACAAACATCGTAATTGCTATAAGAGGCCCACCTACATACCAGGGCCAGGGTGCTAAAATCATTTCCATAATCAATTAATTTTATACAAATGTCCTGAAGTATTTTTAACCTATCAGTTACATTTGTTACATAAGAAAAGGGGGTAGATAAAAAGTAATTTTATACGTCATTTCGACGAGGAACAAGGAGAAATCCCAAAATCTAAATGGAATAAGCTGAATTCAACACTATTATTTTGGTATCTAAAGATTTCTCTCCTTGATTGAAATGAATGGACAGCAATGAAATGTCATCCACATCGTTTTTTCTTTTTATTTGACAAGTATCTCAATACTATTGCGGTTGAGCTTGATTCGTCCTTCTGTTTCCAAAGCCTTGAGGAGTCGTGACACCACCACACGCGAGGTATTGAGTTCTTTCGCTATATCTTGATGGGTTTTGTACACTACGTTACTATTCTCAATTTTACTTTTTTCGAAAAGATAATTCAACAACCGATCATTCATATCCATGAAGGCAATAGTATCCACGGCATTCAACAATTCGTTGAAGCGGTTATTGTAGCTTTCAAACACAAAAGCCATCCAACTTTTGTATTTACCGATCCATTCCGACATTTTCTGAACAGGAATCATCAAAATCTCGCCCGGCACCTCGCCGATGGCACGGATCTCACTCTGTTTTTCACCTAAACAACAAGTCATAGACATTGCACAGGTATCCCCACGCTCCAGGTAGTAAAGCAACAATTCGCCACTGTCGTAATCTTCGCGCATCACTTTGATCGCACCCGACAACAACAAAGGCATAGTCTTTATATATTGATTGTAGTCAATCAGTACATCACCTTCTTTGAATTGTACTACCTTAGCAATAGACTCTATTTCCTCCAATAGCTCTGACTCGAAAATATCTCCATAGGAATTAATCAGTAAATCGTGCATATCCATCCGCTTTGTTATTATACAAAATTAACCAAAAAATTATGTTAGAATGTAACAGTTGTTACACTATCATTAAAAGGATTTGTCAATTATTTGCCTTTTTTTTCTTGGCTGTTAGAATGGTATGCGTATCGCTCGTAGTCTCCGAAGTTTTATACGCTACCTTGAATGTTTTTAGATCAGAGAATTTGGTCTTAATAAGATTTTCCTTCAAGGTGTCCAGATTGTGATAATAGAAGTAAACACGCCCCCATACACCACTTTGAAACCAGAGGCCTCTGCTTCTCCTACAAAGCTGATATATATCAGACCATTTTCGTTGAGTAAATTGTAGGCATTCTCAATCAATTGACTACTCTTGATCAGACAAATAGGGAAGACAAAAGCCACAAATAATCGCATCATAGGAATCCGTAAGCTCCCCAATGTGGCGACTATCCATCACATCAAAATGAGCCGTCGGATTGTTCTTTTTAGCTAGCTCGATCATGTTGGGAGAAGTATTTAGGGATTAGCACCTTGTTGATCACCTCCGGATCAATCGTACTCGACAAAGCCTTCGTCATATCTTTATCCTGCAATATAGCAGCCTTCAGGGATCATACCGAAAAGTTGGGGGGAATATTAAATAATTCTTAGTTTAGCATCTTTAATACAGATATCCCTTGCAAGACGCTGAACGTAAATTACTATCCCTATTGCTGCCCGAAGGGCTGTTAGAATATTTCGATATCATAGAAGTTATTCAAAGAGATAAACAACTCCATATTCATCTTGATGAAAAAAACATAGTTTCCTCGGGATATGAAAACATTAAATTAGAATCTAAAGGCTTTATGCCTTCAGCCGAGATTAGTGATTTTCCTATTCGTGGTCAGAAAGTTACACTTCATGTCAGGCGTAGGCGATGGACGGTGATAGATACAGGAAAGATCATTACCAGAGATTGGAATCTTGTTCGCCAAGGTGCTCGAATGACTACGGAATTCGGGATTTTTTTAAAGGGCATATTTGGATAACCATCCCGTCAGTGCTAATCTCTTGGGACTTTTCTTCCATGTAGATGGTAAACAACTTCAGGAACAGTACAAGAACCATCTGAGCGATTTTCACGATTGGGATCAGAAGCATCATGCGGAGAACTGGACGCTCTTCCCCCAAAATATATCGGAACACCTTAGTATTGACGAGACGAGCTTTAGCAATGGAGACTTATACACCATCGTAAGCAGTAAATCTGCTAAAGGTAGGAAGGGGACGATCTTAGCTACCATAAAAGGGACAAAAGCAGAAGACATTATTCGTGTCTTGGAACGAATTCCCTCACGCTCCAGAAATAAAGTTCGTGAAGTTACGATGGACATGGCCCCAAATATGGCAAAAGCCATCCGTAGATGCTTTCGAAACTCCAGACGTGTAATAGATAGATTTCATGTCCAGAAATTAGCCTATGATGCCGTGCAGGAGCTGCGCATCAAATATCGTTGGGAAGTATTGGATGAGGAAAGTAGGGCAATCGCTGAGGCCAGAAAGCGGGGCAATCCTTATGAACCCGAGCTGTTGTCAAACGGAGACTCCATCAAACAACTTTTGGCCAGATCAAGACACCTCTTGTTTAAACATTCTAGCAGATGGACAGAAAGTCAAAAACACCGAGCGGAGCTCTTGTTTCTACGATTCCCTAAACTAAAAAAGGCTTATGACATCGGTATAGCATTGGGAGATATCTTTAATAAATGCAAGGATAAGACCCTGGCATTTACAAAACTAGGCTTATGGCATAACCAGGTTGAGAACTCCGGAATATTATCTTTTGAAAGTGTGGCAAGATCCATTGCAGCACACCACCCGGAAATCCTACATTATTTCGATAATCGTAGTACGAATGCTTCAGCCGAATCCTTCAATGCAAAACTGAAAGCCTTTAGAAGTGTGTCCCGGGGTGTTAGAGACACTACTTTCTTCCTATATCGGGTGATGAAATTATATGCTTAAAAATCTAGCCCCCCAACTTTTCGGTATGATCCGCCTTCAGGTCGTTAATATTCTCTTCGACGATATCTTTTACGCGCTTGGAGACAAGACCCTTAAATCCACGATTCCATTTCTGAAAAAGCAAATAGGGAGTACCTAATAGCGAAAGAATGGGGAGAATCCAAAATCAAAAGCTTACGATCAAATATTTAATTTTCAAAAAGGAAATATCTCAAAATAACAGCCAATTATTTTCTTACATTTTGATTTAAACAATTAAAATATATTCCAATCACTCTAAGTTACCTCAACTTAACAATAGCAAAATTTATATATATATTGTCCGAAATATGTCCGAAAAAAGAAAAAACCACTGATTATCAGTGGCTTTTGTCGGGGTGACAGGACGAATCCATTACCCTTCAAATATCTATTAATCAATAAATTGACTTCTTTGTTGAAGAACTACTCACCGTTTTCCTCACATATAATTTGTGATTCGATGGTGCAAATATAGCCAATTTAACCCAATGGGCAATACATTTTAGGGCTTTTTTCAAAAAGATTAATATAACTTCAATTGGATTTTTAAAAAATATCTTACATGAATGTAATATATAACTGGTAACCATTTAGTAACATATTTCCTTATAGATCTTTAGTCAATAAAAAGTATAGTGCTCAATCACTATACTTTCAAAGATTTTATATTTGTTAGAGTATTTACAAATTCAATCCACTATTTTTTTAATTCTGATTTTATTATATTGCTGTAAAAAGATTGGAATAAGGTTGTATAAAAAATTTGCTGCTAAAATAGAAAATCCCAAAAGAAAATGTTCATTGAAAAAACCATAAATGGTCGTCAATAGAAAAAAGAGCAGACAGATCCAATGGTAGCGTTCATACATGGCAATTGTTTTCAAATAGTCCCTCGCTTTAGCTTTACCCTTTATTGACGGGGCTCCGAGCCCGTTTGTTCGGGAATTGACTATATCTCCATTTTGAACAAATTTTCTGATGAATTTTATCCCATATTTTTCATAAACCTTTTTATCTGCACTTAACGTAAACTTACTTAATATCTTCCCTGGAAGAGCCCCAAAAAATAACGCTACGCCAAGAAATACATAAAAGTAAATATTGTCTATTCCTTCCTGAAACCAAAACCAAAATACAGGAGAAAAACAGAGTGCCGTCCAGAAAAAATTTATAATCTGATTTAATATATCTCGTTTATATGGTTTTTTCGTATTTCGCATAGATTTCTATTCGCCGGGTTTTGCTGTTTCCCTGATTTCAACACTTGTGTTTTGACCATTTAGTATTGGACATTTCCTAGCTATTTTAGTTGCTTCGTCTAAGTTTTCAGCCAGGATAATTATATAGCCCGCTACCGATACATCATCAGCAATATAAGGTTGATGAATAACTCTGTCATTGGGTTTTAGGACTCTTCCATCTTTTGAAAAGTGATTTCCACCATCGGCGAGCATACCTCTCTCTGCGATATCGTTGATCCACACCATCCACTGTTTCATGTAAATTTCCATTTGTTCTTTTGAAGGCTGTGCTTCTGCGCTCTTTATGTCCATTCGGAACAATAAAACAAATTCTTTCATATTATTGATTATTTAATGATATTGATTTCTTATTAAGCCATTTGGTCAACACAATTCCCATAAATGTCATTTTCATTAACCAATCGCCAGCATGCACAGCACCTAACTGCCATTGCATGTGATCCCATAAAACTGCTCCCGCCATTCCAACAGCATGAAAGGAAATCCACAATAGAAAAACCAGCTTTAATGTGTCTTTATATTGTGATAAATTCAATAGCAGAATTAATTTCGCCAGCACATATGCAACAATCAATTCTCTTAAGGGAGCAAACGCCATCGTCCATCTGGGTATTTCGGGGTTTGGCGGGTTTCGGTATGTCTCCCATATTTCGCCGAAAACCATCGGGCTGTACCAAATTCCACTGAGAACAAATGCTATCAGTCCCGTTGCGATTATTGTCCAATAATTGTGTTGTGTGAGTTTTTCCATTGCATTGCGTTTTGTAAATGCAAAAATGCTTAGTCTTACACATATTGCTATTGACATAGGTCAAAATCGTTCTATTTTGATTTAAGCCTACTTAAAGTTTCCTCCCGGATATCCAGATAAGACGCCAATATCTTGTTGGATACCTGTTGAACTAAGGCAGGATTTTCATTCAAAATAATTTCATATCGTTGCTTCGCTGTTAGGGTTACCCTTTGCTCAATTTTCCTGTTTTGAAACGAATAAGCCATTTCCAAAATCCGCTGATAAAAATTCCTCCAATTATCCATTTGGCTATTCAGACGATAAAAATCCGCATGACTGATTGCTAAAAGCTCGGTATCTTCAAGCGCTTCTATCATTTCTATGGAGGGCTTTTGAGAAATGAAACTTGTTAAAGCTGTTCCAATATGATTATCGAGCATAATGTATCTTGTCTTTTCATGCCCGTTTTTATCTACAAAAAATATACGTACACAACCGGTTTTCACAAAGTAAAATTCTTTGCAAATGCTTCCCTCATGTAATAAAACATCATTTTTGCTGACGCATTTTCGCTTAAAACAACTTAATATTCTAACCAGCTGGTTTTCGTCAAAGTCGGAAAACATTTTGAGCACTGATTGTAACTTCTCTGACATTTCTCTTTGTTATAAGATGGTTAACATGATGGATGTCATTGGCCTTTTGTAGCGCTTTTCGTTGTCGGTTCATAGTAAAGCATTACGGCTCCATTGCCGAATATTTTTGTTTTATTGAGTTTAAAAACAGTTCTGTCTATGTCTTCAAACAACGGCAAACCGCCTCCTGCCACCATAGGGTGTATACAGAGCTGGTACTGGTCAATCAAATCAAGTTTCATCAGTTGTAATATCAGGCTTCGGCTACCAATAAGGATGTCTTTCCCCGTTTGCTGTTTAAGCTTTAATATCTCTTTTTCTATATTTTGATCCGCCAACCTTGCACTTTTCCAGTCTACGCTTTCGAGGGTTCTGGAAAAAACAATTTTTGGGATATTATCTATAACCGCGGCAAAGTCGTCCATTGATTTTTCGCCGGAGGGTTTTTCAACTAAAGTCCGCCAAAATTCCATAAGCTGATATGTTACCCTCCCAAACAGAATAGCATCCGCATGGCGCAGTAAATCTGTGTAATGTTGATGTATTTCATCATCAGGAATTCCTGCGGTATGGTCGCAAACACCGTCTAGTGTCGTATTGATTGTTGCAATTACTTTTCTCATCGTATTTTATTTACATGTTTTTCATTTATTTTGCTGTGTTTCACTTTCGAAATCAGATTTCTTTTCTTAAAATGGCAAATCCCAAAGTACCGATGAGTTATCGTTTTATTGCTTCCGACAGAGAGCCAACGAAATTGATCTGTCGGCCTTTGTTGCTTTCATAAATGAAGTCCGTTAAACTTTGGGTTTCACATTTTGAAAAATCACCTATAATGATTAAAGGCATTCGGTACTGAGCAAATTTTTGAAGTACCTCACCTGCGAGTTTTGTTTTCAAGTCAAAAAAATCGGCTGTAATGTTTTTTTCATGAATAAATATTTTATCAAATCCCTGATAATATAGATTGCCCAATAAATCTAATCCATCTTCAACAGATCTTAAAACAATGTCGTCAGAAATAATTTCAGCTATTTTTAAATTGTTGATATGGTGTGTTTCAATTGTCATTGTCAGATCAATTTTTTAAATGGTTCGTATCTGTACCGCTTACTAAGCTATATCGATTAACTCAACAATTTGATCCTCAGAAAATTTGAATATGGATCTTCCGCTTAAATCAATTTGCTCGCCTTTTTTTAATCCGTTGGGAAGATCAGAAGCTAAAGTTGCAATGTAATCTATTTCAATTTCGGTGGTATCGCCCTTATGCTTGAAAGATTTTATGGTTTGCAGCCGGCTTTCAAAATAGGATTTTGCCTGGTCAGCTTGTTTTCTAAACGCTTCAATCCCGTTTAACACCATCGTAACCTCATTATGATTGATGTTTTTAAAAATGATAGCTTCGTTAAAATCCCGGACCATCTTGTCAATGTCGAATGCATTATAGCCGTCAACATAATTTTTTATAATTTCTTCACGTTTTGTCATTGTTCGGTCTTAAATTAATTTGCCAGAAAACCTCATAAATCTTTTTCTAACAGTACATTGTTTTTCATCGTTCCTACTATTCTAAAACCTAGTTTTTCGGCGAATTTTAATGCGTTTATATTTTCAGCGGTTGTATTCGCTACGACTTTGTTTATTGCATATTCCCGCTGTGCATAGGGGATCAATAAGAGAAAGGCTGTTGCCATCAAACCTTTTCCCCAATAGTCGGGAAGCAGGGAGCCGCCGATTTCAATTTCGTTCCTCAGTTTGTCCCAATGGTGCAATGCGCAATCTCCAATGATTTTTTCTGGGTTTACGGTGGTGCGTATTGTGAAAATATCATTGCATTGTGAAATGATATTTTCAGTAAACTCGAAAGCTGCTCTGCTGTTCTCCTTTGATTCGACTTTTTCACTTTCCTGCCCGTCTTTTTGGAAATACAAACTGTGAAATGCAATAGCATCTTTTTCAGTTAGCCGTTTTAATAGTAGCTTTTGGTTGCTTATATCAGTAAATTCAATGGCCATGCAAGCGTATATTTAGTTATTTAGTCCATTTTTATCTGATCGAACTAAGGCGCCTAGTTTTTCGGGTGCGACTTCGCAGAACGCCGTTGTCAAAACTTCAACGAAAAGCTCCCAAATTACCATTTCGAGCTCTATTATAGTCCAACCTTGTTTTCCCCATTTATTTTCAACAGGATAAATTGCCGCTTTATTTGCGGAAGAGAAGACATCCTGATCTATTTCTGATAACTTGACACTAACTCTTTTGAGCTTATCGTCATACGTTGCAAATATTTTTTTCTTCACTCTGAAGGAAGTCTTTTCAAAGTGTGGTTCCTCCGTGGTTTCAGGGAAGGAAAGTGCCAGTTTCCGCAATCTTTCAAGTGTTACCATAACTAATTATTTTTTTACCGGGGTCAAATGGGTCAGTACACACAACCATTCGTCACCGTCTTTTTTGTACACGTCTGTTATCCATTCATCAGCTTCCATGGGTTCACCTTGCCAGGTTCCGGTATTTTGCCCCCGGCCTGTGACCAAAGCAATGTTATCGTATATCTTGACCCGAAGAACTCTCTTTTTCATTGTGGAATGGGATAGCAACCCTTGTTTCAGAACTTCAAAAAACCGCTCTTGTGGTATAATTCCACCTTGACTGTCTACCAACACCCAATCGGATGTGATACATTTTTTTATTTCTGCGATGTCATTTGTGACAACTGCCCGGTTGAAGTTGTCTTCAATGTGTTGAAATTCCTTAATTAGATCTATTTCATTCATATTTCAATCTTTTATTAGGATAAGGGAAAGCCCGATGTTATCAGGACTTTCCCTAACTGTTTTTTGCTTACATTATTTTTCCAAATTGTTTTCAGCAAAATATTTCATTGCTTTCTGCAAGAACAGCGCAAATTCAGGTTGCGGATTTCCGTCTGTAACATTAGCTAAATAGCGCTCGTCATTTACTAAAAGATCACCAAGACCCGCATAAGCACAAGCTTTTTGATCTGGCACAACTGAATTGCCCCAAAATTTGCTAATTATCCCATAATGCCTTGCAATCTGTTGCTGTAGGATGTCCGATTCCGGACAGTCGTTTCTCAGTGCAAATAGTTCGCTGAAAACGTTTTCCATTTCCTTTTGAAGCGCTTCAACACCCGACTTACCAAGCTTCATCAGCTCTTTTTCAGATTGTTCAACGGTTTGTGCGCCGTACTTATTCATTGCTTCTTTCCTGTAGGCCGTTCCAACTTCTTTGGGAAAACCTTTATACAATTCTTCTGGATCTTTCATCATTTCTCCTTTTTTAAGATTATTAATAGTGATGTCGATCGTTCTCAATAAGTCAGAAATTCTTCTTTTACGGTTGAGCAGTGCCGACTTGTGCTGCATTAGCGCTTTAACCAGATCGTAGTCAGGCTCGTCTATCATTTCCAGAATATCCTTGAGTGGAAAGTCCAGTTCACGAAAAAACAGAATTTGCTGCAAGCGCAATAACTCGTCATTCCCATAAAGCCTGTACTTTTTCTCGGTTCTTACTGATGGACGGAGCAAGCCGATTTGGTCATAATAATGAAGTGTGCGTACGCTCACACCCGATATTTCCGCCAATTTTTTAACTGTAAGAGTTTTCATTCTTTCTGATTATTTATCGACTGTACAAAGGTATGATATGACGTAACGTTAGGGTCAAATGTTTTTTGAAATTATTTTTAAATTTAATTACAAACAACTGAAAATAAGATGATTAATCTTTACCTCTGTCGCTAAGAACATACGTTTGGTATCGTTTATCGCGGCAATTTTCTCATAAAATGTCAAGAATTTTCTAAGATATCTTTCGTTGTTTGCTCACCAAGTTGTTCGGCTAGTCCAATCAGAAGCCCTTCTGTTCCGCGTATATAGCATAGCCGATAGACGTTTTGGTAGTTAATCACTTCTCCAACGAGTTCAGCGCCGAGTTTCAAAAGCCTGGATAACAGTTCATCAATATTGTTGACCCTGAACATAATACGGAGATAGCCAAGTGAATTAACTGGTGCTGTCCTGTGGTCTGAAATTGTTGCAGGAGTAAGAAATTTTGAAAGTTCTAGGCGACTGTGGCCATCGGGTGTCACCATCATCGCAATTTCCACAGATTGATTTCCAAGCCCAGTTACACGGCCAGCCCATTCATCTTCAACTATCATACGCCCTTCCAGTGTAAGCCCTATTTCTGTAAAAAAACCAATTGCTTTATCAAGATTTTCTACAACGATACCAACGTTGTTCATTTCTAATAATTTACTCTTCATCCTATTTTTATTTTAAAGTTTTCAGGAAAAAGCTGTATCGGTTGAATACTAAGCTTTTATAAGGATAATCAAAAAAGTCAGGTAACGATTTAGTAACGGTGCTTATTGCTTTGTTTTTCAACGTGTTTCCGTTCGCTCATAGCAAATATACAAAATTTATTTTTCTCAAATTCATACAAAGATTTTTAATACCCGACTATTACATTTGATGCAATAGGGTAATAAAAAAAAGCTTAACAAAAGCCTTTTTAAGTTGGATAAATAGGACAAACCCTATCTTCTCTTGAATTTTTCTTTTTTGATACCCCTATAAATCTTTGTCCATATATTCTTCCAAAGAAGATTTCAGTTGGTCTAAAAATGCGGTTCGGGAACCCGCACGGTATTTCATTCGATGGAAAGAATTATGCAAATCCCCTAAGGTAATCTGAAACAGTCTCTCTAAAACCAAACTGATTTTCCGTATTCCTATTTTACCGTAGGAAAGAGAACCATTCGCATAAAGGGCATAAATCAGTTCTATTAAGGCATTTTTGGTATCCGTCCAAAGAATACCATCAGATGAAATATCTCTTGCTGAAAGAGAACCCGCTATTTCATCATCGTTAATTTTTTGAAGTATGTAGGTATAGAGCAACTCATTGGCTATAATACGAGCTACTTTGTTATCATAATAAGTTGAAAATAGCGGGTCAATTTCAAAGACAAAACTATTCAGACCATCGTGGAAATTGATGTTGCCCAGCCTAAAATAGGTCTCATCACGGTCGGTTCTTCCCGAACGATAATACCTGTAAAAATCTGAATTGTAGATATGCTCTCTGTATTCCTGTTTTAATTCCCGTAATTGCTCTGAAAAATAACTTGCGTACATTTTCCCTCCGTCAACAGGACAGGCTGTCTGTATGCGAAATATCTTATTGTGGTAAATGAGCTTGGAGAGGATGTACGGTTTAACGTTACGAAAGAAATTGATTTCCTCCCAATGGTTTTTAAAACCCTGTGTTGTAATATCCTCTCTTATCGACCATAAGTATTCTTTTAGGTATATCGTCATTTGGTACGCTTCATCAATCTCATTGGGAGAAGCAAGCGAAATAGCTTTTTCTTTTCGCTGTATCTCCGATATGATATGATTTAATGAAGATGCCATTCCGATTAGTTTTTTTATTGCTTATTCAACAGAAATATCTAAAGGTCATTCATCGGAATAACCTTTAGATTTCTTTAGTTTATTATGATTTGTACAGAATATATTTCTTACTTTCCTTGCTCCACGCGTTCCAAATCTTCATTATGCTTTTTTCTGAATTGGAAATTTTGGAAATCTTTAGTCGTTGGTGCTTCCAACTCAAAACTTTTCAGTTCGGCAATTTCGATTTTCAGGTTCTGACCTTTGAAACCTAAAACGTGTCCTCCTTGTTTGGTGTTGGCAGAAAGAAAATGTAAGTGAAAACCGCTCATTTGTATTCCGTTCAGATATTCTGGCAGATGATATCCAACTAATGTTCCTGCGGTATTTTGAATGTCGAAAAACTGTTGTCTATCCAAAATTGTGGAAAGAACAGGGAACGGCTCTTCCTTTACAGGCGGAAATGCTCTTGTTCTCACATTGCTAAAATCGCCTGTAATCTTAATGGCATACATTGCATTTTTATTCGTCAATCTATTTGCTATGATTTCCAATAAATCCTTTTGTTCAGTAGCATTGTTTACATAAAATACGGTGTCCGCTCTGAAAAAAGTAACCGTCGAAAAAGAGGTTTTGTGGTCGTTATCCAAAACTACTGTTTCGCCTGTGGCTTTGGTCTGATAGGCTTTTCCGTTAAGCATTGTCAATTCTCCGTTCAACATATCGGGTGCACCAATACCGAAGTCGCCTTTTAGTTTTAAGTCTTTTATCGGTAACGAACCTTTGTAAAGTCCTCCGATAAAAGCATCAATAATACCATAATTGTATAACACATTATGCTTTGTCTGTGCAGTTGCTGTAATTTCGTTTTTGCCTGCAATGATTACTTTATTGTGAAACATTTGAGGCATATAGATTTTTTGAGTGGTAGGATTGTAATAAATATCGGCAATACTTTCGCCTGTAAAATATGCTTGGCTTATCTGCTCCGATAAGTTGTAAATCCATAATTTCCCGAAATCTTTTACTGGAAATGTTACCCAATCCGAAATCAACAAATGATTATCATCTATCCATTCGATGCCGTCAAAAAATCCATTGGCAATATTGGGAAGTTCCTTAAAGTCCTCATTGCCTGTTTTAATATAAACCGAACCCTCTCCATAGTTTTTGCCATTGGTACAAACCACTAATTGCTTTGTTTTTTCGTTGTAATTTATTCCGTTGGCAGTAGGTATGTTTCCGATGATTTCAAAAGATTTGTTTTTGGTATTTATTTTATAGATGTTACCCGAAACCGTTTCTGTAACCGCTATAAAGCCGTTTTCTAAACGACATATATCGTTCAATACTTTTGCTTCGGGAATAGTGATTTCAAAAACCGTTTTTCGGGTATTGATGTTAAACCCTATAACCCTATCCAAATCTGCTACGTACAAAATATTGTTTACAACTGTCATTCCTTTCGGGGCATTTAAAACTCCTTTTAGCGGTAAAAATTTCAGTTCTATTTGCTTTCCGTCTTCCGAAATTTCGCTGATAAACCCATCACCGTCTTTACTGAAAACATCTTGCCCCTGATTGGAAACAAAAAAACGTTTGCCGTCTGATGTTACACTTTCAGGCATTGCAAAACCATTGATGATTTGTTGTGAAAAACTGCTCAACCCTATGCAGATAAAGACTGTGGTCAATATATTTCTTACTTTCATTGTTCTGATTTTTTTAAAATTTGATAACTACTTTTCCGAAAACCTTACCCGATTTCAATTTCTGAAATGCTTCTTGTGTTTGGTCTATGCTGTAAACACTATCTATCACAGGTTTAAGATTGTTCTTTTCAATGGCATATACCAAATCGTCCAATTCCTGTGCATTGCCTACGGAATAGCCCTGCAAACGGATATAACTCATAATCAACGGAAAAACATCAAAAGTCAATTTGCTACCCGACATAAAACCCACCAAGCCCACAAAACCGTGTTCTTTGACGGAAAAAATACTTTGGTTTATGGTTTCGTTTCCTGCTACATCAAGCGTAATATCTACACCTGCGCCATTGTTCAGGCGTTTTACTTCCTTGCTCCATTCGGGAAAATCTTTGTAATTAATGACTTCATCAGCTCCCAGGTCTTTCAGCTTTTGCTCTTTTTCCTTGCTTCCTGTTGTCGCAATTACTTTTAACCCCGACATTTTTGCAATTTGCAGAGCAAACAACGAAACACCACCACTTCCTTGTATCAGAATGGTTTGTCCTGCTTTGATATTAGCTTGTGTTACAAGCATTGCCCAAGCGGTCAAGCCTGCAACGGATAGCGATGTAGCTTCTTCATCAGTAAGGTTTTCAGGGGTTCGCACCAATGTATTTTCGGGCTGTACAGTAAATTCTGCCAATGTTCCCGAAGTCTGCATACCTGTTCTTAACGCATTGTGAAATGGCGTTGTTTTTCCTGCTTCCCAACGTGTGATAAACGGAATAAGCACACGGTCGCCTTTCTTCCAACGTGTTACATTTTTACCTACACTTTCCACAATACCTACACCCTCTGAAACAGGAATAAACGGAAGCGGAATGTTTAGCCCAACTGTATTTTCTACCGTAAGTAGGTCGAGATATTGTAATGAAACCGCTGTGGTTCTTACCAAAACTTCGTTTTCGCCGATTTCGGGTGTTGGCACTTCGGCTATTTTTAGATGCGCTATGCCGTAATTTTCTAATTGTATTGCTTGCATAATCTTTGATGTTTTATTACGATACAAAGTTCACGTAAGTACCGTTCTAAAAATTATGCTAATCAAACAAATGGTTATGCGATAGGGACAAAAGTAAAAGCCATATTTATAAATTAGAAACTACTATCTAAACGGTACACCTTTAGCCAACGGCTTAAATCTGAATATATAAAAAGGTGCTTTTGTTAAATTCTGACCATTATTGAAAACCGCACCTAAATGAACCTGTGCGGCAGAAACATACATATAGCCGTCTGCAACATTGTAGCTCACACCGTCTGCCCAAAGCAATTTTTCATCAGTAACGATATTGTGAACGCTCTTGTCTTCGGCAAGAACGACCGCCACACTGTTGCTTTCCATTGCTGTTAAATATAAATTTCCCTTATCATCAATACTTAACCCTCCGTTGTTTGGTTTTTCGGAATAGGTTTCTATTCTATTGTCCAATTCTGTTTCACTCAAATTTTCATTCAGTAAGTCGGTTGTTTTTACACGGTATAGTTTAGTACCGTTTAACGGTGCATAATACACCCATTCAAAATTTTTGTCTGCTGTAATTCCGTCACAACCTACCAAAAGATTTTTACCATTTACAGCTAACGGATTTCCGTCTATTATTGTAGGTTTGTTTTCGGGTAAAGTAGTACGTGAACCCTCTAATAATCGCCTTGTTTTGCCTGTTTTCATATCTACGATAATCAACGATGCTGTACTTCCGTCGCCTCCGCTTCCAATTCCCTCGTCTGCGATAATGAAAATACCGTGTTTGGTATCGACTACCATATCGTTTGGTTGTGAAGTAGGCACAACCGAAGTTTCTGGCAGATAATAAATCCGTTCCAATTTGTCTGTAACGGTATTCCACCCTACAATTTTTGGTGTAACAGGATTGCGTTGTCCCATATCAAGCATCCAAACAATTCCGTTTTCATCGTTTCTAATTCCCAACACATTGCTTAAATAATGGTCGTCCGTTTCTCGTGGTGTGTTCCATTCTTCATTGGGAAACGGCTTTGTTGTTCTCGTTTTGGCATCGTATTTTACAACCCGAAAAGTTGGATTGAAAAACGGATGATGGCTGTAAACCAAATCGCCCTGATGTGTGAAAGCAATATTTGCTACCGATTGCTCAACCGTGGCAAAAACTTCGTAATCTGTTTTTTGAGAATAAGCATTAATGCCTATCATCATACTGAAAGCTAAAATGTACTTCTTCATATTTTTAAATGGCTTGAATGATTTGTTCTAATGGTAAACGTGATTTTGGTTTAGTGGATGGTTGATTGCTGTCTTCGGGATTTCTGTAACCGATGGCAACCGCAAACAGCGTTTTATAGCCTTTTAGTTGTAGTATTTTGTCGTATTCTTCATTTTTCAACCCTTCCATTGGCGAACTGTCAATACTCATACTTGCACAAGCCGAAAGGAAAAAACCAAGCGAAAGATAAACCTGATGTTGTAACCAAGATTTGATTTCTGCATCGGAACCTATCTTTACAAATTGGTTATAATAATTAACAGAACCCTCTGGCAAGTTTTCTGCAATCTGTTTTTCAAAAAGTTCAATATCATCAATCGCACTGAATACGACTAAATGACTTGCTTCATTGATTTTTTGTTCATTAAAATAAGATACCCTTGCCAATTCACGTTTTACATTTTCATCGGAAACAAAAGTAAATTTCCACGATTGACTATTGATTGATGATGGGCTTAACCTTATAATCTCTTTTAATTCCTGAATTTGTTCTTCTGAAATCTTTTTATTCGGATTATACTTTTTGGCTGTGTACCTCCATTTTGCAAGGTCTAAAAACTTCATATCTGTAATCATTAAATTATACTATCATCTTTATAGTTGCAAAACTAAGCATAGTATAATATCTTTGCAATAACGGTCAAAATAGATAGTAACAGATGTATTGTATAGACGACAAGCAATATCCGTGTAGCACCAGCCTGACAATGAAATATATAGGCGGAAAATGGAAAGCGGTTATCCTTATTCATTTAATCGAAAAAAAGCGATATAATGAATTGAGAAAGGAATTACCAATGGTAACGGAACGGACAATAAGCCTCCAACTAAAAGAACTTGAACAAGACGGTTTAATTTCCCGAACTGTTCACACAAGTAAACCGCCTTTGAAAGTGGATTATGAATTAACGGAGTTTGGAAAAACGCTTATTCCATTGCTTAAAGCCATTGCACAATGGGGAAAAGAAACGGCTAAAACAGATAGCCGAATAAGTATAGTGAAATGAAAAGGAAACTATAATACTATTGCGATTTCCTTTCTGAACTGCAAAGGCGTAATGCCTATTTGCTTCTTAAAGAAAATGATAAAATTAGACGAATGTTCAAAACCTAAACTATATGCTATCTCGGCTATATCCCAACTGCTGAACTGCAACAATGCCTTAGCTTCCTTAATCATTCTTTCGGCAATCCATTCCGTAGTTGTTTTGTCTGTACTTTCTTTCAAAGCCCTGTTCAGTGTATTGGTATGTACGTTGAGTTGCAGGGCAAATTCATTAGCTGTTTTGAGTTTCAGCGTTTGGCTTGGTGCGTCAATAGGGAATTGACGTTCCAAAAGTTCTAAAAATAACGTGCTGATACGTTCCGAAGCATTGGCAGGTTGATAGAAAGTTTCGGGCGGTTGCATTTTCATAGCTTCGTGCATTATAATTTGCACATAGCTTCGCAACAAATCGTATTTGTTAGTGTATTCCGAGCAGATTTCACGCGTCATATTTTCAAAAATGCTTTCCAAAAGTTTTAAACTTTCTTCATTGGGAAAAAATATATGATTGCCCCCAACTTTGAACAATGCAGACTGTGAAAGATTTTCGTTTTTCATTGTCGGGTTTACAAAATCTTCTGTGAAAAGACAGAAAAAACCTGCTTGGTTTTCAGAAGTAGGTTGCCACGAATAAGGAATGAGCGGATTGAGAAACGTAATAGAGGGTCTGTCAATCTGTATAGACTTATCAGCATAACCAATAATACCTGTGCCTTTCGTAATCAATGATATTTTATAAAAATCTCTTCGGTTAGGCGGTAGTGATGTGTTGTCGCACGCAAATTCCTCCCTACGGTATATATTGAACTGCCTTGCTCTGGGATATTCCTGTCCGTGATTAATGTAAAACTCTTTGATTGTTTCCTTACGTTTCATTCTACAAAGTTATGAAAATCAAACGGACATATGCGAACAGTAACAGATATTTTCACAACCTCCTCCCTTTCTTCTTTTTCTTCTTCATTCGGTTGGCAAGCAAAGCGGTGTGGCTATCAAAACCACAAACCGCAATGTCATTCTAAAATCTTTACTCATTCATAAATTCTTCGGTTGTCAAATATTCGCCAAAATGATGAACAACTTCGCTTAAAACGTAATCCTGCTGTGTACGGTTAAATGCAGAAGTTCCGTCCGAAATTAGAAAAGTATTGTAGCCCTTTTCGTGTGCATCACGTAAGGTGCTTTCCACACAAACGTGGGTAGCGTAGCCGACCAGATACAGATTTTCAATTTTATTGTTTCGTAGATACACGTCTAAATTAGACCCTGTAAATCCACTTGCTCCGACACGTCCTGTAACCACAAATTCGCCCTCAATCGGTTTTACGGTTTCATAGAATTGTGAACCAAATTCATTTATCAGGAAAGTTCCTGCATTCGGTATCGCTTTCCGCAAACCGCTTTTTCCGTTCGCTAATTCGGGATAGCCTTTTTCAAAACGCAATCCAACGTGGATAACTTCGATATTGTTCTTTCTTGCATAATCCAATACCTTTTCAATGTTAGTGATTGAATTGTGCATCATTTCCTTGTCTTTTACCAAAGCCTTATACAATTTACCGTCTTTGTGCATCCATTCGTTTTGTGTTTCGATAAGGATTAAGGCTGATTTGCCTTGTTCCTGTGCGTTGATTGTTGTTGCCATTGTTAGAACTGTTGCTATTAAAAAAAATAGTTTTTTCATTTTTCCCGTTTTTATATTTATTGATTTTCACTTACCCAATTATCGTGTAACCATTTTTCGGTGATACGTTTCTGTTCATTGTTGTTCCATTTGATATTCCGCTCGAATGTAATTATAGAGCCGTCAAAGCCGACAATTACCCACGCATAGTCATTTTGCGAAGCACGGTAGCACTTGTACTTCATTCCTGCTATGATTGTTTTCTTTCCATTGACCAAAATTTCTTCATCGTGCCGTTCAATCCAAAGGTTTTTCAAGACATTGGCTAACGATTTATCCAACTTCAATAAAAAATTCTTTGCTATTTTTTCTGTTTCTGATTTTGAAAGCACCTTTGTATTGGAATATTTTTTATCCATATCCGTAAAACCCAAAACCTGTTTGTCCTTTTCTGAAATGACAAACGAATAATGCTCTCCTTTTAAACCTTTGTTGGTCGATTTCTCAAAGCGGAATAAATAAGCTGGTACATCATCGACATTGACCTTACTTACTGATTGAAATTGGTAATCTTTCGGGATTTCAATATGTTTTTTAAATTCATCTAAATAGGACTGTACTTCTTTTAAAGATACTTCCTGTGCTTTTACATTTGCTGTCATCATTAATACGCTTAAAATTAAAATTGCTATTTTCATACTTTTGTTGTTTTAAATAATCAATAATTGTAAATAATTTACAATTGCAAAATAAACACGAATATTTTATATTTGCAACATATATTGTAAATAAATTACAAAATGAGTAAATCGGAAACAAGCAACGACTTATCTTTTGACTTTGATTTTTTAGATAAATTAGTCGTTGGAATAGGCGAAGTATCGCAAATTACAGGTATTCCACCAAGGCAAATCCGTTATTGGGAAGAAAAAGGAATTATCAAAAGCCTGACCGAAGAAGAGGGCAAAAACCGAAGATATAACTATGAGAACATCAAAAGGATGTTACTCATCAAAGAGCTTTTAGATGAGGGTTATACTTTGGATGCTTCTGCCGAAAAAGTCAAAAAACGTATGGAAATGATTGAGGAAACGCTGAATAAATTAAAGAACAAGTAACTGCTGTAAATGATATTTAAGCGAAAACCGACCTTATAAAGTCGGTTTTGCTATTAGATAAGACAAATATTTCACAATCTCCTCCCTTTCTTCTTTTTCTTCTTCATTCGTTTGGCAAACTGTTCTTCTTCGTAATCCACGCCTTGTGCATCGGGTAATAGGCTGAACAATCCCATATCGAAATTGTGAGAATGTTCCTGCGGAATAAACTCAAAAAGGTCTTTCGTTGGTAAATCGTCCATTGTATTTGTTTTGGAAACAGGGCTTTCCTGTATCTTTAATTCGGGCTTGTTTCCGTTGTTCCACCAATCATTGAATACGTTTGCCGACAAGTTTCTATCTAAAGCCGAACCATTCCAAACACTACGGCTTTCGTGGTCAATGAACGTTATTCCATAAATCCGTCCGTTGTCGTTCCTGCGGACAACCGTATTGATGCCCTGTTCGGTCAATTGCTTTCTAAAATCCGTTTCGTTGTTTGTAGTATTTATGGCAAGCTCCACCGTGTTTTTCAGAACAGACCTTGCAGGATTGGTTTTCATTTTCTCTTTAGACTGCTCAAAATGTTTTTGAAGCTGTGTTACTCCTGCATCTTTCCCGAAAAGCGATGCTTTGAACGGATTGCTTGCCTTGTTTCCGTTTTCATCCAATGCCACATATACCAATCCGTTTACCCTCTGACCATTCCGCTCGCCTTTGACTTCTTCCGCGGTGATATTGAATAGCGATAATAAAGCATTATAGCTTCCCATCGTGGAAAAGCTGTAATACTTCGGCAGGTGTCGCACTACCGTAGCAATTTGGCTCTTTATATCTCCATTTTTATGATTTACAGGCTTAAAAATTTTATCGGCTTGTTTCTGCTCCTGTTCTGTCGCTTTGTTCAGGTTATATTTCGTTTCCAAATCCCGACAGATTGCCATTGAGCGAGGGTGGTCGTAATCATCGGGGATTTTCTTTCCGTCAATTCCCACACAGGTCGAAACGATATGGATATGCGTTCGGTCAATATCCGTATGTTTGAAAACAATATATGGCTGATTGCTGTAGCCCATACGCTCCATATATTCCTGTGCCATTTCTGTAAATTGATTATCGCTGATTTTATCCGCAGGATCTGGGTTCAGCGATATATGGCGTACCGTCTTTTCTGTTTTGATATTTGCTGATAAATATGGTTCAAAGCATTTATTAAAATACGCTACAGAATACCTGCCGTCCATTGTATCGGGTATCCTGTTCAGCAACAAAACTTCTCCATTTTCCTTGTCCACTTTCTGCTGATTGTACAAAATCGCTCCGTACATATTGCTTCCCTTTCCGATTTTTGCAATCATATTTCTACTCTTTATTCAGGTATTTCTTTTCAAATTCATCGGAAAGAATTAAAACCTTTAGTAACAGTTCTTTCATTTCTGCTGTCTGTTTCTCCAATTTATAGAGGTATGCCGATGCTTTTTTATCCGAAAAATTGGCGTTCAACAGCTTTACAATCTGATTGTAATTAGTTGCTATTCCCCGAAACTGACCGAAAAATTTGGTCAATCCTGTGTGGTATTCAACTGCATTCATGTCAATTTTTACGGTCTTTACCGTCTTCTGAAAGATACAAGCGGTAATAAAATGTGCCATTACCTTCATTCCCGATTGGTCAAAAAGGGCAAGAAACTTTGCATTATCTTCTGCATTCAGGTTAATGGAATACCGATTGACCGCAGGGTCATTCTTCGGTTTCCTTCCTGTTCTCCTAATCTGTTTTCTGTTTTTCTCTTCCATAATGATCCATTTTTAATTTTTAATAAACGTGCGACTTCGGAGCCGTTTCCAGCCTCCTGCAAGGGCAAGTGCTTTTGAGGTACTGAAATTCATTTCGAGGACCTCAAGAGATAACTTGCTCTGAACATGGGTTCAGAAAAATCCGTTTTGCAAACGGATTGTAGTTAGCAGGGAAAACCCATAGCTTCCATTACAAATTTCGGTAAGACTATTTGAATAACAGCTATTTACAACAATGACAATGAACGCCAAATGATGCCACTGAATACCACCTTAAAGCAGATTGGGACTGCTTTTATTTCCTTTGTATATGGCTAGCTAGCTGATTGGTTATATCCTTAATGAAGTAACTAAACAGCATAAATCCCGACAGCAAATCTGCGTGATAGAATGCAGACGAATTGCAGATTTTTGAGTTAATGAACTAACCAATTAAGGGTCTGCAGGTGCTTAGGTAGATAGGTAGATACAACAGTATATACAGCTGATTGCTTAGTTAACCAAACAGCTAATTGGATATAATATTAAAAATGATAGATATGATACACGAAGAAAACAAAAATCAGCAACCCGAAAAAGAGGATTTCTCTATTGAAAATTTCATAACTGATGAAAATAAACAATCTTTCACGGAACAACAGGAAGTAACACCTCGGGAAGATTTTGTCAAACCCAAAGTAGATGAGGAAGCTATTATGCGTGTAATGGCAGGCGAAGAACCTCCGGAAACTGAAACGGAAAACACAAAAACACCTGCGAGTAATACAAGAAGGATGATTTATAAGCCAAAGAAGCTGACCAAAGAGGACTACTGCGGACGGTTCTTCAAAATTCCCACGACAACGGCAAGCAGGGGGAAATCAGTGTATGTACGGCAGGAACACCACGAAACATTTAACAGGCTTACAAATATTATGGGAATCGACAAACTGACGATTTATGCGTATCTGGACAACATTATCGAATACCACTTTCAGGAGTTCGAGGAATTGATTAGGGAAATCTATAACGAGAAACACAAACCGTTGTTTTGATAACTATACTTGGTGGGTGGTACGTTTCTACCTCTTAAAATTATTTTCCAAAAGAAAAAAACAGAAAAAAAAGAAAGCCATTTTAACAAGGGGGACAGGCGGAAAAACCAAAAGGAAACGGAATAAGTCCCGAAGGGTGGCAGGGGGCACACAACAAACTCGGCGAAGCCACCATATTTGCCCTGCCATTATGCCGTAGTCTTTTGGTTGGGTGGTGCGGTGGCTGTCCGCCTTATCTTTGCTCCCTTTTTTATTCTTTTTTTATTCAATTCCAATCAAAGAAAGGGTACAAAAAACACGTAAGGGCTAAGGATTGGGTGTTTTTTGTATGCTTTCCTTTATCCTTACAAAACTCTTTAAATGTGTGAGGGCTTTGCGAAGAAAATTTAAAGTGTTTTGAGGATTACTTTCTATTCATATTGTGCCAACATAAGCCAAATACTGCAACATAATGCCAAATGAAAACAATACATTCCCTTGTGTTCTATATTGGGTGCAAATTTTAAACCTATGGCACAAAAAGTAATACCTGACAAAGAGCAGAAAGAGAAAGAACAAATCAGAAAAAAAGAACATAGTCCTTTGATACAGGTTGATAAGCAGAGCGACCCGATTTCCAATTTCATCGCTAATTTAAAACGTCAGTTCAGGGAAGCAAAAGGCTTAATAGATTGGAACAGGCTATTCGGGGGAAAACGTACTGAACAACAAAAGCAGACTTCCGAACCTGAAAGCATAATAGGTGCGACAAAAACGCTTATCCGTTCGGACTTCAAAAATGAAGAAAAAAATCAGGCTATACAGACCAATAAAAAGCCTGCTTTAAAAATGGACAATACAATTATAACGCAACAGTCTTGTCCTAAAAGTAAGAAACCAAAGTTAGGATTATAGCCTAGTATTTGGCAACTGTACGCCAAATACCGCCATCGGATGCAACATTAAAATGACCTATGTGAATAGCTTTTATTTTAGAGGTTTAAATGATGCAGATATGGAAATAACAGTTTTAGACATTCAGATTTTGAAAGCATTGCATAGGGAAGTTAAGGAAGTTTCCAATTTGATAGCGGAAATGACTACACCCTACAAAGCACTGCAACAGGCAACGAAATGGCTCGACCAACAGGAAGCCTGCCAATTGCTCAACATCAGCAAGAGAACGTTGCAGACGTACAGGGCAAAAGGCATTCTTGGAGCAACGCAAATTAATCGGAAAACGTATTTCAGATTATCTGAAGTGGAGTTACTTATGCAGGGAGAGCGACCATTAAAAAAGCAAAAGAAATGAAACAGATTGGAAATTCAAACGAAGATATGCTTGCCTTGCTCGAAGCTGTGGTAGGCATCAAAAATGAACTGTTGTATATCAGAGAATATTTCCACCCATTACTAAAAGGGGAAATCTATCTATCAGGCGAACAGGTTTGCGAAATGTTACACATAAGCAAACGGACATTGCAACAGTACAGGGATGACGGACTGATACCTTTTATCAAGCTCGAACGGAAAATCTTGTTTCGTGAAAGCGATATTGTAAAAGTATTGGAAGATAACTATCAGCGTTAGCCCATTAAATGAATGCTTTGAAACTGCAACCCGTATCGGTCAATTAAAGAAACAGCCCACTGCTTAAAGCGGTGGGCTGTGTTGTTTTAAAAAATTGTGACATTAATGTTATAGGCTTGAAACAAAGGACTCCTCCATACCCTTAAATTTATGCGATACCTTTTGCATATCCTTACCAACTTTCTCGTTGAGTATCTTAGCATAAATCTGAGTAGTGGCAATGTTTTTATGCCCTAACATCTTGCTCAAACTCTCCAACGGAACACCCTCGCTTAAAAATAGCGTAGCAAACGTATGACGTGCCAAATGAAAGGTTACTTTCTTTTCTACAAGGCAGTCAATCAGTTGAGATATTCTCTTTAAGCTGTCATTACAAACCGTATTAGAAGGTACAGGAAATACCTTTCCATCCTTTGATAGTCCTGCATATTTTTCAATAATCATTTTCGGAATATCCAAGAGCATCACGTTTGACGATGTAGCGGTTTTCTTTCTTCGTACAATAATCCACCTGTTACCGTCAAAAAAATCTTGGATATTGCTGTTTTTAAGTCCTTTCATATCTGAATAAGAAAGCCCTGTAAAGCAACTGAAAACAAACAGGTCTTTTACCAATTCATCTTTCTTTTTCTCGCAGTTGAACGTTACGAGCTGTTCCAATTCATTACGCAATAGATAACCACGGTCTTTATCCTTTTTGGTATTCTTGTATTCGCTGAACGGATTAAAAGCAAGATGCTTTCTGCTCATTGCCAATCGGCAAAGCGTAGTAAATCCAATCATATACAGCCAAATGGTGTTGTGTGTTAAACTTTGGTCGTCACGCAGGTAGTAATCAAAGTCCTGCACAAAATCAGGTGTAAGGTCGTTAAAGGACACATCGGAATAGCTGTATTTTGTAAGTGCAAAATTTCGAAGATGTTTCAAAAGTATTTTATATTTACTGCGTGTGCCATTTACCCGAAGTCCACTATTAACCTTTTTCTCATAGTCGGATAGGAACTGTTCATAGAATTTGAAAAAGGTCAGTTCTCCGCTTTCCATCCCAAGAACGGCATTTTTAAGTTTAGCACTGTTTACAGCCCCCTCATTCTTCAGAATTTTGGAATAGCATTCCTCAATACCCGAACGAATTTTGTCAAGTTTCCTGTTTGTGTCTTGTGCTTCTCGGCTTTTACCTAAAACCCTGCCGTACTTCAAATCCCAATTTGTTGCGGAAATATCCAGCTTTGTACTGAATGCAGACTGTTTGCCGTTTACGGTAATTCTGCACATAACCGTAACCTTTCCGTTCTTCTTCGGGGCATTCTTTTTAAGGTAGAAAAGAACCTTAAACGTTGATTTTTTTGTCGTTTCCATACTCACAATTCTTAATGATAAAATTAAACCTATGTGAGCTACGGAACAATATGAAAAACTATGCAGAAAGCTGAAATACAGTATTTTAAAACGATTGTTTCTAATATTTAAAAGTAACGTTTTAGTAACCTTACTTTTGCCAAACCTCGCTTTTTCCTGCTTTTTACCTCATTACCAAAAAATCACAAAACGGCTGTAAAGCCTTATTTACAACCGTTTTGCCTGTTATTAATCTTTAATGTATTTTTACTGAAACTTTATTTTAAATTTTCAGATTGCTGTTAACAGTATACTATTTTTGTTAACCCACCTCCTGTCTAAATAAGACCGCAATTCTTCTTGTTGCGAAATTCGAAATAGCTTGGTGAATTAATGTTTCATGGTTTTCCTGTGGTAAAAAAATCAATGTGATATTTTCATCCATTTTTTGATATCTTTTAATCAGACTTGGTAATCCGTCTTCAATTTTATTGATTTTTTTGTCTTTTGGCTCCCATTTTTAATCGATTATCAAGGAATTGAAACTGCCACCCTTCTCATGTCAAATTTATTTATAATCACTCCTGGGGCTGCCCAATCAATCGTAGGAGGCAAAACAGATTTAGCTTGATCCGCATTCTCAAATAGAATAAATCCAAAACCTTCGTCATTGACCGGATCTACCCAATACCCCGCGATAAAACCCGGTGCACTTTTAACCTTGGGTAATATACTATTCGTGAAAGTGGTTGCTGCTTCTGAAGCAAATTGAGGGTTTATTGTTAATTGAATTAGAATTGCATACATTGATTTTAATTTAAGTTTTTTTATGTTATTATTCAGTAGGCTTATTTATAATCACTAACATTCCTTAGTTTCCGAATAAACATGTTGTTTAAGTAAAAAAAGGCTTCCATTTAGGTTTAATCCTATTTAGTTAAAATCATGGGTAAAAAAGTCTAAATGAATTGAAAACCGCCTGATGCATTATTGTTGCGTGGTTTTCCAGTGGCAAATAATCAAAGTAAACGTTCACGTTCCTGTTTTTCAGGTTTTTGATTTTATCAGCTAGAACATTTGCATCTACTTCCATTACCCGGGGAATTTTAATGGGAGCCAAACCTTCTTTTCCAACTCCGATATAAATATCTTTGTGTTCAAAACGAGCAAGAGGTTGGTCTAATAACGACCCATTATCCCACCACAAACTGGGGCTGACGATGATATACTTGTTAAAAAGTTCCGGTTTTTTAAACAGGATTTCAGTTGCCAAAAGCCCGCCTAACGATTGCCCGATAATGGTTTTTGAAGAACTGGTCATATACTTTTCCTGTATATACGGTTGCAGCTCTTTTTCAATGAACGATATAAATCTGTTGGAATGCCCTGAGGTCGGATTT
Organism: Sphingobacterium alimentarium; assembly: GCF_004342685.1. Taxonomy (GTDB): domain Bacteria; phylum Bacteroidota; class Bacteroidia; order Sphingobacteriales; family Sphingobacteriaceae; genus Sphingobacterium; species Sphingobacterium alimentarium. Next base: position 65,027 of record NZ_SMBZ01000004.1, read on the forward strand.
GCACTTTTATCTTCAGTTACATTTGTAGGGAATGTGAAATCCCTTCTCCTGTCCACCGTTGCGATACCAACTACTATTGATTTTGGAGCTTGGTTAACCCATTCAAAACTATTGAACTGCACAAGCCCTACGATATGGATAAAATCCTCATCTGCTGAACCGTCAAGTAAATAAATGACAGGGTAACGTATCGTGTCTTTCGGGTTGTAGCCTTCCGGCAGATAGATATTCAACACCCTTTTTTCATTCAGTTCGTTTGACTGTATTTCATCAATCACACCGAGAATAAAGGGTTTGACAACACCTGTTTGTTCGGGTATTGGCTTTTGTCCAAAAGTTAATGATGCATAAAAGACTACAAATAAGAAGATTAGTGAAATTTTCATCTGTAACTTTTTATTCAATAAGATTTTTTAATCCGTCTACGACTATCTTCCAATTTTCGGAAGAATATTTTGCTTTCTCCTCATCATAGTTTGATTGCGAAATGATTAGCTCAGTTCCGCTTTCAGTTGGAGTTACTTCATAAGAAACCAAAAGATAGTTTTCGGGCTTATCGTCCAATCCGCTCCAACTGCTTAAATAACTATAAGAGAGTTTCTTGTTTGGTAAATATTCCAAGACCACGCCTTTGTCAACATAGGTTGTTCCGTCATATTCACCTGTCCACAAGACTTTGCTACCAACATCCCAATCCGTTTCCTGGTTTGAACCGAAGAAATATTGCTTTACCATTTCGGGATTGGTTAATGCATTCCATACTTTATCAATTGGTGCTTTGATAATGGTTTGATACTTTGATTGATGGTTTGTTTGCATATCAATTTTATTTAGTTGTTATTTCTATCCTTTTTAAGTTTGTGAGTTACGATAACCACTTAGCTGTTGTTAGTGGGTCGTTGTTCCTTCTTTTATTTTTTAAACATGAATGTTTGTTTTAATGTCGTCAGCCAATTCATATAGCCCATTCGCAAATGCGTGGTCTGTTCCTTTCAAAACTCTTACGGTTGAATTAGGAAATGCTTTTTTATAGAAATTCAAATGGTTGAAAGGGACAATTGCATCTTCCTTACATTGATAGAGAAATATCCTTTTTATTTGTTTGAGTTCCACTTCAAAGTTTTCCTTCAGTTCAAAGTCGTCCACTTCCCAGCCATTCTTTCCCCAAAGAGGTGTCGCAACTAAATGCAGTGATGAAATCAAGAGATTTGGTTTTTCTTCTGAAATAAATTTTAGTAACATTGAACCTCCTAATGAATGTCCAATTAGGACAGTTGGTTGGTCTGACTTCTTAAACTCTTTCGTGAAAAGGTTTTTCCACATTTGATAGGTTGGAGCTTCTGGGTCATCGATAATCGGGTAAAGAATTTCAAATTCGTCTCCCAATTCATTCTTTAGGTACTCTACTAAGTCAAAACTACCTTGTCCTTTACTTCCCTGTCCACCACCGCTATGAGCGAATAATATTTTTATTGGTTCCATTTGGCTTTTATAGGTTTATAAAGTGTCTTGCTTTTTCAAATTCATTAGTTTTGATAACTGCGGTGATCATTCCGCATTTATACTCTTTATCTTCTCCAAAAGAAAATATTATCTCTATTAGTTTTCAATTTATTCATCCGTTCAAGTTTAATCGTATAAAATTATCACAACTTTATTTAGGTCAAGTTATCGTATGGTAAGAAATTCTTGCTTCATTATCTGGGAACAATTCTTCCTTTGAAGCTTTGTAGACACCTAGAATACTGTTCTCATGATTAATCGTTTTTTCAAATTTCAAACCGAGTTTTTCAATCAGCTTTATCGAAGGGTTATTATACGGCAGGCTGATTGCCAGAATAATATCAAGCTCATTGCTACTTACCATAGCCAGCAAAACAGCTTTGGAGGCCTCAAACGCATAGCCCTTATGAAAGAACTGGGGTAAGAAGGCAAAACCTACATCTTTAGATGGTAAATAGTCTCGCTTGATGATGGTCACCAGACCGATTGGCAATCCTTCTTTTTTTAACTTTACCGTCCAATAGGTGATATGCGGATTACTATTTACTTTTTGGATGTACTCCCTTGCATCTTTTTCTGAACGAATGTTACGATCACCAATATTCTTGACCCATCCTTCAGTATTTAAAAGCTCAAAAACAAAAGTTGTATCTTTTTCTGATAATGGCGATAAGGTAAGTCTTTCTGTAGCTATTCGCATTTCAATTATAGATTATTCATTTGTATAATTTTCCCTATTGGAAAGCTTTTGGAAATCAATCCAAAAAATATTTCCAAGCCCGTTTAAGGGTGAGTTTAACATATCGAGGTATACTTTTGTGGTCATTGGTTCTTTGCTATTATAAGGTTGACCATCCCTAAAAGAAGTAAAGAACAGGTATTTACCATCAGTTGAAACCATCGGACATTGATCCATATGCGGGGAATTGACCTGCTTTCCCATATTCCTTCCGTGTGTCCAAAGATCTTCTCTATTATAGCTTATATATAAGTCTCCGCTTCCATAACCATCTTTATATCCTATCCCCGTATAAATTATATATTTTTCATCAGGATGAACAAATGCATCAAATTCAATATTCGTTGTATTAAGAGAGCCACTCAAACTTACACGAGGTAGATACTTACCGTTACTATATTTAGATAGCATTATATCATATCCGTTTTCGCCATTTTCAGCGGAAAAAAATAAATTCCATTTTTTTGAGATAGCTGGATAAAGCTCGTCTTTTTCCGAATTGATTTCGTTACCCAAATGTTTTGGTTTGCTGAAATCTCCATTTGCATAATCTACGCACCAAATATCGAAATCCGATTTTGGTTGTCCTTGTAAAATCGGCCTGGTTGATATATAGTAGAGCTTTTCCCCATCCGGAGCAAAAAAGGGATCGGCGTCACTAAATTGTCCCGAGAATGGGGCGATTTGAGGTTTTGTCCATTTGCCTTCTTCCTTTTTTGTAATGAAAATTGTGTAGAACCTGTTTGCGGTAGTGGTATTTGCAATGGTAAATAACACCACATTTCCGTCTGGTGAAAAAGTTATATTATATTCATTCAGATGGGTTGAAATAATCCCGTCTGCAAATAATGTTGCTGAATCTTTTGATGCTTGTTGTGAATTGAAAGGGAGATTTGCACCATATTTTTGACCACATGATAAAAGCATGAATAATAATAGTAAAACAGAAGTTCCGTAAAGTTTCATTTAGTTTTAATTTTATTAATAATAGGTATCATGTTCATCATAAACGCATTAATATATTCTTTATCAGGATCTAAATCGGGGTCAAAAATTGTAATTTCCATTCCGGAAATCTTATCATGGTTGAATAAGAGGGTTAATATTTCCTTCAATTCGGGATAGGATAATCCGCCGCTCTGCCTACTATCTACGGCTGGCATTATTGTATCATCCAATACATCTACATCTAAATGGATGAAAAAACCATCAAGTTGGTTTTTAGATAATATGTCAAAAAAGTGGTTTATTACATTTTGAATGCCGATTTTCCGTAATTCATTTAGAGGGAAATAATGAATTTCAGAACCTCTAATTGGTTTCTCATATTCTTCGTCATACTCCCTGTTTCCGACGCAAAAAACGTTTTGAGCTTCAAAATAAGGACTTAGATTATCTATATTTGTTAGATTGTCATGACCATATCCACAAACAATAGCTAAGTCCATTCCGGCAGCACCATGTGTATGTGAGCACTCTGGAATCATGTAATCCGTATGGCCGTCAAGAAAAAATAAACCAAAACGCCCTTTCTTTTTAAATGCAATTGCACTCCCTATCAGTATGCTACAATCACCCCCTAACATCAACAGAAAAGTATCCTTGCTTATTTGTTTTCCAATTACATCTGCTTGAAGGAGTGAATAATTAATTATACTTCGGGCATTTCTGATATTTGTTATTGGATCAATTTCCATTGAGTGTTTGGGCGCTTTAATATGAATTGTCTTGGTAGAGCCTATAGCAGTATAAAATCCCAATTGATTAAGTAGGACAGGAAATTTTTTTACTCCAGGTTCTTTAGCATACGACATTCTTTTGAGACCTAAATTTGAAGGGCATTCAAAAACAACCAGGTTACGCATTTCTAAGTTTATATAATGTTATTCAAATATTATGACTGACCGTATGAGATGATTAAAATGTTATGTACGGCTGGTTTGCCTAATCTTTCTAACTTTAATCACTTTTTCTATGGAACCTATTTCGTCACTGTCTTTATAAGAATTATACCAAGATTCACCTTCTGGGTCTATTGAAAGGTCACCTAAGAGAAACTTGATCAGCGTTCCGCTTTTCGTTCCCGTTAGATGAAATTCATACGTTACACTGTCCTTCGGAACCTTTTTGTCCCAACTGATATCGAGTAATGAAATAACCAGTTTTGTATTCGGAACAAATGTTATGACTTCACCTTCAAGGTAAACGATGTCATTATCATTGATCCAATAAATTTTACTTCCTAATCCAATGGCTTTTTCATCTTTGGTTTTTGCAGGTACAAGCATCCAATCTTTAAAATATTTAGGAGTTGTGATTACTTCCCAAACTTCAGGTTGTGTTGCATCTATTATCTTTTCTTTGCTGACGATAAGGGGCTTATTCATTTAAGGCTATTTAAAATGTTAAAAATTTTTGTCAATTGTTTAATATGTCTTTGAGTATGCACAACATAAAAATGCAACCATTCAAACCGTGTCATATGTCCCAATGTTGGAAATTCAAAATCTAAGCATAGCACCCTGAGATCGTTTCGGCTGGAGAAGCTAATGATACGGTCACTTACAGTCTGTATATTCAAAACCAAGTTTTCCTTTTCAATATATCCCTCTGACGGATAGATAGCATCCGAATGCTCTGCGATTAGTTTTATATTGAAATTCAAAAAAAGCTCACTTAGTAGTTTGCAGTTCTCGTCATACGGTCTATCGGCAAACCCCGTCCAGCCTTTGAAAATTTCCCATGAACCATACGATTTTAAAAGATGATCACCGACCTGACCTGCTGTCCAACTGTTTGGAAAAGGAATTTTATTTAGCTGTTCAGTACTAAAAGCTTCTAACATTTCCGTTAATTCCTTGATCGTTTGTTGGAACTTGGTGGTGGTTGCTTCCATTTAATATTAATATTTGAAATGAAGTTTAAGTATCAGGTTTAAAAAGGTTTAGCAGTCTTACAATTCGTCAAGTCAATTTTGTAATACAGAATTAAACCTGACGAATACACTACTACAGTGAATATGACCTAATGGGACAAATTTTACTTGACTGTAATGGATCCATTTGGATTTAATGATTTATCCTGTTTTTTTGAACCATTGGCTACGTTGAAAATAAAGTCCTTGGCGTCGTACTTTCCAACAACCTTGCTAAGGTCTACGTTGATATCAAATTTTTTTTCTAAGCCACAGTCTTCTTGAGATTTGTTATTGAGCACAAGATTGATCTGCCCGGGGTTGGAAAACATTATAGATCCGTCCCACACGACATGGAAATCGTCTTGATTGCAACCACCTTTAACTTTAATGGTTAGCATGTTACCATTTCTCTTAATGTCTTCAATATTGAAATCTCCATCATTTCTTTTCTCTACCAGTTCCGCATATTTTTCGGCACTCCTCAGCAGATTGTTTTCAAGAACTGTTTCCGGATTGTTGTCGGATTTTTCACATGAAGTAATAGCAAAGCAAAAAAGCAATGCGAAGGCTGCATAAATTAAATTTGTTTTCATTTTTTTTTAAGTTTTTAAGTGATTAAAATTTTAGACTAATACGACCTCCACACTAATAACGCTACACCAATCTAAAAAACATTTACCAACTATTTTGATTTAGATGGTAAATTTACATATTTTTAAAATACGGACAACACTAACCGTAAAAATTTTATTCAGTCACCAGAATTTAGAAATGAATATATCTGCGCTAAAGCTTTTGATAGAGATACGGTCACATTATTAAACATTTTAAGTTGTATCCTTAGGTTTAAGTAGTAAATAGCATAACTTTGTCTTATGGGGAAATTTCGTAGTATTGAGACATTGAGTATCGACAGCACTGTATTGTGCTGTAATTTCGTCAATACTGTCAGTACCTGGAAAACCGCTAAAAACTATGACTATTTTGCTGTATATGATGATTTCATTGCATGGTGTTATAAATTGGAAATTTCTCCACGAGAACGTCTTGAAAGCTTAAAAGAATTAGCAAATGAACAGCCCGAGCAAGCTTTGATCGCTTTACATCGCATCAAAGAAATACGCAAAGTAATACAAGGGCTGATTTCTGCTGTAGCACAAGATGATAATGATAAAAAATCAGCCTATTTGCCTGCTGCCAATCTTTTGATTGTGGATGCGATATCAAGACAGCGTTTACTTTATGTAGATGGCAAATTCACTATGAGTCAAATAGATTCCGCAAACGACTTACTGTCCCCTGTTTGGAAAGCGGTGCAATCGTTGTCGGAACTTTTAACCGACCATGAGACAAAACGAATCAAAGAGTGCCCTATGTGTGGCTGGGTTTTCTTGGACGAAACCAAAAACGCCAGTAGGAAATGGTGTAGTATCAAAGCATGCGGCACTACCGATAAAATGAACCGCTACAACCAGAAGAAAAGCCTGAAGTTAAAAAAAGACAAAGGGTAATAGCATTCTTTCTGAATTCCAAAACTGCTGAGTTTATATAGGCTTAGGCATTGATGCTGTTTATCAGCAAGCGCCCATGAAGGCATGTATATCATGAATTACTAACGCCCATTCATGTGTATGGGGCAGACAACCCTCTGCAATCTCCGTCCTAATAAATTCTCAAATCAATATCTAGCACTAAATTATATACCATCTATTTTTGGTTAACTGGTAAAATTGTAATATTTTTGAAGGGTTTGACTTGTCATTTTATATTGCGAGTTCACTTAATCCATATTTTTTTAGATTGTTATGATAAGAAATGTACTAAAGTTTATAAGACTAACATAATTGAGATTTTTCATAAAAAATCGCTTTTGCTCTTATTGTTTATTTGAATTGAAAAGAATAGTTGTTATGCACTAAGTTTTATGTTTTGAGCTTTATATTGATGAAGCTTATGAAATGACAGTATATCTTCAGGATCTTTTATTTTCGGTTAAAAAGTACATCATTGAAAATGAATTTAAGAATGATGCCGAAGAGATCCATTTCTTCCGTACCATAAAACCTCAAATACTGGGTAAACTGATTTATTATAATAAAGTCTACCGTATAGAAACTACTTGTCCCGTCAGTAATGGCAATATGCATTACAGTTATTTTTCCAACCATTTAGCTAATCTTAAAAAAGAATATACTGAACATATATGCAATTCTGATTTTTATCGGTATTACCGTTCAGGCCGGACAGACCGTGACCACACCTACTTTAAAAGAGGGAATATTAATTATCACGATGGATTAAACAGCATTGTCTTTGAAATTGACCCTGCCTTCTCAACATTTTTTGATTACAAAGTTGCCCGGATAATTTCTAATGAATTATTGTACACCTACCTCTTGACAAAAATAAATCCAGATGAAAATCCCGATACGGTTTTAAAAAACTCAGAAACCACAAAGGATGTGTTTTGGACTGATAGCAAAAATGCCCTTATAGAACTTATATATGCTCTTCATGCTTCTGGAGTAATTTCGCATGGCAAAATAGGAATTAGAAAAATGGGGCTTATGTTTCAAATACTATTTCGTATTTCTTTAGGTGATTTGCACCATGCATTTCATCGCATGAAAACACGAAGTGGTTCTCGAACCGCTTTTTTAGACCAGCTCAAAATTTCCCTCGAAGAATACATGGATAAAGATCTTTAGCCATTTTATACAGCTTACATTTCAAACAAATTAAAAGCAGTACCAAAAACGTACTGCTTTTTCATTTACCCATATCTGCCAATTGGCAAATGTTAGCAAAACTCCTTTCTGAAACGCCTCTAATGCCTTGAAAGCACTTTAAAACAAGGACTTTTCCTAATTGTGAAAATTTTGAAAAAACAGCCAAACCAATTGGTAAGGCTTGGCAGACAAACCCTGCCACACTTCTCAATTTTGCATAAGTGACATTAAAGAGTTGTACAATGAAAATTATAACAATTGAAGAAGAGGCATGGAAACAGTTGAACAACCGTATCAATGCCATTGCCGATTACCTTAAAAGACAGGAGGAAAACAGCTACGACGACCTATGGTTGAATAACCATGAGGTATGCCAATATCTGCATATCAGCGAGAAAACCCTATGGCGAATGCGCACTAAGGGTGAGATAGCCTATTCAAAGTTTTATGGACAATATTTCTATACCATTGGGGCTATCAAGGATATGCTAAATGCCAATGCTGTACAAACCAGTGACGAGTATGTAAAAGAGCTGATGGCAAGAGGCAAAAGCTATATCGAAAAAGGCAGAAAGTTGAATACTGGCAAGCAATAAGACTATCATTAAACATATGAATATGAATATCGACAGAATTGAATTTATAGCGTGGATGGAGCGTATTTTAGAACGTCTTGATCTATTAAAAGAGCATATAGATGAAAGCAAGAGAAGCCTTAACAGTATAGACGGTGAAGAATTATTGGATAATCAGGATTTGCTACAGATGTTGAAAATAAGTAACCGCTCATTACAACGGTATCGCTCCATCGGTAAGCTACCTTACTATACAATTAGCGGCAAGCTCTATTACAAACTATCCGATGTACACCAGTTTATCAGAGAAAGTTTCAATCCTCCCTCAATTAAATAACGCCAAACAGTGACAAATGCTGCCTTTAACTGCCAATTGCCCTAAACCAATGAACGCTTCTTATACATTCGGCAATGAATAATAAATATTTGATAGTATGAGTGAAGAAATAACAACACAAAGAATGCCCGAACAATTTTCAGACATACTGCTAGTATTGGATAAAGAGAAAAAGAAAATTCAGGCTGTAAAGAGTATTGATGATAACGGGAATATGGAAACCGTTGATCCTACGAAAAAAAATCAGAACCATTTTATGCGGGTGGACAAACATGGAGACTTCTTTTCCAACTTCTTCTCCAATTTTTTTAGCCAGCTAAAGAACCCTAGCAATTTTTCATTCTTCAAGGTACCTGCACCTCTTGCGGTTGAGAAAGCACAGGAAATGCAGCTACAAATAAACAATCCAACTCCCGAGGGAGAAAAAGTGATGAAAGATCAAGAATTAAAACCAGAGTTAAGCCTCGATAAAAAACAAGAAAATCAAGACAATATGGAAACAACACAGACAACACCAGAAACAAGCGAATACCGCTACAAACCGGAACAGATAGATTGGGAGACGATGAACAATCTTGGGTTGAGTAAAGAAAAACTTGAAAAAATGAACCTTCTTGACCCGTTGCTAAAAGGCTACAAGACCAATGAACTGGTTCCTGTGAGCCTGAACCTCGGGACAGCCGTTACCCGTATGGATGCTCGTTTGTCGCTACAGCCGAATGATGACGGACAAATCGTGGTTGCCATTCACGGTATCCGTAAAGAGCCCAACCTCAACTTTGAATTTTTCGGACATAAATTCAATCAAGATGACAAGGATAACTTGCTAAATACCGGAAATATGGGGCGTGTAGTCAACCTGACCAATCCGAAAACAGGAGAAACCATTCCATCAATCATTAGTGTGGACAGACTGACAAATGAATTGGTTGCTCTAAAAACCGATTTCATTAAGATACCTGACGAAATAAAAGGAGTAAACTTGATGAAACCCAAAAGCAAACTTTAATGGAGGGTAAACCACTTCAATTAGAGGGTATGATTTCTAAAAAAGGAACAGAATTTTCGGCAACAGTACAGTTCAATGCAGACAAACGTTATGTAGAGTTCTTGTTTGACAGAGCGGGCAACAATCAGCAGTCGCAAAATAACCAACAAAAAAGTCAACAAAATCAGTCGCAGGAAGCACCAAGGACTTTTAGAGGTAAAGAATTGGATGATGAACACTACAATAAGTTCAAAGCAGGTGAGACTGTTTATGTAGATGGGCTGATAGATAAAAAAGGTCAGAAATATCAAGGGTATATCACACTGAACAAAGAAACTGGTAAAACTGGTTTTTCCTTCCAAAACCCTAATAAGCTCAAAGAACAGGCAAAACCTACGGAAGCCCACAAAACTCAAACCGCTGTCAATTCGGAGGGTAAAACCAATGAAGCGACCAAAAAGATTAAAGAACCTCTACAGAAAGGACAGCAAGCTCCGAAAAATAAAAAGCAACAGGAGAAACAAGAGAAACCCGAAACACCTGCCAAATCAAAAGGCAGAAAAATGTAATAAAGTATGAAGACAATTATTGCAGAAAAACCAAGCGTAGCAAGGGAAATAGCCGGACTTGTAGGTGCATCCGATAAAAAGGATGGCTATCTCACAGGCAACGGCTATTTTGTTACGTGGGCATTCGGACATTTAGTAGGCTTGGCAATGCCGGAAGATTACGGCATTTCGGGATTTGATAAAGCGGTTTTACCTATACTGCCTAACCCTTTTTTATTAACAGTTCGTAAAGTAAAAAAAGACAAAGCTTACACTACTGATGCCGGTGCATTAAAGCAACTGAAAGTAATCAAAGAACTATTCAATAAAAGCGATAGCATTATTGTAGCAACAGATGCAGGCCGTGAGGGCGAATTGATATTTCGCTATATATACGAATACCTCAAATGCAACAAGCCATTTGAACGTCTATGGATCAGCTCGCTTACCGAAAAAGCCATTAAGCAGGGTTTTGATAAATTAAAAGTTGGGTCAGAATTTGACGGACTGTATAAGGCAGCACAAGGAAGAAGTCGTGCCGATTGGCTCGTCGGTATTAATGCTACCCAGGCGTTAAGCACTGCCGCAGGAAATGGCATATATTCGCTTGGGAGAGTTCAAACACCTACGCTGGCTTTGATATGTAAGCGTTATCTCGAAAACAGGGATTTTAAAGTGAAGAAATATTGGCAAATACAATTGCAGCACAACAAAGAATTTATTGATTTCAATAGTCTTTCCAAAACCGAATGGGATGACCAAAAGTTGGCAGGAGATACGTTGAAATCTATTGAAAGAGTTAAGAGCGTTACCGTTACTTCTGTGGAGAGTAAAAGTATTACAGAGCAACCTCCTTTATTGTTCGACCTTACGGGATTACAAAAGGAAGCCAATAAGAAACTCAATCTTTCTGCTGAAGAAACCCTCAATATTGCCCAAGGTTTGTACGAAAAGAAATTCATTACTTATCCACGTACCGGAAGTAAATACATTCCCGAAGATATGTGGGCAGAGATCCCCGGCCTTGTGAGAGCCTTGCAGGACAGGGAAAGCTGTAAACAAGCCACCTCAAAAATGAAATGGGGACGTTTCAATAAGCGTATTGTAAATGACCTTCGGGTTACCGACCACCATGGTTTATTGATTACTGAGAAAATCCCATCAGCTCTGAACGCAAAGGAAAATGCGATTTATGACATGATTGCTTTTCGATTGCTCGAAGCACTTTCAGGGGTCTGTATAAAAGAGATTACCGATATAGGTTTACAGGCATTGCATTATGATTTCACGGCGAAGGGCTGTAAGATAACTGAAGCAGGCTGGCGTTCTATTAAAGGTAGTTTTTTCGATGCCGATACCGAAACTGTACAGGATCTTCCTGAATTAAAAAAAGGCGATGAACTCAAAATAAAAAAAGCCTCCGTTCTCGAAAAGAAAACTAAACCACCTGTACTTTATACCGAAGCTGGGCTTTTGTCGGCTATGGAAAGTGCCGGAAAGGAAATTGAAAATGAAGACGAACGCAAGGCTTTACAAAATATTGGTATCGGTACACCTGCCACAAGAGCAGCGATTATTGAAACTTTATTTACCCGTAATTATATCCAACGGGAAAAGAAGTCTTTAATCCCTACTGAAAAAGGATTGCAGGTGTATGAACTGGTCAAAGACAACAAAATTGCAGACGTAGCCATGACTGCCGAATGGGAACTTGCCTTGCAGAAAATCGAAAATGATGAAGCCAATGCCGAAGAGTTTCAGAAGGAAATGGAAGCCTACGCTTCAACCATTACCAATGAATTATTGCAAACTACCATTGCCATAAAGAACCTGCCTAATTTGATTTGCCCAAAATGTAGAAGCCAACATGTAATTATCCGTGATAAGATTGTCAAATGTCCAGATGAAGCTTGTACTTGGTTGCAGTTCCGTAATGTGTGTGGTGTGCAAATCAGTATTGCTGATGTTGAAAGCCTTGTAAGTAAAGGAAAAACTTCACTCCTCAAAGGAATGACTAGTAAAGCTGGAAAGAAGTTCGATGCCTATATCGTATTGAATGAAAAAGCAGAAAGTTCATTCGAATTTGAGAAAAATAAAAGCTACAAAAAATAATGGAAAATAAACCTGTCATTAGTCCAATGGAAATCAAAAACCTGATTTATACTATACGTGGAAAACAAGTGATGCTGGATAGTGACCTTGCTTCCTTATATCAGGTGGAAACCAAGAACCTTAACAAAGCAGTAAAACGAAATATTGAAAGGTTTCCAGTTTCTTTCTGCTTTCAACTGACCGAAGAGGAAGTTCAAAACTTGAGGTTCCAATCTGGAACCTCAAGTGTAAGTTACGGTGGAAGACGTTATTTGTCCTATGTTTTTACAGAACAAGGGATTGCAATGGCTTCTGCAATACTTCGTTCAGATATTGCTGTTAAAGTCAGTGTTGAAATTATGGAAGCCTTTGTAGAGATGCGAAGAATACTTACCAGCAATGCCTCGCTATTTAACCGCCTGGACAAAATAGAGCTTAAACAACTGGAAGCCGACCAGAAATTTGAAGATATTTTTAGGGCACTGGATAGTGATAAACTCCATAGCGAAAAAGGTATTTTCTATAACGGGCAGATTTTTGATGCTTATACCTTTATTTCTGATATTATCCGAAGTGCCAAAATTTCCATTATACTCATTGATAATTATGTTGACGATACAGTCCTCACATTGCTCGGAAAGCGTGAGCAGTCAGTAACTGCCAAGATTTACACCAAAAATATCAATAACCAATTACAGCTTGATTTGCAACGATACAACAGCCAATATCCAGCTATTGAAATTGAGCTTTTCTCTGATGCTCACGACCGTTTTCTGATTGTTGACAATACAGAACTCTACCATATCGGAGCATCGTTAAAAGACTTGGGCAAAAAATGGTTTGCCTTTTCACGAATGGATATTGAAGTCGGCAGGATGCTCCAAATCCTGAACAAGCCATAAAAAAGCACCTCGAATTATCGGAGGTACTTTGTTACTGATTACGCCAAATCCCACCTTTTAAAACCAAATTGTTTTGCCGCTCGTTGTTTTTATTATTTCCGTTTGTAATTTATTTGAATTAAGCCTGTTTCAAATGCCTTAGCTTTTACAAATTCAAGTACTTGTTCTGGTCTTCCGTCTTTAAAAAGCCTCGTTCCATTACCTAATAAAACTGGTACAACAGAAATTATAAACTCGTCTATTAAATCGCGTTCCAATAATTCATTTATTATTTCTGCACCACCGTCACAATAAATATTTTTACCGTTTTCTGATTTCAGTTGCTGGACTAATTCGGTTAAGTTTCCTGTGTAAAATGTTATCCTGCCAAGATTTGGTCTTTCTGTTCTTGTGATAACATACACATTTCTTTCTCCATTATCGTAGTGAGAAGCACCAATTTCTTTAACAACATAATCGTAGGTTCTCCTGCCAATAATTAACGTATCAATGGTTTCGGTAAACTCTTTATAACCGTAATCTTCGCCCTTTTTTTCTACTAATTTCAGGAAACTAAGGTCGTCATTAGGTTTTGCAATGTAGCCGTCTAAACTTGTTGCAATGAATAGTGATAATTTTCGCATTTGTTCTATGTTGGTCTGTATTATTTAATCTAAAATAATATTCTTCCCTTCCTCTCTAAGTTTTTCTAAATTCTCCTTCATTTTTTTTATTTGTTCGGCAGAGTTTCCGTGCCAAACGGCTACTTCCCCTACTATTTTAAACGGATGTTTTGAACAGTAGGACTTTGTCGGATTGCCTGGGAATTTTTTGTCTGTAACGTTCGGGTCATCCTCAATCTCGTCGGTTGCTTCTACCAGATAAATCCGTTCACGTCCTGTGCCTGACGCAAGTTCTGCACCTAATATTGCTGTATTCAGTGTTGCCGAAACATAAATGTGTTTTAATACTCTGTTTTCTTCATAATTGGTATTAAACCCCACCTGAATGTAATCGCCAATTTTCAGGTCGGCTTTTGTTCCGTGAAAATAGGTTTGGGCAAAAAGTGTGGGAGTATGATGTGTTTTTGGGGTTGTTGTTTTGTCTGTGTCCATTGTATTTCTTTATTATTTTTCTTCCACTTTTTTAATTTCTGCATTCATTAGCTCCAATGCCTTTTGAAAATATCTTTCCAAGATGATTAATTCATTGGTGGTAAATGATGAAAACAGGTCATCGGTTTTATCCTGATATTCTTTATAAAATGGTGTAATCAGGTCTGTTATTCTCTTGATGTTTGGTACTATAATTATTTTCCGCCTATCGGTTTTGTCTGGCTGTCTTTTTACCAGTTTTTTGCTTTCAAACCTGTCTATTAACCCAGTTACCGAACCTGTTGTTAAACCAGTAAGTACGGCAAGTTCCCCTGCTGTCATTTGTCCTTTTTGAATTATGAAACCCAAATATTTATGGTCGGTTCCGTTCAGCCCAATTTTCCTGCCGATGCTTTCGTGCATTTGAATAGACGTATAGACATACCGTTGGCTTAATTTTCTTAATTGGGTTGCTTCCTCTTTGTTAGACATAATATCTCGTTTAAAAAGTATCTTGTTTGCAAAGGTAAATATTTTTTAAATATTGCCCCAAATATTATAGTCAAATTAAAAGCCGGATGGTTTTTCATGTGTCTGACAGGGAAATGGGGTTGAAATGCAATTACAGCTTGGTCTTTACATACCTGCCACCACTTTTAAGCAAAGAAGTTTTTTGAAATAATCAATTTTAGTCCTTGGCTATTAAAATGCTATTACGCCAAATACCGCCTTTCAACGCCAAACCCTGCAACATTCCCAGAGACATTTGCTTCCTCTTATAATTTTAGGATTTAAGTGAAATTCTAAACAAGATATAGTATGGACGTACAGCAAAAAGACCTATCGTATTTCAGATTACGACTGCAAGAATTACTGAACAGCAGCTTCCCTGAAAAGGCGCACGACCAAAAATTTATAGACCAACGGTCTTCGTGGGCTGCCAATGCTTATGAGGGTGCTTTCCGTTCGGGAAACGCAATTGAGCAATGCAACGAAATAGCCAACTACATACTGTTTGAGGGCTTACATTTCTCCAAATTTGACACAGTATTCAAAGTGGTATGCAATGAGTTTGATACCATAATGGCAGATGAGGAACTGCGCCCGTTCGCCCTGAAAATGCTTCCTGTTTGCGAACCTGTATTTGCAGAATATGAATTAACCGATGATTTCGCCTATGGGTATGAGTTCGATTTACTCTATACCGAATTGACCGGAACCATCGCAATATGGATTGAGGAAAATGGGCTTCAGTAAGCGTTTCCACCTCCAACAGAATATTGATGCCCTGCGAATTGCTTTTAAACTGGAAAAGGAGAAACGGCAAGCCACCGTAGGCGAAAGACTGCTAATGATGCAATACAGCGGATTTGGCGGTCTAAAATTCGTATTGAACCCCATCGAAAGCGATATAGATATCAATAATTGGAGAAAAACGGAACATGACCTTTTCCCGATTACGCAGGAACTTCACCAGCTACTCAAAGAAAATTCCGAAGACGAAAAGCAATACCGAAAATATGTAGATAGTATGAAAAGTTCTGTATTGACGGCTTTTTATACACCGCCACAGGTCATTGATGCTATTTCATTTGTTTTGTTTGAAAGTGGTTTGAACATTGATAAATTCCTTGAACCATCCGCAGGTATCGGTTCATTCATACAATCCTTTTCGGAAAATCAATTGGCAAAAGTTACCGCTTATGAAAAGGATTTGCTCACAGGCATGATTTTAAAACAACTCTATCCCCAAAGCAATGTCCGTATAAGCGGTTTTGAGGAAATTTCCGAAAAGGAACATAAAAGCTACGATGTAGTCGCCAGTAACATACCGTTTGGTGATACATCCGTATTTGACCTTTCTTATTCCCGAAGTAAAGACACAGCCAAAGTACAGGCTGCCCGAAGCATACATAATTACTTCTTCCTGAAAGGTACTGATATGCTCCGTGAGGGCGGCTTACTGGCTTACATCACTTCACAGGGCATCCTTAACAGCCCGAAAAACGGGCCGATACGCAGGGCGTTGATGCAGGATAACAATTTGGTTTCAGTTGTTCGCTTGCCTAACAACCTCTTTACGGAATATGCAGGCACAGAGGTTGGCAGCGACCTGATTATCCTGCAAAAGAATACGGCAAAACAAGGTTTGACCGAAGGTGAAGAACTTTTTTGCCAAAGCAGGCAAACGGAATACAATACTCCAGGCAATGCACTTTTTCAGGATAGCACAAGGATTGTGCATACCGACCGTAAATTAGATACCGATCCTTATGGGCAGCCTGCCCTGATCTACACGCATAAAGATGGAGTTGCCGGAATAGCAAAAGACCTGCAACGTATGCTTTCAGAAGATTTTGGAAAGCATTTGGATTTCAATTTATATAAAGGAGAGCGGAACGATGAACCTGTTATACAGATTCCCGTAACACCACAACTGCCGGTTATAGAACCTGTAGTCATCAGTCAGGAACGACAGTCATTAGCTACACCAGCAGTTATTCAGGAAAATCAACAGGAATTAAAGCAATTAAGCATTTTCGATCTGTTTGAAAATATAGATGAACCGGTAGCGGTTCTTGATCCACCCAAAAGAACGACGCAAGCCAAAAGGCAAAGCACCAACAAAAGAAGAGGTGCAATAGGTCGCCCACCTGACCTCTTTAGCAATGCGATGCAACAACAACTTTATACGCCCCCTGTTACCAATAGAGCTACCAATGGAAATACTTCTACTAATGGCAAAAAACAGGAAGCTATCGACGACCTATTTTCACAAATAAATGGGAATGGCCATGCTGATAAGCCAGCCGTTCCTAACATCATTTCCGAACCTGGTCCTTATAGTGGCGAACTGAAATCTTACCACCGTAACGATTGCCTTGTATTGGATAAGGGTTGGGTTGGTCATCTGCAAGATGTAGATACATCAAATGGTACGGCTGTATTCCACCCATTGCAATTACCATCCTTACAAAAAGCAAGAGCCGAAGCCTACATTGCTGTACGTGATGTTTACCAAGATCTTTACAATAAGGAGGCGAAGCTTCAGACCGAATATAAAGAAGAAAGAGAAAGTCTTAATCAATTATACGATGCCTTTGTCAAAAGGCACGGAAACCTCAACAGTGCCGATAATATCAAGCTCATCAAAACGGATAGTTCCGGAAAGGAAATACCTTATCTGGAATGTGTGGTTGGTGGCGTGGTACACAAGGCCGATATATTCAGTCGCCCTGTAAGTTTTTCTACCTTAACCATAACAACGGACAATCCCGAAGAAGCATTAGCGGCCTCGCTCAATAAGTACGGAAACGTGGATATGGACTATATGTCCGAAATCAGCGGTATGACTGATGACGCTTTGAAAGAAGCCTTACACGGTCGCATTTATTACAATCCTCTACAAAACGAATACGAGATATCCGAACGCTGGATTGCAGGTAACGTTGTGGAAAAAGCTCAGGAAGTCAAAGCATATCTCGAAAGTAATCCAGATGATGCACAGGCTAAAGCAAGCCTTACCGTTTTGGAAGAAGCCCGACCAAGACGAATTGAGTTTGAAGAATTGGATTTTAACCTCGGCGAGCGTTGGATACCCACTGGTATTTATGGCCGGTTTGCTTCACATCTTTTTGATACGGACGTGAACATTCATTACTCGGAGAGTTCTGATGATTTTTCTGTAAGCTGTAAACAAAAGAATGTTCATATATGGGATAAATACGCCGTAAAAGCTGAAAGCCGGACTTTTGACGGGATTGCTCTGCTCAAACACGCCCTTGTCAATACTACGCCTGATATTACCAAAAAAGTGATGGTTGGCGATCAAGAGGTCAAGGTACGGGATATGGAAGCCATACAAATGGCGAATACCAAGATTGATGAAATCCGTACCGCTTTTACAGACTGGCTTCATGCCCAAAATGATGAATTTAAGACAAGACTTACCGACAAATACAACGACACGTTTAACTGCTTTGTCCGTCCGAATTACGACGGAACTCACCAGAACTTTCCCGGTTTAGACCGCAAAGCACTCGGAATTGAAGATTTGTATTCCAGCCAAAAGGACACAGTTTGGATGATAAAACTGAACAATGGTGCTATCTGCGACCACGAAGTAGGTGCAGGAAAAACATTGGTAATGTGTACGGCAGCACAGGAAATGAAGCGTTTAGGCTTGGCTCATAAGCCTATGATTATCGGGCTAAAAAGCAATGTTCACGAAATTGCCGAAGCTTACCGTACCGCTTATCCACACGCAAAAATATTGTTTCCAGGCAAAGAAGATTTTACACCCCAAAAACGCCAACGTATTTTTGGCGACATTAAAAACAACGATTGGGATTGTGTTATTCTCACACATGATCAATTTGGAATGATACCGCAATCGCCCGAAATTCAGAAGGAAATCTTAGAAATTGAGTTGGACAGCGTGGAACGTAACCTCGATGCCCTGCAATCGCAAGGCAAGGAAGTGACCAGAGGAATGCTTGCCGGGGTAATCAAGCGAAAAGAAAACCTCGAAGTCAAACTCAAAACCTTACAACACGATATTGAAAATCGTAAAGATGATGTGGTAGATTTTAAGATGATGGGTATAGACCATCTGTTTGTGGATGAAAGCCATCAATTCAAAAACCTGATGTTCAATACAAGGCATTCAAGGGTTGCAGGATTGGGCAATGTTGACGGCAGTCAAAAAGCAATCAACCTGCTATTTGCCATTCGTACCATTCAGGAACGCACCAATGCAGATATGGGGGCAACTTTTCTTTCGGGAACTACCATCAGTAATTCTTTGACGGAACTGTACTTACTATTCAAATACCTCAGACCAAGAGCAATGGAAAAACAGGGCATTCATTCCTTTGATGCCTGGGCTGCTATTTACGCAAGAAAAACGACTGATTATGAATTTTCGGTTGCCAATAATATTGTTGCAAAAGAACGTTTCCGCTATTTTATCAAAGTGCCGGAACTAGCACAGTTCTATTCCGAAATCACGGATTATCGTACTGCAAAGGATATTGGTATCGACCGACCTAATAAGAACGAAGTATTGTATAATATACCGCCTACACCCGATCAAGAAGTGTTTATTCAAAAATTGATGGAATTTGCCAAATCGGGAAATGCTACGTTATTGGGAAGAGCACCATTATCTCCATCTGAAGAAAAAGCAAAGATGCTTATTGCTACGGACTACGCCCGTAAGATGTCGCTCGATATGCGTATGGTAAGCGGTGCGTATGATGACCACCCCGATAATAAGGCTTCGCATTGTGCGGCAAACATTGCCAAATATTACAACCAATACAACGCACAGAAAGGAACACAGTTCGTTTTCTCCGATTTGGGAACCTACAAGTCGGGCGAATGGAATGTGTACTCCGAAATCAAACGCAAGCTCGTGGAAGACCACGGCATCCCTGCACACGAAGTACGGTTTATACAGGAGGCTAAAAATGATAAGCAACGCAAGGAACTTATCAAAGGAATGAACGAGGGCAAAATCCGTGTGCTGTTCGGTTCTACAAGTATGTTGGGTACAGGTGTCAATGCACAGAAAAGAGCTGTTGCGGTTCATCACCTGGACACACCGTGGCGACCAAGTGACCTTGCTCAAAGGGATGGCAGAGCTGTTCGTAAAGGCAATGAAATTGCCAAGTTCTTTGCAGAGAACAAAGTAGATGTGATTATCTATGCCGTAGAAAAATCATTAGATAGCTACAAGTTCAACCTGTTGTACAACAAACAACTTTTTATAGACCAATTGAAAAACAATAACCTCGGCAAACGTACCATTGACGAGGGCAGTATGGACGAAAAATCGGGAATGAACTTTTCGGAATATGTGGCTATCCTTTCGGGAAATACTGACCTTTTGGATAAAGCCAAATTAGAAAAACAGATTGCCGGATTGGAAAGTGAAAAACAGGCGTTCAACCGTTCTAAATTCAGTGCCAAATATAAGCTGGAAGATTTTACGGAATTGCTGGATAGTACGCAATCACGCTTGAACCGAATGAGCCTTGACTGGGAAAACTTACAGCAACGCATACAAAAACATTCGGATGGCACAATCGCAAATCCTGTACGGTTGGACGGGTTACCGCCCAATGTGGATATAAAACTAATCGGTGCAAAGCTCAACCACCTTTCGGACAAAGCCCGTACAGGCGGAGATTATGAAGAAATAGGAAGCCTTTACGGGTTTCAGCTCTTGGTAAAAACCGAAATGTCCGAAAAAGAGGGCGTGGATATACGGGTTAACCGTTTTTTGGTGCAGGGCGAGGGCAATATCAAATACACCTATAACAACGGTATCATCGCCAAAGATGAAAAGCTGGCTGCTACGAACTTCCTTAATGCACTGGAGAAATTGCCCGGCTATATCGAACAGGAAAAAAAGAAAATAGCGGAAATACAAAAAGATTTACCTGTTCTTCAGGAAGTGGAAATGTAAACTAAATGATAATGTAAAGCAGAAAAAGTTATTTACGCTTAATATTCCTATTTGGAGCTTTTCTTGTTCAATCCGCTTTACATTATATTTGCCTTTATCTAAAGGCTTTCAGCCACTGCAAAAGATCATGATTTTCAACCCACTCAGGTATTTCTTTTGTAATCACATCTACATACGCTTTTTCTATAGCCTCTCTTTTTTGCTGTGAATCTGCACGGGCATATATTTCCGTAGTTTGGACTGACTCATGTCCCAGGAAGTCCCTTATATAAACAAGGTGTACACCAGCCTGTAAAAGATGCATAGCCTTAGAGTGTCCTAATGAATGGCAACTTATCTTTTCTGGTATAAGTCCCGGATTCTTGTTTCTAGCCATACAGGCATATTTTTTCAATATACTGTTGACTCCCGCTCTTGTTAATTTTTCTCCGCGGCTATTAAAGAATAAAGGTGATGTGCGCAGATGTGGTGCCAGTAAGTTATTTTCGTCCATATATTTTCTTATGTGAACAATTGCCTCATCCATCAAAGGAACTATCCTGGCTTTGCTTCCCTTGCCAATAATCTTCATTGTATATGGCTTATCTAAGCGAATAAAGGATGGCTCCGCATCAATTATCTCCTGTACCCGGGCAGCGCAATCATACATTAAGGCCAACATAGAAAGATCTCGTCTTCCTTTATGGCTAAAGATGTCAGGCTGTTCTAAGAGTAGTTTAAGACCATCTATAGAAAGATAACTAACAGCATTTTTTGCTGTTTTCTTAACTTTTATGGCCAGGATACGTTGCCATTCTTCCATTTGATCTGGTTGCTTGTATTGCATAAAACTGAAGAAGGAATGTAATGCGGCCAGCCGTACATTTCGCGTAGCAGAAGACGACCTTCTTTCTGACTGCAGCCAGTCAAGGAATTCTACAACTATTTCCTTTGTAATATCCCTTAAAACTAGCTTGGAAACTCCTATTTTCTTCACCTGCTCTATAAAAGAGATGAAAAGAATAAAGGTAAACCTGTAGGATGATATTGTATGCTGGCTCATTCCACGCTCTCCCGGAAGGTAGCGTGAAAGAAAGTTTGTTAGGTGTATAGAAAAGTCAGTCGGCTTCATTGTCATCTTTGTTTAGGTAAAGCATAGGGAAAACACTGGCGAATAAGTCACTGGATTTTTTGATGAGGTCTGGGTAGATTTCAGCAGTTAAACGTACATAATCATCTGTCGCTTCAAGAGACTGGTGTCCAAGATAGGTCGATAGTAGAGGCATGGAATGATACAGATCAAGACCATCTTTGGCCATTGTTGCTAAGGAGTGAACGCTGAAAGTATGACGCAGATCATGAAGCCTCGGTCCTTTTCCTCTTCCTCCGTGAGATATTCCTGCCCACCAGATAATCTTTCTGAACCACTTATATGAAGTATATATACTCAAAGAGGAACCATCAGGTAGCATGAATATTCTTTCCGTTTTATTAGCTCCTGGAAACAGGGCGCGGTAGGTTAGGTAGTTTTTGCAGACTTCATATAGTGAGTCTGAAATTGGTACAATTCTATCTTTTCCATTTTTGGTTTTTCTTAGTACTAGGTATTTCTCTGTATGATTTACATCATTGCACGACAAGTAAAGAGCCTCGCTGATTCTTATTCCTGTACCATAAAGTAGTCTTATCAAAAAAGGGATCTGGAATACTCCTGAATTACGGTTACGACATGATGGTGAAAGCCCGTCACAAACAGCAAAGATACGTCGAATTTCATTCTGTGAAAAGATATAAGGGATGAAAGTACGGCTTAGTTTGGGAAGCTTGGGTATATAAGACCTCAATCCTAGATCACATAAGAATTGAGCAAACTGCCCTAATATTTGTATTCTGTTATACCGTGTTTTTTCTGATTCGTTAGGCCTTTTTTCAGCATATTTATCCGCAAGATCTTTTGTGATTGGAACTTCAGCGATATTCTCTTTCAATGCCAAACCATCCAGCAGCATCAATGCATTTCCTGCGTCATTATATTTGTAGCCTAGGCTATTTTTTAAGGCAATAAATTTCACAATGTAAGGCCCGTAATGGCTATAATAGATTCTGTTCATATCTCAACTGATTTTTTGTTCATAAAAGGAAGCTTTAAGCGCAGGAACTTCAAGTGCACATTTTTTTAATGAGTCTTTGTCGATTCGCAAATACAACATAGTGGAATCCATCGAACTATGACCTAGTGCTTCTGATATGACAGGCAACGGCACTTTGTCTCTCAAAAGGGCGCTAGCGAAGCTATGGCGTAGTGAATGAGGGCCGTGTTTCCGGTTGGAATAGTTTATTTTGGAAAGGGTCATGTACTTTCGTACCATATTGCCCATATCTGAAGAATGGATTCTTTCATAAGGAGCCAGGGCGTGAATAAAAAAGTGATTGTCATCTGTAACCGGTCTCCCGTACTTGAGATAAGCTATCATGGCGTTGCCTACCTCTGGCAATAGCGGGAGCTCTATTGCTTTCCCCGTTTTGAATTGAACAAGTTGGATAATGTTACGTTCCCAAATGACATTATCAAAGGTAAGTTCACATATGTCAGATGCTCTAAGGCCTAATCTGATTGCCAGCAATAACATGGCATAATCCCTTTTTCCCTTTGGATTACCACGGTCTACCGATTTTAAGAGCTGTGTGATTTCCACATCTGTAAATGTTGATGGCAACTTTGGTTGATTCTTATAATTGTCTTTGGGAATGATCCGGGAATAATCTGTTGATAACGTTTTGTTTTCGTAGAGATATTTAAAATAGTTACGTAGAATCTTGAGTGAAACGTGTCGGTTTGCGGGCTTGTCAGGATTCATATCCTCTACATAAAGCAACACCTCTGACGCTTTTATCGCTTCAAGATTGATGTTGTATTTATGTATATAGCAGCAGAATGAATACAGATGAAAAACGTAGGATTTAATTGTGTTGTCTGACAAATTCAACACACCTTGCCTATATTCAATAAAGCTTTTGATGCTTGCTGCAGCTGATCCACAAAATTCTTTAGGGCGCTGCTTCCTTGGCCCCATAAATAGACGGCCTGTTTTCTGGAATTCTCCAAGAGCTTCCGTTATGTTTACCAAGTCTCTTTTTTGCCTATCAAGCTGATAATAGTGGTAATCGCCGAGTTCGTGTTTTAAGTATGCCTGCTGGACTGATTCACTGTAATATTTTAGTTTTTGGGCTGACATGAAATTTTTTATTCTCTGCCATTTACGCTTGTAACGCTTTAAGCTTCCTTCTGTACGATGAATGCTCCTCATGTGATCGAAGAAGTCGCTCATCAAGTCATCGATTGTTTGTTTGTTTTGACTCATGATATTATTGTTTACAATCAATAACGTCCTGTTGTCAAAAATGTAATGTAAAATAAACTTTGTGAAATCTGTGCCTTTATATACAAAAACAGTATTTATGAACGTCGCTTTACATTATCATTTAGTTTACATTTCCAGAATAATGTAAAAGTTTGCATTACTGCGGTAAACGGTTCGTGGTCTAAAGAAAACCGATTGAGTGAACTCAAAACGGAACTGGCTGCCGTTGAACGGAAGATACAGTTGTCTATTACTCCGGAAACGAAAGAAGAACCAGCGGAGCAGGTCGAGAAACAAAAGCAAACGGCAAACAATTCGGAGAATATTGTACGGACAAAAGGTATTCATTTGCCTCGTGGGGTCTTATAAGAATGCTTATTACATTTCGTCCTCTTCGTCCATTTTTTTAAGCAGGCTTTCTTTTAGGCTGTCAAGAAATTTGGTACGGTTTATTTTTCTTGCTTTAAGTTCCATAAATGTATGATAGAAATCGCCTAAATTAATATTAAATGTACTTTCAAATGTTTTAGTGATGGATATTATATCTGTGTTGCCAAATGCGCCCTGCGAATGGAGTGCATAAATCAATTCGGTTAACGCTGTTTTGCTTGCTGTCCAGCTCAAAAGAGATTTATTATTTACTTTTTTATATTGTTTATTATTTAGCTGGTCTTCGAGATAGACTTGAATTAAATCGTTCGCCAGTATCTTAGCTACTTTGTAATCGGCAATGGTAGAAAAGGAATGGTCCGTTTCAAAATAAATGGTATCTAAATTTAGCTTAATGTCATACTTTCCCCGCACAAATAGTTGGTCATCAATAAAGGTATTGTTGGTGCGGTAATATTTATAAAATTCAAGATTATTGTCAAAAAATCTTTTGAGTTTCTTCAATTCGGTATTGAAGTATTTTCTTGCAGACTTTTTTTCATTTGGCTTTTTGCTTTCTATATTATAAATAGCATTGTAATAAATTAGTTTTGAAACAATGGCAGGCTTCTGATGTTTGAAAAATTGGATTTCTTCTTCTGTGTTTTTAAAGCCTCGTTTCAGAACGTACCTTTTTAATTCTGATAAGTATTCAACAATTATATGTATAACGGTTTCTATCCTTTGGATTGGGCAATCAGCTTCAATTTCTAATTCGTCGATTTCTGTTTCCAGCTTATAAAGTGTTTCTGTATAAAATTTGTTCATTTTGAAGTCTTAAAATTTGGTTTACTAATAGAGATGCCTAAATCTGTCAGATTTAGGCATCATCCAGCTAATACCCTTTAATATGTCAACGCAAGCCCGGCTCCAAAACCCATATCGCTATCATAATGGGTACGGAGATTTATATTTTTATTGATAATATACCTAAGCTCTCCCATAAATTCCTTATCGGTGTTGACCATAAAACCACCTCTTAATCTTTTTGAGATAGGAATATCCTCACGCATCAACGACAATCGTACAATTCCATCGTGATATACTTCTGCCTGAAAATTAACCAGCATTGGCAAAGTGTACATAAAACCTAAACTTAAAGCTCTACGTGTATCTTTTTCATTCTTTTGCCCGAACAGGTTCTTCTCTTGTTCGTCTATTCCCATTCTTCGGTAGCGCCAGTCAAAGCCTATAAACGGCATAAACCATTGCATTTTACCGATATATCTTCCCAAATGCGTTTCCACTTCGTAACCGTGCATATCATTGTAGCCTAAACGCCATTCTGTACCTAAACTCCATCTTGCATTTTGAAACATTGCTTCGCCATCGTTTCCATTGGTTGCAAAATCATTCTGTGCCATAAAGTGCGGCATATTGCTTTCTCTCTGCAATTTATTGTAGGCTTGTTTTTTGTTGGGCAAATATGGATTTTGATAATCGTCAACAGCAAATACCCTATTCATCCCCGACATCATATGATAAAGGATGTGGCAGTGGAAAAACCAATCTCCTTCTTCATTAGCTAAAAACTCAATAGTATCTGTTTCCATCGGCATAATATCCAAAACATTTTTGAGTGGTGATTTTTCGCCTTTACCGTTGATTACCCTGAAATCGAAACCGTGCAGGTGCATCGGGTGGCGCATCATTGAGTTGTTATATATGGTAATTCGTAAAATTTCTCCTTTTTTTACGGGTATTTTATCGGTTTCAGAAAGTATTTTATTATCCATACTCCATACATATCGGTTCATATTTCCCGTAAGGGTAAACTTCAATTCTTTGACCGGAGCATCTTTAGGAAGTTCTGTATTGTAAGGAGATTGTAACATTGCATAATTCAGTGTTTTTATTTCTCCCAAAGCATTTGCATTGTAACGGTTGGGGTCATTATCCATATTCATATTGTGCCCGCTATGGTCTTCTTTAGGTTTAGCCTCTCCAGTAATTTCGGGATACATTACCACATTCATATCCATTTGGTTCAGGCTCATTTTCATACCCATATCATCCAAATCGCCGTTCATCTTCATCATATCGTTCATCATCTTCATCCCCTCAAAATATTTCAATCTTGGGAGCGGCGATATTAACTGTTTGACGCCATTGCCTACAAAATAGCTTGCCGATTGTGTTCGGTCTTCGGTTGTGGCTAAAAACTCGTAGGCAACTCCATCGTCAGGAATTGTTACCACTATATCATAAGTTTCGGAAACCGCAATGATTAATCTATCTACTTCTACTGGCTCTACATCATTCCCATCATTGGCTACTACTGTAATTTTACCGCCTGCATATCGTAACCAAAAATAGGATGATGCTCCGCCGTTTGACACTCTTAATCTTACTTTATCTCCCGCTTTTAGTGTTTTGCCATCAACTGTTTTTAAATCGGTAGTATGATTTCCGTTGATTAATATTTTGTCATAATACACATCGCTTACGTCCATTGCCAACATCCGTTTCCATTCGTTGGTCAATTTGGTTTTGAAATGCCCCTCCCTGATTGCTTCCGCGTAGGACTGTGTAGCGTTCTTTTTTATCGCAGCCCAATCATTGGCATTATGCAACATGCGGTTAATGTTATCGGGATTTAGGTTTGTCCATTCGCTTAAAATGATGGGTACGGTCGGCAAATCATCAATTCCTTTTCTAAAGGTTTTATCGTCATTACGTTTTTTCATTACAAAACTGCCATACATTCCAATTTGCTCCTGCAAACCTGAATGGGAATGATACCAATGCGTTCCGTGTTGGATAATCGGAAAACGATAGGTATAAGTTGTACCTGCCTTAATAGGTTTTTGTGTCAGCCACGGCACACCATCTTCTTTATTAGGTAGGAACACACCGTGCCAATGGAGCGAGGTACTTTCTTTTAATTGGTTATGGACTACTATTTCGGCTGTATCGCCTTCTGTGAAAGTAAGTGTAGGCATTGGTATTTGTCCATTTACGGCAATAGCTCTTTTTTCTTTGCCTGCATAGTTTACAAGCGTATCTTTTACATACAGCTCATATCTCACTACTTTTTGTGCAAAAACGGATTGCGAACACAGCAGTATAAATACCGCTTGCAACAATCTCCTTTTACTATTTATGGGTATATTCATTTTGATATTTTATTAATGAAACTTATTCCTGTTCTTTTAGCCAGTCGGTTAATGTTTTGATTTGCTCGTCATTCAGTTTTGCATCTTTGTGCATCAGTGTATATGAGGACAGGGGCATTTGCTTCGTTTCTATTTGTTCTTTGATTGAGTTTAATAATCTTTCTTGTTTCCTATTTGAGTATTTACCCCATTCATTGAAATTCAAATCTTCTTTTGCGTTTTTGATATGGCTCTCTACCAATGCTCTTGCGGGCTGTATGTAATCGTACCAAACATAGTTGGTATTGTTGCTATGGCAATCGTAGCAAGAGGTTTGAAACATCGCTTTTACTTGAACAGGCATTTTATAGAATTGGGTAAAATCTGTTGTGTAAACCTGCCCTTTATCTACATTAAGGGCAGGCTGATAAAATTGAAATGCAATAAAAATAAACAGCACTATTGCTAATATTATCTTTAATACTCTGTTCATTTTAAAATTCTTTTTTTACAGAACCGCAGGTAAGCATCTGACTACCGTAATACGGATTTTTTATTGCTTTAGCTTCGCTAATCCAAACTGCACCTTTGCCATCATTGTACATTGGGCAATAGTCCTGATATAATTTTTGAGTTGTTCCAAACAATGCGATAAGGTCGGAAACGTCTTTACTTAACGATGCTAAATGCTCTCTCTGGTGGTCTATTTTACCAGCATTGTCGCCAATGTGTTCTGCATTTTCCTTAGCATTTTCGAAAACATCCATAAACTCCTTATGCTTGCTGGCAGGTATGGTTTTCATATCCACCTTCTTTAAAGTAGCAAAAAGTTGTTTTCCAGCATTTGCAGCTGCTTTATCATTATCAGCAACGAGTGCATTTTTCAAAGCCAAATAATCCTTAATTATCGGTGTGATTGTAAAGTTTTGTGCTTGTTCCTTTACAGTGGACTTTTCCTCTTTCTGAGAAGACATATCTGTTGAAGTAACAGTAGCTACAGTATCATTTTGTACCGCTGATGATAAATCCTTAGTTTCTGATACTCCGGTGCTATCATTAGCCTGTTGGGTGCTATTTTTATTGGAAGACTGATTGCACGAAACTGTTATTGTTGCAACCGTTGCCAATGCGATGATGGAGAAAAATATATTTTTCATTTTAATGCTATTTAATGTTATTAAAGAAATTTTTGTTGTTTACTTGTTTTCAAATTCTTTCAGCTTTCGCTTCATAAATTCGATTTCCTTTGCTTGTGTTTCGAGTATGTTTTTTTGTAGCTCAATTAATTCGGGATCGGTAAGCTTAGCTTTTTCGGACATTAATACCGCTGCTGCGTGATGCGGTATCATCCCTTTTACAAATTGCTTATCGCCCACATTTATTTGCTCCCTAATGCCAAACCACGAGAAGATACCAATCGCAAGAGAAACTGTAATTACAGCCCAATTGATTTTTTTGTTTTGATACATTCCTTTCATTATCAATAATTCAATAATCAACATTGCTGAAACCATTAGCAGCGTCATATATAAATTGTTGATGTTTGGGATAAGATTATTCAATCCGTCAATCATAGCATACATAATAAAATACATAGCTACAAACATTGCAACAGCCATTACAGCAAAGCGTTTGTACATTGCCAAAGAATGATTGGAATTATTTTCTTCACTCTTGTGGGTATGTTGCATTCCGTGTTGGTTTTTCATACTTTCCATAACAATTGCTTTTTATTTGTTATTTAATAGTTTCTTGTACACTGCCACAAGTAAGCATTTGAGAACCGTAATATGGATTTTTAACTGCTTCTTCTTTGCTTAACCAATTTGCACCTTTACCATTGTTATACATTGGGCAATGCTGATAGTAAACAGGTGTTTCTTGTTTTGATGCCTTAGCTAATTCGTACATATTCTTGGAAAGCAAAGCGAATGTTTCTCTTTGTTTTGCAACATCTTTAGAAGTGGAAATTTTTTCGGCATTTACTGTCAAGTCTTTCATTACTTTCATCCAAGTTGTATGTTCGTCAGTAGAAAGTTTTGCCATTTCTACCGCTTTGATAGCTTTTGCCAATTCGGCAGCTTTTGCCGATGAAGTACCTGCATCAGTTTTTACCAAAGCATCTTTCACTGAAAAATAATTGTCGAAAACGGCTTTAAGTTGTGTTGCATTTTGCGTTTCAGCGGTATTTTTTTTTGCCATATCGCTTTGGTTATGCTTGGCGTGTTCATTTTTCATATGCATACCCGCATCATTAGATTTTGCGACTGGCTTTAATTCTCTGCTGTACTGGCAACATCCAGGAAGTTTAGCATAAACATCATCAGGTGCTAAAAATTTTTCGCTATCGTAACCAGCCAAAGCAATTCGTTTCAATATTTCATCCTGATTTGTTTTTTTATCATCATAGTTGAGCGTAGCCATTTTGGTATCTTTATTCCATTCTACACTGGCTACCTTATTCACGTTTCCTGCTTTTTCGATAGTGGCTTTACACATACCGCAATTGCCGTAAATTTTTACGGTTTCTGTTTTCGCATTCTTGATTTGTGCGAAACTGTTTACTGATGATAGTAATACGCCAATTACCATCACTATTTTTGATAATGATTTCATTTTGAAAATTTTTAATTTAGTAAGATAAACAAAGATTGTGCGAAAACTAAATAGCTTTCGACAAGACATACCTGTGGCTAACAAGCCACCGTTTTAGCTTATTTTAGGCGGTTGCCAAATGGAAGAGTAGCCCGAAGAATAGTTGGCTTGTTTAAACCCGAATTTTTGCTTTTTAGTTTCGGCAAAAGGGGTTGTTATTTTTAAATCTATTGGTATTTGTAAACTAACAGAAGATGAAGAAGTACTACATCCACAAGAGCCGTGTTTACAATTGCCGTCGCAGTCGTGACCATCCTTACATTTTTTACAGGACTTGTCCTTGCAACTGTCTTTATGTTGAGATTTTTCAGATTTTTCTTTTGAGCAACTTTTTTGTTCTGTCTTAGCTGTTTTTTTTGCACAAGCATAGCTTATGCTTGGCATTAGGAAAAAGCCCAAACACAATAAGATGACAAAGCTGATATGTTTACTCAAATTTTTCAACACTACAAAATTATGAAATTATTTCTTTTAACTGCTATATTTTGCACTTTCTTAAATCTTCAACCTAAATTATATACTGCACTCTATAAGTTTTTTAGCGATTTCCGTTCCCTTGAAAGGGATACCTATTTAATTACTACCTTCAAATATTTCAAATGAAAATAATTAGATAGGCATCCCAAATAGAAAGTTATTTTATAGTCAGAGGCTCTATTTTAAAACCTGCTTTTTGTATCGTTTCGATAACTTGTTCCTCTGTAATTCCCGTCGATTTTACGGTCAATACCTTGTCTTTATTAGTTGTGTCCACTTCCCAATGGCAAATGCCATCAGCATTGTCTAAATGCGGTTTTACAGATGCTACACATCCGCCACAATTAATATTTGTTTTGAATTGAAGATTTTTATTTTCCATTTTTTTACTTTTTTAGAATGTTATTTATTGATACAAATTTCGGTACGATACCATTCTGTATTATTGCGGAATTTCTTATTTGATTTGTGAGATTTACTGTTTTACTTTTTCCATTTCAACCGCAGGCTGTTAGTTACTACGCTCACGCTACTCAATGCCATTGCTGCACCTGCAATCATCGGGTTTAATAGGAAACCGTTTATCGGATAGAGAATACCTGCCGCAATGGGAATACCTATTAAATTATAAATAAATGCCCAAAACAGATTTTGCTTAATGGTGGCTACGGTTTGTTTTGACAATTTTATTGCCTGCGGTATTTTAGTCAGGTCTGATGAAATGATGGTCATTTTGGCGACGTCCATTGCAATGTCCGAACCTTTGCCCATTGCTATACTCACATCGGCTGTTGCCAAAGCGGTACTGTCATTGATACCGTCCCCAACCATTGCCACTACTTTACCTTTACTTTGTAACTCTTTTACAAAATCGGCTTTGTGCTGTGGCAATACTTCTGCTTTGTAATGCTTAATGCCTGTTTGCTCTGCAATGGCTTTGGCAGTAGCTTCATTATCTCCGGTTAGCATATACAGGTCGATGCCCATATCCTGCATTTCTTTGATAGCCTGTACAGATGTTTCTTTAATCTTGTCTGATATGGCTAATACGGAAAGTGCCTGTTTGCTGTCGGCAAACCAAATAACAGTTTTCGATTGTTTGCCCCATTCATCGGCTTGATTTTGTAATTGTTCCGCAATACTGATATTGTTTTCTGCCAATAGTTTTTTATTGCCTACAAAATAGGTTTCGTTATTATGATTGGCTTTTGCTCCTTTACCTGTGATACTGTCAAATTGTGTTAAAGTTGTGGTTGTTGCTCCATCTAAGTGTTTTACCACCGCTTCTGCCAATGGGTGTTCCGATTGTTTTTCGATGCTTAATAAAATGTCTTTGGTCGCATCATCATTATTCAGCCATTGAACGCCTGTTACCTCTGGTCTTCCCTCTGTAATTGTTCCTGTTTTATCTAAAATAATGGCATCAACTTTTTTCGCTAATTCCAAACTTTCGGCATCTTTTATCAAAATACCTTTTTCAGCACCTTTGCCAACGCCAACCATTATAGCCGTAGGTGTAGCCAATCCCAAAGCACAAGGACAGGCAATAACCAATACCGTAACGGCTGCCAATAGCCCCTGAACAATTCCGTTATCGCCTCCTAAAACAAACCATAGGATAAATGTGAGAATGGCAATCCCTATCACAACCGGAACAAAGATACCAGCAATCTTATCTACCAATTTCTGTACAGGTGCTTTGCTTCCTTGTGCGTCCTGCACCATTTTGATGATATGGGCAAGCATTGTTTCTTTTCCTACTTTAACCGCTTTAAACTGGAAACTTCCTTTTTGGTTAATAGTTCCTGCAAATACTTTTTCGTTTTCGTTTTTCAATACAGGTACAGGTTCTCCGCTCAACATACTTTCATCAACGTAGGAACTACCCGAAGTTACCATACCGTCCACCGCAATTTTTTCGCCCGGCTTTACAAGAATAACATCGTCTGCATTTACTTCTTCAATAGCGGTCTGTTTTTCTGTTCCATCCGCTTGTATCACGATGACAGTTTTCGGCTGCAACCCCATTAACTTTTTAATAGCTGAAGAGGTATTGCCTTTGGCTTTTTCTTCCAACAGTTTCCCTAACAGGATGAATGCAATAATAACCGCCGCTGCTTCAAAATATACGTGGGCGTGTAATCCTCTTTGATGCCAAAAGTCGGCAAACAACATATTGAATACACTGAACAGATAGGCGATACCTGTACTCAATGCTACCAATGTATCCATATTGGCTGAACGGTGTTTTGTCTGCTTCCATGCATTGATAAAAAAATCCCTGCCCAACCACAATACAACAGGTGTAGAAAATGACCACATAATTTCGTTGGCATAAGGCATATCCATAAAAAACATACCTATCACTACTACCGGAAGAGAAAGTATAACCGCCCAAATGGTTTTAGTTTTTAGTTTTTGAAATTTTTGAGTGTGGATGGCTTCTAATGTTTCCTGCTGATTGGTTTCATCTTCAATCAACAAATCGTAACCGATGGACTGAACTGCTTTTTTCAGTTTGGCAGCATCGGTCATATTGGGAAGATACTCAACGGTAAGATTTCCCGTGGCAAAGTTTACAGAAGCGTTTACTACACCTGGTTCGTATTTAACGATGCTTTCAGCACTGCCCGCACAAGAAGCACAGGTCATACCCAAAACAGGAAAGGTGTTTTTTACAGTAGAAACGCCATAACCCAAATCTTTAATTACTTTTACCGCTTCGCCTACAACTTCTGTATTATTTACTGTAATGGCTGCCCTGCGGTTATTCAGTTCTACTTTGTGGGTTTCTATGCCTTTTACCTGTGCCAATCCTTTTTCAACGATTAATGCACAATGCTCGCTTTCTACATCTTCCAACGGAAGATAGATGATTTCTTTATTTTTATTTGTTGCCATTTTCGCTTGCTTTAATTAACAATACAAAATTTGCGATAATATGGATGGGAATTATTGTGGAATTATGGAATGGATTTGTAAGATTTACTTAGACCTTATCCAAAGGTTTTCTTTTATCATCCCGTATTTGCTTGAAATAGCTCGGTGTCAGTCCTGTTACTTTTTTGAATTGGTTGCTTAAATAAGCTACACTCGAATAGTTCAGACGAAAAGCAATTTCACTCAAAGACAGTTCATCATATACCAATAGCTCTTTTACCTTTTCTATTTTTTGGGCTATAAAGTATTTTTCAATGGTAGTACCCTCTATCTCCGAAAACAGGTTGGATAAATAATTATAATCGTGGTGTAATTGACTGCTTAACACATCTGAAAGATTGGTTTTGGCATCGTTGTTTTGATGATGAACCAACTCAATAATTATATTCTTTATTTTTTCGATAATTCTACTTTTCTTATCATCAATGAGTTCAAACCCTAATAAAACTAAGGCTTTATCCAATTTATTTTTTTCTTCGGCTGTAGGTTCTTTGCTAAGTACTACTTCTCCAAGTTTTATGTTCTTTACGTTTAAACCCAACTTGTCCAATTCATTTTGTACCACCATAATACAGCGGTTGCAAACCATATTTTTTATAAAGAGTATATTCATTCCTTACTCACATTTATATTCATATCAAACTAATGCACAAATTTACGATTTAAGTTGAACTGAACGTTGTTTAAAACTTCATTCGTTGTATTCTTACTGCATTCAATATAGCCAATAATGCCACACCTACATCAGCAAATACGGCTTCCCACATTGTGGCTAATCCACCTGCACCAAGTATCAATACAATGGCTTTCACTCCAAATGCTAAAGCGATATTTTGCCAAACTATTTTCTTTGTCTGTTTACCGATATTGATTGCCATTGGTATTTTACTCGGCTTATCGTCTTGTATTACTACATCGGCGGTTTCAATAGTAGCATCGCTTCCCAAACCACCCATTGCAATACCCACATCACTTAATGCTACAACAGGTGCATCATTCACACCGTCCCCGACAAAGGCAACGCTTTCATTTTTGGCTTTTATCTCTTTGACTTTGTTTACTTTGTCTTCGGGTAATAAATCGCCAAACGCATTATTGATACCCAATTTTTCTGCAACAAATTTTACTACCGTAGCTTTATCGCCACTCAACATTGTAGTTTTTACATTGAGTGATTTTAGTTTTTCAATCGTAATTTGGGCATCTTCTTTTATGGTGTCTGCAATAGTGATATAGCCTACAAATTTTTTATCATAAGCCACTGCAATTACGGTGTAAACAATACTATTCGGGTCAATGCCGTAAGCGATAGAAAATTTATTCATCAGCTTAAAATTTCCTACCAAGAGTTCTTTTCCGTTTACACTGGCTTTTAATCCGTGTCCTGCTATTTCTTCTACATTTTGCAATGGGATATTATGGTTTACAGCACCAACATATTCTTGAATGGCAGTTGCTACGGGGTGCGTGCTGTGGCTTTCCAAAGCGTTGACCATTTGCAGAGTTTCAGCCTGATTAAATGCTGCATCAAAAACAACTTCTTGCACTTTAAAAACACCCTCTGTCATTGTACCTGTCTTGTCCATTACCACGTTTTGGATATTGGCAAGTGCATCTAAAAAATTGCCTCCTTTAAACAGTATTCCGTTTTTGCTCGCTGCACCAATTCCACCAAAATAGCCTAACGGAATACTTATCACTAATGCACAAGGACACGATATAACCAAAAATACCAATGCCCTGTACAACCAATCCGAAAACTGATAATCGGCAACGAAAAAGTAAGGCAGTACACAAATGGCAACGGCTAACAGCACTACGATAGGTGTATAAATTTTTGCAAACTTCCTGATGAATAACTCTGTGGGTGCTTTTTGAGAAGTGGCATTTTGTACCAATTCTAAAATCTTGCTCAACTTACTATCTGTATATGCTGTGGTCACTCTTACCTGTGAAACGGTGTTCAGGTTTATCATTCCTGCTAATACGGTTTCTCCTTTTGATTTAGTATCTGGTTTGCTCTCTCCTGTGAGTGCAGATGTGTTGAAAGATGCTTTTTCGGATAATAATTCTCCGTCCAATCCTAATTTTTCGCCCGACTTTAATTGTATAATCTCGCCAATAGCAACCGTTTCCGCTTTTACAACTTTTGGCTGATTATCTTGTAAAATTGTAACTTCATCAGGTCGTTGGTCAAGCAAAGATTTGATGTTTGTTTTAGCTCTCTTTACTGCCAATGTTTGAAAGACTTCGCCAACGGTATAAAACAGCATTACCGCAACACCCTCTGGATATTCGCCAATGGTAAAAGCCCCGATTGTAGCAATACTCATCAATAAAAATTCTGAAAATATCTCTCCTTTACCGATGCTTTCAAACGCTTCTTTTATTACAGGTAAACCAACAGGCATATAGGCTACGGCATACCAAACAATCCTTATCCAACCTGTAAACCATTCGGGTTTCAGGACATTATCAAAGTAAATGGCTATGAGTAACAGCATTAATGAAATAATGCTTGGCAAAAACATTTTAATAGTGCTGTTTTTACTAATTTCCCTGCTGTGTTTGATGGTGTTATCCTTTTTTTCAACTGAACAACAGGTATCATCTATCATCTCTTTTGCACCTGCATTGGTGTATATTTTTTCTTCTTGTGTACAACAAAGCTGTTTACCGTCTTTGTCGTATATATGTTTATGTTCCATTGTCAAGTTTATTTAATGATTATTTTCACTTGTTTTATAGTCTAAATTTTATTCCTCCGTTAATTACAAATCCGTCTAATGGTGCATAGATGTCTTTAAAAACAGGATTGGTTATCGTTCCTGTATAAATGTTGTCAAAACGTGTCTGTCTTGTATCAAAGAAATTTTCAAAGTTGATATACAAAGAAAACCTTTCCCAAATCTTTTCAGCCATAAAGCCACACATCCAATACTCTTTTCCTATTGTTCCGTCATTCAGCTTTTGCGGACTGAAATAATAGGCTTCCAAGCCAATCTTCCATTTATCTTCTATTTCATACATCAATACAGAATTAACACGGTGTTTTGGGGTTAATGGATTTTCGGTGTTTGTTCCATTTTCAATCAATCGGGTATCGGTAAAGGTATAGCCCAAAAACAGTTTCAAATCGTCATAGCCGATTTTGATATTGGTTTCCGTTCCTTTGGTATGAATGTAGCCCGATGAGTTGATGAACTGATAAACGTTTGCAGATGTATTTTGAAGCAACAAAGGATTATCCAAATAGGTGTAAAAGAATAAATGGTTTATGCTAAAAGTCCAATCATCGCCCATATTAATGCGGTAGTTGATGTCTGCATTTGCTCCGTAGCTTCTTTCTAATTTATTGGTGTTATCATCAATAGGCATTACGTTTTGGTACTGTATGCGTTCGCTTTCTTCGGTAAAAATGGTTGGTGTTTTGTAGCCAAACCCACCCCCGACACGTGAAGTCAATCCGTTTGCAATCTGAAATAATGCCGATACTCTTGGCAAAAAAACAGCTCCGTAATCTATCACGTAATCCGTTCTTAAACCTGTTTCTAATTGTAGCCAATCCGTAGCCCTAAAAGAGTTTTGAACGAAAGCCCCGAATGTGGTTTGGTTGTAATCCCTCAACGGAAATACGGTAATCTGTTTTTCTATAAAATTGTCCGTCCAAATATTAACGCCTGTTACCCATTCTGATTTTTCTTTGATGTGGGTATAGCTTGCTTCCGTAAAAGTGGCTGTTTGCATTCCCTCAAACTCGTAATCGGGAATAGCTGTATTGCGGTTAAAATAACTTACGCTGTTTTTGATTTGTACAAAACTGTTTTCGTTTACCGTATGGTCAAAAACAAATTGGGTGGAATAACGCTGTGTTTTGTTTTCTTCAAAATATTGATGGGTGTTATCCCCTTTGCCTTTGATGTAGAGCATATCGCCACCCAAACGGTTTTCAATGGTGGTATTGATACCAAAGTTCATTTTTGTTTTATCATTGAAGTAAACAAATAATTTAGGGT
Source organism: Sphingobacterium alimentarium (assembly GCF_004342685.1). Lineage (GTDB taxonomy): Bacteria > Bacteroidota > Bacteroidia > Sphingobacteriales > Sphingobacteriaceae > Sphingobacterium > Sphingobacterium alimentarium. Next base: position 102,854 of record NZ_SMBZ01000004.1, read on the forward strand.
TAAGTACATACCTTTCAAATTGGGGAATGGCAGAAAGCCCGATTTGTGCAGGGTCGTAAGCTCCGTTGCGATTGTGCGAAGCAAATATTGTCGTTCCGATTTTCTTAAACTTCTGTCCGTAAAAGCCGCTGATGTCTAAACCTCTGCCCGATGTTCCGTTTAAGTGAAAGCGTAAATCCCTTTCTTCCGTTGGTGTTTTGGAAATCAGATTGACCAGACCTGCTATTGCTCCACCACCATACAGCGTGGAAGTTGAACCTTTGATAACTTCCACCTGCTTTAAGTCAAGGGGTGGGATTTGCAACAAACCTAACCCACTTGAAGCACCCGAATAAATCGGGAAACCGTCTTTTAAGATTTGCGTATATCGTCCGTCAAGCCCCTGAATACGAATACTTGCATTGGCACTTGTGGGCGATGTGGTTTGTACGTGGATGCCTGTGCTTTCTGCCAAAAGCATACGAATATCCCCTGCTTTCATATTGCCTTTTTCGTCTAACTCCTCACTTCCTATAAACTCAATGCGTGTAGGGATATTTTGGATAGTTCTTGTACTTCTTGTTGATGAAATAACGATTTCTTCCAAATCTTCCGATTGTTCAGAAAGTAGGATTTCAATCGGAGCTGTATCTTCTAACGGAAAATTAAAGCTGTCGGTACGTTGGGCAAAACCAATATAACTAAATTGAATTTCCTGCAAACCATTTGGAATACCTGTTAATATGATTTGTCCGTTTTCGTCTGAAGTTGTTGCGATTGTAGTTCCTGTAACCTGTGCGGTTACGCCCATTAAAAGCTCTTTTTTTTCACTGTCTTTTATTACAGCTTTGAACGTATTTTGTGCATATACACAAAGGTTGAATGTCATAAATAATGACACAATGAATATTTTTTTCATTGAAAAAATAATGCTTAATATGAATAAATGAATGATAGCGGTGCTATGCACCGCAGGTAATAAACTGTGCTGAAAGCACTACATATTAAACAAGCTGTGGGGGATGCCAAACGGAAAAGGGAAAATCAGAAACAGGCGGTGTTGGCATTGTCCCTAATTTTCTTTGCGGTTCTTTTACTGAATGTGTAGCCGAAAAATGAAAAGTAGTTAAAACAAATCCTGTACAGGTGTTACAGCTAAAAAATGGCGAACAACAAACTTTATTGCAATCTTGGTCTTCCTGTCCGTTTTGTCTTTGCTCGGTTGTCTGCTCCTGCATACATTTATCTTCAATAAAAGTCGGTACTGCTGATAACAGCATTACATAGACGGCTAATATTAAAGATATAAATTTCATTTTGCTAAGATATTAAAAATTAGTTTTCAAATATCTATTCGTGATTTATGCCTTATAAGTATTTTTATTTATAATATTTCTTCTTCAACCACAAGCTTGCCCTGACCAATAATATGAGTACCGGAACTTCCACCAGTGGGCCGATAACTCCCACAAATGCCTGTGGCGAATGAATACCGAAAACCGCTATTGCTACTGCTATTGCCAATTCAAAATTGTTTCCTGTGGCTGTAAATGCGATTGATGCGTTTTTGTCGTAAGGAACTTTAAGGGATTTATTGATAAAGAAGCTCACAAAAAACATCAGTATAAAATAGATGATTAAGGGTATAGCCACTTTTACTACATCCATTGGCAACTCCAATATTTTATCTCCTTTCAGACTGAACATTAATACTATCGTAAACAGTAAAGCATATAATGTAATGGGCGATATTCGGGGTACAAATTTCCGGTTATACCATTCTATACCTTTTGATTTTACAAGGAAGTAACGGCTTAAAAAACCTGCCAAGAATGGAATACCTAAATATATCAATACGCTTTCGGTAACATCTTTCATTGATACGCTTACATTGAAATTGGCTAACCCTAATTTTGCGGGTAATACATTGATGAATAACCAAACTAAAAAGCTATAAGTAAATATCTGGAAGATGCTGTTTAATGCAACTAACATAGCGGTATATTCTCTGTTTGCTTTTGCTAAGTCACTCCAAACGATTACCATTGCAATACATCTTGCTAAACCAATAAGAATTAAGCCTGTCATATAATCGGGTTCGTTCCGTAAAAACAAAACGGCTAATCCGAACATCAGCACTGTACCGACACCCCAATTCAGCAATAAGGATATACCGATTACTTTTTTATCCTTAAATGCCATAGGTAATAATGAATAATCAACCTTTGCCAATGGCGGGTACATCATCAATATTAAACCTATTGCCAACGGAATATTTGTAGTGCCTACGGATAGGGTATTTGTAATTTTTGATATTCCCGGAAAAATATATCCCAACCCTATACCCATTGCCATTGCAAGGAATATCCATAAGGTTAGGTAACGGTCAAGAAATTTTAGTTTTGGTTGCATCGGCTAATTTTTTATCATTGAAAAAACATAGAACATTTCCGTTGCTATCTGCAAACTTCTTTCTGCATATACCTCCGATTGCTCCGAAGTATTGTCCGAAATTTTAGGGTCTTCAAATGTGATAGGTATTCTTTTTTCAGCACCTGCAATAAAAGGGCATCCGCCATCTGCCTGTGAACAGGTCATAATAGCTGCAAATGCTGATACAGGATTGAACGGGCTATCGTACTTTTTTGAAAAACCGATTACAGGTAAAGCATTATCACTGTACTTTATAGCATAAACAGGGTTGTCTGTTTCCGCAATTTTGAAGATGTTAAAACCCTGATTGGTCAATGTTTCCGCAACTTTTGGAAATAGTGCGGTTTCTTCTGTACCGCCTGAATAGCAATATACATTCGGGATATTGAAGTATGCACTTGCTACCTGTGCCCAAACCTGCGATAAATGGCTTCTTCGGGAATTGTGGGTACAAATAAAATTGATATTTATTTCCTGTCTATTGATTACTTTGTGCTGTACAAAATCTATCAGTGGTTGTAATGTGCTTTTACGTTCCTCAGTGATATTTTGAAAAGTAGTAACATTGTTTATTGTTTCAACTAAATTCTTATACATTTTGATTGATTTATAGGGTTTAACAACATCCTGAATTAGGTGTACACGCATTATTCAACGCCGATAATTTTATTTTTTGTTTTTCAGCAGGAATGCCACAGGCATCATTTGCCAAGCAAGCCGTTGTTTTACTTTTTAGTACGAATGTTTTTCCGTTGAAATCCAAATCATATTTTCCGATAGTATCACTTTGGTATTCTACTTCGATTTCAGCATCTTCAATACCTAATTTTTCTTCGGATAATTTGATGATATTTAATAGTTTGGTTGGCTTTAGTCTGTGTTCAAAATCGTTAGCATTCCATAATTGGAAATTGACAACTTTTTCATTTCTGATGGTTCCGCCACAATCAATAAAATTTTTATTGATTTGTCCCACTTCGGTAACGTGGAAATGTTCCGGTACAAATGTTCCGTTCTCTAATTGAAATTCAACATTCTCTAATATTGGTAGGATTTCTTTAATTTCTGATAGTTTCATTGTTTTTGTATTATTGTTATATAGTAATATTGCGATTATTATAAGCAAATTTTTAGCAACATTTAAAGTTCAACTTATTAAAATAGAAATTGAATTTTGGGAAATAAACCAAAATATGTAACAGGCTTATAAGCACTGCTCCGGGTAAAAGGTTTATAGCTATAGTTCTAAATGTATGAAAGCTCTCTATCTGCTGAAAATTATTAGCTAATGTAATTCCGTTGCTGTCAAGGTTTATTTTAATGACTAAGAATACCGCTATACTTGCGAAATGAAAACCGTTTACCAACAGGTGTAAAATGTATTCCCAACGTGGCAAACCTCCCATAAATTTACGGCTGTCTTTTTCTAAATAAGCATCAACAATCAATGTGATAATATCAGCTACTACCAACGCTGCACCAAATAAAAATAAGCTATTATTTTCTATGTTGGTGAATAATGAAACGAGAATACCTGTAAACAGAATTGCTCTTACGGTATGCGTAAGATGTTCAAATTTACTTTCCTTATGTTCGTACAAACGGTATTTGTACAGATGCAGAAATACACCGTCAAACAATGCAAGAAAAGAATAAGCTATGAGCAATACTATTGAAATGATAAATGCGATTTCCATACGATTAGCAACATTTTTGATTGGTTACGGTAAAGATGATTTTTGAAAAATATTCTTTCAGTAAATCAAAGGTTTTTTCATTGATGCAGTAGCAAATAGAATTACCTTCAATATTTCCCTTTATCAATCCTGCGTTTTTTAATTCTTTCAAATGCTGCGAAACGGTAGGCTGTGCCAAGGGAAGTTCATCAACTATATCGCTGCATATACAGGCATTCACTTTTAGGAGATACTCTATAATGGCTATTCTTGCCGGATGCCCCAACGCTTTTGCGATAATCGCAATTTGGTTTTGCTGATCTGTAAAATGGTCTGTTTTGCTTGCTCCCATTGTTTCGATATTTTAATATCGCAATATTACGATATTATTTCTAAATACACAAGCAATTTGAGAAAATTATCCCTCTTGCACTTAATGCTGCAAGTTCGGGTCGTTCTTGATCCGTTCTATTTCGCTTTCCACAATATGCAGGATGTCTGATTTTATCTGACGGTAATTGCTTTCAATTTCCTGTTTCATTTTATCTTCTCCCTGTTCATTAACAAAGGATAGGATTTCCGGTATCTTCTGATATACTTTAGTTTCTGCGGCAACTTTTTCATTGTCCACTACAATTTCAGCGTGAAAGATTTTTTGCTCAATACGTTCATCAAAATTATCTGATACCGAACCGACAAACATACCTTGTGTAAGTGTTGAGATTTTAGAAGCCGGAATAAGGCTGTCTAACTGTGTGGAGATAGAGGTAGATTTATCATTCCTGTTAATCGTCATACTTTGGCGTTTCTGCAATACTTTTCCGAAACGTTCCGAAAGGCTCTTTGCCGTTTCGCCAACTACCTGCCCGGAGAAAATATTACCAACGGTATTTTGAATTACCTTACTTTCCTTGTCGCCATAATCCCTTGTTAATTGCGAAAAATCCTGAAAGCCCAAACATACAGCCACCTTATTACTTCTCGCTGTTGCGATAAGATTATCCAGTCCCCTAAAATAAATTGTGGGCAGCTCATCTATGATTACTGAACTCTTTAATTGCCCTTTTTTGTTGATGAGCTTAACAATACGGGAATTGTACAAACCCAATGCTGCGGAGTAGATATTTTGGCGGTCGGGATTATTACCCACGCACAAAATTTTAGGCTCTTTTGGGTTATTGATGTCGAGCGTAAAGTCATCGCCAGTCATAACCCAATACAACTGTGGGCTAATCATTCTTGACAAAGGGATTTTTGCCGATGCAATCTGTCCCTGCAATTGGTCTTGTGCGCCACCTTGCCAGGCATCCATAAACGGAGAAAGATAGTTTTCCAAATCGGAATATGAGGTCAGAATGGTAAATACGTCCGAATACTTTTTATTCAGCAATTCAATGGCGTGCGGGAATGTACAATACTTACCATCCTCATAGATTTTCAGATACCAAATAATGGCAGCCAATAGGATAATTGGGCTTTCCACGAAAAAATCCCCTTGCTTCTGTATCCAGCTACGGTTGAGGTTCAGCATTATGGTGTAAGCCGCTTCGTAAGCGTCGGAAATGTCTGTCATAAAATCGGGATTGAGTGGATTGCACCTATGGCTCTTGCGTGGGTCATCGAAATTTATCACATGGAATTTTGGTTGAACTTTGTACTTATCCCGATGCTTCAATAAATGATTGTAGGCAATGGTGGAAAGGTCGTCAAATTTAAAATCATATATATACATACTAAAGCCTTTCTCAATCTGCTGCTTGATGTAGTTGTTTACGATGGCATAAGATTTACCGGAACCCGGAGTACCCAACACGATTGATGCCCTGAAAGGATTTACAATGTTTATCCAACCGTTGTTCCATTTGCCTTTGTAGTAAAATTTGGTGGGCAGGTTAACGGAATATTCATTTTCCATCAGCTTTGTTTCCTGTTGAAAGCTCTCGTTCTCGTTGTTGAAAACATCGTCCATTAAGTTGGTACGAAGCAAGCGGCTCATCCATACGCCCACCATCAGCAAAGCAATATAACCTAACGAGATAGTAAGGATATACAGAAATGTGCCTATTACCGGAGATAGCTTTAACAACGGCGTGTTCAGAAAGAACAGCACAAAACCAACGCCCAAAGCCACGTAGATTTTAGCCCAGGTTATCTTCTCATTCTTTACGCCTTTCGTTCCCAAACAACTCAAAGCAAGCAAAACCAAAGCGAACGCCTTGGTATAAAGGGTATGTGAAAACAAGCCCGCCGTCCGGTCGAAATTGCCTAACATCTTGTTGATTATTTCCAACGTCCAACCACGTTCTAAAAAGAACCCGTAGCAGAACCAATAAAGGTGCATCAGCACCAAAAGAATACTGACTGCCCGCATAAAAGCCATTATTTTGGCTAAACCTCTTAAATCGTCTTCTCCCTGCATTCTTTTTTAGTTTTAATGTTCGGGCGTGAATTTAAAGGCTCTACACAGCGGCTATAAGAATGTGGCAGTCAATGGCGGTGCGTGGCAGTGTTTGGCGAAGTGATAAGAGTTGTAGCTTCTATGATCCTTTTGTATCGTAACATTTATGAAGCATCCAAATAAAAAATACTTTTAGTTGCTCTTCTGTTTTCTGTCCGTCAGCAACATTTTTTGTCCTGCTGAATTGGTGGACAAGGAACACTTCCGTAACTACAATAAACACAACAGTCTCCTTGTTTTGGTTTAAGAACTTGTTTGCATTTTTCACATTCGTAGAAATATTGGCAAGCGTCTGTCGGCATTGTTTCTTCTTTCTTGTGTCCGCAGTTGGGGCAAGTAATTGTTGATTGCAATATGATTTCCATTTGGTTTTATTTTTTGTCGGTTACAGAATATCCTGTTGAGTTAATTGCTTTTTCGACCTCAGAAATATTCGTTTTTGAGTTGTCAAATTCCACGATTGCGTTTCCTTTTTCGTATGAGGCGTTTGAACTTATTATTCCTGTCAATTTATTTACTTCGTGATTTACGTGTTCGCCACAACTTGCACAAGTCATTCCGCTAATCGTAAATTCTACTTTTTGAATATTGGATTTGTCCACCGCTATAATTTGCTTTTCTGTCTTTGGGTAGAAAATGCTTGAGTAGTATGGAAAGGCAAGCATTACGATTGCAAATGCTGTTACAATTCCTAAAAACATTTTTGACTGAATGAATTTTGGTTTTTCTTCTGTCTCACAATTGCAATCTATCTGCTTTTTGGGTTTCAACTTTTGATACCAAGCAAAACCAAGAACCAAAATTGTCAACCCGATAAAATAGGGTCGAAAAGGTTCAAGCCAAGAAAAAGTGGAAGCAAGACCGCTTGTTCCTGCAATAAGAGCCAATACTGGTGTGATGCAACAAAGAGAAGCTGCAATTGTAGTCAAAAGTCCTGCACCAATTAATTTTTTGTCAGTTTTCATATTGTTTCTAATATTTTGTTTTCGTCAAGTATTTTGAAAAATGGTTTCAGCATTTTTTCATACTCTTTAGTCAGTGAGTGAAAAATAGTTTGAGCTTCTCGTTCGGTTTCAATAAGTTTTCTGTCTTTGAGTTTCCGCAAGTGTTGTGAAACCGCTGAAATTGTCATACCAAGAATATCACTTATATCACAAACACAAAGTCGTTTTTCTTCATAAAGTAGAAAGAGTATTTTCAGTCTTACATTGTTTCCCGCTAATTCAAGTCCGTTCGATAAATAGTCAAAAGAACCGTTGAGTTCTGAAACTCGGTCTTTACAGCGGTTTATTTGTTTAATGTCTGCTTGTTGTCGTATGCAAGAATTATTGTCCATAGCACAAAGATAGTCACTTTGTTTATTTAAGCAATTACTTAAATACAACTCAAATTCTTTCAGAATTATAAAGTGACAGCTCAATAAATCTTTTTAAAAACAGATTTTTAATTCCAAAATCTGACCTCTTACAGTCTTCTTTTTTTTTTCTTCTTCATTTTGTTAGCAAAATCCTGTTCCTCGTAATCATCGCCCTGTGCTTCGGGTAACAAACCGCCAAATGTCTCAATCAAACCGTCTTCGTGTTTTTCAGTAGTATTCAGGAAGTCGAACAAATGATGAGGTTCTTCCGCAGGAAGATCTGCATCATTTGATGTGGATGTTTTTGGAAGTTGTACGACAGGTTCTTTAATCTCCGGTTTGATATTATTGTTCCAATAATCATTAAAGGTATTGGCAGAAAGTTCCTTTGCTAAGCGTGAACCGTTCCAAACCGCCTTTGAATTGTGGTCTATGAAAGTGATACCATAAATACGACCTGTATCGTTCCGGCGGACCACTACATTAATGCCCTGTTCACTCAACTGCTTTTTAAAAGCCTGCTCATCATTTGTGGATTTCAGAGCAATAGAAATTGCAGCTTTTAGGGTCTGCTTACTTGGGTGGTCTTTTAAATCCTCTTTGCATTTTGCAAAATGCAGTTCCAAAGCCGGAAGCCCTGCATTTTTACCAAACAACGAAGCCTTGAACGGATGCCCGGCTGATATTCTTTGGGGTTTCTTGATATAATATAAAACAAAAAACCCTCAAATTCATAGAATTTGAGGGTTTTTGACCTTACTTAGTGTAAGTGTGGTCGGGGTGGCAGGAAGATTCCACACCTCCGCAAATATCTATCAATCAATTGGTTGAAAATACTTTTGAAGAACCGCTCACCTTTTTGCTCACATATAGTTTGCTCGGTTATTGGTATAAAGATAGGGATTTAAACCAACAAAAGGAAGCAATCGGCTACAAATTATACATCAGCCATTCACCGTAAACAGCCAAAGCGAGAACAGCGCAAGACAAAGAGCGGTGGGGTTTCGCAAGCCACTAATGAGCGAGGGGATATATTATTTTGTTGTTTGTAATTGTTTCCCAGCATACGTACCATACGCTTTTCCTGATACTTCTCCCAACTTATAATAGTCTGCTAATACTTTAAGAGTTAGGGTAATATCATTTTCGTCTTCAATAAACAACTTTCTATCTTTTAACTTTAGTGTTTCTCCATACTTCTTACATATTCGTTGCATTTTTCGGATAGTTTTCGCATCAAGGCCTTGATAGTTGCCAATTTTTGTTAATCGAACAAGTTTTTTATGGATAGATGGGTTTCCTTCAATTTGTTTGGCGATGATTTCAAGCCCTTCAATCATATTTGTTGAAGCTAATGCTGTTACTACTTCTTTTGCCTGATTTTTATATTCTTCCTCTAAGCCAATAATTTGCTCGAATTGAGTCTTCTTTGCTATGTAAAAAGTGTCTTCGTAATATATACAGTCAATTTGTTTGTCTAAGTTTACTGTCTCTCCCTCAATCAATTCAAGCTTTTGGCTTTTAGAATTGAAAATTGTCCTTATAGTCTTTTGGAGTTTACTTTTTTTATTACTATCATTCTCATCTATAGCCACCTTAGCAGCGAGTATCTTTCTGAAAGTGTAAACCCACTCGTTTTCATCATTGTAGAAACCGACACAATAAGCCCACAATTCTTCATTCACAATAATTTCTTCTAAACTCTTTATTTTAGGCGGATTTGAACTTAATTGATTATTGACAACATCGTAAAAAGACATTGCTTTATTAGTCATTTGATATGTGAATAATTGGGCTGTATCATCTGTAATTACATCGTATTCGTGCAATTCAGTTTTTCGTTTTACAAGACCATTTAATTGCTCTTGTGTTAGCGTGTACAGATGTTCCCTGATTTCATCGTTGACATCAATTTGGTAAACTTTGAACAAATATTTATCCATTATTTTACTTGATGCTTTTACTTCAGGCTTTAGCACCCTTGTGATAAAGTAGAGGATTACATTATCCTCACTTATATTTTCTATTTTTTGTAAAAGTTCCTCGATAATCATTTATTTGAGTTATTACTGGTTGCGAAATATAGTTTATGCCCGATTTCATAAAGTTTTACTTTACAATCATCTTGCAAAAATTTGTCTCGTGAAATAATCAATCCATTTCTATTTTTACCATTTTGAGCGATGTATTCAATTTCATATATACCGAATCTAAAACTCAAAAGCGGATTGATTAAAAGTAAAGACGAATTAATGTAAATACGATAAATTATCAAAAGTAGAAAAATGACAGAAGCACATTCGTACCAACCATCAAAACTTTGAAATAAAAACGGGATTATGTACGTAGCGATATATCCAATTGATTCACTGTTTTTATTCTTAACATCAGTAATAATTACTGGGTTTCCATTTTTTGCAACTTCTTCAATATTTGCTAATGTTTTCCAATAACCAAATGCCCCAATGACCGAGAAAGTGATAAGAAATGCTGATAAACCAAATTTTACCCCGAACATTTTCACGGATTCCCAAGAAACCCCTGCCCAGTTTAGATATTCACTATTCACAGATACCTGCCTTACTATCAGTAGCAAAAACAAAGGCAAATAGGATGACACGAAAAGCGAAAATTGAGCTATTCCGTGCAAATTATTAATTCCTTTGTTCTGTCGTTTAGTCATTACATTCTCAATATTTCTGCTAATTCTTCGAAAGAAGAAATCCCGTTGATGTCTGCTGTATCAATCCAGTCAATCCCTCCTGCTGGCAAATAGTTTATAATCCCCGTTTTGAAATTGTATTGTTCATTAATTTTTTTCATATCAATAAACCAATCCATAGGAAGCTTTTTCAATCGAACAATTTCTTGAAAGTCATTTGATAGTTTATTAGACGACATTCCCTTTTGAATAAGAAGTAACAAACCTAAATCAATGGTTTTTGCAACCTGTAAATAGCCCACCAACTGCGAATAATCTTTCAAACTCAACTGGTTTAAATACTTTGCTTCAATCAATATCAATCGTACTTTTTTATCAGGATTGATTATGGCAAATACAATATCTACTTTCAGTTTAGGAATGTAAATTCCTTCTTCTTTTATGGTAATCCCCGATTGTTTCTCTAAATCATAAATAATAAAATCTAACGTTTTATTACAGGAATAAAAAACGCTATAGTTATCTCCAAGATATGTATTTAGATATTGGCTGAATTTCTTTGAAAATTCTTCATAATAACTTATTTCATTCTGTATCACTATTTCAAATTTACGGTTAGGTTATCTACTTTAATTTTTGTTTTTATGAGTTGTTGATTCAAGCTGTTGCTTACAGATGAACAAATAAAAGCTCTGTCATTCACTGGGTTAATGACTAATAATGGACTATCAAATGTGTTTCCAATGGTTTTCAATGTTAATATTGCAGTTGTATGCGTATTGATAATACCGTCCATTGAACCAATATGTCTTTTCCCGTTTAAAGTTTCTGCAAATAGATAGGCAATGCCTTGGTCAATACCCGTGAAACTTTTAAAATCTTCGTGTTCTATAAGTCTTGAAACTTTGGCTTTATGCGTTGAAATTTCCAATTCGGGAAAATATTCGGCTTTAATTTCTTCCAACTTTTTCAAAAGTTCTTTTTTCGTTCCCTTTGATAATCTTGGGAAAAAGTTGATATATCTATTTTTGTTTTTTACTAATTTTTCAATTTCCTCAACAGGTGCGTGACGACAACCCAAAACCGCACAAAAATGATGATAGTGAAAGAACAGTTTGTTTCTTACTTCAATTGGTAGCTCATCAGAATTTTGGTCTGTATGAACGGAAACAGGACTTGGCGTCCTTAGTTTTCTTAAAATACAAGGGATTTGCTCTTCTTTCTTTTGATGCTTCTCTATTTTGGTTACGTCAATTGATTTGGCTTGTAACGCAAAAGAATATTGGGTAAGAAAGGAACGAACCAAAAAACGAATTTTAAATCCTTTTTTCCAACCTTTATAATCAGGGTCTGAAGCTGAATGTTGGTTTGGGTGATTGTACAAAATTTGATCAGTTGTCGAACCTAAATCTGTAAGCCAAGCACAAAGCTGAACAACAAAATTAAAATTCCGAGTGCTTCCCGGAATCTCAACAGAAACTACTGGCGCATCATCTGTAAATCTTCTGTGTGATAATGTCAAACTTGCTCTTGTATCAAAAATTCCAGATAAAAAACTTGCAGTATTTATGCCTGTCAATTTTAATTTAGCGGTTGTCAAATCAGCAGAAGACAGCAGAAATCCTCCAATCGGCAACCCCAAATATTGTAAGTCATTTTTCAGACTTGAAATATCGGAATTATCCAATGGCATAATCAACCATTTACCGTTCCCAATTTCGTAAGTTACATTAAAACTATATGAGGTGTTAAAATATTGACATATCTTCGTAAGAATATCAGTTGCGATAATATTCATCCGTTTCGGCTCCATTCCCCATTTTTTGAAGGGAAGGTCAATTACAAATGTGTTTTCATCTATTTTCCCACTCCCAACTAATAACCCAAGTATATATGCTTTAATATGATTAATATTTTCCATTCTCTAAATGCTTTTCCAATGCCTTGGCAATAACCCAAGCAAAAACTGGCGGAACTGCATTACCAATTACTTTGTAAGCATTCGCAATGGTCTTGTAAGGGAATTTAAAATTATCAGGAAATGATTGAATCCTTGCAATCTCTCTAATAGTAAACCTCCTGTTTTCAAAGGGATGCGTAATACCACAATTTTCAGGTTGAGCCGATGCTGTGATAGTACCATTAATTTCACCCAATGCAAATCTACGATAGAAATTAGGTGCATGATATTTTTTAGGGTTATCCCAAATTCTTCTAAAACGTTCCGACATGTCTTCGGGATTCATACTTTTCCAAGATTTACCTTGTGAAATCGTTTTACTAATTTGATTCAAGGGTGTTCTTTTTTTGAATTTGGTTAATGCCTCTTTCCCATCTTCACATGGTCCTATTTTATCAACCATATATTGCCCCCCAGGGGAATATTTCCAGTAATCATTAGCTTGTGGTGCACTTTTAGGTATATCACATAAAGCAGAGCCAAGATATAAATCATAAGGATTATATACTTCGTTCGGTAGATTATATTCCATAACGATTTGCTCCAGCAAGTTAAAATCAAAATGACCTAAATCTAAATCTTTCCGTAACCCAATAATGATTAAGCGTTGTCGATTGGAAGGAACCCCATAGTTGCTTGTTTTTAATAGTTTATAGCAGGTTTTAAAACCTAATTTTTCCGTTCTTTTTACAATTTCGTCAGGTATGCTTGTCCCGTCTGCCATTTTTGAGGATAAAATACCTTTAACATTTTCAAAAACAAAGCCTATGGGTTTGTTTTCCCTTTGTAACCCTACTTTTAGTAGTCGTTCACATTCCTCAAAGAGATTTCCTCTTTCGTCATTAATACCTTTTCTCAATCCAGCATTTGAAAATGGTTGACAAGGAAATCCTGCGAGTAAAAAATCAAAATCAGGAATATCTTCAAAGTTAACATCTTTTATATCTTCACGATGCAACTTGTGGTCATTGAAAAAAGAAGTATTCGCATTATAAACATATTCTGCAGCAGGGTCGATATCATTAGAATATTCAATTCTGAATTTGGTTTTATCGAAATGTCTGTCTCGAAAATCAAAGTTTCCCGAAAAGCCTAAATCTAATCCGCCACAACCACTAAAAAGAGATACAATTTTTAAAGCTTCCTTTCGATTTACGGAAGTTTTACGTTTATAGGTGTTAAAGTCAATAAACATTTGTGGTTCTTCGACAATTGAAATTGTTTCTAATTCATTTTGAGTGTACATAATGTTTAAAGCTTTAAAGTTATTTGTTTTGTGTTTTTCTGCCTGATGTATTTTACTTTTTCTTCTGCAAGGGTTAGTACATTGTCATTACATCTGGATTGATAAATTGTATTTGCAATTTTCTCACTTATCAATTCAGACTTTAACATTTCTAAATCAAGATTAAATGCTTCTGCAAGATTTGGCAAAAAGACTTCATCCAATTCCTTCTTTCCTGTCTCGATTTTGCTCAAAGCACCAGAATCAATACCAAGTTTTGCGCCTAATTGGGTAAGCGTCCATCCATTTTGAGTTCTTAGTTTTCTGATATACTCTCCGAAATTTGCTTCCATTGTCTTGAAATTTTCATCTTGACGATTTCAACAAAAATATAGATTAGGTTGATGATACCCAAATAATTTAGCATTATTTTTTATCTCCTGTTCTTTTCAGCCGATTCACTTCTTCTTTTGCCCGTTCTGCCTGTTCCGTGGACTGCCTTGCACTTTCTTCGGCTTTTCTAATGGCAATCAACCGTTCTTCCTCCTGCTTCACCCAAATTCTAAGTTGTTTGGGATTGTTGTAGTAGATGGAATCTATATCCAAAGAAACTTGCGGATAAAGTAATCTAACCATGCGAATTTTGATGTCACTGTCGCACAGAGCGGAGTTTGACCGCCAAAGCTGAATGCTGGCGAAAAGAGAAAGTACCGATACAAGCACAAGGACTGCTCCCGTAATGACATACGGTCGTTGTCGCCCTGTTAGGCGATGCTCCACATTGACCTTTATTCGCTGTGGCATTTCGCTTATCGCTTTCTTCTGTTGCTCCAAAGCGGTGACAAGGCTATCGGTTGCCTTAGCGTGCTTTAGGATGGACGCTTTCAGTCCGACAAGCGTTTCGTCCTGTATATTGCTCTCCAACTTCTTGACTATATCTGCCAATTCTGCTGAATAGTCTTTGGTTTCGGATTGCTGTTTTTCGAGTTGTTGCACACGTTTATCCATTAGTACCACTATCTCCTGTTGGTCTTTAACAGCGGTCTGTAATTCCTGTTCGTTCATTTTTTTAGTGTTTTATCTGCTGATTCCTCTTGATTTTTCTTCCTCCGGTTTCTTTTTCTTCCTGCGCCACGTTGGGTCGGGTTCGGGTTCTATCGAAGCGGGCATATCCAGTAGGTCACCGAGCAAACCCAATCCCGTTTCGTATTCCTCTGACCGATGTTCCTGTTGTCCGAGTACCTCCCTTATCTGGTCGGCAAGTGTAGTGGACTGTGATATTTCCGTTCCCCGATTGTGGCTTAACTGTTTCTTCATACTGGCGAAACTAAATTTGCGGTCGATAGCCGAACCTTTGAACTTTACACCATCCTTTTCAAATGAAATGCCCTGCACTTCATTTGTTCCGCTACGGTACTTATAATGGATGCCGATGTCCTGCCTTGCAAGCATCGTTTCCACCTGTTTCCATGTGGTGGCTTTCGCCATGATGGATTTAAGGGCATCGTGTATCGCATAGCGCAACCTGTCATTTCCCCGAAGTGCCTGCCTATTCACCTTTGCCTTACCCTTGCCGAGATGGTAGCCGTAACGCTCGGTCGTCTCCCTGCATACCTTTCGGCTTTTGTGCCAATGGTTGAAATTGCCTATCGTCTTTCCATCGTTGTCCACTCGGTTATATACAATATGTACGTGTGGGTGTTTCTTATCGGTATGCAGTACGGTAAGGTACTGGGTATTCTTGATGCCCATCTTTTCCATGTATTCCCTTGCATGCTCCACCATCTTCTCTATGCTAAGTTTATCCCTGTCCTCGTTGCTCCAACTTAGCACGGTATGCCCTACGGCATTGCCAAGCTGTGGGCGCATCTTGCGCTGTGCGTTGAGGTCGGCAATAATCGCCTTGATGTCATAATCCCTAACGCCTGCCGAGTCCAAAACAAAGGACTTTTCACGTTCCAACAGGTAACGGACGCAACCGCCGAAACTTTTGCCCGTAATAACCTTAGCTATCATCCTTACCAATCCTTTCCATTAACTGCTCCACTTCGTTCAGTAAACTGCGCAGATTCGCCATGATTGACACAAGCCCTCCCTTGTGTGCAAGCTTGGTCAACTGGTTGAGATTGTTTGCCATGCCGGACAATGTGCGCAGGTAGCCCGTTTCCTCTTTTGAAAGTCTTGGTCTTATTTCGGCAGTCTTTGCGGACTGCCGAAACCAATCGCTTATCCGCATGCCCGCATTTCTCGCTTTCCCTGCAATCGCCAAACGTTCGGTAGGGGTTATCCGTACCACGAGCGAAACGCTCCGTGTGATGGCTTTTTTCGGACGGCCACGCTTGCGTGTTATTCCGTCCGTCTCCTTTTCTTTCGCCAATTTTTTCATTGGCGAACCTCCCCAAGTTTACGGACTGCGACCATCGGGAGCATCCGCCGTTCCCCACACTGCGGAGCGTGGGGGAAAGGTTTTTTGCATTGCAAAAAAATAAACTTGCTCCCTACAGGGCGACAAAGGTTTACCTTTGGAGTACTGACTGCGGGTAGCGTGTCTTTCCGGTAGTCTTTCCGAAAATCTTTCCGCTCTTTACAGGTGCTATTCCCCATCTTCACCTCCCTCCATCAGCTTTTGGATGTCCTCATATTTATAGTACATCAGTCCACCGATTTTCTTGAACGGCAATGTGCCGTTCACACGTAGGTTCTGCAATGTGCCTGCCGATATGCCGAGCAACTTGCGCACCTCGTAGCTTTTGAACCATGCCCTCTGTTCCTGTCCGTGTTTTCTTGGGTGGGGGCTGTGCTTTCTGATTTCCTCGAACAGTTCCTTTTTGAATTTTTCGAGGTCATCCCTCGTGATGAGCTCTACGTTCATCTTTCCTCCTTTGTGTTATCGTTAAAAAATCTGTTACCATACGGATGGAAACAAACGGTATGTTTCCGACCGCTTTTGGTACAAAGGAATGGAACAGGGCAATACGGTCATGACCGTTACTTTACGGATGGTCATTTTTGATACGCTTCCGTATTGGTTTACAGAAAGTTAAGAAATTAGTTAGGTTTGGCTTGATTTGAAATGTATATTGTTATAAACGTCTTTTTTTGGCAGGAACAATGTCGAAAAGCCTATTTTTTGACGGTACTTCGGCATATTTTTTCTTTAAATCTCTGAGGTCTGCCGGAAAATACCGTTGTATGGTATCTGTACTGATAGGTTGCTTGTTTTCTCGGAAATATCGGCATATCATCTTTATCCATACCGTAGCAAATTGGGAGAAAACCAACTCACGCCCGTCCTTTAAATCCTGCTTCCTTAGCTTTACAAAAAGGTCAACTACCGTTAAAACGTAGCCCTCGGGGATGTCGATATAACCCTCCGTCTCGAGTTTTTGGGCTTCTTTAAGTTCTTTGGTAAGTTGCACCACGATTTCCTTTAACTCCTTAATTTCGCTTTCCTTTTCTGCTATAATTTCGTCTTTTGTCCTGCTAACGTTCCATTGGTCTATCGAAACGAGATGGTCAAGGAATGCCCTTAGCTTTTTTTTCTGCTGTACGATGCTTTTGTGCTTTGATTTGGATTCCCGTTTATCGTCCGCTATGAGCTTGTTAAGTTCATCGCTCACAATGTCGTTCACGTGTCTGAAAAATTCGCTTTCGGACGCTTCTTTGTTCTCCTGCAAAAAGAATTGCAGATGGTGGTCATAGTATGCCCCAAATTCATCCTGTGTGCGTTCGTAAAGCCTTTTTAGGAAATGTAGGTCATAATGTCCTTTCCACCAAAAGAAAGGCATACCAATATCAAACGGATGCTGTGCTTTTCCAAAGCGGGGGCGTGTCTTAAAATATATTCTCTCTTTCATAGACCTATCTGTTTTACCGTGACTAACATTCCTACCTTTTTGGCATCAATGGAAAGAGACAGTCCCTTGTGACTGTCTCAAACAAATATACTGAATTTGAGTTTTTCTTACTTCACGACTGGTATGTCAGCGCATCATTTCAAATTATAGTTTAACACGGCTTCTTTCCTCATCGGCACTATTGGTTTGGTTACCCGGTTTAGAAACACCTGAATTCCCAAACCTAAAGCTAAAGGTCAACTGAAACCGTCTTGTATCTCCGACATTCCGATAATTTGCCTTTGCATCGTGTAAGTCATTTATAATACCGCGATTAATGTTTGTATAGAAAATATCCGAAGCGCTGAATCTAATGGAAGTTCGATCCGATATTTTTTTTGATACGCCTGTATTCACCCCCCATTTACTGCCATAAACAAATTGTGCCTGTGTGATATCTGTTTGATAATGTCCATCGACCTGAACCCTCCATCCTTTGCCCAGTCCAAAGCCCATCATCCCTTGTATATAACCATTATAGCCGATATTGTCCAAATATCCCATATAAAAATCACCCCTAGCATGCAATCTGGCCATTTCAGCTCGAAATTGTAAATCCCACCACCGAATTGGACTAAGTGCTACATCAACAGATGCGTTCCATACCGTAGTTCTCCCGATATTGTTCGGTCTACTATAATATGTACCATCCATGATCTCAATGGTTTCCGAAACCAGATTCCGTGCATCACTATACCCGATACTTGTAGTGACCATATTTTTAAATATATGGCTTAGCTCAATCTTGTTGGAGAATGAAGGTTCAAGATATGGATTGCCAACATTGTATGTGTAGTGGTCAACGGGATTTAGAAATGGATTAAGATCTTGGTAATACGGACGTTCTAACCGTCTTCCATAACTAAATCGAAGTTGATTGTGAGATAAGCTATCTAATTTGTAAAGCATAAATAAAGTTGGAAATAAGCCAGTGTAATTGCGGTTAAATGATGAATCTGGGCGCATCACATTACCTAGTTGATGCCCTGACCCTATGGTATTCTCAATTCTTAGTCCCAACTGGATACTTAAACGCTGGTAATCGGCATAGAAATTGACATAAGCAGCGTTAATGTTTTCCCTGTACCTAAAATTGTTAGTCTTGTCATAATCTGGTATGTACTCATCATTCTTTACAAAGAAATAATCGGCCGTGTTCCCTGTCTTTGTAAAGTTGGTTTTTACCCCCGTAGAAATCAGAATGTCCTCCGTTAACGGATACCTATAGTCGGCATTTATTGAATAGATATTGATGTCAGATTCCAATTTGCCACTAAGCTGTTCAAAAAATGTTAACAGACCATCGTTTTGGATCCCACTATTATTGAATCTCTGATCCCTGTCTATTTGGAAATTAAGATAGTCCGCATTGATAATGAAGTCATGGTTCTCTTTGTCAAATTTTCGCCGATAGTTAAGATTAAAGCTGATATTTCCTATACGTCCTTTTTCCAGATTATCAGACAATAACGTTGAATCCAGCATACCACCGCTGTCATAAATACTATTTCGGTTTGGTGTTTTCCTATTCGGTCTTGCAAAAGTTCCATTCAGAACAATGCCCATTGTGGATTTTTCAGTTAAGTTGTAATCAACGTTAATCATAGAAAGCATCCCTTGACCTTGCCTCCTTATTTTTGACAATTGGTCAAAAGTAGATGTGATTTTACCGGTTGCGTCAAAAAACTGTCTGGAAATACTTACATCTGCAAATCCATTTTGTACCACATACCCCAGATTTCCATTCATCCGCAACTTATTTCCGGAATAACCAAAATTCATGCTGTTATTTGACGCAGTATACCTGTGCTGTATCAATCCTAAATCCAATCCGGCAGTAAATCCCGTTCCAGGCGCTTTCTTTGTAAGAATATTGAGGATTCCAGCATCACCTGCCGCATCATATTGGGCTGGTGGATTCTGCATCACTTCTATCTTTTGTAAAGACGATGCGGGCATTGACCTCAGATAATTGGCAAGTTCCTCGCCAGACATATAGGTAGGACGATTATCAATATACACCACCACACCAGCCTTTCCCGCAAGATTAATCATTCCGTTAGGATCGACACGCACACCTGGTGTTTTTTCCAACACATCCAATGCGTTTGTGCCCGCGTTACTGATAAGTGCGTCCACATTGACCACCGTCCTATCTATTTTTTGGGTAATATATGGCTCTTTCCTTACAACAATGACCTCTTTCAAAATTGTTGTGGACTCCCCAATCTCAATGTCGGTCATAAGCATAGTAGCACCTGCTTCAATCCGTAAGAGTTCAGAAATATAACGCTCATTACCCAAGTGATTTACAATAAGTTGGTAATCTCCTGCCTCTATGTTAGCATGTCGATATTTACCATACTCGTCTGTTGCCACCGAACTAATTGTAAAGGTATCTACCTCTCTCACCAATGACGTAGTTGCTCCAACCAGGGGTGTGCCATCAATATCTAGAACACGTCCATGTATGATGCCTCCTGATTCCTGTGCATTCAGGGCAAAAGTGTTCCATATAAGCCCTACAACGGTAATGGCTCTGATTAAAATGTTGTACATAAGTTTAATTTTCTATAGCCAATAGTATCCTACCCCATGAGTGAACACAGGTTATTAACGGGATAATATCCGGCAAATGATTAGTCTGTTTTTACTGTTTGTGTGAAGTCAAGTCGATGATCAGGGTTTTTCACGTATCGTTGCATGATATGACGGTGGATTTTTTCCGGCTGTCGCTTCCCATTAATATAAAGAGCCTCATTAGTGATACGGAGTCGGAAATTTTTTCTGTCATGAATCAATTCCATTTTTATGAGTTCTTCTACGATTTTTTCACCCTGCACACGAGGTTCATCCTGTGTCCATTCAATATCCTGATATTTGGATTTAGCATAGGTGCTTATGGGATTGACGGCTATAGCAATTCCCACAACCATCGTGCAGCTCAAACAGATTGCTAAAATCAATCGCTCAACTAAGTTTAATGTGGGTCTTTCTTTTTTTAACAACCTTTTAACCCTATTGATCAAAGTTCCTCTATCTCCTTTTAGACCAACAGCTAAATGAGGAGTGGACATGCTATATTCCTCACATTGTACAAGTGCGTTTACGTACAATGATTTGCTTCCGGTATACGCAACAGCAATATCATCACAACAATTCTCACGCTCGGCTCTGATAAGTGACGATAGCCAAAGTACGGCCGGATTGAAAAAGAATAAGATCTCAATCGCATTTTGCACTAAATTTACGATAAAATCATTTCTCCGCACATGAGCCAATTCGTGCGCGAGAACCGCTTCCACTTGCTCCACGCTTAATGAAGTAACAAGACCTATTGGAAATAGAACCAACGGCTTAAAATGTCCGATAATGAGCGGAGTCTTGGCCAATATAGATTCATGGAATGCTACCCTCTGTGTTACGCCTATTCCTTTACAAATGTGATCTACAAGACGTTGCCATCGCATATCGGTAGCAATAAGGCCTGTGTTCTTCAGACGGAAAACACCATAAAGATTCACACACATTCTGACACTCTTGATACACACAACCATAAACCATAGCAATACGATAAAACTGTAATAATCACGAAATGAGCCAAATAGATAGGACAACTGTTCATAAACGTCATCTAATGTCAACCCGTTTTTCGTGTGGGTGAGAACTTCTTCTGGTGAACGGACCGTTGTCTCCATGGACGTAAAATCGGTCCTTTGAAGGAGTATTGTGCCTGCAAAGGTTGCGATAATTGACAGGAGAAAAGCTGAAAGAATCCCCACCAATAGCATGTATCTCAACGCAGAGCTCAGGTGCTTTCCCAAAACGACGACAAGACCACCCAATACCGCCAAAATTACTCCCTGCCATAAGGAATGTAATATGGTGTTCCCCAATGCACTTATAAGTGCATCTGTAAAATCGTAATTATTCAACAAATTGTTCATGACTAAAAAATATTATTTACCATCGAGTTTCCTAAGCATTTCCCTAATGGCATCCAAATCCTCTTTTGAGTTTTTCTTACCACCCATTAATTGCATTACCAGTTTGCTTGGAGACCCATCATAAACGGTGTTCACGAAATTTTTGAGAAGATTTCCTTTGATTTTGTCCTCTGCCTCTGCTGGCGAGTAGACGTGTTTCATCTGGCTGGTATCTCGTTTCAGAATACCTTTTTCATGCATGATCTGCATCAATTTCAAGGTGGATGTATAGTTTACCTCCCGCTCGTTGTTGATTTCGTCATTGACTTGCCTAACTGTAGATGCTCCCAGTTTCCATAACGTCCGAAGAATTTCCAATTCGGCTTTTGTAAGTTCATTTTTCATATCACTCTCTATTATTACTATTACAAAATCAAAGGTAGGAAATTTTTCGTACGAAAAAATATTTATGTGTATTTTTTTTAGAATGATTACATTCTTACCCTGTCAACTTATCAATTATGCAACAGCTTTGATTTTTATTTGGCCATGCGATCGCGCAGATTCTGCATGTCCTCGCTCAACTTGTGTTCCACCACTTTGGCATAAATCTGTGTGGTTCGGATGCTCGTGTGTCCGAGCATCTTGCTCACCGATTCTATGGGTACGCCATTGCTCAATGTCACCGTAGTGGCAAACGTGTGCCGTGCGATATGGAATGTAAGCGTTTTATTGATTCCGCAGATGTCCGCTATTTCCTTTAGGTAGCTGTTCATACGCTGGTTGGAGATAACAGGGAACAGTGTGTCGCTGTTGGATGCTTTCGGATGGTCGTGGTATTTCTTTATCAGTACGGATGCCTGTGGCAATAGCGGTACTTTGACCACCGTTTCCGTTTTCTTCCTGTTGGTGACCAACCAATCCCCACCGTCTATACCTTTCACGATGTTGCCCCTTGTGAGGTTCGCCATATCTATATAGGCAAGTCCTGTAAAGCAACTGAAAAGGAACATATCAAGCACCGATTGCAGGCGTTCGATAGAAAAGGACTTATACGTAAGCACATTAAGTTCCTCCTTTGTGAGATACCCTCTTTCGGTCTTGTCAAAGTGGAGTTTGTATTTGGCAAATGGGTCTTTGTCGAGCCAGTCCATTGTGACCGCCATGTTTACCATCTTACGCAAACGCTCCATGTGCTTCATCACCCCGTTGTTGCCCAATGGCTTGTGGTGGTCTTTGGGCTGGTACTTTTGCAGATAGCTCTCAAAGTCCATGATAAACCTGTAATTGATCACCGATAATGCAATATCGTTCCTCCTGTATTTCTCCTTTAGGAATTTCTCGATGTACCGTTGCGTGGTATAGTAGTTTTTCAATGTACCATGTGCAAGTTTGTGTGCCGTTTCCCTGTTGTGGTACTCTACAAGTTTACGCAGGGTCATGGTGTCCGCTGCCGTTCCGAGAAAAAGAGATTTGACCGCATCCACGCTGACGGTCTTGCGCTGTTGTACCAATTCATGGTAGCCATCCGCAATGAGTGTCCGCACCCTTTCGATGTGGCTGTTCAGCTTTTGGATTTCTTCACGCTTGCCTTTCGCCCTGCCTTTTGCCTCATCCCAATCCTTTGGGGCTACTTTCTTTTTAAGCGAGATTTCAGACCTGCGACCGTTTACGGCAATCCTTGCATAGACCGTTGCCATGCCGTTTTTCTGTTGTTTGGGAATCCGCAATACGAAGTGGATTCCGAATGTGTTCCTGCTTTTCATACCAATATAATTTTTGTTTAACTGATACACTTTTGCACGATTCCTTACACACTGCTCACCTATGTGCATTCAAAAGGGTATCAAACAAGAGCAAATAGCATTAAAACATCGTATTCAATAAATTGATATACAGATAATTATATGCTAATAGGTGAGTAAAATTAAGGTATCAAAATCACTCACCGAATAGCTCACATTTTGATTGATATTGTATGGGGTTTCTTGGTATGAAAAAAAACAAAAAACCCGCAAATTCGTTCAATTTGCGGGTTTTTGACTTTACTTAGTGTAAGTGTTGTCGGGGTGGCAGGATTCGAACCTACGACCTCCACATCCCAAATGTGGCGCGATACCGGGCTACGCTACACCCCGAAAAGGTATCACCTTTGTTGATTGTGATGCAAATATACAGCGATTTTAATTACTTGCAAACAAATTTTTACATTTGTATATAAACATGCTGATTTATTGAAAGATAATTTTTACCAGACTATGCATTTTTTTATTATCGCTTTATCCTTCATGCTTACTTTCCAATCCTGTCATGGGCAACCTACGCAAAAACAATCGACATTTACTATGAATACCAATCAAAATCTCCTAAAAGCTGTACAAAATAACGATACTGCCACTGTAATTAAAGCATTAGAGCAAGGTGCAGACGTCAACCACACCGATGAACAGGGTCGTTCCCTACTGTTGATAGCTACTGTAAATAAACATACCGAAATGGCTACCCTGCTGGTCAAACGGGGTGCCGACGTAAATCTACAGGCGCACAACAAAGATTCTGCCTTCCTCTATGCTGGGGCATCGGGACAGACCGCTTTATTACAACTATTTATTGCGCATGGCGCCCGATTTGACTTATTCAACCGTTACAACGGCACGGCATTAATACCCGCCTGCGAGCGTGGCCATATCGAGACAGTGCGATTACTTGCCAACACCAAAGGCTTTCCCATCGATCATGTCAATCGCTTGGGCTGGACGGCACTGATGGAAGCCGTCATCCTGGGCGATGGCAACAGCAAATACCAACAGATCGTACAAATTCTCAAAGACGCAGGCGCGAATATGCATATCCCGGACCACGACGGCGTGACGCCGCTACAGCATGCCCGCAAGAGAGGGTTTACCGAAATCGTCAACATCATCCAATAAAAATCAATTGACAGCTATATGACGTGAAAAAGGTAAAAAATCAGCATTTTTGTAAGAAAGCATGAGAGATATAGAAAATATAGAAGACGTCCAACGCATGGTCAACACTTTCTACGGCAAAATTAGAGAGGATGACATGCTGGGGATTATATTCAATCAAAATATCCAAGACAGATGGCCACAACATCTCGATAAGATGTACCGTTTTTGGCAGACTATTCTCCTCGAAGAGTACACCTACGACGGAAGGCCTTTCCCTCCTCATGCACATCTGCCGATAGGTAAAGTACATTTCGATCAGTGGCTCAGCCTATTCGAAGAAACCGTTCATGCATTGTTTGAAGGTCCTAAAGCGGATGAAGCCATATGGAGAGCCAAGAAAATGGCAACCTTATTTGAAAGCAAACTGGATTACATACGTCGCAATCCCGACAAACCTTTTTTACACTAGTAGGAATGAGAACTCTTCCCAAACCACCCAAAATTGTAGATCTGCACGCCGAAGCTTTAATTGGAGATGCGGATGATTATGACCCGGACGAATTGCTCGCCGTATCACTCGACCATTTTAGAGAATACCTCGATGCCGCCATTTATTGGGAATACGCCGAAATCAAATTTATCCACGGCAAAGGTAAAGGTATACTGCGCGATAGCATTTACAATGAATTGAGGGACTATAAAGCCGCGGGCACGATATCATCCTACTACCCGGCCTACCACAATGAAGACATTGTTATCGTACACATCGGTGTATAATTCGAACTATACCATGCACACTACACTCACCGAGGCTAGACCACATAAAAATCTTCCCAGCCTTTGCGTGGTGGCGGCCCCACCAATAAGGCATTAGCGATGGCATTATTGACTACTTGCTTCTTCGTAATATCAAATTCCAAGTTGGTATTGAGACGCTGAGCGATCACTCCTAGACAGAAGACCTGCGACAAAGGTCCGGAAATCGAAAATGGTGATCTAGTTTGCTCTTCGCCCTTACAAGCTTTTAGAAAATTTGCGAAATGGTTTGAACCCGTAGGAATGGTCGGAAGCTGTTTTTCCATATCGCGCGCCTTCTCCTCAGGGATAATCTGCAAAGTACTGCCATGCGATCCGCCCTTAAAAATCGTATCTTTTGTATAAATAATTTTGCCCGGATTGAGCTTTGAAGGTTCGATTTTTCCGGTACTCGGCGGGGGAATATTGGGATCCAACCCCGACACACCATATCCTGCCGGAATAGTAGGCAGATTATCCAATCCATCGTACCAAGTTAGATCAACGGCACCTCTATTTTTGCGTTTCGGAAAATGAAAAGCTATCGTCGAAGAATAAGGAAAGAAAAATGAATTATGCTCAGCCAATTTGATGGCTTCAATCGAGTTAGGTAATCCTAATTCCAGAAATTCATGTGCCGTATCAATAATATGTGCCCCCCAATCTCCAAGTGCGCCCATACCAAAGTCATACCAGCAACGCCACTCCCCATTGACGAAACTGCGATTGTACTCATGCCCTACTGTATGCGCCTGCCACAGATCCCAGTCTAGCGTATCGGGTATCCGTTCGGGATAGGGAAAGCCCTTCATCTGCGGATCCCAACCGTGCCAGCGCCTCGGGTTGTTCATATGAGCATCGATACGTGTCACATCCTTAATGACCCCTGTACGCACCCACTCTTTGAATTGAAAATAATTGGCCTCCGAATGTCCTTGATTACCCATCTGCGTGACCACCTTCGGAAATTTAGCAGCCTTCTGCATCATCAGCTCAGACTCCCAGAAGGTGCGGCTCAATGGCTTTTCTACGTACACGTGAATCCCGTAATCGATAGCCATCATCGCAATGGGGAAATGTGAAAAATCCGGCACACCAATACTTACCGCATCGATCTGTCCGCGCATTTTATCAAATAGCTGCCGAAAGTCTGTGAAACGTGGAACGTCAGGAAACTGACGCAATACATCCAAGGTTTGCTTTCCGCCCATATCCACATCACATAGGGCAGCGATATTGCACATCCCCGTTTTGTACAGATCCCGAACGATCTCTGCACCGCGATTACCAATACCGATACAGGCTAGATTGATGCGTTCATTGGGTGAATCCAATTTCACGTTAGCAAATGCGGATGCCGATAATGCAGCACTGCCCGATAGCAATAAGGATTGTTTGAGAAAGGCTCTTCGAGAATGGGTAGTCATAAGATAAGCGGGTTGATGAATACTTAAATATAAATATTTTCATTACATTTAATGGATTAATCAATTAAATCTTTAAGCTTAAGCCTTTTCCAATGAAAGCATTATCTCCTATCCAAAAGTTAAGACAGGCTATTTTCTTCGGTTTTATGTGTATAGCGGCCACCCCGCTCGTAAGTTATTCCCAAAAATCCAATGCATCCTTATTTGACGGCAAAACATTCAAGGGATGGAAAAAAGTTGGTGGCGATGCGCCAATTACCATCCAAGACGGGATGATAGTAGGTGAAATGACCAAAGGAACACCCAACACTTTTCTGGTGACAGAAAAACTTTACGGGGATTTTATTTTAGAATTAGAAATTAAATTAGAAGGCACGGAAACTAATTCGGGTATTCAGATAAGAAGCCATATTGACTCTACATCGCATGCCAGCAGGCGCTGGATGTATGGCAAGCAGGTGGAAGTAGACCCTACTCCACGCGCATGGACGGGAGGCATTTACGACGAGGCGCGCCGCCGCTGGCTCTACCCGCTGGATCTGAATGAACAAGCGAAAAGCGCATACAAAACTAATGCCTTCAACAAAGTGCGTATCGAAGCGATAGGTTCAGTCACCAAAACTTGGATAAACGGCATTCCCGTAGCACACCTGATTGACACCATAGATCGTGAAGGACACATCGCACTGCAAGTACACAGTATCCCGGCACACCTGCACGGTGCTAAGGTATATTTCAAAAATATTCGTTTTCAGACCGAAAATCTCAAGCCGCAGGAATTTCCTAAAGCTATATACGTCGTAAATTTGACGCCCAATCAACTCAGTTCTACGGAAAAAAACCAAGGTGTAGAACTGCTTTTCAATGGTCAGGATGCACAGAGCTGGCGCAGTGCCCGATCCATGCAGTTTCCGGAGAAAGGATGGACCATTCAAGATGGACAGTTGCGCGTCGAAAAATCGGATGGCGCTGAATCCACCAATGGTGGTGATATCATCAGTAAGGCTCGATATGAGGCTTTTGACCTGAGCTTCGAATTCAAACTTACACAAGGCGCCAACAGTGGTGTGAAGTACTTTGTGACGTTAAAAGAAGAAACAGTAGGGTCCGCGATAGGTCTAGAATACCAAATATTGGACGACAAAAATCATCCCGACGCCAAAGCGGGGAGAGAAGGCAACCGAACGTTGGCTTCCCTTTACGACTTGATCAAAGCCAATAAACCGGAAAGAGCCCTCAACCCTATTGGTCAATGGAACCGCGGTCGGATTGTCGTTACTCCCGATAATAAGGTGACGCATTACCTCAACGGTGAGAAGGTATTGGAATACGTACGCGGGTCACAAGAATTTAAAGATTTGGTAGCGCTATCCAAGTATAAAGATTGGGATAACTTTGGGCTGGCCGAAAGTGGACACATCCTTCTTCAAGACCATGGTGATGAAGTAACCTTTCGCAGCATCAAAATCAAAAAGTTAAAATAAATCATTCGTTATATTCCAAAGCAAAAAGGGGCCGTATCAAAACATCAAAAGTTAGATACGGCTTTTTATTTTTTAATCGTCAGCTTCTTTCCTGAGTATTTCCTGAATTTGATATA